>NZ_JAVRDU010000001.1:2055000-2740000 GCF_031846015.1 Novosphingobium sp. MMS21-SN21R | reverse complement strand
TCCACTACGCCGGGGTCGGCCAACGTCGAGGTATCGCCCAGGTTCGACACGTCGTTCTCGCCGATCTTGCGCAGGATGCGGCGCATGATCTTGCCCGAGCGGGTCTTGGGCAGGCCGGGGGCGAACTGGATCACGTCGGGTGTGGCGATCGGGCCGATTTCGTGGCGGACCCATGCGATCAGTTCCTTGCGCAGGGCGTCGTCGGGCTCGATCTCGGCATTGCAGGTGACGAAAGCGTAGATGCCCTGTCCCTTGATGTCGTGCGGCATGCCGACGACGGCGGCTTCGGCGACCTTGCTATGGGCGACAAGCGCGCTTTCAATTTCGGCGGTGCCCATGCGGTGACCCGAGACGTTGATAACGTCGTCGATGCGGCCGGTGATCCAGTAATAGCCGTCCTCGTCACGGCGGCAGCCGTCGCCGGTGAAGTACATGCCCTTGAACGTGCTGAAGTAGGTCTGGAAGAAGCGTTCGTGATCGCCCCAGACGGTGCGCATCTGGCCGGGCCATGAGTCGGTGATGACAAGGCAGCCGTCTGTCGCGCCTTCAAGGAGTGTGCCGTCATTATCGACCAGCGCAGGCTTTACCCCGAAGAACGGGCGTGAGGCGGAGCCGGGCTTGAGCGCGGTGGCGCCCGGCAGCGGGGTGATCATCGCGCCCCCGGTTTCGGTCTGCCACCATGTGTCCACAATCGGGCAGCGGCTGTCGCCTACCACCTTGTGATACCATTCCCACGCCTCGGGATTGATCGGCTCGCCCACCGATCCCAGCAGGCGGAGCGAGGCGCGGCTTGTGCGCTTCACCCAGTCGTCGCCTTCGCGCATCAGCGCGCGCAAGGCTGTAGGAGCGCCGTAGAAGATTTCGACCTTGAACTTGTCGACGACCTGCCAGAACCGGCTTGCGTCGGGAAAGTTGGGGACGCCTTCGAACATCACGGTCGTCGCGCCGTTCATCAGCGGGCCGTAAACGACGTAGGAATGGCCGGTTACCCAGCCGATGTCCGCCGCGCACCAGTAGATCTGGCCGGGCCGGTAATCGAACACGTATTCGTGCGTCATCGAGGCCCAGACCGCATAGCCGCCGGTGGTGTGCAGCACGCCCTTGGGCTTGCCGGTGGAGCCGGAGGTGTAGAGGATGAACAGCGGGTCTTCCGCGCCCATTTCCTCAGGAGGGCATTCGGCAGACTGCTCGGCAGCGGCGCTGGCCCAATCTATGTCGCGGCCTTCGGTGAAGCCGACGTCCGCGCCTGTTCGGCGCAGCATGATCACGGTGTCGACGCCGGGGCACTGCTTGAGCGCTTCATCGACATTGGCCTTCAGCGGCACCTTGCGCCCGCCGCGCAGGCCCTCATCGGTGGTGAGGACGATGCGGCTGTCGCAATCGGTGATGCGGCCTGCGAGCGCATCGGGGCTGAACCCTGCAAAGACGATCGAATGGATGGCGCCGATCCGCGCGCAGGCAAGCATCGCGACGGCTGCCTCGGGCACCATCGGCAGGTAGAGCGTGACACGTTCGCCGCGCTTCACGCCCCTGGATTTGAGCAGGTTGGCAAAACGGCAGACGTCTTCGTGCAACTGGCGGTAAGTGATCTCGCGGTGGGGTTCGGTCAGGCCATCGGGCTCCCACATGATCGCCACGGCATCGCCGCGTGTTTCCAGATGGCGGTCAAGGCAGTTGGCCGAGAGGTTGAGCGTGCCGTCCTCGAACCAGCGGATGCCGAAATCGGATTCATTGAACGAGGTGTTCTTGGCCTTGGTATAGGGCTTGATCCATTCGAGGCGCTTGCCATGGTCGGCCCAGAAGGCTTCCGGATTTTCGGCCGACTGGCGATACATCGCGTTATAACCCGCTTCGTCAACCAGCGCGTTCTGTGCCCACTCAGCGGGGACCGGATAGACTGCCTCGCCCATTTCAGGCTCTCCTGTTTCGATTCTACGTTCAGATCTGCTCTTGGCGCACCTGTTCTACCGCAGTGCACCGTGCCCATGCTGTTAGACCATGGTCCAAGGCTTAATGCCAGTTTCTCTCCTGATGCAAACCCGAGAAAGCGGAAATTCTCCGACCGAAACGCGCATGTCCGAATGTGTGTCTTGCCGATTGAACAGTGGCCGGGCGTCGGGCAAGACCGGGGCATGATCCATTTCGCCGACTATCACGCCCATTTCTATTTCGACCCGGACGAAGCCGAGGAAGCCGGTGCTCTGTGCGCCGCAATGAAGGAGGCACTCGGCGTAGCGATGGGCCGGGTCCACATCCGTCCTGTCGGCCCGCATCCGCGCGGCTCCTGCCAGATGACGGTCCCTGCGGCGCGGATCGGTGAGGCGCTGGAATGGATAATGGCCCATCGCGGGCGTTTCACGGTCTTCGCCCATGGCAACAGCGGGAACGATCTTGCCGATCATACCGCCCATGTGATGTGGCTCGGACCCAGCGAGACGCTCGACCTCAGCCAGTTTGGCGCGGCCTGAGCAGCGCGCTTCCCATCTTTTTGCCCAATCTTTTTGCAACGCAGCAACATTTTGTCACGCCAGCGCCCATGATGCGCAAAACGGGATGACCAATTCTGCGGGTACCGACCAACCGTTCCGGAGCCCGTTTCATGATCCTCGTTTCCCTCTTCGCCGCAGCGCTCAGCGCTGCACCTGCAACATCTGTCGTCGATGCTCCTTACAGTGTGACCTGTGCCGCAGCACCAGGACGGCCCAATAAGTGCCTCCCGCACAAATCCGCCCGCGATGCTGCACCGAAGCAGGCCGCTGCCGCTCGCATCGTCTGCCATCCCGATCCGACAAAGAGCATCGGCTGCTTCAACGAAAAGGCACGCAAGGCCGCGCAGCAGCGTGCCGAAGCGGCCCGCCAGGCGGACGAAGCCTGATGCGCATTCGTCGCCCCGGCGTGCTGTCCCCCCTCCTTGCCGGGGCGGCACTTGCACTCGTATCAGCCAGCCCTGCAGTGGCGGCAGAAAACACGCCCGCAGGGATGATCGAGCATGAAGTCGTCTATGAAGGCGCGCATCTCGATTTCCGGACTGCGACCCTCGACGTTGCCGGACGCAGCCACGTGGTGCCGGTCAAACCGGTGTCGCAGTGGGAGGAAGATTGCCCCGGCCCCGACAGCATCGGCGGAACCTGCAATCTCCACGCGCGCCTGACCCTGCATCTCACCGACGCCGCCATGAAGGATCTGGCTGCAGCATGGCCGCAACACGGCCAGGCGAAGTTGCGCGTGCGCTTCGAAGACAGTCATGGCAATGCGGTAGCGGCTCACATCCCGGCATCCCGCATTTCAGGCCTGGTCGAGGTGCATGGTAGCACCGGCAACACCCCTTCCTGATCATCGCACCTTGGCAGCCGAGCGCGAGAACCCTATCTCTGCACCGGCGCCGCAACCACACCGGAAACGCATGCAATCTCCCTCTATAGTCCTGGTGGAAGACGACGGCCCGCTTCGCACGCTGACGGCGCGTGCCTTGCGCGAGAACGGCTATGTCGTTCGCACGGCCGCAACCGGCGCCGAAATGTGGGTCGCGCTAGAAAGCGAACCAGCCGATCTTGTCGTCCTCGACATCATGCTGCCCGGCACCAGCGGGATTGAACTGTTCCGCCGTCTGCGCCGGCAGAGCGACGTTCCGATCATCTTCATCAGCGCACGCGGCAGCGAGGAAGATCGCGTTCTCGGGCTTGAACTCGGGGCAGACGATTACCTGCCAAAGCCGTTCAGCACGCGCGAACTCGTTGCCCGGATCGGTGCTGTGTTGCGCCGCCAGACGCTTGCCGGCAGCGACAGCGCAGGCGAAACCGGCTCTCGCAGCGGGGACATCCGCTTCGATGGCTGGAGCGTCTCGATGGCCCGGCGCGAGCTTCATTCGCCAAGCGGGGCCATGGTAGATCTCACCGGTGCGGAATTTGATCTGCTCGCCACCTTCATCGGCCAGCCTCAGCGCGTTCTCGGACGCGAACGCCTGATCGAATTGTCGCGCACGCGTCTGGGCGACAGTTCGGATCGCAGCGTCGACGTACTGGTCAGCCGCTTGCGCCGCAAGTTGACCGCTGCGGGCGGCAAGGCGCCGATCGTCACGGTGCGCGGCGTGGGCTATATGTTCCGCGCCGAGGTGGAACGCGCTTGACCCTGTTCCGGCGGTTTGGTCTGCCCGAGCGGCTGCTGGCGATCCTGCTGCTGGTCGCGGGCGTGGATTTTGCCGCCAACACCCTGCTGTTCGACCGCGCCAGCCGTTTCGCCTTGCGTGAGGACGATGCGGCGCGCGTAGCGGAGCATCTCGTTATCGCTGCCCGGGCGATAGAGCGCACACCATTGGCTGACCGCGCCCGCATCGCCCGCGATCTCAGCACGCCGCGGTTCGCCTTCGAATGGCGCGAGAAGGGCACGCGGCCAAACGGCACAGTAACGCTCGGTGGCATGCGCGAGCAGATCCTCGACGTAGCCAGCGATCTCGATCACGCCGACCTGCAATTGCATCTCAAAGCGCTCGGGTCTTCGGGCAATATCGTCGGGTCCGTCCTTCTCAGCGACCGCAGCGTGCTGCAATTCCAGACTTATGCCAGCGACGCGTGGACGCTCAACGCGGGCCGCATCGTCACCCTGATGCTGCCCACGCTGGTGCTGGTGGTGCTGGCCTGGGTGCTGTTCCGGGCCACACTGGCACCGCTCGGGTCACTGGTGCGGGCCACGCGCAAGGTCGGCGCCGGGCCACCGGTTCCGGTGGCAGAGCAGGGCACCGGCGAAGTGCGCGAACTGATCCGTGCCTTCAATCTGATGCAACGCCGCATCCATCAGTCGATGACCGACCGCACGCAGTCGATGCTCGCCATCGGCCACGATCTGCGCACCCCGCTCTCGCGCATGCAATTGCGTATCGAGCGCGCGGGGCTGGACACCGAGACAGCGGGCGACATGTCCGATGATCTTGGCGAAATGCGGCACATGCTGGAATCGCTCCAGGCCTTTGTCGAGACGGGAGGGTCGCGCATTCCGCCTGAACGGATCGACGTCGCGGTCATGGTGCAGACTCTCGTGGATTCGGCGTCCGATGAGGGGCACGATGCCACTTTCCACGGCCTCGAAAGCCTAGAGATCATGGCGCGGCCGGTGTCTGTCCGCCGGGCTTTCGCCAATCTCCTCGAGAACGCGCTGCATTACGCCGGAAATGTCCGGGTAACCATCAGGCGCGATGGTGACATGGCCCAAATTGATTTCGAGGACGACGGACCCGGCATTCCGGTCGACCGGCTTGACGATGTCCTCCAGCCGTTTGTCCGGCTCGATACCGCGCGCAGCCGCGACACGCCTGGAATGGGGTTGGGCCTACCCATCGTCGACCGGGCGATCGCACTCGAAAATGGCATGCTGCATTTGCGTAACTGCGAGGGCGGCGGACTCTGCGTGACCGTTCGCCTTCCCTGCGCGATGGACTGAAATACAAGAAATATTTCGTTACAAGCCTGCCCGATTGAGGAAAAGCACAAGCCCTACCTTTGTTCGCAATCGCGGCAACTGCGCCGCGGTCAACCGCTCCGTATCTGGAAAGGATGACACTCGTGAACGAACTCCTCGGCCGTGTCTTCAGCTTCGAAAAGACCACATTCCCCGATAGCCGCGAACTGTTCGGCAAACTCTCGACAGAGGGTCAGTCCCCCAAGGCGCTGATGATTTCCTGCGCCGATTCGCGCATCGTGCCCGAACAGATCATGCAGGCAGAACCCGGCGAGCTCTTCGTTTGCCGCAATGCCGGCAATATGGTCCCTTCCTATTCCACGATGAATGGCGGCGTGTCCTCAACGGTCGAATACGCGGTCGTCGCGCTCGGCGTGCGCGACATCATCGTCTGCGGCCACAGCGACTGCGGCGCGATGAAGGCGCTTTCCGCGCCCGAGGCTCCTGAAGGCATGCCGAACGTCGTCGCGTGGCTGCGCCATGGCGCAGCGGCAGAGCACGTCATCTCGAGCTGTTCGCCGCATCTCCACGGCGACGAGCGCGTCCGCGCAGTCAGCCTGCAGAACATCATTGCCCAGATCGCGCACTTGCGCACGCACCCGTCTGTTGCCGCAGCCATTGCGCGCGGCGAGATGGCGCTCCACGGCTGGTTCGTCGATATTTCTGCTGGAATGGTGCTCGGCCTCGATGGCGATACCGGCCAGTTCACCCCGCTGCGCGAAGATCGGCCACTTCCCGTTGCGCTGCCCGCGCAGACGCGCGCCGCCAGCGAACCTTATTATGCCGAGGCTGCTGAATGACTACCGCCACCCCAGCGGCGGCGCAGGAAGCGGGAAGGGCTGGCGCTTTCCGCTTTTTCGCGCGTGATTTCACCGCGTCGATCGTCGTCTTCCTCGTCGCCATGCCCTTGTGCATGGGCATCGCGATTGCTTCGGGCGTCCCCCCTGAAAAGGGTCTTGTCACCGGGATCATCGGCGGCATTGTCGTCGGCCTTCTCGCAGGCTCGCCGCTGCAGGTCAGCGGTCCCGCCGCCGGTCTTGCCGTCATCGTCTTCGAATTCGTCCGCGACAACGGCCTTTCGGCGCTTGGTCCGGTCCTCGTCCTTGCGGGCGCACTCCAGTTCGTGGCGGGCGTTGCCAAATTGGGCGGCGTGTTCCGAGCCATTTCCCCGGCGGTGGTCCACGGCATGCTTGCCGGCATCGGCGCGCTGATCGTGATCGGCCAGTTCCACATCCTGTTTGACGCCAAGCCGATGTCGAGCGGGGTCGAGAACCTTGCCATGATGCCCGCGCGCGTCCTCGGTCTGACCCCGTTCGATCTGCGCTCGACCGAACTTGCGCTCATGCTCGGCCTGCTCACCATCGGCACGATGATCGTATGGGAAAAGGTCAAGCCTGCCCGCCTCGGCCTCCTGCCCGGCGCGCTGCTCGGCGTGCTGGCTGCAACCATCGTCGCTTCGGTCGCCGGACTCGAAGTTGCGCGCATTTCCGTTCCGGATTCGATCGCAGCCGCCTTTACGCCCCTCGAGGGCGGAGCATTCGGCGTGCTCGGCAATGCATCGCTTCTGCTCTCGGCCTTGGCCATCGCGTTCATCGCCAGCGCCGAAACGCTGCTCTCGGCTGCGGCGGTTGACCGCATGCACGACGGTGTGCGCACCGATTACAACAAGGAACTGCGCGCGCAGGGTGTGGGCAACTTGCTCTGCGGCGTGTTCAACGCCCTGCCGATGACCGGCGTGATCGTGCGCTCGTCTGCCAACGTCCAGGCCGGCGCCATGACGCGCCTGTCCGCGGTTCTGCACGGCATCTGGATCCTCGGCTTCGTCGCCTTGTTGCCGTGGCTCCTGCGCGAGGTGCCGATGGCTGCCCTCGGCGGCGTGCTCGTGGTCACCGGCTGGAAGCTGGTCAGCCTCAAGCATGTCAGCCACCTGTTCCGCGTTCACGGCATCCTGCCCGCGCTGATCTGGGCGGTGACGTTCGTGTTGGTCGTGACTACCGATCTGCTCACTGGCGTGCTCGTCGGCCTTGCCCTCTCCGCTGTGGAAGTCCTGCCGCATGTGCGAAATCTCGGCTTCCGCGTTGGCGAAAAGCCCGCGGGCGAAACGGTTCGGTTGCAGCTTGAAGGGGCCGCCACTTTCATTGGTCTCAATCGCCTGACCAATGCGCTTGAGCAGCTTCCTCCGGCGCGTCCGGTTCACGTAGATCTCGACCGCGTCCACGTGATCGATCACACAACCGCGGAAATGCTCAACGAATGGCTTGTCCGCCGTCGCCAACGGGGTGACCACGTCACGGTAACCGGCCCGGATTCCGTCATCAGGACACTTGCCCACGCGGCCTGACCCCACCCCTGATACGAATCCAGCCCCACTGCCGGGCAGGCCTTGATCCCCATCGCGGCCTGCCCGGCATCTTTTTGCCCAAACCCCTGCTGCACTGCAGCAAGAGAAACACTTCGTAACGAACGGGCAAAACTATGGACAACATGACGCGCTAGAAAACAGCCTCTGCCCTGACAGAGCTCCTCCGAGAAGCCCTGCACGGCAGACGCAGGTGGAACGTGATAACCTTTACAGGGAGCGTTCCGTATGAAGATCCGTCTGGCCGCAGCTGTGGCTGCCATTGCCATCGCCACCGCCGCGACCCCCGCCTTCGCGCAGGAAGAAGAGTCCGGCCCGATCACCGTCTCGGGCAGCGCCGCGCTCGTTTCCGACTATCGTTTCCGCGGCATCTCGATGACCGACAAGGAAATGGCTGTTCAGGCAGGCGCCACCGTGTCCCACGAAAGCGGTGTCTATGTTGGCACGTGGGGTTCGAACCTCGCTGGCTGGGGCACGTTCCTCGGCTCGAACATGGAACTCGACATCTATGGCGGCTACAAGACCGAAATCAGCGGACTGACCGTCGATGTCGGCCTGACCTGGTACATGTATCCGGGCGGCCTCGACAAGACCGACTTCGCCGAGCCTTACGTCAAGCTTTCGGGCACCGCAGGCCCTGCCAGCGTTCTGGTCGGCGTCGCTTATGCGCCCGAGCAGGAAGCGCTTGGCCAGTGGTACAACTCGGGCGCCTCGGCCGTGACTGGCGTCTATGACAACCCCGGCGCCAAGGCGGACAACGTCTACGTCTGGACCGACGTTGCTGCCGGCATCCCCGACACCCCGCTGACGCTCAAGGCCCATGTCGGCTACACCAAGGGTGGCAACGAAGGCCTCGGCCCTCAAGGAACCTCGGTTTCGCCGACCGGTGAATACGTCGACTGGATGCTCGGCGCAGACTACGTGCTCGGCCCGGTCACGCTCGGCGTCAGCTATGTCGATACCAACATCAGCACCACCGAATCCGCCTATCTCACACCGAATTTCTCCTCGACCAAGGACGGCTCTTCGATCGCCGGATCGCGCGTGCTGGTTTCGGCCACGATGGCGTTCTGATCCGATTACTCACGACGCATGACAACTGCCCTCTCTTCCTTCGGGAAGAGGGGGCTTTTTCTTGTGTGCGGGCGCCAGCGCAGTCAAACCCATCCCGATGGAAATGCGGGACTGGACATGAACCTCATCGAACACGCGCTCGTCGCCCTCGTCATTCAGGCGGCAGTCGGCCTCACCACCCGCAACTGGTGGGCAGGCGCAGCGCTCGCCTCTGGCTACTTCATCGGCCGCGAAATCGCGCAGGCCGAATACCGCTGGATTGAACAATACGGCCAAGGTCTGCGCGCCAACCTCCCATGGTGGGGCACCTTCGACTTGCGTATCTGGCCCAAGCCCGATCAATGGGCCGACTGGATCGGCCCCGTCGTCGTGACGCCGCTGATGGCAGCCTTCATGAATCGCCGGGCCCAAGGGCGGCAGTCACTGAACGATTGAAGCAAGAAAGTCCTGCTGGCTGGGGCGGCAGGATTCGAACCTGCGAATGGCGGCATCAAAAGCCGCTGCCTTACCACTTGGCGACGCCCCATCAGGAGGCGCGCTTATAGCGTGCCTTGCGCGGATGAAAAGGGGGCAGGGGCATGGATCTGGCCAATTATCCCGCCCCCCGTTTTCGGTCAGAAGCCCTTGACGATACCCTTCAGTGATTCAGGCGGGAGAACGTCGAAATCGCTCGCGTCGTGGCGTTCGGCAATGCCCTTCTGCGAGTTCACCAGCCGCCCGCGCAGCACGCCGGGACGAGCGTCGATTTCGCCCACCCAGCGACCGACATGCTCGTATTCATGCATCGACAGGAAAGCCGCCGCCTCGCCATAGGCCTCGCCGCGATAGATGTTGCCGAACCAGGTGTAGGTCGCCAGATCCGCGATGGTATAGTCGTCGCCTGCAAGGTAGCGGGTCTTGGCGAGCTGGCGGTTGGCCACGTCGAACAGGCGCTTGGTTTCCATCGCATAGCGGTCGATCGCATATTCGATCTTGATCGGCGCGTAGTTGTAGAAGTGCCCGAACCCGCCGCCGATGAACGGCGCGCTGCCGACCTGCCAGAACAGCCACGAAAGGCACTCGGCGCGCGCGGCGCCCGATGTCGGAAGCAGCACACCGAACTTCTCGGCGAGATGCATCAGGATCGCGCCCGATTCGAACACGCGGAAGGGTTCAGGCCCGGAGCGGTCGACCATCGCCGGGATCTTGGAGTTGGGGTTGATGTCCACGAATCCGCTCGAAAACTGGTCACCCTCGAAGATCTTGATCAGCCAGGCGTCATATTCGGCTTCCGCAAAGCCGAGCTGGAGCAGCTCTTCCAGCATGATCGTCGCTTTCTGGCCATTGGGCGTGCCCAACGAATAGACCTGGAACGGGTGCTTGCCTACGGGAAGCTCCTTCTCGCTCGTCGGCCCGGCAATCGGACGGTTCACGCTGGCAAAGGCGCCACCATTGGCCTTGTCCCAGGTCCACACCTTGGGGGGAACGTACTCTTCGGACATGGCCTGCTCCTTCGATGAAATTCGTTAGTGTTACATACTATATTGAAGCGATGGTGGCGGAACCGCAAGGGGGCATCGCCCGTTCGCTCCAACATGGAAAGCAAAGCCGCTTCGCACAACCCCGGACTGGTCTTCGTCGACGACAGCCTGCCCGGCGTCACCCGTCGCCGCAGCGGCAAGGGCTGGACCTATTTCGATCCCACCGGCCAGCGCATCAACGACCGCGCCGAGATCGACCGCCTGAATGCCATCGCTCTGCCACCCGCCTACTGCGAAACCTGGTATTGCCCCGCACCCAATGGCCACATCCTTGCCACCGGCATCGACGCCAGGGGCCGCAAGCAATACCGCTACCACCCCCACTTCCGCAGCGCGCGTGAAGGCGAGAAGTTCGACCGCTGCGCCGCCTTCGGCCGCCTCCTGCCGCTCGTGCGGAAGCGCGTGGAGGAAGACCTCGCAGCCCCGCGCCTCACCCGCGAGCGCTGCATAGCGGGAGTCGTCCGCCTGCTCGACGGCGGCGGCATCCGCATCGGCAACGAGGCCTATGTCCGCGCCAACAAGAGCTTCGGCGCAACCACCCTGCGCATGCGTCACGCCGAAGTGAGGGGGCAGGTCTTGCGTCTGCGCTTTCGCGCCAAGTCGGGCAAGGAGCGCGAAATGCGCATCACTGACCGCAGCCTCGCCCGCTTTGTCAGGAAGATGCAGGACCTGCCCGGCCAGCACTTGTTCCAGTACCTCGACGACAGCGGCGAGGCTTGCCCGGTTGGCTCTGGCGAAGTGAACGCATGGCTGCGCGAGACGATGGGCGACGACTTTACCGCCAAGCACTTCCGCACATGGCGCGCCAGCGCGCTCGCCTTCGGCCTGCTCGCCGAAGCGCGCGAGAAGCTGCCGCTCAAGGCGCTGCTGGAGCAAGTGTCGGAGCACCTCGGCAACACCCCCGCCATCGCCCGCAAAAGCTACGTCCACCCCGCCGTGCTCGCACTGGTGGACGATCAGGAGACATGGCGCGCTTCTCTGCGCTTGCCGCGCGCCACGCGCTGGCTGACGCGCGAGGAACGCGGGCTGATCGACCTGCTCGAAACTGGCCCGGCAGCGGCGGAACTGATTGCGGTGGCCTGAACTTCGCGACCAGTCCCGTTCGTGTCGAGCGTAGTCGAGACACCGCGCGAAAGTGTCTCGACTACGCTCGACACGAACGGAGGAGGAATTTACCCCAACCGCTCCAGCGCGCACACCAGATCGTCGAAGTGATCCACCACCGCATCCGCCCCCAGTTCATCCGGGGGCAGATCACAGAACCCGAACCGCACCGCCACCACCGGCAGCCCCGCCGCGCGCGCCGCGCCCACGTCGAACGTCGTATCCCCCACGAATGCCGCGCGCCCGCCGCCGCAGCGCAGGGTCATCGCCCGGAGCATATCGGGGCGGGGCTTGGCCGTGCCCGGCCCCAGCGTATCGCCGCCGATGATCGCGGCAAAGCGGTGCGCCAGCCCCAGTTCCTCGAACAGCCGCACCGCCAGATGCTCCTTCTTGTTGGTCGCCACCGCCAGCTTCACCCCGCGCGCTTCCAGAGCATCGAGCATCGCCGCTCCGCCCGGAAACAGCGCGGAGTGCGCGGCAATGTTCTCCCCATAGAACCGCACCAGCTCCGCCTGCAGCCCGTCAAAAGCCGCCTCGTCCACCCCGCCCGATTCCGTCAGCGCCGATCGCAGCATCTGCGCCGCGCCGCCGCCGATATGCCGCGCCACATCGTCCAGCGGCACAGGCGCCCGCCCCGCCAATGTCATCGCATGGTTGAGCGCGTGCCCAAGGTCGCGGCTGGTATCCAGCAAGGTGCCATCAAGGTCGAACCCGACCACATCAAAAGGAAATTGTGCCATCGGGGCGTCAACTGGCCTCCCGTTCTGGAAAGCGCAAGAATTGTCTGGCAAGGATGCGCGCATGACCGACACGACACCAGTAGCCACTATCGTCCTCGCCGCCGGAAAAGGCACCCGCATGAAGAGCGACCTGCACAAGGTTCTCCACCCCATCGCCGGGCGGCCCATGCTGATGCACCTCCTGGCCAGCGCCGAGGCGCTCGCGCCCGCAAGGCAGGTCGTCGTCGCAGGCCACGGCCGCGAACAGCTCGAAAAGGCGCTGGGCACCCGCGCCACCATCGCCGTGCAGGATCCGCAGCACGGCACCGCCCACGCCGTCCAGCAGGCCGAAGCCGCGCTCGCCGGCTTCGCTGGCGATGTGCTGATCCTCTATGGCGACGTGCCCTTCGTGCGCACCGCCACCATGCAGGCGATGCTCAATCGCCTCCACGAAGCCGACAGCCCCGCCGCCGTGGTCCTCGCCTTCGCGCCCGAAAACCCGCTGCAATATGGCCGCGTGATCGCAGAGGGTGACCGGATCGTGAAGATGGTCGAGCACAAGGACGCGACTGCCGATGAGCGCGCCTGCAACATCTGCAATTCAGGCCTGATGGCCGTGCGCAGCGCAGACTTGTTCGGCCTGCTCGCCCGCGTCGGCAACGATAACGCGAGCGGCGAATACTACCTGCCCGACGTGGTCAACATCGCCATCGCCGATGGCCGCACCTGTGCCGTCGTGGTGACGGACGACGCCGACGAAGTCGCTGGGATCAACTCGCGCGCCGAACTGGCCGAAGCCGAACATCGCTGGCAACAGCGCCGCCGCGCACAGGCCATGGCCGACGGTGCCAGCCTGATCGCGCCCGAAACCGTATGGTTCGCCTGGGACACGCAGATCGGGCGCGACGTCACTATCGAGCCCAACGTCGTCTTCGGCCCCGGCGTGACCGTGGCAAACAACGTCGTGATCCACGCCTTCAGCCACCTCGAGGGCGCCACGCTGGCAGAGGGCGTCCAGATCGGACCCTACGCCCGCCTGCGCCCCGGCGCGGTGCTGGAGGAAAATGCCAAGGTCGGCAACTTCGTCGAGATCAAGAACGCGGTCCTGCACAAGGGCGCCAAGGCCAACCACCTCACCTACCTCGGCGACGCAGACGTCGGCGCAGGCGCCAACATCGGCGCAGGCACGATCACCTGCAACTACGACGGCTACTTCAAGCACAAGACCATAATCGGCGAACGCGCTTTCATCGGCTCGAACAGTGCCCTGATCGCCCCGGTCAAGATCGGGGCGGATGCCATCGTGGCAGCAGGCAGTGCGGTGTCACGCGATGTGGGCGATGGCGAATTGCGCATGGTGCGCGCGGAACAACTGGTCAAGCCGGGCTGGGCGGATCGGTTTCATGACGCGATGAAGAAGAAGAAGGGGTGAGGGTTTTGTGCGACCCGAGTGTTCCGCTGTTTGGGATTTGCGAGCGTCTTCGAAGGGCTTCAGTTTGAGCCTCAGCAAATAGTGTGCAAAATTGACTGTACAAATTGTCCATGCAGAATTTATGGATAGGATAACTTTTGCGCGCAAATTTTCTAATCTTCGCCCTCGCCTTAGCATCAGTTACGCCTGCTTTCGCAGCCGAAAAAGGTGGCACATCTGAAGCTCCAAAATTTGCGTTAGCTCGCACATTTTCGTTGCCTAACTTGCCTGCGGATAAGCTCAAGTCCGAATTGTTCCGAAAGACCAATGGAAATGTCGTAATGGCCGACATTGTGAACCTAAATCTAGAGTTTGTGAAGGAACATGGAAAACCTTCGTTTATGCCTCCGCAGATGGCTCCGCAGACATCCACTATAATTCTGAAGTTTCCAGACGGCTGGTGGACTATGAATATGGTCAGAGCTGATGGCAACGGTTCTTTCTTGTGTAAAGTCAGTGTGAGTTTGTTTGAGCCGAAGCCGGACGAAAAGGATTTTTCAAAATATGTATTTTGGTGCCAAGCGGCCCTCACATTGTCAGTGCTCGATCCCGCCATATTGGACGGTGAATCAGAGGGACTGAATAAACAATAGAATTCCGCGAGAATTTCGGGGAAGATACATTCTATCAACTGGACGTCGGCCGCATTTGTCGATTCAAACCGCCTCCGCTCCTCCGCGCGAACCAAAAAAGGCCGTCGGGATTCAGTCTGACGGTGCGCCCCAAGCGCAGAATCCAGCCTTTGCATCTATACGTCATTGACTTATACGTTGCTGGTGTATAGCTAAGCCATATGGAGCGCCTCCTTACCGTTGTCGAACTGGCGTCGTTCATCAAGCGCGCCAGAACAATCATGTCGGATGAGGAGCGAGGCGAGATCGTCAGCTTTCTGGCGGCAAACCCTGAGGCCGGTATCGCGCTCGGCGGTGGGCTGCGCAAGGTCCGCATCGCGAGAGAGGGCGGCGGCAAGAGCGGCGGCTATCGCACACTCTACGTGTTCGGTGGCGATACGATGCCGCTGTTTCTGCTGACGGTCTTCGCCAAGAACGAGAAGGCGAACCTGACCAGAACTGAACAGGCGGCGGCAGTCGCGTTGAGCAAGGAACTGCTCGCAACATACGGAGCCAGATCATGAGCAAAGTTTATAACAGCGTGATGGACGGCCTGAATGAAGCGCTGGCTTTCGCGCGTGGCGAGAAGACCCGCGCCGTGGTCCATCAGGTCGAAGCGCCCGCCGTTGATGTCGCCGCGATCCGGGCCAGCACTGGCCTGTCGCAGGGCGCGTTCGCGCGGAGTATCGGCGTTGCCAAGGGCACGCTACTCAACTGGGAACATGGCCGCCGCCGCCCGACCGGCCCGGCGCAAGTGCTGCTGGCGATGATCGCGAAGAAGCCCTCGCTGGTGAGTGAACTCCTGCGCTGATCGGAACGCGGGGGCAGCGCACCCGCCGCCCCGCGCGCCAATCCTCAATCCGTCAGATCAGCAGGAACCTTGCCGCCGTTTTCGGCCAGCTTGCGCATGGTCGCCTTGTGCAGCCAGATGTTCATCTCGGCGGAACCATCGAGCGTGCCGGTATAGCCCAGTTCCTGCGCGAGTTCCTTGCGGTTGGCGAGGCTGGAATCGATGCCGAGCAGCTTCATCAGGTCGACAATCGAGGTGCGCCAGTTGAGGTCCTTGCCTTGCGCCATCTCGGTCAGGTTGGCTTCCACATCGACCGGCGCGGCTGGTGCGGGCGCTGGCGGGGCGGAGGCGGGGACGTTCGGCGCAGGAGCGGCGGTCCCTGCCGGTGCAATGGCCGCAGGCGCAGGCTTGGGCGTCTGGCCGGTCTGGGTGGGCCGCGTGCCCTTCCATGAAATGGCGTCCATGATCTTGCTGAAAATGCTCATCTTGCGCTCCTGCGTGGGGTTACATCACAGGCAACCGGCAGCGGCGGCATGTGTTCCGCAGGAGCGGGGTGTGTGGATGCCGTCTGGCAACAAACCATTTTCCTACAGACCCGCGAATAAGGCAGGGTCAGCCGCATGGCCCAGCCCCCCATCCACCCTGCATTCATGCGCCTTTCGCCAAACGCGGGCAGGGGCGTCCGAACCGCCAGACGGGGCTCCCGGTTTCTTCCTCTGGACTGTGTAAACCGTGTAAACCTCCTTCAGCCAAACCCGCTTGAACCTGAACGGATCTATCCGGGAATCGCCGCTGGACAAACCGCCCCTCGCTGGCGAATGGAAAGACAATCCCAACCTCTTCGTGCGATAGCGTGCGAAACGGCTTCTTCAGGATCAAGCGACACCCATGTGCGGAATTATCGGAATTGTCGGCAAGGAACAGGTGGCGGACCGGCTGGTCGATGGCCTGCGCCGCATGGAATATCGCGGCTATGACAGCGCGGGCGTCTGCACCGTCGATGGCGGTCAGCTCATTCGCCGCCGCGCCGAGGGCAAGCTGAACAACCTGGTGATCGAACTCGCGCGCAATCCCGCGCAAGGGCTGATCGGCATCGCCCACACCCGCTGGGCCACCCACGGCGCGCCGACCACCAGCAACGCCCACCCCCATGCCACCGAACACGTCGCGCTGGTCCACAACGGCATCATCGAGAATTTCAAGCCGCTGCGCGAAGCCCTGATCGCGCGCGGCCGCACGTTCGAGAGCGAAACCGACACCGAAGTCGTCGCCCACCTCGTCTCCGAACAGGTCGAAGCGGGCCTCAGCCCACAGGACGCGGTCAAGGCCGTGCTGCCGCAGTTGCGCGGGGCCTTCGCGCTCGCCATCGCCTTCCGCGCGCATGACGACATGCTGATCGGCGCCCGCCTCGGCTCGCCACTGGTGGTGGGCTATGGCGAGGGCGAGACCTATCTAGGCTCCGACGCGCTGGCGCTCGCGCCGCTCACCCAGCGCATCACCTATCTCGAAGAGGGCGACTGGGTGATCATCACCCGCGAAGGCGCGCAGATCTTCGACGTGGACGATAACGTGGTGACGCGCCCCATCGTCGCCTCGGGCGCGACCGCCGCCGCGATCGAGAAGGGCAAGTACCGCCACTTCATGCAGAAGGAAATCTTCGAGCAGCCGGTGGTCGTCGCGCAAACCCTGCGTTCTTACTTGCGCCGGGTTGAGCAGACCGTGGCGTTGCCACAGATCGACTTCGATCTCGCCAGCATCAACCGCGTCACCATCGTGGCGTGCGGCACCAGTTTCTATGCCGCGATGGTCGCCAAGTACTGGTTCGAACAGTTCGCGCGCCTGCCAGTCGACATCGATGTGGCATCGGAATTCCGCTACCGCGATCCCGTTCTGGAACCCGGCGGCCTTTCGCTGTTCATCTCGCAGAGCGGCGAGACGGCGGACACGCTGGCCGCGCTGCGCCACTGCAAGGCGGCGGGGCAGACCATCGCGGTCGTCGTCAACGTCCCCACCAGCACCATGGCACGCGAGGCGGACCTGCTTCTGCCTACCCACGCCGGCCCGGAAATCGGCGTTGCCTCGACCAAGGCCTTCACCTGCCAGCTTGCCGTGCTGGCCGCACTGGCCGCGCACCTTGCGGTCAAGCGCGGCCGGATGAACCGCGCCGAAGAGGCGGCGATTGTCGAACATCTCGTCGAAGTGCCTGCCGCGCTTAATGCCGCGCTGGCGCATGATGACGAGATCGCCGGCATGGCCCACCTGATCGCGCCCGCGCGCGATGTGCTCTATCTCGGGCGCGGTGCGGACTATCCGCTGGCATTGGAAGGCGCGCTCAAGCTCAAGGAAATCAGCTACATTCACGCCGAGGGCTATGCCAGCGGCGAGATGAAGCACGGGCCTATCGCCCTGATCGACGAACTGGTCCCGGTGATCGTGCTCGCCCCATCAGGCCCACTGTTCGAGAAAACCGTTTCGAACATGCAGGAAGTTCGTGCGCGCGGCGGCAAGGTCGTGCTGATTTCCGACGCCGAAGGCATCGCCGAAGCGGGCGAGGGCTGCCTAGCCACGATCGAGATGCCCAAGGTCCACCCGCTGATCGCGCCTCTGGTCTATGCCGTCCCGGTGCAATTGCTCGCCTATCATGTCGCCGTGGCCAAGGGCACCGACGTCGATCAACCGCGCAATCTGGCGAAGTCGGTGACGGTCGAATAAATCAGCCTTGAAGGCGGCGCACTGCCTCATCTTGCGCAATCAAGGGAAGCAGCGCCGCCATTTCGGGGCCGTGGTCCTGTCCGGTAAGCGCCTGGCGCAGCGGCAGGAACAGCGCCTTGCCCTTGCGCCCGGTCCTGTCCTTGAGCGCTCCGGTCAATGCGCGCCACGGATCGGCGCTCCAGTCGAGCGCCGCTGCGACGTTCGCAGCCTCTGCTAGAAAAGCGCGCGTTTCTTTCTCGAACTCGGGCGTGGCGATCGGCCCGGTCACCACCTGCCACCAGCCCGCAGCCTCGTCGATATGGGCAAGGTTGGGGCGGATCGCTTCCCACGCCGCTTCTCCCATGCCGCCGGGCAGCAGATGCGCCACGCGGGCAAACGGCAGCCGGTGCACGACCTGGGCGTTGACGCGGTGCAAGTCCGCCTCGTCAAACCGCGCAGGCGCACGCCCGAAACGCGACAGATCGAAGCTGGCCGCCAGTGCATCGGCATCCAGCGTCGCATCGACCGGGTCCGACGTTCCCAGACGCGCCAGCAGCGCGACGATGGCTTCGGGCTCGATACCCTGTTTGCGGAAATCTGCCATGCCAAGCGCGCCCAACCGCTTGGACAGCTTGCCCTCGCTCCCGGTCAGCAGTGCCTCATGCGCAAAACGCGGCGGCTCGGCCCCCAGCGCGGTGAACATCTGGATTTGGGTGGCGGTGTTCGAAACGTGGTCTTCGCCGCGCAGCACGTCGGTCACGCCCATCGCGATGTCGTCAATCGCCGAGGGCAGCATGTAGAGCCACGATCCGTCGGCACGGCGCACGACCGGGTCGGACATCTGGCGCGGATCGAAGTTCTGGGGGCCACGAATGCCGTCATCCCAAGTGATTGGCTGGTCATGGTCGAGCAGGAAGCGCCAGTGCGGTTTCTCGCCCGCCACTGCCTTCGCGTCATGTTCGGCCTCGGTCAGCTTCAGGCCCGACCGGTCATAGATCGGCGGCAGTCCGCGCCCCAGCAGCACCTTGCGCTTGAGGTCCAGTTCCTGTGAAGTCTCGTAGCAACGATAGAGCCGCCCGGCCTCGACCAGACGCGCAAATTCGGCTTCGTAGATCGCAAAGCGCGCCGATTGCCGCTCTTCGCCGTCGGGGAGCAGTCCCAGCCACTTGAGGTCGGCGCGGATCGCTTCGACAAATTCCTCGCGGCTGCGCTCGGCATCGGTATCGTCGATCCGCAGCAGGAACTTGCCGCCGGTCTTCTTTGCCAGCAGCCAGTTGTGCAGCGCGGTGCGCACATTGCCGACGTGCAGCTTTCCGGTGGGCGAGGGGGCGAAGCGGGTTACCGTGGTCATGGCGCCCGCCCTAACGCGGTGCCAGTCTCAGGGAAAGGGCGTTCAAGGGGAAGGGAGCAGTGCTACCGCATGAACCGTCGCTTCAAAAAGCGCAGCATGCCGGTCGGCTCGCACGAACCCATCAGCGACATCGGAAAAGCCCGCGCGGTCGGCAGACAGTGCTTTGCGGACAAGCGCCGAGAGGGTTGCCTCGTCAGGCGTCATGGACAGGCAGCATGGCCGATTGACCATGAACGGTTCGGGCCAGACGCGCTTGATGGTCTGGACGAGGCCGTGGACTGCGCAGGCTGCCTCAATGCTGTGGTAGCGCCGGGCGAGGTCGGGCACGGGATCGCACGCGGCCGCGTCGAACATGGCGCAGAGCCGCATTGCCATGGTCATGTGCAACCCGGTCAAGGTCAGGGCGCGCACATCCTGTGGGCGGGCAAGGCTGTCTATCAGCGCGGAAAAACGGGTGTTTGAATGGCCTGAGGGCATCGCGAAAACCTTTCCTGCGAACGATTCGCAAGTTAGGGCGATTGCTCGGAGCGGTCAATGCGAATCGTTCGCAATAAGGTCAGCCGGTGCGGAAACCGTGGGTCATCGGGTAGCGACGGTCACGTCCGTAGTTGCGCGCGCCCAGCTTTACCCCCGGCGGCGCTTGCCGCCGCTTGTATTCGGCCACATGGAGCAGCCGCTCTACCCTGACCACGGTGGCGCGGTCGAACCCTTCCGCCACGATCTGGTCAACGCTCTGCTCATGCTCGACAAGGCCGAGCAGGATCGCATCGAGAACATCATAAGGCGGCAGCGAATCCGAATCCTTCTGGTCGGGGCGCAGTTCGGCGCTGGGAGGCTTGGTGATGATCCGTTCGGGCATGACCGGGCCGTCCGGACCAAGTCCGATCTTCGGGCGCTTGATGTTGCGCCAGGTCGACAGGGCGAACACGGTGGTTTTGTAGGCGTCCTTCAGCGGATTGTACCCGCCGTTCATGTCGCCATAGATCGTGGCGTAGCCGACGCTCATCTCGCTCTTGTTGCCGGTGGTCACCAGCATCGGCCCGAACTTGTTCGAGAGCGCCATCAGCGTGACGCCGCGAATGCGCGACTGGATGTTTTCCTCGGTAAGGTCCGGCTGGCGCCCGGCGAATACCGGCGCGAGCATTTCACCAAAGCCCAATACGGCAGGATTGATCGGCACGGTATCCAGCTTCACGCCAAGCATCTTGGCGCAGCCCTCGGCATCGTCGAGGCTTTCCTGGCTGGTGTAGATGCTCGGCATCATCACGCACCAAACCCTGTCTGCGCCCAGCGCATCGACCGCGATGGCCGCGCAGATCGCGGAATCGATCCCACCCGACAGCCCAAGCACCACGCCGGGGAAGCGGTTCTTGTTCACGTAATCGCGCAGTGCCAGAACCATCGCGCAATAGATGTCTTCGGGATGCTCGGCGAGATCGTGGACTTCGCCCGCCTCGCAGCGCCAGCGGTGGCCCGTGCCGAATTCCGAGCGCGTCCACACCGTTGTGATGATCGATTCTTCCCAGTCAGGCATCTGCACCCACAGTGCGCCTTCGGGGCCGACGACGAAGCTTGCGCCGTCGAAAACGATCTCGTCCTGCCCGCCCACGCGGTTGAGGTAGACCAGCGGAATGCCGGTATCGATCGCGCGGCGCTTGGCCACACCGTCGATGCGCAGCACGTCCTTGTCGATCTCGTAAGGACTTCCATTGACGCAGATGAAGATTTCCGCGCCGAGTTCGGCGAGGTGACGGCAGACGTCGGGTTGCCAGATATCCTCGCAGATCGGCAGGCCCAGCATCGCGCCCTTGAACAGCACCGGCTCGGGCAGGGGGCCGGGCATGAAATAGCGCTTTTCGTCGAACGTGCCGTAATTTGGCAGTTCGTACTTGAAGCGCGTGGCGGCAATGCGTCCGCCTTCGAGCAGCGCCACGCCGTTATGCAGCGCGCCGTCACGCACGAACACCGAGCCCACCAGCATCGCCGGTCCGCCGTCTGCGGTCACTTCGGCCAGCTTCTGCAATTCTGCCGCCGCGCGTTGCACCAGCGCGGGCTTCATGATCAGGTCTTCAGGCGGATAGCCGATCAGTTGCAACTCGGGAAAGACGATCAGATCGGCGTCCTTCGCCTTTTCGCGCGCAGCGAGCATCGCGGCGGCGTTGGCGGCAAGGTCGCCCACGGATTGATTGAGCTGGGCGAGGGTGATCCGGATCGTATCTGCCATGTCCGTTCACTAGGCGGCAAAGGGTGTGGCCTGCAAGAGTTGCAAACCTGTCATCATGGTCTAATGCGCAGGCGGGGATCGAATCCGAGGGAATCGCACGCATGAAGATCATGGCCGGCAACTCAAATCTGCCGCTCGCTCGCGCCATTTCGGCTTATCTCGAAGTGCCGTTGACCGACGCCAGCGTGCGCCGCTTTGCCGACGAGGAAGTTTTCGTGGAAATCCACGAGAACGTGCGCGGTGAGGACGTGTTCGTGGTCCAGTCGACCAGCTACCCGGCAAACGACAATCTTCTTGAGCTGCTGATCTGCATCGACGCGCTGCGCCGCGCCTCGGCCAAGCGCATCACGGCAGTCGTCCCCTATTTCGGCTATGCCCGCCAAGACCGGAAGCCCGGTCCGCGCACACCGATTTCGGCCAAGCTGGTGTCGAACCTGATCACCACCGCAGGGGCCGACCGCGTCCTTGCGGTCGATCTGCACGCAGGCCAGATCCAGGGCTTCTTCGATATCCCGACCGACAATCTGTTCGCCGCTCCGGTCATGGCGGCGGATATCCAGACGCGTTACGGCACGCAGGAACTGATGGTCGTTTCGCCCGACGTCGGCGGCGTGGTCCGCGCCCGCGCTCTGGCGAAGCGCCTCAACAATGCGCCGCTGGCCATTGTCGACAAGCGCCGTGATCGTCCCGGCCAGTCCGAAGTGATGAACATCATCGGCGACGTGAAAGGCCGCATGTGCATCCTGATCGACGATATCATCGATTCGGGCGGCACGTTGTGCAACGCGGCGCAGGCGCTGCTCGATGCCGGCGCAGCTGGCGTTTCGGCCTATATCACCCACGGCGTGCTGTCGGGCGGTGCGGTTGCCCGCGTGGCAGGATCGGCGCTCAAGGAACTGGTGATCACCGACACGATCATGCCGACCGAGGCGACCGCGACCTGCGACCGCATCCGTGTGCTCACCATCGCTCCGCTGATCGGTGAGGCGGTGCGCCGCATTGCCGACGAAAGCTCGGTTTCGAGCCTTTTCGATTAATCCTCGGCGGCTGGTGGTTTTGCCGTCAGCCTTAGTCGTTCAAGCCATGCGCGGGCCTGCTTCGGCTCGCCCACAGCGTGCGCGCCGGGCTTGCCGCGGGCGGCCATGAATTCGTCGTGGAGCGTGAAGGGTTCCATGAACAGCGTCTCGCGCGCTTCAGCGATTTGGTCGGCGATATCCTGCAGGCCATCGATCACCGGCTGGGTTGCGGCGCGCATGATCTTGTCGGCGTTGTGATCAAACAGGCCCCACTTGCCCGCTGCCGTCACCTGCAGCGCTTCGATCAGCGCTTCAGTGTAGTCCGCTTCCAGTTCGGAGCGGCGCTTGTCGAGACGTTCGAGACGATCAGCTCTTGCCATGGACTTGCCCTAGGCGGCGCGCCTCGCTGGTGCAACCGCTCCGCTCATTCCCACGGCTTGATCCCGCCCGGAGCGAGGCGCTGAATGATCTCAAGGCGCCGGGTCTGGCGTGTTTCCAGCCCCAGAGTCATCAGCGGTTGCGGCTGTTCGACGAACTGGCGCGGGCTCATTCCGAACATGGCGCTGAACTCGCGGATGAGGTGGCTCTGGTCATAAAAGCGCAGCGCGAGCGCTTCGGCCTCGTCCTGATCGGCCACGCCGCGCAAGTGGCTGGCCATATCGAGCGCGCGGGCGCGGCGCAGCACCTGCTTGGGTGTCATCCCGAAATCGCGCCGCACGATGCGTTCGAGGCGGCGCTGGTCCACACCGAGATCTTGCGCGAGCTGGGCCACGGTTACCGTCGGATCGGCAAAGGCTGCCGCTTCGACGCGCGCTGAAATCGGCTCGGGCTCGCGCACGGCGCGGTCCGCGATCAGCTTGCGCATCGCCTCTTCCATCGCCAGCGTCCACTCCTCGGGGGTGGCTTCGGGATCGAACATGCCCAACCAGCGCTCTTCGGGCATTCCCAGATTTGCAAACGTCGTCAGCCGGTCGGTCAGGCCATGGACGTCGGGACCGTTGAGTGCGTGGCATGCACCCGGCTTCAGAAACACGCCCGCGCTGGTAAAGCTGCCGGTGACAGCTATCGGCATGCGCCGCGAATGGGGGCCGAACAGCAGGGCGGCGCGCTCAGACGTCTGGACCCCATCGGCCGTCTCGGCCTCCCACTTGCCGCGCAGTTGGATACGCACGCAGGCAAAATCGGACAGCAGGCCACACGACAGCCGTCGCTCGGGCGGCATATCGACAATGGTCACATAGAATCGTCCGACCCAGCGTTCCAGATCGGGGGCAGGAGCGCGGCTATAGGAGATGGGTTGACCGTCACGGGTTGCCCCATTGGGCGAGACTATCGACCGGTCGACCGCCGGTCTGCTATTGCGACTCATCGATGCGCCCCCTGAACAATCAGTGCAGCCGACCTAGCGATATTGCGCATTATCGTCTGTGCTGATCGTCACCCCATATCTAATGTTGCACGTGGCTGCCTGTCCAACGCCAATTTCTCGGCGCCAAATTCTCAGGCTGCGCCTTGACCGCCGCCCCCGGGGGCGGGCACAGGCATTCCCATGAAACTTGAAAACGACATCGCTCTCGCCATGCGCCTTGCCGATGCGGCGGCGGCGGCAATCCGCCCGCATTTCCGTACTGTTGCTGCCGAGCGGAAGGGCGACGCCACGCCAGTTACGCTGGCAGACCGCGAAGCCGAGGAGGTGATGCGCCGCATCCTTACCGCCGAAGTCCCACGCGACACTATCATCGGTGAGGAATTCGGCTCCACAGCGGGCACGTCCGGGCGGAGCTGGGTGCTCGACCCAATCGACGGCACGGCGGGTTTTCTTGCGGGACGGCCGATCTTCGGCACGCTGATCGCGCTGCTGGTCGAGGGTTTTCCAGTGCTGGGCGTGCTCGATCAGCCGATCACCGGCGAGCGCTGGGTCGGCGCGGCTGGCATGGCGACGACACTTAACGGCAAGCCAGTGCGAACGCGCCCGTGCCGTGAACTGTCCGAGGCGACGCTTGCCACCACCGGGCCGCATTATTTTGACGATCACGACGGTGCGCATTTCATGGGTCTGGCTGCGAAAACGGATCATAAGCGCATGGTCATGGGGGGCGATTGCTACAATTACGCGATGCTTGCCACAGGACAGCTCGACGTGGTGTGCGAGGCAGGACTCAAGCTGCATGACTGGGCGGCGCTGGTCCCCATTGTCGAGGGCGCGGGCGGCACGATGGCTGACTGGAACGGCGATCCGCTGCACGCAGGCTCCGACGGCCATGTCATCGCGCTGGGCGACCCAGCGCGGCTGGAAGACGTGGTCGAGGCGATTGCCTGCGCGCATTGACAGCGCCGATGGGCGGGCGCTGGTTCTTCTTTTACGGCACCCTCACGCAGGATCATGACAATGCGCTGACGCGCGCCATCCTGCCGCTGCTTGTGCGCAGACAGCGGGCATTCGTGCGCGGACGCCTGCTTGCAGTGCGCTCGCCGCAGGGCTGGTATCCGGTGCTGTGCGCGGGGAGCGGGTGGGTTGCCGGACGGCTGTACCGGGCTGGACCTCGCTTTGCCGCGCGGCATTTGCGGTTGCTTGACGCCTATGAAGAATGGGACCGGCACCGCCCCGCACGCTCGGAATACCGACGTTTGAACCTGCGTGTGCGGGTCGCTGGTGGGGGCACGGTCACAGCGCAGGCCTATCGCCACAACCGAGCAGCGCACGCCGGGCTTGGCGTCATCCCAGACGGTGATTTCGGTGCTTTCGTCGCGCGCCGAGGGCTGCGCGCCTTTCGTTCAGCGCAGAAGTAATTCGGCCTCGGTCAGTTCGACCACCGGAACTTCCCATGGATGCGCGGCCATAAGCGCAGCCAGAGCATCATCGATATCGGCACCGGCTGGTGCATAGGTCTTGAGGATTACGGTTGGGGAAAGCGCGGTTGCGCCAGCAGCGCCGAGCGTCGGCTCGGCATCGGCAGTGGGCGTGAAGCTTTCCCAGCCCAGGCCGATTTCAGTGACGCCGTGATAAAGTCCGAAGTCGCCCAGCGCATTGTCGGCGCGGATAATACCCAGCATGGTGGCGGCAGTGGGGTCGCGCTCAAGCGCTCCGCCATCACCGGCCAGCATTGCGGCCAGCGTTTCAGGCGCGACCGGGCAGTGAACTTTCACCACCGTAACCCGGCGGCGGGCCACGCTCACAGACCGGCCTTCAGCATCCAGTCATGGAACAGGCGCACCGGGCGGGATTGCAGCGCACGCGGGCGGCAAACGAACCAGTAGGAATAAGGGCTGTCGACATCGATATCGAACAGCCGCGCGAGCCTTGGGTCATGGCTGCGCAAGTAGTGATCGTCGTGCATGATCGCGATGCCGAGGCCTTGCGCGGCGGCTTCGAGAATCAACTGGCCCGAATCGAAATGGTCAATGGCGGCAGGCTCAAGCTTTTCGAGATGCAGCGCCTTCTTCCACGCCTCGAAGCTCATCGGCAGGTCGTTATGGACAAGGAACGTCTGCTTCGAAAGCTTGGCCATGTCCGGGCGTTCGCCCAGTTCCTCGGCCAGAGCGACCGAAGTGATGGCGTGGACGCGGTTGTGATCGAGCCGCACCGAATGGAGCGCCGCGTCCGGTCCTTCGGACAGGACGATGGCTGCGTCGATCGTATCGCCCAGCTTGGTTTCGGCCGCATGGCCTGAATCGATGTCGATGTGCAATTGCGGGTGCAGCTTGCGCAATTCGCCGAGGCGCGGGAACAGGCGCTGGCTACCGAACAGCGGCAGCACGCCCAGGCGCAGCCGCATGACCTTGCCGGTATCGATCAGGCGGTCCACCCGGTCGGCCATTTCGTCGATCAACGGGGCAACCGCATCGTAAAGCTGCTGGCCTTCTTCGGTCAGCTTCAAGGCCTGATGCTTGCGCTCGAACATAGGCTTGCCGACGAACTCTTCCAGCGCGCCCAACCGGCGTGACAGGGCCGAAGGGCTGAGGGCAAGCTCCGCCGCAGCCGTCTTGGCCGACCCTGCGCGCACGACGCGAATGAACGCCTCGAGCGAACGCAGTGGGGGCAGGCGGCGGATCATCGGTAATTCCTATTCCTCATCAACAACGTCGGTTTTCGGCGCGTGAAGCCGGATGGAGGTCAGGCGGCGCTCGTCCCCCCCTGTCACTTCCAGCCGCCAGCCGCTGGCATGTTCAAGCACGCGTCCGACAGGCGGAACTTCACCTGCGAGGACCACCGCCAACCCGCCGAGCGTATCCACATCTTCCTCGACTTCCGCAAGTCGGGGATCAACCGTTTCCGCGACGTCTTCAAGTTCGGCCCGCGCATCGGCTTCCCATGTGTCAGGATCAATACGGCGGATCAGCTCCTCTGGTGCATCATCGTGTTCGTCCTCGATCTCGCCGATTATCTCCTCGACCAGATCCTCGATGGTGATGATGCCATCGGTGCCCGAATACTCGTCGATCACCACTGCAAGATGGGTACGGCGGCTGCGCATGTCCGCCAATACGTCAAGCGCGCCCCGCGCCTGCGGCACGAACAGCGGCTGGCGCATCAGTGTGGTCCAGTCCTTGGGCGGCAACTTGCCCGAAAGGGTCATGCCCGCCACGCTGACGAAGACGTCCTTCACGTGAATCATCCCGATGATCTCGTCGAGCGATTCGCCATAGACCGGCATGCGGCTGTGGCCATGTTCGGCAAATGCCGCGACCAGTTCCTCGAACGTGGCCGAGGCAGGCACGGCGATAATCTGTCCGCGCGGGATCGCCACGTCGTCCGCGTCGTGTTCACTGAAATGGAGCAGGTTGCGCAGCATCTGGCGCTCAAGCGGCACCAGATCGCCGTTTCCGGCGTTTGCAGGGTGGGTTTCGCCCTCATGCTCGTCAATCGCTTCCTCGATCTGGGCGCGGAGCGACTGGTCGTGGTCCGGTCCTCGGAAGAAGACCCTGATCGCGCGCCACAGCGCGCGCCATAATGCGGGACTGCTACTGTCTGCGTCTCCCGACCGGCTCTCGCCGGTGGAGTCATTGCCCTCGGGCACTACCTGGAACTCCCCAATGTTCAGTCTTCGACCGCATATGGGTCGGCGATGCCCATCAGCGCAAGCGCCTTCCGCTCCAGATTTTCCATTTCCTCCGCTTCGGCCTCGCCCAGCTCGTGGTCATAGCCCGCAAGATGGAGCAGCCCATGCACAACCAGGTGGCTCGCATGAACCTCAACCGACACGCCTTTTTCCGCAGCCTCGCGCGTGCAAACGCCGTGCGCCAGGATCATGTCCCCCAGCATCCCCGGCGCACCTTCATCTGTTGCCGCGCGAAGCACTTCGTCGCGGCTGAGCATCGGGAACGACAGGACATTGGTCGGCTTGTCCTTGGCGCGCCACTGCTTGTTCAAGGCGTGGACTTCCTCGTCATCGGCCATGACCAGACTGACCAGCAGATTGTCATGCGCCAATTCGGGCACGATCTGTGCCGCCGCCTCGGCAGCCCGATTGGCCAGCGACTCCCAGTCGGTTGCATCGCCCCACACCGGGTCGATATCCATTTCAAGGATCGGTGCGGTCACGCGTCCTTGCCTTCGTAGGCCTCGACGATACGTCCGACGATCGGGTGGCGGACAACGTCGGCGATGTTGAACCGCACCGTTGCGATGCCTTCAACGCCTTCGAGGCGCTGTACCGCGTCGTTCAGGCCGCTCGCGGTGACGCCGCCGGGAAGGTCGGTCTGCTTGGGATCGCCGCAGACCACCATGCGGCTGTTCTGGCCAAAACGGGTGAGGAACATCTTCATCTGCATCGGCGTGGTGTTCTGCGCCTCGTCGAGAATGACGAAAGCATCGGCCAGCGTGCGGCCGCGCATGAAGGCGATCGGCGCAATTTCGATTTCGCCGCTGGCGATGCGCCGCTCGACCTGTTCGGGCGGCATGCAATCATATAGCGCATCGTAAAGCGGGCGCAGATAGGGGTCGACCTTTTCCTTCATATCGCCGGGCAGGAACCCGAGCCGCTCGCCCGCTTCCACCGCCGGGCGCGACAGGATCAACCGCTGGACCGAGCCGGAAATCAGCTGCGCGACGGCTTGCGCCACGGCGACATATGTCTTGCCGGTGCCTGCTGGCCCTAGCGCGAAGATCACGTCATTGGAAATGAGCGCCTTCATGTATTCGATCTGAGTGGGGCTGCGCGGGACGATGGTCTTCTTGCGCGTGCGGATCATGATTGGCGGAGCGCCGCCCGGCATGCCGCTGATGATACCTTCCAGCGTTGGCTCAACGCTCATCGCGATCAGCGATTCGACTGCGCCTGCATCAAGATCCTGCCCGGTAAGCAGCCGCTGGTGCATACCTTTCAGCACATCGCGGGCACGGGCGACGGAATCGTCAGGGCCTTCGATCAGGACGCGGTTGCCGCGCGCCGATATGTAAACTCCCAACCGGTTCTCGATCAGTACGAGATTGGTGTCGAACTGGCCGAACAGGGCGCCAAGCACGGTCTGTTCATCGAATTCGACTTCGACCCGGGCGCGCCGATGTTGATCGGGGCGGTGTGTTTCCGGGCGATGATGCGCCTCATCATGGGCGCGGGGGAGTTTTCGGGCCATGCTCTCCTTTCAGGTAAGGGGCCTGTCCTTGAGAATAGGTGCGGATGTTACGCGCGCAAGGCAGGGCAGCCCGAAAAGGTGCCAGAAGCCGTTTATTCCACAGGGATTTAGAGGAGGTGGCCTGAAAGCGAGTTTGGCCCGGCTTCGATCAGCTCCACGTCCACCAGATCGCCGATCGCAAGGTCTGCGGTGAAATGCACCGATTGCAGCCACGGCGACTTGCCCAACCACTGACCGGGGAGCTTGCCCTTGCGTTCGACCAGCACCGAACAGCGCTTGCCCACACTGGCCAAGTTGAACGCCAGCGAATCGCGCTGCAGTGCGGCTTGAAGCCGTTGCAGGCGTTGGTCCATGATCTCGGGGGCAACGTGATCGTCCATCGTTGCGGCGGGCGTGCCGGGGCGGGCGGAATACTTGAAGCTGAACGCCTGCGCATAGCCGACGGCATCGACCAGTTGCAGCGTTTCTTCGAATTCCGCATCAGTCTCGCCGGGGAATCCGACGATGAAATCGCCTGAGAGCGCAATGTCCGGACGCACTGCTCGAACGCGTTCGAGCACGCGTAAGTAGCTCTCCGCGCTGTGGCTGCGGTTCATTGCTTTCAGCACGCGGTCGCTGCCTGCCTGGACCGGCAAGTGCAGGAACGGCATCAGCTTGTCGATTTCGCCGTGGGCTTCGATCAGGCCCTCGGTCATGTCGTTGGGGTGGCTGGTGGTATAGCGGATGCGCTGCAGGTCCGGTTCGGCGGCGAGCGCTCGGATCAGCGCCTCAAGCCCGATCTCGCGGCCCTTGTCGTCCTGCGATGCCCAGGCATTCACATTCTGGCCGAGCAGTGTGATCTCGCGCGCACCGCCTGCCACCAGTAGCTTGGCCTCTTCAACAAGGTCACTGAATGGCCGCGATATTTCAGCGCCGCGTGTGTATGGAACTACGCAGTAGGTGCAGAACTTGTCGCAGCCTTCCTGCACGGTGAGGAATGCGCTCGGCGCCGATTTGCGGCGCTTGGGCAGGGCTGCAAACTTGGCCTCGGCGGGCATGTCGGTCTCGGTCGCGCGGCCACCGGCGGCGGCGCGCGCCACCATTTCGGGCAAGTGGTGGTACGATTGCGGTCCAACCACGACCTGTACGCTGGGTGCGCGGGCCATGATTTCATCGCCCTCGGCCTGAGCCACGCATCCCGCTACCGCGATCATGGGGGCGGTGCCGACAGGACCATCCCAGTTTTTCGCAATCCTGCCGATGTCGGAATAAACTTTTTCGGTCGCCCTTTCGCGGATGTGACAGGTGTTGAGCACGACGAGGTCGGCGCTGCCGTTGCTGTCCACCGCGGTCATCCCCTGCGCGGCGAGCAGTTCAGCCATGCGCTCGCCGTCATAGACGTTCATCTGGCAGCCGAAGCTCTTGACGTGAAAGGTTTTGGGGGACGTGGGCGCGGACATGGCCGGGCCGATACGGGATTTGCTCGCGTTTGGCTACCGGTTGCGCGTCATGGCTTCGAGGATGCGGGCACGCGCGGCGGCGGCCATGGTCTTGCGGCCGGCCGATTCCTCTGCCGTCAGCGGCGCGAGGAAATGCACGGTGACCGGCTGGCGGCCGCGCCGTGCAAGGATCTTGAGGAAATTGTCCATGCCCGGCTCTTCGCCGACCCACGCCATCGCGGCCACATCCGGACCATAGTCGAGCCAGACTGGCTGGAGGGCGATGCCGGGCGGCGGGGGATCGAGCGCAGAGAGCAGCGACGACTTGAACGGCAGCAGAGCGGAGCCGTCGCTCGTCGTGCCTTCGGGAAAGACGGTCAGCGCGCCGGTATCGCTCAGCGCAGCGCGCACCGCTTCAACCTGGGAGTGGACCGACCGGCGCTCATGCCGCGCGACGAAGACGGTGTCGTTCATGTCGCAGAGCCATTTGAGCGCGCCGTGGTCCGCCAGCCCCGAATGCGCGACGAAGGCGCTGCCGGTGACGCCGGAGATAACCGGAATGTCGAGCCAACTCACGTGGTTGGCGAGGAAAAACGCGCCTTTGGGGGCAGGCTGGCCCAAGGTCCGCACGCGGGCGCCGGCAATCCATGCGATGCCGCCGAGGAAATGGCGGGGCCAGGGATTGTGCAGGCGCAACCCGCGCCAGATATAGTAGAGCGGAACGCAGGCCAGCAACAGCAAGAGCATGGCGGCAATCCGCGCACCGATGCGCAAACGCCCTGCCAGCGAATAACCGGCGTGGCCGATGCTGTCAGCCGTCGCGTTCAAGCTTGACGCCGTACAGTTCCATGCGGTGATCGACGAGGCGATAGCCCAGCTTCTCGGCGATCTGGCGCTGGAGCTGTTCGAGTTCGGGGTCGACGAATTCGATGACCTTGCCGGTTTCGACATCGATCAGGTGGTCGTGATGCGCCTCGGGCGTTGCTTCATAACGGGCGCGGCCATCGCCGAAATCGTGACGGTCGAGAATGCCCGCTTCCTCGAACAGGCGAACGGTGCGGTAGACCGTGGCGATCGAGATGCGCGGATCGATCGAGGAGGCACGCTCGTGCAGTTTCTCGACGTCGGGGTGGTCCTCGCTTTCCGAGAGGACGCGCGCGATCGTGCGCCGCTGGTCGGTGATGCGCAGGCCGCGTTCGGCGCAGAGGGCTTCGATGTCGATGGCCTGGTGCACTGGAATTCCGTCAGAAAGATTGCGGCGAAAAGAAATCGGCCCGCCGATCTATAGAGCGGCGGGCCAAATCTTCAACAGCGCGCAATACGATTGCGCGACTGACAAGTGTGCCGATCAGGCAGCAGCGGGCTTGCGGCCGCGCTTGGGCGCAGGCTTGCGGCCAAGGCCGATCTTCTTGGCCAGTTCGCGGCGCTTTTCCGCATAGGCCGGAGCGACCATCGGATAGTCAGCCGGCAGGTTCCAGCGTGCGCGATACTGATCAGGAGTCAGGTTGTAGCGCGTGGCAAGATGGCGCTTGAGCATCTTGAGCTTCTTGCCGTCTTCGAGGCAGACGATGTGATCGTTCTTGATCGACGAGCGGATCGAAACAGCAGGTTCTGGCATCACTTCGACGACGGGCGCAGGCTTTTCGAGATTTGCCAGCGCAGTGTAGACGTTGGTGATCAGCGTCGGCAGGTCGCTGACCGAGACGCTGTTGTTGCTCACATGAGCAGCGACGATGTCGGAAGCGAGCGTGATCAGGGTTTCACGCATGTCATTTTGCATATCAGTCATTGCGAACCGGCCTTTGTTGTGCGCTCGTCTGGAGCATATTGGCATTTGAAGATTAAATTGGTGATCCAGATCACCTTTTATAGTTTTGCGTAGAAAGACACAACCATATCCGACAATTTTTTCGAATCCCGTGAAAGGGTCGGCAAAGCTTAGTTAAGTATTTGCGCGATGATCGAAGGTCAGTTCCTGACTGAGCGCGTCGATCCTGTACCCTTCCGCAGTGCGGTAGTATGCCGGGCGCACGCCGATTTCACGGAAGCCATGGGCCGCGTAGAGATAGCCGGCCGGGTTGTCGCGGCGCATTTCGAGGAACACGCGGGCCATGCCGCTCGCTCGCGCTTCGGAAATGAACCGCCCGAGCAGTTGATGACCAAGTCCTTTCAGACGATACTTTGGTGCAATTGCGAAGAGGAGTAGTTCTTCTTCGTCGAGAACGCTCCGACCCAAGAAAAAACCTGCTGTATCAGTATCGTATTCGAAATGGTCCGAGCCGTCCGGTGCGATAAGCCCATAGCGGCAGTTGCCGACCAGCAGGGCGTCGCCAACCTGCCGCCTGTTCCACGCTTCGCCATAGGCTGGGGGAAAGGCGCATTCCATTACGGACATGATCCGGTCGATGTCGTCGGGCGGAGGCGCGCTCATCGTCGAATCGTTGCCGAGGTCAGGCAGCCGTTGGCAGCCGCGCGTCCGGCGCGCGGCCATAGCTGGGGCGGGGATCGTCGTGGAGGGCGGAAGCTGAGAGCAGCATCAGACGCTGCGCATCGGGGCGCAGGTCCAGTGCCCGGGTGCCCGGGCGGGCCTGTGCAATTGCTGCGCTCTGGCTTCCCGCAATTACAGGCGCGGACGAACGCGCGATGGCTTCGGCGGGGGGCAGGGAAACGAGCGGAGCCAGCGGTGTTCCATCTGCAGCAAACGGCTGGAAAAACCATTCGCCGTGCCCACCGGTCATGCAGACGTCGACTGCGGTACCTGGACTTTCGGCGTTGGCCATGGCCGCTACGAGAGCGAGGCTTTCATAGCCTTCGAGCCGCGCGCCCCACGCCATTGCCAGCGCGCGGGCCGCGGCGAGTCCGACGCGAATGCCGGTAAAACTGCCGGGGCCGACATCGACGGCAATGACGTCGGCACGGCCTTGATCGGGAAGAGCGGCAATCATCGGCACAAGGCGTTCGGCATGGCCGCGTCCGAGCGTCAGGCACTCCCCTGCGATCAGGACACCATCTTCAATCAGCGCGACCGAGCAACTTTCCGTTGCGCTGTCGATGACCAGCCTGCGCATCGGGTCAGGCCCGCAGGGTCATGCAGCGCGCACTTCGCTGACTTCGGGAACGTAATGCTTGAGCAGGCTCTCGATGCCGTTCTTGAGCGTAGCCGACGACGATGGGCAGCCCGAGCAGGCGCCCTGCATCTGCAGATAGACCACGCCTTCGCGGAATCCGCGATAGATGATGTCGCCGCCATCGTTGGCAACGGCCGGGCGGACGCGCGTTTCGATCAGGTCCTTGATCTGTTCGATCACGTCGGCATCGGCAGGGTCATCGCTGAAATCGTCGTCCGCTTCGGCCGGGACCGCAATGCCGCCAGCGGTGCCGGGCGTGAACAGCGGGGCCTGCGCCACGAAGTGATCGAGCAGGAGCGAAAGAACCTGCGGCTTGAGGCTGGACCATTCCACGCCGGGGGCGGCGGTGACGGAAACGAAATCGCGCCCGAAGAACACGCCGGTCACATCGCCGAGGTCAAACAGCGCCTGCGCAAGCGGGGAAACTTCCGCTGCTTCGGGCGAAGTGAACTCGCGCGTGCCGGATGCCATGACCTGTTCTCCGGGGAGAAACTTGAGCGTGGCGGGATTGGGCGTGGTTTCGGTCTCGATGAACATGATTCGCATGTAGGCGCGCCACGGGCAGGGTCAAGTGGATCAAAGACGTGGATTCTGGCCGTGCAGCCGCGTTTTTTCCGGATAATTCCAACTTTGGGCGCATGGTGCGCGGCGGCGGTTGCGCTTATGCTAGGGGCCATGACGATCAGTCCCATGGCGCTTTGCCGCATCGCCCCTCTCCTCGCTCTCGCCGCCGGTGTGCCAGTCAGTGCGGCCACGCCTGCCAAAGTGGCGAAGCCGCCGGTGCCTTCCGCGCAGGCGATACCCTTGCCGCTCAACCCGATAGTCAGTGCGGGCCAGCGGCTGTGCAGCGCGACTGTCCCCAGCGGCCTCGGCACGATGTTGCTAAATCCTGCCGAGGGCGCAAAGCCTGCCAAGGCTGATTTCGTACTGGTCAACTACATCGGTTACCTTACTGCCACCGGCGCGGTGTTCGATCAGGGCATGCAGGCGGCTTTCCCGGTTGAAGGCGTCATCCCCGGCTTTTCCGAAGGCCTGCAGATGATGACCAAGGGCAGCACCTGGCGCTTCTGCGTGCCAGCCGCACTTGGCTATGGAGATCAGGTTTCGGGGCCAATCCCCGCGAATTCAGACCTCGTTTTCCAGGTGGAACTGGTCGATTTCAAGACATCCGCCGAAGTCGAGGCGATGCGCGCGGCGCAAGGGGCACAACAAGGGCAGCAATAACAGGCCTATTCACTGGTCCTTAATCCCAAGGCTACCTATAGTCGGGCAATGCATTTCCCAGAAAAGCGCGCCCGGCGCCTTGGCCTTCTCCTTCCCCTCCTGCTGCTCAGCGCGGCCCCCCTTGATGCCCGCGCCCCGGCCAAAGCTGACGTGCCATGGCTCTACAAGGGGTCGGATGTTCCGCAGGACAAGGCCTGGACCTTCGGTGTCCTGTCCAACGGCATCCGCTATGCCGTCCGCCACAACGGCGTGCCGCCCGAACAGGTCTCAATCCGCGTGCTGGTGGATGCAGGCTCGATGTACGAGACCGAGCCGCAGCGCGGCTATGCCCATCTGATCGAGCACCTCACCTTCCGCGAATCGAAATATCTCAAGGAAGGTGAGACGATCCCGACCTGGCAGCGGCTGGGGGCAACTTTCGGGAGCGACACCAATGCCGAGACCAGCCCGACGCAGACGGTCTACAAGCTCGATATTCCCAATGCGACGAGCGATAAGCTCGACGAGACGTTCAAGCTGCTCTCGGGCATGGTCACCGCACCGATCTTCACCGATCATGGTGTAAAGACCGAAGTGCCGATCGTCCTTGCCGAAATGCGCGAGCGGACAAGCCCGCAATCGCGCGTGCTTGATCAGACGCGCGACCTGTTCTTCAAGAACCAGTTGCTCGCCTCGCGCAATCCCATCGGCACGGTGCAGACGCTCGAGGCGGCCAACGCGGCGGCGGTCAGCGCGTTCCATGCGAAGTGGTACCGTCCGGACAACACCGTGATCGTGGTGGCGGGTGATGCCGATCCGGCAGCACTGGTCGCGCGGATCGAGCAATGGTTCGGCGGCTGGAAAGCCGCGGGCAAGAAGCCGGTGCAGCCCGACTTCGGCAAGCCCGTCGCGCCTGCGGGGCTCGATCCGAAGAACCCGGTGGGCGAGGCCAAGGTGCTGGTCGAGCCGGACCTGCCGCGCATCGTCAACTGGGCGATCTTGCGGCCATGGTCGAAGGTGAACGATACGATTGTCTACAATCAGGGGCTGATGGTTGACCGGCTGGCGCTGGCGTTGATCAACCGCCGGCTTGAAGGCCGGGCGCGCGGCGGCGGCAGTTATCTTGTGGCTTCTGTCGACGAGATGAAGCAGGAGCTTTCGCGGTCTGCCGATGCGACCATCGTGACGGTGACGCCGCTGGGCGATGATTGGAAAAGCGCTGTGACCGATGTGCGTTCGGTCATCGCCGATGCGCTCGCCACACCGCCCTCGCAGGCAGAGATCGACCGCGAGGTTGCCGAGTTCGAAGTGGCGTTCAAGGTCGGCGTGGAAACGCAATCGACCATCGCCGGATCGAAGGCGGCGGACGATGTCGTCAATGCCGTCGATATCCGCGAGACGGTGGCCAATCCCGACACGGTCTATGGCATCTTCAGGGACTCGGTCCCGCTGTTCAAGCCCGAGGCTGTGCTGGCCAGCACGCGCAAGCTGTTCCAAGGCACGGTGATCCGGCCTCTGATGATCACCCCCAAGGCGGGCGAGGCGGACGATGCGGCATTGCGCATGGCGCTCACCCAGAAAGTTGATGCAGCCTCGGGCAGCCGCGTCGCCGCCAATACGCTCAAGTTTTCGGACCTGCCGCCGGTGGGAACGCCGGGCAGCGTTGCCAGCGCCCGCCCCATCGGGCTGTTGGGGATCGAGCAGATTGAGCTGTCGAACGGGGTCAAGGTCCTGCTCTGGCCCAACGACGCAGAGCCGGGGCGGATCATCGTCAAGGCACGGTTCGGTGGCGGCTATTCCGCGATTGCGCCGCAGGATGCGGTCTACGGACCAATCGGCGAAGCCGCGCTGATGGACAGCGGCATCGGCACGCTGGGGCGCGACGATCTTGATCGTCTGGCCACGGGCCGCAAGCTGAGCCTTGATTTCGATATCGACGACACGGCGTTCCGTCTTTCAGCCGATACGCGTCCTGCGGATCTGGAGGATCAACTCTACCTGATGGCGGCCAAGCTGGCGTCGCCACGCTGGGACCCCAATCCCGTGCTGCGCGCCAAGGCAGCGTCGAAGTTGCAGTACGAAAGCTATAATTCCTCGCCGATGGCCGTGCTCGGGCGTGACCTGACCTGGCTGCTGCGCGATGGCGATCCGCGTTATGCCACGCCAAATCCGGCGGAACTGGCCAAAGTAACGCCTGACGGCTTCCGCAAGGCTTGGGAGCCGCTGCTGGCGCAAGGCCCCATCGAGATCGACATGTTTGGCGATTTCAACCGCGAGCAAGCGCTGGCTTCGCTGGAGAAGACCTTCGGCGCGCTGCCGGCGCGGCCCGCCAGCACGGCACCCGCGCTTTCGCCCAATATCCCGGCGCACAATACCGAGCCGCTGGTGCTGACCCATCGCGGTGATCCGGGCCAGGCCGCAGCGGTCATGGCATGGCCGACGGGCGGCGGGCAGGCGGGGGTGCGCGAAAGCCGCCAGCTCGAAATCCTCGCCCAGATCTTCAACAACCGCCTGTTTGACGCGATGCGCGAGAAAGTCGGCGCAAGCTACGCGCCGCAAGTGGGATCAAGCTGGCCGCTCGACCTTCCCTCGGGCGGCTACATCGCTGCGACCGTGCAATTGCGACCGACCGATTTCGATACGTTCTTTGCGGCGGCAGACAAGATCGCGGCAGACCTTGCGGCCAGCCCGCCGAGTGCTGACGAGGTTGCGCGGGTTACCGAGCCGCTCAAGCAACTCATCACGCGGGCGAGCACCGGCAACGGCTTCTACATGTTCCAATTGGAAGGCGCGGCAAACGATCCGCGCAAGATCGCAGGGATCCGTACGATCCTGAGCGACTACAGCCAGACCACGCCCGAAAGGATGCAGGCGCTGGCCCAGCGCTACTTGCGCAGCGACAAGAGCTGGCGGTTGGAAGTCGTGCCGGAGAAATCTGCTCCCTGATCGGGGATCAGCAATTCGTGGATGGGTTGCTGTTGCTGATACCGGTGGTGAGATTGCGGTTGTCGCGCACTATGACGGCTGATTCTTCATGCATCGTGATTGGTTGGATGAACATCGTCCCGAACAGGCCCTTGTGCTTGTACCAGACCTCGGCGACCATGACTGCCGAGCCTGCTGGCGCGGTGATTTTCGTTTTGCCGATGGCAAGGCCTGACGCGATGGCGGACAGCGCGCTTCCGGTCAGATCGGGCTTGCCGTGCGCGGAATCCTTCTTGAGCGAGCCCATGCAGTGCTGCCAGTGGACGTATTGCTTGCCAGTCACGGCATGCGTCTCAAGGCTCGACAGGATCACCCGGCCATCACCGTTCAGACCGATATTCTTCCCCTCTTCAATCGCGCCTGTCAGCACAGAGACGATATCGGCTCCGGTAATGGTCGGCGTCACACCGCTGTTGTCGGTCTGGCCAAGGCGTGAGGCATTGTCGGCCAGCGCTACCGCGACCTGACTAGCCTCGAGTGCGGACGCGTTCATCCATGCGATTTCCGCGCCATACATGCCCAGGATCATGAACACCGGCAGGACCAGTGCGAACTCGATGGTTGAAACGGCCGTTCGGTTGCGCAAGACGGCGGCGATCTGGCGAACGTTCAAGGTCATGCACAGCTTCCTGCGCTCGAGCCGTATCCGGCCTGGGTTGCAAAGGGCTGGTTGCGGGTCACGGCTGTCGAGGACAGGGTGCGGTTGCTCCAGAGCTTGGGCAGGAACGGGACTTTGAACGCCGGCTCGAACGAGGCGTTTACGGTGTAGACCACCACGTCGCTCGCGCCGCCATCGCTGCCGGCCTTGCCCACATCCTCGTCCCACTGCGCATTGCGATTTTCGTCGGTATAGGTCTCGTTGTTGTCGCAATTTCCATTCTTGTTGGAATCGTTCCATTTTTCGGGACGCCCAATATCGGAAAAGTCGTAGTAGCTCTTGCGTGTGGTCGCGATGGTCACGCCCGGAAGGACGGGACGGATCATGTCGAGCACCATGGCATCGGCTTCCGAGGTGTTGCGGGTTTCCAGCGAGGATTCTCGGGCGGCCTTGCGCACCGCGCCCGCCAGAACAGACTTGCCGTAGACCATCTGGCCAACGTCCATGATGCCAAGCAGCAGCACCATGAACAACGGCACGACGATTGCGAACTCGACGATCGTTGCGCCTTCGCTGTCACAGCAGAGTGAGCGCTTCGTCATTGCACCACCCGCAGTTCACCCACCTGCTTGGCGATCGACTGGAAAGCGGCATCGAGCTGGCTGGCGTTGGCGGCAGTGAACGCACTCGAATCCGAGGCGCAGGTTTGCAACTGGCTGGTCATGGCCTGGGCAAAGGCTATGACCCAGATGCGGATACCCTTGGCCTTGACCGCATCGCATAGGGCCAGAAAGCGCGAATTGTGCCGCGCGGTGTCGTTGGTCACACCATCGTCCGTAACGCGGCGGTCGTGGTATTCGATGCCCCACGATGACTGGATCGAATAGCTTGGGGCCATTTCGCCATCGGTCATGAAGATCAGGTGGCGCGAGACTTCGCCGCCATTGTCGGGCGCTTCGCGCACGTTGGTCGACCACATGCCGTCAGGCGAGGCGAGGCGTGCCCCCCAGACCAAGCCGATATCGTGATACGTCCCGCCTTCGGGCGTCAGCGAATCTGCAAAGGCATAGTAGGCCGACTTGTTCATCGTCCCGAGAAGGCGTGCGGCGGTGGGGCAATAGGACGCCGCCAACTGCCCGGTGGGTGAGGGCATCGCGCTGTTCATATAGACCACGCCGCTGTAGGTCACCGTGCGGATATAGGCGACGTCGGGCCAAATCGGTGCCCATTTGGTGGCGTTCGTGCCATCGGGCGCAGCGTCGATTTCGAGGTCCTCAGCCCCGGCTGGGGTGAATCCGGTGATCGATGACCACGTGAAGGCATCTTCGGAAACGGTCGAGCGCTCTTCGATACAGCCTTTCCATGTTGAAGATTGCGCGGCGCCATTGGTGCCGGTGTTGGTCGAGACAGACTGGAACTGCTTGTACTGGCTCGTGTCGTAAGTGACCGGCCGGTATTCCCACTTATCGAACGTCTGGGTTGTCGTGTAGACCGGATTGGCCGTCGAGATTGTCGTGGTGACCGAATTGCGGGAACCGGTGCGTGACTGGATCTTGTAAAAAAGAATCTGCCAAGAGCACTGGTAAAAGGTCGCAGTCTGGGGCTGGGTCGTGACTGTGGTGACGACCTGCTGGCCTGAACCATTGATTGTCGTCGTCGAAGTGCTTGTCGCAGCTCCGCTATTTGCCCAGGCCGTGTCTGCAGGCTTGGCATTGTTGCATGCAGAAGACGAAAGATACGTGCTCGATCCGTAATTCGCCCATGATGAATAGGTCGGCGTGGTCGTCGTCGTCGCGGGCGAGCCAGTAGTCGGCGTGCCATAGCCGGTGAGCGTCTGGACCGATTTGTAGATCGGTTTGCGAGACTGGATCGTCCAACTGTCCACGAGGTAGTTTGGGTCCAGATCGACCAGCAACTGCCCGACGTTGACCGAAGAACTATAAGGCACGAAGCCGTAGCGCACGCGGCCATTGGTGCCCGACAGCGCCGTTTCTACCGTATCGTAAAAGTTCTTCATCGACGCGCGCAGCGCCTGAATGCGGGTCTGCGTGCTGCCCGACAATAGAGAGTTCATCGAGCCCGTGGTGTCGAGCACCATCATGATATCGCTGTTGCCCACGCCCATCGATGCGGTGCAGTCGCTGACCAGCTTCATGTCGCCATAGCCGAAGATCTGCATCATGATCGGCGGCAGATAGGTCGTGGCCAGCCCGTCAATCGTGCCGCCCTTGTCAGCCGAGGACGCAACGAACGTTGTGTCGATGGCGCCGAACCTGTCGGGGTTGAAGTTGGCGTTGAAGTAGCTTTGCGCCTGGGTGTTGGCGGTGGAATCAAAGCCCTTGGTCGTCACTGCCTTGCGCCCGGCCAGCACGCCTGCATCGCACGCCGCCTGAAGCTTTGTCTGAGCACGCCAGGCGCGGCTGATGTCGATCGCGCCGCCAAGCAACGCGGCCACTGCAAAGATTGCCATTGCCGCGAGCGGCAGGATGTTGCCCGAGCGATTGCGCAGGACTGCTGACAGGAGGCGGCGGCAAAGGAACATGGCGCTTGGGACAGGCTTCCGGACATGGCTAACGAGGCCACCTTTGAAACGGAACGGCTGGCGTGCCCGTCAGCGGATGGTCGAGGTTAACCTACCTGTCCGGAGGCCAAGCAACCGCTTATCGGGCCTAGTGGATTCCACTTATGCCGGAGGCCGCGCCGAATGATTGCGGCGCATGCAAGGCTTCCTTTGCAATTCTTGCGCCACCGCCTTATGGCCCCGCCTCTTGAAAGGAAGGCAAAGTGGCACAGAACTGGACTGCGGAATCATGGCGCGGATATGAGGGACGGCATCTGCCGACCTATCCGAATGCCGAAAAGCTGAACGAGGTCGAGAAGACCCTGACGAGCTTTCCGCCGCTGGTCTTTGCCGGCGAGGCGCGCGCGCTCAAGGCCGATCTGGCCCAAGTCGCTGCGGGCAAGGGTTTCCTGCTGCAGGGCGGGGACTGCGCCGAAAGCTTTGCCGAATTCCACCCCAACAACATCCGCGACACGTTCCGCGTGCTGCTGCAGATGGCGGTCGTGCTGACGTTCGCGAGCAAGCAGCCGGTGGTGAAAGTGGGCCGCATGGCCGGCCAGTTCGCCAAGCCGCGCTCGTCGCCGGTTGAAGTGATCGGCGGAGTCGAATTGCCGAGCTACCTTGGCGACAACATCAATGGCATCGATTTCACTCCGGAATCGCGCATTCCCGATCCCGAACGGATGCTGCGCGCCTATAGCCAGGCGGCGGCAACGCTGAACCTGCTGCGCGCGTTTTCGACCGGCGGCTATGCCAACTTGCGTCAGGTCCACCAGTGGACGCTCGACCATATCGGCAAGAGCGCATGGGCAACCAAGTTCAGCGAAATGGCCGACAAGATCGGCGAATCGCTCGACTTCATGGAAGCCTGCGGCGTCGATCCGCGCACTGTCCCGCAGCTGCAGGGAACCAGCTTCTACACCAGCCATGAAGCGCTGTTGCTGCCTTATGAAGAGGCGATGACCCGGCAGGATTCGCTCACCGGCGACTGGTACGATACGAGCGCGCACATGCTGTGGATCGGGGATCGCACCCGGTTCGAAGGTTCGGCGCATGTCGAATACCTGCGCGGCGTCGGCAATCCCATCGGCATGAAGTGCGGGCCGTCGCTGACGCCCGACGCGCTGCTCAAGATGCTCGACACGCTCAATCCAGGGCGTGAAGCCGGACGCATGACCCTGATCAGCCGCTTCGGGCATGACAAGGTCGAAGCCGGCTTGCCGCAGCTCGTCCGCGCGGTGCAGCGCGAAGGGCATCCGGTGGTCTGGTCGTGCGACCCGATGCACGGCAACGTGATCAAGGCCGACAACGGCTACAAGACCCGTCCGTTCGACCGCATCCTGTCCGAAGTGAAGGGTTTCTTCGCGGTCCACCGCGCCGAGGGCACCCACGCGGGCGGCATCCACATCGAGATGACCGGACAGGACGTCACCGAATGCACCGGCGGCGCCATCGCTATCACCCAGGAAGGCCTGGCCGACCGCTACCACACCCATTGCGACCCGCGCCTCAACGCGGCGCAGTCGATCGAACTGGCGTTCCTGCTGGCCGAAGCACTCAATGAAGAGCGCGCCGGAACCAAGGCGCAAGCTGCCTGATCAACCCCCAGCCCCTCCCGCGAGCGGGAGGGGCTGGGGTGGGCGCTCCGCTACCGCCCGTGCCGCGCGGCCAACGCAATTCCCGCAAGGTTCTGCGTGCGCTTGATCCAGCGGATGCGCGCAGGCGGATTTGCTGCGGTAAGCGCCGAGAACCGCTCAAAATGCGCCTTGTCATCCATTGACCGGCTGCGCGCTGCCCCCGTCGCCTGCGCAATCACGTTTCGGCTGTCACCCACCAGCTCAAACTGCGTTTCACCCAACTTTTGCGCGATTTCGAGCGCGTGGATCAGCGCCAGCCACTCGGCATCGCCGTTGTTCCCGTGGCCGAGATCGTCGCGGATATGCGTAACGCCGCGCACCACCGCGGCCACTTCGACCGGGCCGGGGTTGGGGCGGCAACCGCCGTCGAAATAAATCCTGAGCCGACGCGACATGGTGCGGCTTCTAGCGCGCGCCAGCCTTCAGCGCGAAGCGCCATGCCGCTTCCGCCAGTGGATAGACGCGCTCCGACGTCGCCTTGGCGTGGGCGCTCGACGCGGTGCCGTCGATCACGCGTTTCTTGATGCCCTGCACGATCCCGGCGAGGCGGAAGAAATTGAACGCCAGATACCAATCGATGTCGGGAATCCCGTTGCGCCCGGTCTTCTCGCAATAGCGCGCGACGATTTCGTCCAGTTCGGGAATTCCCAGCGCCTTGTGGTCAAGATCCTGCACGCCCGAGCGGCCTTCGTTGTCAGTCACCCAGGCCATGCACAGATAAGTGAAATCGGCGAGCGGATCGCCCAGCGTAGACAGTTCCCAATCGAGCACCGCCACCACCTCTGCCGAGCCGGGGGCAAAAATCATGTTGTCGATGCGGAAATCACCATGGACGATGCTGGTGCGGTCCTGCTGCGGCAATGTGGCGGGCAGCCACGCGATCAACCGCTCCATTTCAGGCATCGTCTCGGTCTCGGCGAGGCGGTATTGCTTCGTCCAGCGCTCGACCTGCCGCCCGAAGTAATTGCCAGGCTTGCCATAATCAGCAAGGTCCGCAGCCGCGACATCGACCTGATGCAGCGCCGCCAGCGTATCGACCATAGCAAAGTAGGTTGCGCGCCGGAATTCGGGTGTCGCCCCCGGCATTGCACCGTTCCAGATCGTACGGCCATCGACACAGCCCATCACGTAGAACCACGATCCGATCACCGCATCGTCGGTGCACAGCCCATATTGCCGTGCGACCGGAAATCCGGTGCCGAACAGCCCTGCCTGCACCTTGTATTCGCGGTCAACTGCATGAGCGGAGGGCAGCAGATTGCCGAACGGTTTGCGCCGCAGGACATAGGGGCCGGACGGGCTGTCGATGCGGTAAGTCGGGTTGGACTGGCCGCCCTTGAACTTTGCGGTGGTCAGTGGTCCCTGAAAACCGTCGACATTGGCTTTGCACCAACGGGTGAGCGCAGCCTCGTCCAGCCGGTCAGCCCCATGTGGAGCGACGGTGCCTGTAAACGCGGTCTGGGCGTCGAGCGGCTCGGTCACGCGCCGAACACGATGACCGAGCGGGCGGAATGGCCCTGCTTCATCTTGTCGAAGCCTTCGTTGATGCCTGAAAGCGGGATGCGCTCGGCAATGATGCTGTCGAGATCGAGCAATCCGCGCATATAGAAATCGACAAGCCGCGGCAGGTCCACCGGGAAGCGGTTACGCCCCATCAGCGCGCCCTGCAGCTTCTTGTCCGAAAGCAGGTCCATCGCCGAAAGCCCGACCTTGTGGTTCAGCGGCATCATCCCGACAATGGTGGCCGTACCCCCGCGCCGCAGCGCTGCCACGGCAAGATCACCCGAAGCCGGACGGCCCACGGCCTCGATGGCGTGGTGGACGCCGCCCTTGGTCATCTCGACGATGTCCTTTGCCGCATCCGGCCCGGCATCGATGGCATCGGTTGCGCCCAGCTTCATTGCCAGCGCGCGCTTTTCAGGCATGGGATCGACCGCGATGATCCGCCCTGCGCCTGCAATTTTCGCGGCATTGACGGTAGCCAGCCCGACGCCGCCGCAGCCGACCACGCAGATCGTCTCGCCCGGCGTCAGCTTGGCCGCGTTGAACACTGCGCCGGCGCCTGTCGTCACCGCGCAGCCGATGATCGCGGCGCGGTCCAGCGGCATGTCCGGATTGATCGCCACGCAGGCGTGCTCGTGGACCAGCATCTGCTCGGCAAAGGCCGAGAGGTTGAGCATCTGATTCACTGCGCTGCCATCGTCGCTGCGGGTAAGGCGCGGCACGTCGCCCGGCCCACGGCGCGTGTCTGCGCCCAGGCACAGCGACAAATGCCCGGTCACGCAAAACTCGCAATGCCCGCAGTAGGCGGAAAGACACGTGACCACCGCGTCGCCCACCTTGACCGTGCGCACCTCGGAGCCGACCGCCTCGACGATGCCTGCTGCCTCGTGGCCGGGAACGGCGGGCAGGGGGTGCGGATAGGCACCGTCGATGAAGTGCAGATCCGAGTGGCACAGCCCGCAGGCGGCGGTGCGGATCAGCACCTCGTGCGGACCGGGCTTGGCCACGGTCAGGTCGTGGATTTCCAGCGGCTTGCCCGGTTTGACGAGGACGGCGGCTTTCATTGTTCTCTCTCCGGTTGCAGTCAGCGCGCCACGCCCAGATCGCCGGAGCTGAGGCCCCGCTCACCCTGAGGCATGTCGGCATGGCGGGCGAACTCGATCCGCGCGATCGACCGCGCGTGGACTTCATCCGGCCCATCGGCAAGGCGCAACGTCCGCATGTGCGCATAGGCCTGCGCCAGCCCGAAGTCCTCCGACACGCCGCCGCCGCCATGTGCCTGAATTGCGTCGTCGAGAATGCGCAGCGCCATGTTCGGCGCCTGCACCTTGATCATCGCGATTTCGAGCGCTGCGGCCTTGTTGCCCACCTTGTCCATCATGTCAGCCGCCTTGAGGCAGAGCAGGCGGGTCATGTCTATATCGATACGGGCACGTGCAATGCGCTCTTCCCATACCGATTGTTCGGACACGCGCTTGCCAAAGGCCACACGCGACTGGAGGCGGCGGGCCATCTTCGAGAGGGCTTCTTCGGCAACACCGATCGTGCGCATGCAGTGGTGGATGCGGCCCGGCCCGAGACGCCCTTGCGCGATCTCGAACCCGCGCCCTTCGCCCAGCAGCATGTTGGATGCGGGGATGCGGACGTCTTTCATGGCGATTTCCATGTGGCCGTGCGGTGCATCGTCATAGCCGAACACGGGCAGGTGACGCAGGATCGTCACGCCCGGCGCGTCCAGCGGCATCAGCACCATCGACTGCTGCTGATGGCGTTTGGCCTCGAAATCGGTCTTGCCCATGACGATAGCGATCCTGCAGCGCGGATCGCCCGCGCCCGAAGACCACCATTTCGTGCCGTTGATGACGTATTCGTCGCCCTCACGCCGGATCGACGTCTCGATGTTGGTGGCGTCGGACGAGGCGACCTGCGGTTCCGTCATCAGGAATGCCGAGCGGATCTCGCCATTCATCAGCGGGCGCAGCCACTGCTCCTTCTGCTCCAGCGTGCCATAGCGGTGGAACACTTCCATGTTGCCGGTATCGGGGGCGGAGCAGTTGAACACCTCGCTCGCCCAGCCGACGCGGCCCATTTCCTCGGCACAAAGCGCATATTCCAGATTGGTGAGGCCGGGGCCTTCGAATTCGAACGTCTCGTCGACATGATGATGCCCGCCATTGCGCGGCGGCATGAACAGGTTCCAGATGCCTTGCGCCTTGGCGCGGGCTTTCTCTTCCTCGATCGTCTGGATAACTTTCCAGCGGTCGGGTTTGGCCTGTTCCGCCTTGTAGTCCTTGTCACGCGGCCGGACATGGCCCTCGATGAACTGGCGGACACGGTCGCGCCAGTATTTCTGGCGATCGGTGGGTTCGAAATCCATGAGGCTCTCCTTGGGGCACGCCCGAACTTTGCTTGGCGGTAGTGTTCAACGGGCGAGCGGGCTTTTCAAGCGAAAATTTAAGCGTTCGATTAAGGGGTCAGGCCTTGCCATCTTCGGCCATCTGTTGGAGGGCGTCGAACAGGTCGGGCATGGCCGGGTCCCAACTGTGGCGCGGGCCTATGGTGATGCCGCCATCCACGATCAGCGAGGTGCCGGTGACGAAGCTCGCTGCCTCGCTGGCAAGAAACAGCACGGCCTGCGCGATGTCTTCCGCCTGGCCGCCGCGCGCGATAGGCTGCGCCGCCTGCGACATGGCAGCAATCGCGCCCTTGGCCTGTGCCTCCAGCGCATCTGTCAGGCCAAGCGATCTGGTAAAGATATTGGTGTTGATGAAGCCTGGCTGCACTGCGTTGACCCGGATCTGGTATTTCGCCAGATCGGCGGAAGCAAGCTTGGTAAGGTGCAGCACGCCTGCCTTGGCCACGGCATAGGCGGTGGGCGAATAGCCCGGACCAATGGCTGCGATGCTGGAGGTGTTGACGAACGATGCGCCTTTGCGCCCGATCATGTGCGGCACAGCGTAGCGGATGCCGAATGCGACTGAACGCAGCAGCAGGTCCATCGTGCGGTCCCAGCCTTCAGGCTCGATCTCGTCGATCGGCGCGCGGTCGCCTCCTGCGCCCGCGTTGTTGAATACGGTGTCGATGCCTCCGGTTTCGGCCGCTGCGCGGTCCATCAGCGCCTTGATGTCTTCGGTGCGGGTTACGTCGCAGCGCGCAGTGACGATGGGTCCGTTGGATGCCGACGCCGTTTTCGCCAGCCCTGCTTCGTCAATGTCGGCGGCATAGACCGTGGCACCCTCGGCAGCGAAGGCAAGCGTCGCCGCGCGCCCGATTCCCGACGCCGCGCCTGTGACGACCACCGTTTTTCCGTTGAATCGCATGGCTCTCTCCCGCGGCGTTTTGGCCGGTTTTCGTTTCCGTCAGCTTAGGCGCGATAAAGCCTTCGTCAATGCTGGTGCAGTTGACGCTACGGCATGCACCACTTGGCCGGAATGCCCGAATTCTGCGCTTGCCAGAGCCTTCCAACTCGCCTTAACCTTGCGATTAAGAGAGGAGCCAAGACCATGTCTGACCTTGAGAGTTTCCGTCAGGAAATCCGCACCTGGCTGGAGGCGAACTGCCCCGCCGAGATGCGTGAACCCGTGCGCGATGAAGGCGACGTCTGCTGGGGCGGGCGCAACTTCCAGTTCAAGAATGCCGCTCAGAAGGCGTGGCTCGAAGCCTGCGTGGCCAAGGGTTATACGGTGCCCGATTGGCCCAGGGCCTATGGCGGTGCGGGAATGTCTCCTGCCGAAGCAAAAGTATGGCGCGAGGAATGCGCCCGGATCGGCGCGCGCCCGCCGCTGTCGAGCTTTGGCATCTGGATGCTTGGCCCTGCACTGCTCAAGTTCGGCACCGAGGAACAGAAGGTCCATTATCTGGGCGAGATCGCCCGCGGCGAAATCCGCTGGTGCCAGGGCTATTCGGAGCCGGGTTCAGGCTCGGACCTGGTTTCCCTGCAAACCTTCGGCGAAGATCAGGGAGACCACTGGGTCGTCAACGGTCAGAAAATCTGGACATCCTATGCCGACAAGGCCGACTGGATTTTCTGCCTCGTCCGCACCGACAAGGCGAACAAGTATCAGGGCATCAGCTTCCTGCTGTTCGACATGACGACACCGGGCGTGACGACCAAGCCGATCAAGCTGATCAGCGGCAATTCGCCGTTTTGCGAGACGTTCTTCGACAATGTGGTGGTCCCGAAGACCCAGATCGTTGGCGACCTCAACCGCGGCTGGGACGTGGCCAAATACCTGCTTGGCCATGAGCGCGAGATGATTTCGGGCGCGGGCGGCGGTGACCGGCTCAACGCGATTGGCGCAATTGTGGCGCGAAATGGTCTGGAAGATCCCATTTTGCGCGCAGAATTGGCGATGTTTGACGTGGATGCGCTCGCTTATGGCTGCATGGGCGAGAAGTTTCTCGACGAAGCCAAGGTCGGCAAGGCGCATCCCGCCCAGCCCAACATGATGAAGTATGCCGGCACCGAACTGAACAAGCGCCGCCACGAACTGCTGATGTCGGCGGGCGGGGCCACCGCACTCGAATGGGACAGCGAGCGTACCAGCGGCGGCACGCCTGCCCGCTCATGGCTGCGGACCAAGGCCAATTCGATCGAAGGCGGCACCAGCGAGGTCATGCTGAACGTCATCGCCAAACGCATTCTCGACCTGCCGGGAGCCTGATCGATGCCATTGTATCACACCGACGACCAGGCGATGCTGGCCGACACCGTCACCGGCTTCATGGCCGACGAAGGCGGGATCAAGCAGCAGCTGCGGCACTTCCGCGACATCAACTGCCAGGACGGTTTCGGCCACGGCTTATGGAAGCAGTTCGCAGAAATGGGCCTCACCGGGATGCTCGCGTCAGAAGCGGATGGCGGGCTGGCCATGGGTCATGTCGAGGCGGGCATCGTGCTCAAGGAAATCGGGCGCAATCTCACGCCTTCGCCGTTCCTTACCACGTCGGTCATGGGCGTGACCGCGCTTTCAGACGGGTCGGACGATTTGCGCGGTCGCTGGCTTCCGGGCGTGCTGGCGGGTGACAGCGTTCTGGCGGTGGCCGTGGACGAAGGCCCGAAGCATCGGCCCGAACGGATCGCGGCCCGCGCTGAAAAGGCGGGTAACGGCTTCCGGTTGTCGGGCAACAAGGCGTTCGTGGTGCAGGGCGCTTCGGCGGACGCGATCATCGTGGCCGCGCGCACTTCTGGCAGCGATTCCGATGTTGACGGCATCACGCTGTTTGCCGTGCCCAAGGACGCTGCAGGCATTTCCCATGAAAACCTGCGGCTGGTCGACAGCGCGATGGCCAGCAACATCCGCTTCGACAACGTTGAACTCGATGGTGATTGTGTGATCGGTGACGTCGATGGCGGGCGCGCTTTGCTGAACAAGGTGCTGAACGCCGGGCGCATTGGCGCGGCGGCGGAACTGACCGGCGTGGGACAGGGATCGTTCGATGTGACGACCGCCTACCTCAAGACGCGCAAGCAGTTCGGCAAGCTGATCGGCGAGTTTCAGGCGCTCCAGCACCGCGCCGCGCATTGCTATTCAGAACTGGAAATCGCAGCGGCGGCAGTGATCAAGGCACAGCAACTGCTCGATGGAGGTTCGGAAAAGGCTGAACTCATGGTCTCGGTCGCCAAGGCCAAGGCGGCGCTGGCCTGCAACCTCTCGGTCCGCGAAGGCGTGCAGATGCACGGAGGCGTGGGGATGACCGACGAATACGACATCGGGCTATACATGAAGCGTGACCGCTCGTTGGCCGAATTCATGGGCGACCAGTATTACCACGCCGAACGCGTTGCGCAGCTTAGCGGGTATTGAAGGGCTTAAATATGGATTTTACCAAGCTGTTCAGCCTCGAAGGTCGCGTCGCAGTCGTCACTGGCGGGTCGCGCGGGATTGGCGCGATGATCGCTGAGGGCTTCATTGCGGCGGGATGTGCGCGCGTCTACATCACCGCGCGTAAAGCCGCCGTGGTTGAGGAAACCGCTGCGCGTCTGGGCGAGAAGTGTATCGCGCTGCCGGGGGATATTTCCAGCGTTGCCGGAATCGAGAAACTGGTCGCCGACCTCGCCGAGCGCGAGGACAAGGTCGACATCCTCGTCAACAATGCGGGCGTTGCCTGGGGAGCGGAGTTCGAGGACTTCCCCGAAGCGGGCTGGGACAAGGTCATGGATCTCAACGTCAAGACCCCGTTTTTCCTGACGCAGAAGATGCACGGGCTGCTGAAAGGCGCAGCCAGCACGGAGCAACCCGCCAAGGTCATCAACATCGCCTCGGTCGACGGATTGCGGCCTAACCCGTGGGAAACGTATAGCTATCAAGCATCCAAGGCTGCCATGATCCACCTGACCAAGCGCATGGCGGCGCGGCTGATCCGCGACCAGATCGTCGTCAGCTGTATCTGTCCCGGCGCGTTCCCTTCGGAAATGAACAAGGCTGCGGCGAAAAATCCCGAAGGCTCGGCCAAGGGCATCCCGTCAAGGCGCGTGGGCACTATCGAAGACATGGCGGGCGGCGCGATCTACCTGGCCAGTCGCGCAGGCGATTACGTGGTGGGCACGCCGCTGCCAATCGACGGCGGCATCGTGAACGGCTGGATTTCGCAGGATGTTGTTGATCCCAGCGGGCATTGACCGCGCTTAAAGCCATGCCAACGCCCAAGACCTCCCGCATCCGGGAGAGGAGCGAGACTTGCGCTTGCGATGCAAGCGTCAGTCGCCGCGGGGTAGGCTGTCTGGGCGCTAGCCCCGCATCAACCCGCGCACGAATTCGATCAGCCCGGTCTGGCGGGTACGCTTCATGCGCTCAGCCGCCAGAATTTCGCGCACTTTCTCGAAGCAGCTTTCGACATCGTCGTTGATCACGACATAGTCGTAGCCGTCCCAGTGGCTGATCTCGGCCTGGGCGCGGGCCATGCGTGCATCGATCACTTCGGGGGCGTCGGTGCCGCGCCCGGTCAGGCGGCGGCCCAGTTCCTCAAGGCTCGGCGGCAGGATGAACACCCGGACCACATCGGCTTGCGCCTTCTGGTGCAATTGCTGCGTGCCCTGCCAGTCGATGTCGAACAGCACGTCGTCACCTGCCTTGAGGCGGTCGCGGATCTGGGCCTTGGGCGTGCCGTAGCAATTGCCGAAGACGGTGGCCCATTCGTAGAACTCGCCCGCTTCGACCATGCGGTCGAATTCCGCACGGTCGACGAAGTAGTAGTCCTTGCCCTCCACTTCGCCTGCTCGCATCGGGCGGGTCGTGACCGAAACCGACATCGCGATCTCGTCATCCTCGGCCAGCAGCTTGCGCGCGATGGTCGTCTTTCCCGCGCCCGAGGGCGAGGAGAGGATGAACATCAGGCCACGGCGGTGGAGGGTGTCGTCGTGCGGAATCGTGTTGGGCATGGCTGCTAGTGGCGCATGGTCCGGCGTGCGGTCAAGCGGCGTGGCGACGCAATCTGAGCTTGATCCTCGCCGCGATGCCTCCGAATAGGGCGCGGTGGAGCCATCGCTGATCCTTGATCCCGCTTCGGCGCGTGGCTTGCTGCAGGGTCACAAGACACAATTGCGGGTCGCGGCGGGCCACCGTCTGGGCGAACTGGCACAAGGCGCGCGGATCTATGGGCGCGAACCTTGCGCACCGGGTCGCATGCAGAATGGGAGTGAACTGCTGACTGACCTTGCCCGCGCGGATTTCGTCGTCTTTGCCGATGGCTGGCGGCGCGCCCGCGACGGCACGGGATGGCAGGGCAGGCCGCCTCTCGATCCCAACGAGATGTGGATAGGAGCGCTGCATATGCCCGCGTGGGCCTGCCGTATCGTGCTGGAATTGCGGGACCTGCGCAAAGAATACTTGCACGACGTCACGCCAGACGCGTTGCGGGCGGAAGGTCTGATACCGCTGATTGGCGGATTGCTCTGGCACTGGCCAAAGCCGGTTCCGGGGCTGCATCTTTCCGCGCGCCGGGCCTTTGCGGCGAACTGGGACATCACCCATCCTGTTCCCGGCCTGCGCTGGGCCGACAATCCGCAAGTGCTGGTGCTGGATGTGAAGCTGGCAGGTTAGACCTTCTTGCCGCGCTCCGCCTGCTTTTCGAGCGCGGCAGTGCCCTCCACTTCGGCCTCGCGCGTGCGCTTGCGGTCATAAAGCGTCTTGGCGAGCATCCCGCCGCCGACGATGATCGCGCCGGGAACCGACCGCGTGGCGATACGGGCAATGGCCGTCCCGACCAGCGTCTGCATCATCGACCGACCCTTGATTACACGGCCCGCCTTTTTCGCGCCGAGCTTGCTGCCGACCAGCCCCTTTTCAACGCCGCGACGCAGAAGCGCGCCTCCTGCGCGCAGGGCGACGTCGGCAAGTATAAGGTTGGTCATCGGATTGGGGCTGGGCGCCGGCACTTTATCGATTGCGCCCTTGGCCGCATTCATTGCCTTGCTACGCTTCCCTGCCATGCCCTTGCCTCGAAATGCTGCGGGCGCTGACGCGCCCTATTTCTTCTTGCCGAAATCGACGGTGACGACGTTTGAACCGTCATCGGCTCCATCAACGGCGGGCTTGTCGGCTTGTTCCGGCGAATCGTTTTCGGCAGGCTCGACCGGCTCGGCCTCGTCATCGACCACGGCCTGGAACTGCAGGCCGAAATCCACCGCGGGATCGACAAAGGCGGTGATCGCCGAGAACGGGATCACCAGGGTTGACGGAATCTGGTTGAACGAAAGTCCGACGCTGAAATGGTCAGCCTCGACCTTGAGGTCCCAGAACTTGTTCTGGATGACGATGGTCATTTCGTCAGGGAAGCGCTCACGCAGACGCTGAGGAATGTCCACGCCTGGCGCGCCAGTCTTGAAGGTGATGTAGAAGTGGTGCGTGCCCGGCAACATGCCGCCGCCCGCCGCGACTTCGCCCAGCACCCGGCCAACCACGGCGCGCAGGGCCTCCTGCACGATTTCGTCATAGGGGATCAGGCTGTCGGGTGCATCGCTCATGCCGTCACAACTGGCCTTGGAGGCAGCCCCGGTCAAGTGGGGACGGTGATTGATTCTCGAGAAGAGGGGCGTATAGGCGCGTTCATGCGCACTGGATCGATCACGCGGAAGACCGAGGAAACCGACATTGCCGTGTCGGTAAACCTCGACGGCACGGGCACCTACAAGGTGGAGACCGGCATCGGATTTCTCGATCACATGATCGAGCAGTTCAGCCGCCACTCGCTGATCGATATCGAATGCCGGGTGAAGGGCGATCTGCACGTCGACCAGCACCACACGACCGAGGACAGCGCCATCGCGCTGGGCCAGGCCATCGCGCAGGCGCTGGGCGACAAGAAGGGCATCACCCGCTACGGCCACACCTATTCGCCGATGGACGAGGCGCTGAGCCGCGTCGCGCTCGATATTTCGGGCCGCCCGGTGCTGGTGTGGAAAGTGGCGTTTACGCAGCCCCGCCTTGGCGAGATGGACACAGAACTGTTCGAACACTGGTTCCAGTCAATTTCTCAGGCAGCTGGAATAACCCTGCACATCGAAAGCCTATACGGCTCGAACAACCACCACATTGTCGAAGGCGTCTACAAGGGCTTTGCCCGCGCGATGCGCCAAGCCGTGGCGATCGATCCGCGCAAGGCCGATGCCGTGCCCTCAACCAAGGGCATCCTCGGTGGCTGACAAGGTTTCCTTCCGACCCCCGTTCATCCTGAGCCTGTCGAAGGATGCGCGCCGCGAGCGCGCTGGCGCGCGCGCTTCGACAGGCTCAGCACGAACGGGGTTTGGCACAGAAGGCGGGAACCATGGCTGAAACGCTGGCGCTGGTCGATTACGGCGCGGGCAACCTGCGTTCGGTCGCCAATGCGCTGAAGGCGGCAGGCGCTGAGGGCGTGGTCGTTACGGCTGACCCCAGCGTGGTGCGAACGGCGGACCGGATCGTCCTGCCGGGCGTCGGCGCGTTCCGACACTGCATCGGCGCGCTGTCAGGCGTACCGGGGCTGGTCGAGGCGATGAAAGAGCGGGTGCTGGTGGGCGCCGCGCCTTTCCTCGGCATTTGCGTGGGCATGCAACTGCTGGCGGATCGCGGCGTTGAACACGGCGTGACGGGCGGGTTGGGCTGGATCGGCGGGGAAGTGCGCGAAATCGTGCCTGCAGACCCTTCGATCAAGGTGCCGCACATGGGCTGGAACGATGTCGCGCCGATGCATCATGCTGGCGGGGCCGAACTGATCGAGCCGGGTGAAGCCTACTTCCTGCACTCCTACCACTTCGTGCCGGAAGAGGGCGCGGACATTGCGGCAATGAGCGACCACGGCGGTGGGATCGTTGCGGCCGTGGCGCGCGACAATATTCTGGGCGTGCAGTTCCATCCGGAAAAGAGCCAGTCCTACGGCCTCGCGCTGCTCTCGCGTTTCCTCGAATGGAAACCCTGACGGGGTAGCCTGAGGGAACCCTTTGGCCTCGCGGCGGCTTCCTTTGTCGACAAGGAGGCGCCAAGCCCGATGACCCCATTTCCGTTCGACCGTCTCGTCTTCACCCCTTTCATGGTCGACCTCGACCGCTCGCCGCTGGCGGGACATTTCGGGGCCGAGACGTATGTGCTGGGCACGTTCAACCCCGGCATGACCGTGCTGCCGAACGGGAATATCCTGCTGATGGTCCGCGTGGCCGAGGCGCTGCGCCAGCCTGTCCATGACGGAAGAGTGCATGCGATCCGCTGGCACGATGGCGGCTATGTCCTCGATGGCTGGCCGCTGGAACTTGCCGACACTGCCGATCCGCGCAAGTTCACGCTGCATGGCGGAGGGTGGCGAGTGATGGCGCTGACCTCGCTATCGTGGCTGCTGCCGGTAGAAATGTCGCCCGATGGACTGGATGTGGTGGCGATCCACTATGACAAGGCCATCGCACCGCAGGGCACGCACCAATGCTATGGCATCGAGGACGCCCGCATTTCGCGGATGGGCGAGGGCGCCTATTTGATGACGACCTGTTCGGTCAGCCCGGAGCGCCATTCGACCACGCTTTATTCCTCGGCAGATGGGCTGGACTGGACGTTCGAAGGGATCGTGCTCGATCACCAGAACAAGGACATGCTTATTTTCGAAGGGCTGGTCCGGGGTGAATACTGGGCGCAGACGCGGCCTCTTGGTGACCTATACTTTGCTTATCCGCCGGGCAGCGAATGGCGATCCGGCCCCTCCATCAACCTCGCCAGGTCACCCGATGCACTGCACTGGAAGCCACATATCAAGCCGGGTATCCGTCCCCATGCAGGCACCGCGGCGACCGCGCGCATAGGCGGAGGTGCGCCACCGATCCTGACTGAACTGGGTGGGCGTAAAGGCTGGTTGAGCCTGTGGCATGGCGTGGAGCCCAAGGAGATCGTTGGCATCTACCGCACCTACTGGTCGCTGCTCGATGCCGAAGACCCATCCGAGGTGATCGCGGGCAGCCACGTTCCGCTGCTGGAACCCGACGCCGAACTCACGCGCCCGCTGGAAGACCTGCTCTATTTGCGCGACGTGGTGTTCACCACCGGCATCGTCGACGCAGGTGACCGCTTCATTGTCGCGTCGGGCGAGGCGGATCTGGCGTGCCGGGTCACGCATGTGCCGAAGGAAGTCTTCCGTTTATCGTAATCGGCTGCTAGGCGCGCGGGCCATGATCGTCTTTCCCGCCATTGACCTGAAAGCTGGCCAGGTCGTCCGCCTTGCCGAAGGAGACATGGATCGCGCGACCGTTTACGGCGACGATCCCGCGCATCAGGCGACGCTTTTCGCGCAGGCGGGGTCGCAGTTCCTGCATGTGGTCGATCTTGACGGCTCGTTCGCGGGCCGGGCGGAAAACCGCGAGGCGGTCGAAGGCATCCTCAAGGCGTTTACCGGCCACGTCCAGCTGGGCGGCGGCATCCGCACGCGCGAGGCAGTTTCGGGCTGGTTCGACCTCGGTGTGTCCCGCGTGGTCATGGGCACGGCAGCGCTCAAAGACCCGCAGTTCGTCAAGGACATGGCGAAGGAATTTCCCGGCGGCATCGTCGTCGCGGTTGATGCGCGCGACGGCATGGTCGCGACTGCAGGCTGGGCCGATGTCTCCGACGTCGAAGTGGTCGATCTCGCCCGCCGGTTCGAAGACGCTGGTGTTGCCAGCCTGCTGTTCACTGACATTGGCCGCGATGGCTTGCTCAAGGGCGTGAACATCGAGGCGACCGTGGAACTGGCTCGCCGCGTGGACATTCCGGTGATCGCCAGCGGCGGCGTGAAGGGGCTGGATGATATCCGGATGCTCAAGATCCACGAAGTCGATGGTATCGAGGGCGTGATTACCGGGCGGGCGCTGTTCGAAGGGCGGCTCGATCTGGCCGCTGCGATTGCGATGGCCGAGGCCTGAAATCTACAAGTGCCGCGCGCGTGCTTCGACAGGCTCAGCACGAACGGGGTTTTGTGATAATGTGAGAGTCCGCTCATCCTGAGCCTGTCGAAGGATGCGTGCAGCCACCCGGAGCAATTTCCATGACCGTCCGCGTCCGCGTCATCCCCTGTCTCGACGTCCGCGATGGCCGCGTGGTCAAGGGCGTGAACTTCGTCGATCTGCGCGATGCGGGCGATCCGGTCGAACAGGCCCGCGCTTATGACAAGGCAGGTGCCGACGAACTCTGCTTCCTCGATATTTCCGCCACGCACGAAGGCCGCGGCACGCTGCTCGACGTTGTCGCGCGGACGGCCGAGGTTTGCTTCATGCCGCTGACTGTCGGCGGCGGCGTGCGTGCGGTGGAGGATGCCCGCGCGCTGTTGCTGGCAGGGGCGGACAAGGTCGCGGTCAATTCCGCCGCTGTCGCACGGCCCGAACTGGTGCGCGATATTGCCGAGAAGTTTGGCGCGCAATGCGTGGTCGGATCGGTCGATGCGCGACGCACGGGTCCGGGCAAGTGGGAAATCTTCACCCACGGCGGGCGCAAGGGCACCGGGATTGACGCGCTGGCCCACGCGGTCAAGCTGGCCGAACTGGGTGCGGGCGAACTGCTCGTCACCTCGATGGACGGTGATGGCACGCAAAAGGGCTATGACCTTGAATTGACCCGCGCGATTGCCGATGCGGTGCCGGTTCCGGTGATCGCGAGCGGCGGCGTCGGCACTCTCGATCATCTGGTTGCAGGCGTTACGCAGGGTCATGCCAGCGCGGTGCTGGCCGCCTCGATCTTCCACTTCGGCACGCACTCGATTGCAGAAGCGCACGCGGCGTTGCGCGCAGCCGGATTGCCCGCGCGGTCGTAAGTCTCCTGAGCCGTCCCGTAATGGGGCATTAACCAACCAAAGTAAGGGGTTATACCGAATCGGAGGGTCTGGCAGGGTTTTGGGGTGAGCCATGCAAGGTTTGCCTAAAACAGGTCGTCCCCCAGTGCTTCGCGTTACCCTTGCCATCATCTCGGTCCTTTCCACTGTCGCCCCTGCGATGGCGCAAGCGGGCGGCATTTCCATTCCTGAACCCACCGATGGTGCACTGTTCGGAATGGGTCTGGTCGGGCTGATCGTCGGCCGGCAGATCGCCAAACGGCGCAAGTAAGCCGCCGGTCTCTTGACCGCCGCGCGCCTCCGTTCCATGCGGAGCCGATGGAACACAGCGACATTCTCGCCCGGCTCGAAGCCACTATAGCCCAGCGCCTTCAGGGCGATCCCACCGCCAGCTATGTCGCCAAGCTTCATGCCAAGGGCGTGGCCAAGATCGCGCAGAAAGTGGGCGAGGAGGGGACCGAAACGGTCATCGCCGCGCTTGCCGGCAGCCATGATGAACTGGTCGGAGAAGCGGCGGACCTGATCTTCCATCTGATGGTGCTGCTGGCCGCCAAGGGCGTGCCACTTGCTGATGTTCTGGCAGAATTGCAGCGCCGCGAAGGCACTTCGGGAATTGCCGAAAAAGCCAGCAGGAGCAACTGATCATGGCGGTCGATGCCACGCTTCCCTACGATGACCAGAACATTTTCGCGAAGATCCTGCGCGGGGAAATCCCCAACAAGACGGTCTATGAAGACAAGTTCGCACTCGCCTTTCACGACATAAATCCGCAGGCTCCCACCCACGTTCTGGTGATTCCCAAGGGGGCGTACGTCTGTTGGGACGATTTTTCGGCCAAGGCCTCCGATGCCGAGATCGCTGGCTTCGTGCGGGCCGTGGGCAAGGTCGCCCGCGATCTCGGGCTGGTTGCGCCGGGCTATCGCCTGCTCGCCAATGCTGGCACCGACAGCCATCAGGAAGTGCCGCACTTGCACGTGCACCTCTTTGCCGGACAGCCGCTCGGCCCGATGTTGGTGCGCTGAAAAGCGCTATTGCGCAGCTAAGGCGTTAACCACCCCTTGCCCAACGACTCGTGGCAAGGGTAGGGTCGGACCCGAATGACATTGCCTCAGCCGCCTTCCGGCCGTTTCGACGGAAACGAGCACCTGTTCCCGGTCCGCGTCTATTTTGAAGACACGGACCTCTCGGGCGTGGTTTATCACGCCAATTACTTGCGCTGGTTCGAACGTGCCCGGTCAGACATGCTCCGCGTTTTAGGCATCGACCAGCGCGCCGCGCATGAGGCGGGCGAGGGCGCTTATGCCGTGAGCGCGATGGATCTGCGCTTCCTGCGTCCGGCCAAGCTCGACGACGCCGTGCTCGTCCGCAGCCACGTTGCCGAACTTTCGCCTGCGTCGTGCCGGATCGTGCAGCGTGCGTTCAGGGACGACACGCTCCTGTGCGAAGCCCGCGTGCGAGTGGCATTTGTTGCTCCATCCGGCCGACCGCGCCGCCAGCCGGCGGATTGGGTGGCCGCATTCCAGACCGTTGTATCGCAAGCTGAAGGACTACCATCCGCATGACGTTCGAGTTGCTTAGCCAGGGCGTTTCCTTCGCGCCGACTTCGCTCAACCCGGTGAAGCTGTTTCTCGATGCCGATTATGTCGTGCAGGCGGTGATGGCGGGGCTGGTGCTCGCCAGCGTGTGGACATGGATGATCATCATCGGCTTTTCGCTGAAGATGGGCAGCATTCAGCGCGGCTGCGACAAGTATGAGCGCGAGTTCTGGGAAGCGCGCGACATCGACCAGTTCCAGAAAGACAACAAGGGCCGCGATCTGCCCTCGGCACGCCTCGTCAATGCAGCGCTGGCCGAATGGCGGCGTTCCACCTCGGGCAAGGCGATCGACCGCGAAGGTACGCGCCAGCGCCTGTCGAGCGCGCTTGAAGGCGCTGTGGTCACCGAAACCGATACGCTGGCGAGCCGGCTCAATTTCCTCGCCACGGTCGGCTCGGTCGCGCCCTTCGTCGGCCTGTTCGGCACGGTTTGGGGCATCATGGACAGCTTCTTCAATATTGGTGCGCAGCAGAATTCCTCGCTGGCCGTCGTGGCACCCGGCATCTCGGAGGCGCTGTTCGCCACTGCGATCGGCCTGTTCGCGGCCATTCCGGCGGTCATCGCCTACAACCGCTTCTCGCACCGCGTGAACCGCTTCGAAACGCGGCTCTACCGGTTTTCGGACCGCTTCCACGCCTCGCTCAGCCGCGAACTGGAGGCCTGAGCCGTGGCGATGTCTCTCGGCGGGGGCGGCGGTGGCCGTGGACGGCGGGGCCGGGGTGGTCGCGCCGCGATGAGCGAGATCAACGTCACCCCTCTGGTCGACGTCATGCTGGTGCTGCTGATCATCTTCATGGTCACCGCGCCGATGCTGGCAGCGGGCGTGCCGGTGGACCTGCCTGACAGCAAGGCCGATCCGCTCGACCAGCAGCAGGACCAGATTACCGTCAGCATCGATGCGCAGGGCTCTGTGTTTCTTGGTGAGGACCCGCTCGCGCCGGGCGAACTGACAGACCGGCTCGCGAGCCTCAACAAGGGGCCCAAGCCGCCGCTGGTCACGCTGCGCGCGGACCGCGTGCTCGACTGGGGCCGCGTTGCCGCCGTGATGGGCGAGTTGAACGCTGCCGGGTTCAAGTCGATCTCGCTGGTCACCAACAGTTCATCCGCGCCGCAATAGGCCCAAAGTGATGCGAGATCCCACCGCAGCCGGACTATCGAAGCAGGAAGCAGCAGGGCTGGTCATTGCGGCCGCAGCCCATGTCGCGCTGCTCGTCGTCCTGTCGCTTGCGCCGCCGGGAAAGACGGTCAAGCCTCCACCCGAGCGGATGGAAGTGACCTTCTCCGAAGAGATTTCCGACCAGTCCACCTCGCCCGATCCGATGGCGCAGGCCGCGCCCGACGTTGCGCCGGAACTGGGCGAGCCGCAGCCTGAACCGGTGACGCAGCCGCAGCCGCTGCCAGAGCCGCCCAAGCCGGTGCCCGCGCCGCCCCAGCCCCAGCCAAAACCCCAGCCAAAACCGGTTCCAGCGCCGCCCACACCTGCGACAAGGCCTCAGCCGCAGCCGCAGCCGAAGCCAGCCCCGCCCAAGCCCGCTCCGCCCAAGCCTGCGCCGGCAGCACCAAAGGCCACGCCAGCGAAGCCCCAGCCCAAGGCTACGCCCGCCAAAGCTACGCCGGCGAAGCCCACAGACGCCAGCCCGCGTCGCCGGCCCGACGCGCCCAGCGGTGGCAGCCGCATCGGCACAGACTTCCTCCAAGGCGTACCCGGATCGTCGAGACCGGGCACGGCCAAGACCCCGCCCGCAGCTGTTGCCGGGCCAGAGGTCAAGGCATCGCTTGCCAGCGCGATTGCGCGCCAGATCAAGGCGCACTGGACCGGGCCGCAAGGCGTGGACGTCGACAAGCTCGTTACCGTGCTGGCGTGGGAGCTGAATGCCGACGGCAGCCTTGTCGGTCGCCCGCGTCTGGTCAGCCAGACGGGCGTCACGCCGTCGAACGAGGCGCAGGCCAAGCGGCATGTCGAACTCGCGATACGCGCGGTCCAGCTTGCTGCGCCGTTCGATCTGCCCGATGAATATTATGCCAACTGGAAGCGCATTTCGGCGTTCCGGTTCGACAAGAGGTTGTCCCAATGAAACTTCGTGATCTTCTCCTGTTAGGCACCTTGTTGACTATCCCTGCGATGGTCGTGGCGCAGCAGGCGGCGGTGCCGTCGTCCGCGGTTCCCCAGGCAGCCGAAGAAGAGGGGCTCACGGGATCGGTTACCGACGAAAGCGAGTGGCAGGACCTCGGCATCGCCATCCCCGCTTTCCCGACCAACGAGAGCGTCTCCACTGCAGCCGAAGGTGGAAACACAGAGGCTCTGGGGCGCAACGTCGCGCGTGTCGTTTTCAACGATCTGCGCAATAATGGGTTGTTCAAGCCGGTCGGCCCAGATGCGTTGCCCCCCATCGATTTCCCGCAAGTCGCCGCGCCTGCCTTTGACGGTTGGCGCGGGCGCTCGGCCGAAATGCTGGTGCAGGGCTTCGTCAAGGCGAATGGCGACGGCAAGCTGACCGTAGGCTGCTATCTCTATGACGTCGCGCTCGGCAGCGAACTGGCGCGGCAGGGCTATGTGGTGAAACCTGAGGAGTGGCGCCGCGCCGCCCACAAATGCGCAGACATGGTCTATTCGCGTCTGTCCGGTGAAAGCCCGTTTTTCGACAGCAAGATCGCTTATATCGCGGAGACCGGCCCGAAGGACCGCCGCCGCAAGCAGCTGGCGATCATGGATTCGGACGGCGCCAACCACCGCTTCATCACCAACGGGCAAGCCACCGCACTGACCCCGCGCTATTCGCCCGACTACAGCCAGATCGTCTACCTGAGCTACCTCAATGGCGCGCCGCGCATCTACATCTACAACATCGGCACCGGCCAGCAAAAGCTGGTGACTTCCAGCACCAATCCTACCTTTTCGCCGCGCTGGTCGCCCGACGGGAAGTCGATTCTCTATTCGATGGCGATTGCCGGAAACACCGACATCTACCGCGTTTCGGTAAACGGCGGAGCCTCCACCCGGCTGACCGATTCGCCGGGACTTGATGTCGGCGGATCGTACTCGCCCGATGGCAGCCGCATTGTTTTCGAGAGCGACCGTTCGGGCGGGCAGCAGATCTACGTCATGAACGCCGATGGATCGAACCAGAAGCGCATCAGCTTTTTCGGAGGTCGGGCGGCGACGCCGGAATGGAGCCCGCGCGGCGACCAGATCGCCTTCACCAACATCGCAGGCAATTTTCGCATCGGCGTCACCACTCCGTCGGGCGGAGATATGCGTTTGCTGACAGACAGTTGGCAGGATGAGGCACCGACCTGGTCGCCCAATGGCCGCATCATCCAGTTCTTCCGGACCGAGCGCGGTAGCGGCAAGACCGGCATCTGGCAGGTCGATCTCACCGGCCGAAACGAGCGGAAACTCAATACCCCGGTCGATGGTTCCGACCCATCATGGGGGCCGGTTCTGCCCTGACAGCGTAAATCGCAAAGGGTGAATTGAGTCACTTGCCATTGTGCGGTGCAAACATCACCATGCGCCGTCCCTCTTCGTCCCCATCCGAAAGGAGCACCTGATGTCCCGTCCGCTGATGATCGCTGGCCTTGCCGCCTTTACGCTGAGCTTGGGCGCCTGCGCGTCCAAACCCAAGGAACTGCCGCCCGAGCCGGGCACTGCCAACACCACGCAGACGACGCCCCCGCCAATGCAGCCGACCGGTCCGGTTCCCGGCAGTCAGGCAGACTTCCTCGCCTCGGTCATGTCCGATACGGTCAACTTCGACACCGACCGTTACAACATCGACGCGGCCGATCAGGGCGTGCTGCAAAGCCAGGCCCAGTGGCTTGGCCGCTATCCGTCCAAGGCGATCACCATTGAAGGCCATGCCGACGAACGCGGCACGCGCGATTACAATATCGCGCTGGGTGAACGCCGGGCCAATGCCGCCAAGAACTACCTCGTCAGCCTCGGCATCGACCCGGGCCGGGTGACCACCGTCAGCTACGGCAAGGAACGCCCGCTGGCGATCGGGTCCGACGAGGATTCGTGGGCGCGCAACCGCCGTGCGGTTACCGTCACCGTAAACTGAACCGTCTCGCAAAGTCTGAAGGCCCGGGCGCAATCGTCCGGGCCTTTGCATTTGCGGGCCACCTTCCCATCTTGACCTTTCCCGCATTGTGCGGCTTTGACAGGACGTATGGCGCGACACGGGCGATCTTCTGACTGGGGCTTTCCCCGCTGGCGCGGCTATGAAGGCGCGCGCGAGGCGGCGCAGGTGCGCCTGTGTGATCGCGCCGGTTGCGACGAGAAGGGCGATTGCCCTGCGCCCAAGTCTCCGAATAACCCGGACCGCTGGTATTTCTGCCCGCGCCATGCGGCGGAATACAACCAGGGCTGGAACTATTTCGAAGGCCTCGACAAGGAAGAGGCTGAGCAGCGCGAGGCAGAAGAGCGCGGCGAAACGTCCGGTTTTCGGCAGGCGGCATGGGCCGAATGGGGCGGCTCTGGCGATGGCACTCGCAGCCGCGACGAATTGCGCGCGCTCGAAATGCTCGGGCTCGATCCCGACGCCGATTTTGACGCCGTGAAAAAGGCGTGGCGGACGAAGGCCAAGGAAGTCCACCCCGATGTCCGCCCCGGCGACAAGGCGGCTGCCGAGCAGTTCCAGAAGCTGCAAGTCTCCTACGAAGTGTTGCGCGCCGCCGAAGATCGCCGCGAGTGGAAGGGGTAACGTGACCGGCGGCATCGCGCATTTCGGAGCCGAAGCGGCAGATGCGGCAGCGCTGGCTCTATTGCGCGATGGTGTGGTTGGCCTGCAGGCACTCTGGCCTGCGCGGCAGATCGATGCGCTTCGCGCCTCGTTGCGCAAAGCCATTCCCGGCGTGTTCGACCTCAAAGCGCCGCTTCCCGAAGATGTGTGGGTGGTGGGCGCCAACCGTATCAACGGGCTTGTCCCGATTGCCGGGCGGATGAGCGGCTGCATGGACCTCCTGCAGCACCCCGCTCTGCTGTCCCTGCTGGATGAGGTTCTGGACGACGACTGGGTCTACGAATCGTTCGGCGTGATCAGCTCCTTTCCGGGATCTGATATTCAGAAGCTTCATTCCGACAGTCCGCATCTTTTCGAGGACGGCGACCTCGCCCGAACCCTCCCGCCGTTTGCCCTGACGATCTCCATCCCGCTCGTCGATGTGGGCGACGAGAACGGGTGTACCGAGTTTCTTCCCGGGACACAGCGCGAGGTCCGGGCTCCGGCTTCGGCGGAAGGCACGGTATGGCGCAGCGTTCCGCGCGGTGATTGCATGGTCTGGGATTACCGGATCCGCCACCGAGGCCAACCCAACAATGGCAATGTGCCGAGGCCGATGTTCTATGCCACGGCATGCCGACGCTTCTGGCAGGATTCCACCAATTTTGTGCCCGATGCGCGCAAGCTGGTTCTGAGCCGTGACGCTCTGGCCATGATCCCCGAAGACCGGCTCAAGCATTTCGCCAGAGCCAAACCGATGCCGGGCGTGCGCAGCGCGGTAATGACCGTCAATCGCCTCGTGCGCTGGTATGCGCCAGGATTTCATCGAGCAATGCGGAGACTCGCGCGGCGTCCGGAAACTGCTCTGTAACCCAGCGTTCCTCGACCGCCCGCAGCACGCGCGCAACCTCGGGTCCGGCCCTGACCCCGCGTGCGACAACTTCGCCGCCTTTGAGCGGAAACCGGGGCACATCCCAACCGGCAAGGGGGGCAACGTCGGCACCGTTCAAAAGCAATCTGTCATGCGCCTCTTCCATGCCGATGCGGTAGGCAAGCGCGCGCGCATCGGCAGCGCTGCTTTCGCGCGCAGCCGATGAGGACAGCCGTTTGCGCTGCGCGAATGACAGGCGCAGCCGCGATGCGACCTGTTCGGCCACTGCGGTGCTGGCGGGAAGGAGGGCGGCAAGACGGCGCAGCGCATCGCCTTTGATGCCTGAAGTACGCTCATGGGTTACGAGGGCGCTGAGCGCCGCAAGCCCCGCCGGGTCTGCTTCGGGCAGGATCTGCTCCAGCACGCCAAGCTCGGCCATGCGCCTGACGGTCGGTGCTGGATCGGGAAGGCCGAGCAGGTTCATCAGTTCCCAGCCCACCCGCTCGCGCGAAAGGCCTTTCAGCCCCGGCGCTAGCTCCGACACGGCAGATTCCGCCTCTTCGTCCGCCGGCAGCGAACCGAAGCGGGTCTGGAAGCGGAAGTAGCGCAAGATGCGCAAGAAGTCCTCGCGGATGCGCTGGCGGGCATCGCCGATGAAGCGCACGCGGCGGTCCGCCAGATCGCCAAGGCCTCCGTGATAGTCGTAAACCGCGAGCGTCTGCGGGTCGGCATAGAGCGCGTTGATTGTGAAATCGCGGCGGGCGGCATCGTCATGCCATTCGGCCGAGAAGGCGACAGTGGCGTGGCGGCCATCAGTCGAGACGTCGCGGCGCAAGGTCGTGATCTCGACAGGACCGCCTGGCAGGACCGCTGTGACGGTGCCGTGCGCGATCCCCGTGGGCACCACTTTTATCCCGGCGTCCGTCAGGCGCCGCGCGGTCTCGTCGGGTACAAGGGTGGTTGCCATGTCGATGTCCTTGGGTTCCAGCCCGAGGATCGTGTCGCGCACCACGCCGCCCACCCACCGGCAATTGCCTTGCGCTTGCGGATCGAGCGCGGCGACCAGTGCGGCAAGGTCCCCGCGTCTGGCCCATGCCGTTTCGGGCAGTCGTTCAGTCATGCCAGGCGATCCGCTTGGACAGGTTCGAAATGATCGCGGCGGTCACGCCCCAGATGCGATGCTGGTTCCACATGATCTCGATATAGCGCCCGCTGCGTCCGTTCCACTCGGCAGATTTCCATTCATGCCGCGCGCTGTCCAGCACGAAGCCGAGCGGCGGTTCGAACCAGTCGGCAACTTCCGCAGGGTTGGGCGAGAGTGGCAAGTCGGCCGGGATCATCGCCAGCACTGGCGTGATGTCATAGCCGGTGCCGGTGCGAAATCGGTCGGTCTCGCCGATCACGGTCACGTCCTCTGGCCGGATGCCCAGTTCTTCATAGGCCTCGCGCAGGGCTGCCTCGCGCGGCGTTTCGCCGGGATCGATCTTGCCGCCGGGGAATGCGGCCTGCCCCGGATGGGCGCGCATATGTGATGGCCGGTGGATCAGCAGCACGCCGGGGCCATCCGGGTGATTGCCGCGATCGGTCACCGCGATCAGCACGGCGGCAGGGCGCAACGGGTCTTCCGGCAAGGGACGCCAGTCTTCGTAGAGGTCACGTGCCGGGTCGCGGTGGCCCTCGTCGTAGAGTAGTGTCAGTCGGTCGAACAGGTTCATGCGCCGGGCACCAGCGCAAAGCGTATGCCGTTGCTTTCGACCGCAAGCTCGTCGCCGCCAATCGCAAGCGCATGGTCGATCAACTGGCCATAGGTGCTGCGGTTAAGCCGCGCCTCGGTGCCGTGGCGCACGGCAAGATAGAACGCAGGCACATCCACCGTGCCGCCCACCCGCATCGGATGGTCAGGCCCGCAGACGACCAGATCGTCGGTGTTCAGGCGGAACGCCAGCGCGGTGCGGCCCTGTTCATCGTTCTTGGCCTGCATGTCGGTGGCGATAAAGGCGGCGTCGTCGACTTCGATAGACAGCCGTTCGAACGGCGTGACCAGCCAGTGCTGCCCTTCGGCATCGCGAGTGAGAAGTGAAGAAAACGCCCGCACCATCGCCGGGCGGCGGATTTCCCCGCCCTGATGATACCACCGTCCATCGGCGGCAATGCGCATCTCGCTGTCGCCGCTCTGTTGCGGGGCCCATTGGTCGAGCGGGGGCAGTTTGCGCGCTGCAACCTCGCTTGCCAATTCGGCAAGGCTCAGCGAAGCGAGTTCGGGGGGCGGTACATAAGGCACAGACCGCCGATGCCAGATCGGATCAGCGGAGCCAAGGCCCCAACATGCCCTCTTGCGGCAAGACGGCGGGATTGGCGGTGCGGCACAGCAAGCGGTGCTGCTCGAACGGGCCGGGAAGCTGCCATCCACCGGTCTGAGCGTTGGAGAAGCCGAAGAAGCGACCGTAATATTCCGGATCACCGATCAGCACCTGCGGCAGCGGCGCGCGGGGATCGATTGCGGTCAGTGCGGCGGTCATCAGCGCCTTGCCGAAGCCGTGCCCTTGCAGGTGTGGCAGGACGGCGACCGGCCCGACCATGATCATCGGGTGGACACGGCCCTTGGGGTCGGTCAGCCCGACCGGCCAGCACTGTATGGAGCCTGCCAGCATGTCGTCGTCATCAAGCGCGGCGAACGACAGGTTGCCGAGCGCTTCGGTGCCCGCGCGTACCTTATAGGCGGTTCGCTGGTGCCGCGCCGGTTCGAACGCCTGGTCGAGCACTTGCTCCACCAGAACGGAATCGACATCGGCAAGCGGAATGATCTTGGACAAATGCGGGTACCTCGAAGGACCGGAAAGAGCGGCGCCGATAGCCGCCATGGCCCCTGTCTGCAAGTTTACCGGAACATTCGTGCGGCGCGGCGCATTTTCCAATTGCAAAAACTGCAATCGTACGCCGAGAATTTCACTTTGGCTATTGGCCGGGCAGGCCTAGGCAGCACCGCAAGGCGCCGCCAGAAGACGCCGATCCCGTTTCGGGGGAATATCAATGTTCGCAGGACTCGATCCGCACGGCATCGCACTGGTGCTGGCGCGCATGCAATTCGCTTTTACGGTGAGCTTTCACTTCATCTTCCCCGCTTTCTCCATCGGGCTGGCGAGTTATCTCGCCGTGCTCGAGGGGCTTTGGCTGAAAACCGGCAAGACGCTCTATCTCGACCTGTTCCGCTACTGGCTGAAGATCTTCTCGGTGGCCTTTGCGATGGGGGTCGTTTCGGGCCTCGTCATGTCCTACCAGTTCGGCACCAACTGGTCAGTGTTTTCGGACAGGGTCGGCGGCGTGATCGGGCCTTTGATGGCCTATGAAGTGTTGACCGCGTTCTTTCTGGAAGCCGGTTTCCTCGGCGTGATGCTGTTCGGCATGAAGCGGGTAGGCAAGCGCCTCCACTTCGCCGCAACCCTGATGGTGGCGGTCGGCACGTTCATTTCGGCGTTCTGGATTCTCTCCGTAAATTCCTGGATGCAGACGCCCACCGGGTTCGAGATCGGCGCGCACGGCCAGTTCCTGCCGGGGCCAAGCTGGACCGCGATCATCTTCAATCCCAGCTTCCCTTACCGTCTCGTCCACACCGTGATTGCCGCCTACTTGACGACGGCATTCGTGGTCGGCGCGGTGGGCGGATGGCACCTGCTCAAGGACCGCGCCAACCTGCACGCGAGGCTGATGTTCTCGATGGCGATGTGGATGGCGGCGATTGTCGCACCGATCCAGATTTTCGCAGGCGACATGCACGGCCTCAACACGCTGGAGCATCAGCCGGCCAAGGTCATGGCGATGGAAGGTCACTACCAGTCACACCCCGATGGCGCGCCGCTTTACCTGTTCGGGGTCCCCGACGACAAGGCGCAGACGCTGCGCTTCGCCATCGGCATTCCCAAGGCATCGAGCCTGATCCTCAAGCATGACCTGAACGCGCCGCTGGCCGGACTCGACACCATCGCGCCAGAGAACCGTCCGCCGGTGTGGATCGTGTTCTGGTCGTTCCGCATCATGGTGGGCCTCGGTTTCGCGATGCTCGGCCTCGGGCTGTGGAGCCTGGTCGCACGGGCGCGCAAGCGGCTCTATGATTGGCCCGCGTTGTATCGCGCCGCGATCGTCATGGGGCCATCCGGGTTTGTCGCAGTAATTGCCGGATGGGTCACCACCGAGGTCGGGCGGCAGCCATTCACGGTTTATGGTCTGTTGCGCACTGCCGACTCGGTCAGCCCGATCGCAGCGCCTGCCGTAGCCGCTTCGCTGCTGGCTTTCGTGGTGGTTTATTTCGCGGTGTTCGGCGTCGGCACGTGGTACATCCTGCGGCTGATGCGCGATCCACCGCACCCCCATGAAGATGGTCCTGAGCAGGACGAGCGTGCCCCCATCCGCTCTGCAGGCATCACGCCTGCCCAACAGGCCGAAGGAGCGGTAAAATGATCGACCTCACCGTGATCTGGGCGCTGATCATCGCGTTTGCCGTGTTCATGTATGTGGTGATGGATGGGTTCGACCTCGGCATCGGCATCCTCTTCCCGGCCTTCGCACCGGGCGAGGAGCGCGATCAGGCGATGAACGCCATCGCGCCGGTGTGGGACGGCAACGAGACATGGCTGGTGCTGGGCGGGGGCGGGCTGCTCGCCGCGTTTCCGCTGGCCTATGCGATCATCCTGCCCGCCACCTACCCGCTGATCATCGCGATGATGCTGGGGCTGGTGTTCCGGGGCGTTGCGTTCGAGTTCCGCTGGCGCGATCCTCGCCATCGCGCGTTCTGGGACATGGCATTCTTTTCAGGTTCGCTGGTCGCCGCGCTGTCGCAAGGGATCATCCTCGGTGCGCTGCTGCAGGGCGTGCACGTAGAAGGCCGCGCTTATGCCGGAGGCTGGCTCGATTGGCTCTCGCCTTACTCGCTGCTGACCGGCGCGGGCGTCGTTGCGGGCTATGCCCTGCTCGGCTCCTGCTGGCTGGCGCTGAAGGTCGAGGGCACGGCCGAGAGCAAGGCGTTCGGCTATGCGAAATGGGCCGCATGGGCGACGCTGGGCCTGATGGCTGCCGTCAGCCTCGCCACGCCGTTCCTCGCCGGGCAATACTTCCAGCGCTGGTTCACCGAGCCGATGATCTTCTGGCTGGCGCCGGTGCCGGTCATAACCGGGATCGTGGCCTTCACGCTGCTCCGCTCGCTCGGCAACCGGCACGCGTGGCTGCCGTTCGTGCTTACGCTGGTTCTGTTCCTGCTCGGCATGATCGGCCTGGGCGCGTCGATGTGGCCATGGGTAGTGCCGCAGAGCGTATCGATCTGGGATGCCGCCGCGCCCCACCGCAGCCAGGTGTTCATGCTGGTCGGCGTAGGCCTGATCATGCCGCTCATCCTGATCTACACTGGTTGGGCTTACTGGGTATTTCGCGGGAAGGTGGACAGCCATGGCTATCATTGACCCGCGCCTCGATGGAGCAGAACAGGCCGAGGCGCGCCCGCTATGGCAGCGTCTCGGCTGGATGGCAGCGATCTGGCTGGGGAGCGTTCTGGCGCTCGGCGCGGTCGCCACGGTGATCCGCTACTGGCTCAACTCTCCGCAAAGCTGAACGGCTCTGCGGCGCGGCGATAGTCGTCGGGCAGGATTTCTCGTCCGATCGGTGGCTCGGCCCGCGCGGTACATTGTGCCCGGTGGCAAAGGCGACATGTAACGCCGATGGGTGTGGCAACTGCCGCCTTGGGATCGGCACCGGCCGCATAGACCAGCCTCGGCGCATGTTCCGCAGCGCAGGCCAGCGCGATGGCGCGTGTCGTGCGGAAGCGGTCGAAGCCACCGCCGCCCGACGTCACCGTCCGCGCCAGAGAGAAGAATTTCTGCCCGTCCGGAAGTTCGAGCCATTGCGTGACGACTTGCCCCGGCGTGCGGAAGGTATCGTGAACGCTCCACAGCGGGCATCCGCCGCCGTGCGCCGCAAACGGGAAGCCCGCACCGTCGAGTCGCTTGGATACGTTGCCCGCCGCATCCACCCGGATGAAGAAGAACGGCACGCGCTCCTGTCCCGGCCTGTTCAGCGTGGTCAGGCGGTGCGCCACCTGCTCGAAGCTGGTGCCGAACAGCCCCGCCAGAGCCTCGATGTCATAGCGGCGCGCGTCCACCGCGCGGGCGAAGCGGTCATAGGGCATCAGCAGCGCGGCCCCGGCATAGCCCGCCAGCGCTCGCCGCACGAGGTTCGCCGCCGTCTGGCTGGCAAAGCTTTCCCCCCGCACGATGGCCGCGATCTCGGGACGCAGCGCGGTGTAGGCGATGTGCTGCACCACTTGCCACGTCCGGCTTGATGGCGAGAGCGTATCGTCGATCAGGAGCTGCTCATTGTGGCGATCGTAGCGCCGGATCGCGTCCATCATCACGTCTGGCGGCATGAAGCGCACCCGCACGCCCTGCGCGCGCAACCATTCCTGCGGCCCGCCCGCCTTGTCCAGCGCGGCGGCGAGTTCCTCCGCCTTCGAATCGATCGAAGGGAAGTAGTTGCGCCGCGCGGCCACAAATCGCCGCGCTTCGCCCACGGGGTCGCTGGCGCTGCTGCCGGGTTCGGCATGGCGCTGCTCCGCCAGCGCCTGCTGCTCTCGCTGCCACGCACCGTAAAGGCGGAGCAGCGCTTCGGTCACACCTGGAAAGCTGGCGGCAACGTCGGCCACTTCCAGCGGGGGCAGGTCGATGTCGGCGAAGATCGGATCGCGCAAGCTGTCGGACAGGCGGCGCGCGTAATCGTCGCGATCATCCGCCGCAAGGTCCGCCATGTCGAGCTTGTAGGCCCGCGCCAGCCGCAGAAGCAGGTCGGCGGTCAGGGGGCGCTGGTTGCGTTCGATCAGCGCGATGTAACTTGGCGATATGCCCAGTTCGTCGGCCATGGCCTGCTGGGTCAGGCCCAGTTCGCGGCGCAACCGCTTGAGACGCGGGCCGAGATAGAGCGGTCGTAAGGCCATGACATGGGTTCCTGTGTGTACTGCACAACTTTACAAGCATATCCTGTAAAGTTTGACAACAAGACTGCGAAGGCCATTCCTGCACCGCAGCATCAGGCATATCTCCGCTTCAGACGAACATTTCGCCGAGCAAGGGAATCGGGACCATGACCTACCAGCAGACCATCGCCGAGGCGCGCAAGGCCATCGCACCTTTCGACCAGACCTGGGACGGCATCGAAGCCGCTTCAGTTGCGCGCATGCGCCTGCAGAACCGTTTCCTGACCGGCATCGATATCGCGCGCTACACCGCCAAGATCATGCGCCGCGATATGGCTGCCTATGATGCGGACCCCGCCAACTACACGCAGTCGCTGGGTTGCTGGCACGGGTTCATCGGCCAGCAGAAGATGATCTCCATCAAGAAGCACTTCGGCACCACCAAGGGCCGTTACCTGTACCTGTCGGGCTGGATGGTTGCCGCGCTGCGCAGCGAATTCGGTCCGCTGCCCGACCAGTCGATGCACGAGAAGACCAGCGTTTCAGACCTGATCGCTGAACTCTACACCTTCCTCAAGCAGGCCGACGCCCGCGAACTCGGCATGCTGTTCCGTGATCTCGATGCGGCCAAGGCTGCCGGCGACGCGGTCAACACCCACCGCCTCCTGCACAAGATCGATGAATTCGAAACGCACGTCGTGCCGATCATCGCCGATATTGACGCAGGCTTCGGCAATGCCGAGGCGACCTACCTGCTCGCCAAGAAGTTCATCGAAGCAGGTGCGTGCTGCATCCAGATCGAGAACCAGGTTTCGGACGAAAAGCAGTGCGGCCATCAGGACGGCAAGGTCACCGTTCCGCACGAGGACTTCCTCGCGAAGATCCGCGCAGTCCGTTACGCCTTCATGGAACTCGGCGTCGATGACGGCGTGATCGTTGCCCGCACCGATTCGCTCGGCGCAGGCCTGACCAAGCAGATCGCATTCACCCGCGAAGCTGGCGACCTTGCCGATCAGTACAACGCCTTTCTCGATTGCGACGAAGTCGATCCGGCGAACCTGAGCCACGGCGACGTCCTTATCGCCCGCGACGGCAAGCTGATGCGCCCCAAGCGACTGCCTTCGAACCTGTTCCAGTTCCGCTCGGGAACCGGCGAAGACCGCTGTGTCATGGACTGCATCGCCTCGCTGCAGAACGGCGCCGACCTGCTGTGGATCGAAACCGAGAAGCCGCATATCGGCCAGATCGGCGGCATGGTGAACCGCATCCGCGAGGTCGTCCCGAACGCCAAGCTGGTCTATAACAACTCGCCGAGCTTCAACTGGACGCTCAACTTCCGCCAGCAGGTCTTCGATGCATGGGAGCAGGCGGGCAAGGACGTCAGCGCGTTCGACCGGGCAAAGCTGATGAGCGTGGATTATGACGGCACGGAATTGGCTGACGAAGCTGACGAACGCATCCGCACCTTCCAGCGTGATTCAGCGGCGCAGGCGGGCATCTTCCACCACCTGATCACACTGCCGACCTACCACACGGCTGCGCTGAGCACCGACAACCTCGCCAAGGAGTACTTCGGCGAACAGGGCATGCTTGGCTACGTCAAGGGCGTTCAGCGGCAGGAAATCCGCCAGGGCATCGCCTGCGTGAAGCACCAGAACATGTCGGGTTCCGACATCGGTGATGATCACAAGGAATACTTCGCCGGTGAAGCCGCACTCAAGGCTGGCGGCGCCGCCAACACGATGAACCAATTCGCCGCCTGAGGGCTGTGATGTTTCGCGGCAATCGTGCCACGAAGATCCAAGGAGACTGACAATGGCTGAACCTGCTCGTGCCCGCGCGGTCCTCTCGACCGAGGACTTCAAGCTGATCCGCGAAGCCGTATTGCACTATCTCAAAGCGATCGAGGACCAGCCTGAATCGGTGAAGTTCTCGCATCTCTACCACCGGCTTGGCAGCGCGATGGGTCGCTAACCTGCAAAGGTTCAAGTGACTGGCTGCCTACAAGGACCTTTCCTGGGGAGGAAAGTCCGGCCCGTCGTGCCTCTCGGGGTGCGGCGGGCCATTTTTTTTGCGCGCGGGCGCCGTCCCGATCGTTTCGTCGCTTACGATTGGCTAATGAATAGACTGTAATTGTCCCTGCGTGACTTACACGCGAACACCCCCCAGCGATTCTGCACCTGCCAGACTGCCTGTGCTTGCCGTCATCGGATTGCGCGATCCGGCGGAAGGGGACTGGAGCCGATTGCGCGGCCTTCAATATTCAAGCCTTGCCCGTTTGACTTTCGCGCGTTTGCTTGGCCACGCGCTCGCGGCCCTGCTGGTGCTGAAGACCTACAGCGCGCAAATTCACCCCCTGTTACTGGTCGGATGGATGGCTTTGCTGGTCGGCGTGCTGATTTCAGGCGCACGCTTTGATCGCACATTGATCGATGCTGACCGGCGCCGGATCAGCCGTCAGGAAATGCACCGCCAGACTTTAAGCTCGCTGTTCGTCGCACTGGTCTGGGCCGTTCCGATGCTGCTCTTCGGTCCGTTCGGGACCGAGACCGAGCGCATGACGCTATGGACCGTACTGGCCATGCTGATGACTGGCATGGCCGTGTCGTTTGCCGCGATGCCAATGGCAACCGTGCTGTTCTCCGTTGTTGTCGGCATTTCGGCGCTGGGTGTATTCCTGTTCGAGGGCGAATTTACCTCTGCCGCTGTCGTATCCGCCTTCGTTGCCATCGTCTCGGTCGGCGCGGTCGAGGCGGCACGCACTTTCCTTGGCGCGCGCGTGGCCGAAGCGGGCATGGCGGAGAAGAGCGAAGTCGTGTCCTTGCTGCTGCGCGAGTTCGAGGAAGGCGATGCCGACTGGCTTTGGCAGGTCGATGCCAACCGCCGCGTGCGGTCGGTTTCCCCGCGCTTTGCCTTTGCGCTGGGCGAAGACCCCGAGGACGCAGACGGCAAGCCGCTGATACAACTCATCGCAGGTCCCTCATGGGATAGTGGGCACTTCCATTCGAGCCTGCACGACCTCGCCGAGCGGCTCAAGCGGCGTGAGAGCTTCTCTAACCTGCTGGTGCGCGTGACGCTGCATGGAAACCATCGCTGGTGGGAGCTTTCGGCCTCACCCAAGGTTGACGAGAACGGTGCGTTCGTAGGTTTCCGCGGCGTCGGTTCGGACGTGACCGAACAGCGCGAAAGCGCAGAGAAGATCGCCTACCTTGCTCGCTACGATACTCTGACCGGCCTGCCCAACCGTCTTATGCTGACCGAGGCGGTCGGCGATGCGATGGGCTATGCCGAGAAGTGGCGCACGCATTGTGCGTTTTTGATGATCGACCTCGACCGGTTCAAGGCGGTCAACGATACGCTCGGCCATCTTGTCGGCGACCAGTTGCTGGCGATGGTATCCGAGCGGCTGCGATTGATTACCCGCGACGGCGAAGTTTGTGGCCGCCTGGGCGGTGACGAATTCGGCGTGGTCATGCGCGATGCTGCGGACACCACCCGGATCGACGAACTGGCGCAGGCGATCATCTCCACCCTGTCGCGCCCCTACGAGGTCGATCATCACACGCTCTACGTCGGCGCCAGCGTTGGCTCGGCGGTGGGGCCGCGTGACGGTTCGACCGTGGAAACGCTGCTTCGCAACGCCGATCTCGCGCTTTACCGGGCCAAGGACGAGGGCGGCGGGCGGCATTGCCTCTACGAACCATCGCTTCACGCCCACGCAGAAGAGCGCCGCAAGCTCGAGTTCTCGCTGCGCCACGCGCTTGAGCGCAACGAGTTCTCGCTGATGTATCAGCCCGTCGTTGATGCGATCACCGAGGAGGTTGTCAGCTTCGAAGCGCTGATCCGCTGGAACAGCACCGAGCACGGTTTCGTCAGCCCGGTGAAGTTCATTCCGCTCGCCGAGGACACGCGCCTGATCGTGCCGATTGGCGAATGGGTGCTGCGCACTGCATGCCTTGAAGCGATGAACTGGCCGCCGCATGTCAAGATCGCGGTCAATGTCTCGGGCGAGCAGTTGCTCGATCCCTACTTCCCCGAAGCCGTTGTTGGCGCTCTATCTTCCACCGGCCTGCCGCCGCATCGGCTCGAGATCGAGGTGACCGAGAGCATTTTCGTGCGCGATGGCACAACAGCGCAGCAGACGCTCGAGAACCTGATGGGCATCGGCTGCGGCGTGGCGCTCGACGATTTCGGCACGGGGTATTCGTCGCTCGGCTACCTGCGGCGCATGCGCTTCTCGACGATCAAGGTCGATCGCAGCTTCGTGCAGGGCGCGGCCAAGGACAATCCTGAAAGTCTCGCCATCGTGCGCGCCGTCGTGGCCATGGCCGACAGCCTCGATATGTCGACCACGGCAGAGGGCGTCGAGACCGAGGCCGAACTGGACATGATCCGTAAGCTCGGCTGCAAGAAGATCCAGGGCTATTACTTCGGCCGCCCGATGAACACGGCCGACGCGCTATCGTTGTTTGGACAGACGAGCTTCCGCGAACGCGCGGCGGGTTAGTCCCTGACGCTCAGGCGCTGACCAGCCCGCGTACGACGCTTTCGAACAGGGCGCGGCCATCGGTACCGCCATGCGCCGCTTCGATCATGCGTTCGGGGTGGGGCATCATGCCAAGCACATTGCCGCGATCACCCAGCACGCCAGCAATGTTCCGGGCCGAGCCGTTGACGGCTTCGGCGTAGCGGAACGCAACGCGGCCTTCGCCTTCGAGACGGTCGAGCGTGGCATCGTCGGCGAAGTAGTTGCCATCGTGGTGGGCGACCGGGATCGTGATCTGCTGGCCCGCGTCATAGCCTGCGGTGAACAGCGACTGGTTATTCTCGACCGTCAGCGCAACATCGCGGCAGACGAAGCGGATGCCGGCATTGCGCATCAGCGCGCCGGGGAGCAGGCCAGCTTCGGTCAGCACCTGGAAACCGTTGCACACGCCGAGCACGGTTACGCCGCGCTCTGCCGCGCGGACCACCGCCTGCATGACAGGCGAGCGCGCGGCCATGGCGCCCGAGCGCAAGTAATCGCCGTAAGAGAAGCCGCCGGGCAGGGCGATGAAATCGAGGCCTTCGGGCAGATCGGCATCGCCGTGCCAGACGCGGTGGACGGTGCCGCCGCAGACCTGTTCGACGGCCATGGCCATGTCACGGTCGCAGTTGGAGCCGGGGAAAGTGATGACGGCGGAAGTGAAGGCCATGTCTTGCGCTCCTGCTCAGGCGGCCTTTTCGATGCGGAAGTTTTCGATCACCATGTTGGCGAGGAGCTTCTTGCACATCTCGTCCAGCGCTTCGTCTGTCGTGGTGTCGGCCACGTCGAGTTCGATCACCCGGCCCGCGCGCACATCGTTGACGCCTGCAAAGCCGAGGCCTTCGAGCGCATGATGAATGGCGCGGCCCTGCGGATCGAGCACACCGTTCTTGAGGGTGACAATGACGCGGACCTTCATCGGTGGGCCTTTCGGACACTTGGGTTGGGAGATTCTTCGGCGCGCCTATGCAACCGGACGGGCCGAAGGGCAAGGCGCGAGTGCACAGGTTGACACGGTTTACACTGTCCAGAGGCAAAACTCCGGCCCCCTTTCCGTCCAAAAGCGGAGGCAGGCAGGGAAGTGAGCGGGCGATGCATGATTCGGGTCATAGCGCCAAATGCGTAAGTAGGAAAACGGCGCTGCAGCGGGCATTTTGCGCGCTATGATCGTGCTTACCGGAGGACAGGATATCGTCCTTGCGGCGACGGGTTTTGGCCGGTTCCACCATCGCACCCCACGCGACACTGGTCGCCCGTCGCCGCCTCTTTACATGACGCATGTGTCAGTTATTATCGGTCCATGCCGAGAGTAACTCCAGCCGACCGCCGCAACCGCATCCTTGAAGCCGCGCGCGAGGAATTTGCCGAGCGCGGGTTCGCCGCGAGCCGGATGGAGGACATGGCGAAACGCGTCGGCATCAGCCGCGCCGCGCTCTATCTGGCGTTCGACAGCAAGGAGGCGCTGTTCCATGCGCTGGTGTCCGAAGTGATCACCGAGGTCATGCCCAAGCTGCTGCCCGACAATTACGGCACGCTTCCGGCGGCGGCGCTGTTGCGCGGGTTCATCAGGATCGCGATGACCCGCATGGCCAGCCCGGAGACCGCGTTCCTTCCGCGCCTGATCGTGGGCGAAGGGCGCAACTTCCCCGAACTCGCCCGGTTCTATCACGAGACGGCACTGATCTGCGTGCTCGGCGCGGTCGAGCGGTTGATCATCCACGGCATCGGCCGCGGCGAGTTTGTGTGCGCAGATCCCAAGATGGCATCGCGCACGGTGGCGAGCGGGATCATCTTTGCGGCGCTGTGGCGCGGTGTGTTCGAACCGGTTGGCGCCGAGCCGATGGATGTGGACTGGATGGCGGAATGCCATGCGGAGGTGATCTTGGCGGGGTTGAAGAAGGTTTAGGTGGCGACTACCGACGCTCCGATCGTGTCGGGCGTAGCCGAGACATGGTGCGCGGTGTCTCGACTGCGCTCAACACGAACGGGGTTTTTATGCTCAAGAAAGGGTCAGTTTGCGGGCACTGCCGCCCCTTCCGGCAGTACCAGCACTTCCACGGCCTTTTCTGGCGAAAGGTAGCGCTTGGCCATCGCTTGCAGGCCTGCTGCGCTGACCTGTTCAAGCCGGGTGCGAGCCGTTTTTGAGCGGGTCAGGCGATCAGCCTCGGTCTGCGCGCGTTCGGCGAGATTGATCCAGCCGCCGTTGGTTTTGAGCGCGTTGTCGATGCGTTCGAGCATGGGAGCGCGGGCGCGTTGGAGCGTGTCGGCATCGACCGGGGCGGCGGCGAGGCTGCGCATGGTTTCGGTGAGGGCTGTGCGGGTGGCGGCAACGTCTGCGAGATCGACCGAGGCGGCCACCGCGAAAGTGCCGTAGCCTGGCCAGACGCGGCTGAGGCTGCTCGATGCGCCAGGCGAGTAGGCCTTCCCGAGCTTTTCACGCAGGGTATCGAGCACTTCGATCTGGGCGACTTCCGCCAGCAGCGAGAGCGCCATGGCCTCCTGCGGATCGCGGTCATCGCGGGTGGGCCAGACCATGCGGACGATGGCCTGATTGGCCTCGCCGGTGTGGCGGACCACTTGCAGGCCGCGTTTGCTGGTGAAGGCGCGCTGGCGCTCGGTGGTCCAGGGGCGGAACTCTGCCTCGCGGGCCGGGAGCGCGCCGAAGGTTTGCGCGACGGCGGCAATGGCGGCGGCCTCGTCGATGTCTCCGACGATGGCGATTTCGAGCGCGCCGTGGGCAAGGCGGTCGGTGATGGCATCGCGCAGCCTGGCGTATGTCAGTGCGGTGTAGGCATCCTGATTTTGCAGGGTGAAGCGCGGGTCATTGTCGGACAGGATGCCGCCGATGGTGTTGGACAACGCCGCTTGCGGGCTGGAGCGCAGGCGGGCGAAGAAGTTGCCGATGTTCTGGCGGTAGAGCACTTCGCCCTCGGGCCGGTAGCCGGGGTCGGTGAGCAGCGCGGTCATCAGTTGCAATTGCAGGACAAGATCGCGCGGGGTGGTGGTGACGCCGCTGTCGAACGTATCGCCGCTGGCGCCCAGGCCCATGGCGACCGAACGGCCTGCGAGCAGGGTTTGCAGATCGTCCTCGCTGTGTTGGCGCAGGCCGCCGCGTGCCAGTACGCCGGTCATTTCCGTGGCGAGGGGGGTGGCGCGGGTGTCCAGCATCTCGCCGCCGTCGAGATTGAGGCGGACTTCGACGCGGTCCTTGGCGAGGTCGGTGCGTTTGAGATTCAGGCGGACGTTGTTGGCAAAGCGGATGGTGCGGATGGCATAGACCGGTTCGGTGGTGTCGGACACGATGGTGCCAGGGGTGCCGAACTGGGTGTAAGCGAAGGGGGCGGGGCTTGGCACTTCACCGGCGGCGGCCTTGGCGTGGGCGGCCTTGTCCCATGTCTTGCGGATCGCCTCGGCGCCGCCTGCGGGCGCGGTGCGGCCCTGCCAGCGAATGAGCGGGGATTTGAGCGGGACGGCTTCCTGTTTCAGCGCCTCTATCACGGACTTTGGCGTGATGGTGGGCGCGAACTGGTTGAAGCGGGCGAGGCCGGATTCGGGCGTGGTCGGAATCTGCTCGTCGCGGATCAGGGCAAGCGCCGCGCCGACCAGCGCGCCGTGGGAGCGCGTGTCCGCGCCGGCGGCGGCGTTCTCAAGGCCGGTGCGGATATTGGCGAGCTGCTCGTCGATCTCGCCCCTGGTGAAGACGCCCGCCATGGCGCGGGCATAGGCCCCGGCAGCGGCGGCGAAACCGCGCTGCCAACCACCGTCGGTGGTATCGACGATCAGGTTGGTGGTGCGGCCGATGTGGAACACCTCGCTGGTGCCGAGGCCTGCGCCGCGAAACGGCGGGTCGATCACGCGGCTCATGCGCTGGAAGCGGCGGTTGACCACGCCATAGCCGATCTGGCGCAGCAGATTGCGGCGGCGGTTTGCCACGGTGTCCGGTTCATCGAGCCATGGGCCGTGGCGCGAGGCGGTGATGCGCTCGGACAGCGAGGGATCGAGGTGGATGTCGGTTGCCGACTTCTGCTTCGGCAGGACCTTGCCCTGATCGGGGCGCGGGGTTTCGGGTCGGGACTGCCAGTCTGCGAAGCGGGCGCGGATGGCCGCTTCGACTTCGTCTGGCGCGAAGTCTCCGACGACGATCAGCGTGGTTTTCGAGGGGACGTATTCGCGCGCCCAGAAGGCCCTGAGGCTTTCGGCAGTGGCGGCGTTGAGGGCCTCTACCGTGCCGATGGGGAGGCGTTTGGGGTAAGTGGCTTGTGGATAGAAGAACGCGAGCTGGTCTTCGAGATTGGTGCGTTGCCAGCCTTGCCCGTCGCGCAGCTCCGACAGGACGACGCCGCGTTCGCGCGTGACCGCTTCGGGCGCGATGGTCAGTTCGCTCGCCGTTTCGCGCATAAGCATCAGCGCGGTGTCGAGCAGCTTTGGGTCGGCGCGGGGCAGGTCGAGCATGTAAAGCGTCTGTTCGAACGAGGTCTGAGCGTGGGTGTCCGCGCCGAACGACAAGCCATTACGCTCCAGCAGCTTGATCATCTCGCCTTCAGGCACGTGGGCGCTACCGTTGAAGGCCATGTGCTCGGTGAAGTGGGCAAAGCCGCGCTCGGCCTCGCGCTCATCGAGCGAGCCGGTGGCGACGTCCATGCGCACTTGCGCGGTGCCTGCGGGGGTGGCGTTGCGGCGGATGATGTAGCGCATGCCGTTGGGCAGTTGCCCGTAGCGGAAAGCTGTGTCTGCCGGGAGGTCGCTCTGCTGGAACGGCCATGTGGATTTTGGGGCGCTGATGAGGCTCGCGGGCTGGGCGGCGCAGGCGGCGAGGGAGAGGGCAGCGGCGAGGGGAAGCAGGTGGCGGAGGATCATTGCAATGCGGTGTGCCCGGTTGGGGGGTGGGGTGCAATGGCGAGTTGGGATGGTGTCGCGTGCGTCCTTCGACAAGCTCAGGACGAGCATGTCAGCGCAGCAGGTTTATCACTCCCAAAATTATGAGAGCGATGCCAGCCAGCCTGTAACGACCCACTTCCCACTGGCCTGGTGGGTAGGCCTTCAAGCTTCTCAGCTCTTCAAAAAAATGCTCATCACCGCCGGATTGGAGTACATCTAACCGGGCTGCTCGTCGTTCGGCAATTCGCTTAGCCAAGGGCTTGCCCAACGCGAAAAGAGCGATGCCTGCAGCAACTTGGAGGAATGCGCCGATCATAGGTAGATACCATGGCGTTTTGATGGACCTCTATCAACAAAAACCCCCTCCGTTGCCGAAGGGGGTGTTTGATACAGCCAAGGGCCGAAGCGCTTACTTCTTGCCGCGCAGTTTGCGGTGTGCACCGAGGTCGAAGACTTCGCTGGGGCCACCGTCGGTTTCGAGCAGGCCGAGGCGGCGGGCGACTTCCTGGTAGGCTTCTTCTTCGCCGCCGAGGTCGCGGCGGAAGCGGTCCTTGTCGAGCTTTTCGCCGGTGGTCATGTCCCACAGGCGGCAGCCGTCGGGGCTGATTTCGTCAGCGAGGATCACGCGGGCGTAATCGCCGTCCCAGATGCGGCCGAATTCGAGCTTGAAATCAACCAGGCTGATGTTGATCGCCGCGAACATTCCGCAGAGGAAATCGTTCACGCGGATCGCCATCGAGGAAATGTCCTGCATTTCCTCGTTGCTGGCCCAGCCGAAGCAGGCGATGTGCTCTTCGGCGATCAGCGGATCGCCCAGCGCATCGTCTTTGTAGTAGTATTCGATCAGGGTGTGCGGCAGCGGCTCACCCTCTTCGATGCCGAGGCGCTTGGAGATCGAGCCTGCAGCGATATTGCGCACGACCACTTCGATCGGGATGATCTCTGCCTGCCGCACGAGCTGTTCGCGCATGTTGAGGCGGCGGATGAAGTGGGTGGGGATGCCGATATGGGCGAGGCGCGTGAAGACGTACTCGCTGATGCGGTTGTTGATCACGCCCTTGCCGTTGATCGTTCCGCGCTTCTGCGCGTTGAACGCGGTGGCATCATCCTTGAAATACTGGATGATCGTGCCCGGTTCGGGGCCTTCGTAAAGGATCTTGGCCTTGCCTTCGTAAATCTGGCGGCGACGAGACATCATCTTGCTTCCTGAACGGCGCCGGGGATTCGCCTCCCGGCCGGAATAAGAAACCCCGGCATCACGTGGAGGCGACTCCATCGCTGCGGCCGGGGCGTTCTTCCGGCCCATAGGCGAAGCGGTGCCAAAGTGCAATTGGATGCAAGGGTGCAATGGTCCCTTACAGGGGCAGGCGCTGGAATGGAGCGACAGGGTTCGCTACACCAGCGGGACAAGGAGATCTGACCGATGACCAGCCCCGCCGCCCGCACCGATGCGATTGCCCTGCTCGTCCGCTATTATGCGGCGTTCAACGCAGGCAACTGGCAGGGCATGCTCGATTGCCTGAGCGACGATGTGGCGCATGACGTGAACCAGGGTGAGCGCGTGGCGGGCAAGGCGGCGTTCGCGCAGTTCCTTGGCCACATGGAGCGCTGCTACAAGGAGCGGCTGGAGGACATCGTGGTGATGGCGAGCGACGATGGCACCCGCGCGGCGGCGGAGTTCGTGGTGCACGGGGCCTATCTGGCGACCGACGAGGGGCTGCCCGAGGCGGACGGACAGACCTATGTGCTGCCCGCTGGGGCGTTTATCGGGATCGAGGGCGGCAAGATCAATCGCCTGACGATGTATTACAATCTGGCCGACTGGACGAAACAGGTTGTTGGTTGATGGGCGTTGTCGTCCGGCCGCTGACGGGGAGCGAGATCGCGGCGGCGCTGGATGATCTGGCGGCGCTGAGGATCACGGTGTTTGCGGCCTATCCCTACCTTTATGATGGCGATGCGGCTTACGAGGCGGTGTATCTGGCCGAATATGCTGCTGCACCGGACGCCGTGTTGGTGGCGGCATTTGATGGCGACCGAATCGTGGGCGCGGCGACGGCAGCACCGATGATGCACCAGAAGGCCGAATTCCGGGCGCCGTTCGAGGCGCTGGGGCTGGATGTTTCGCGGCTGTTCTATTTCGGCGAGAGCGTGCTGTTGCCGGACTATCGCGGGGCGGGGGTAGGGCACTCGTTCTTTGATCTGCGCGAGGCGCAGGCCCGCGCCTGCGGGGCGAAGGCCGCGTGCTTTGCAGCTGTGCTGCGGGAGCCGGACCACCCGGCACGGCCTGCAGATTATGTGCCGCTCGACGGGTTCTGGGCGAAGCGGGGTTATGCAGTGGTGCCGGGGCTGGTGACCGGGCTTGGCTGGAAAGAGCATGGCGAGGCGGCGGAGAGCGTGAAGACGATGCAGTATTGGCTCAGGCAGTGGTGAGATACAGGGTTGCCGCTGCGCAGTATCCGATCGATCGGCTGGGTGGGTGGGACGCCTATGCGACAAAGCTGACCCGTTGGGTGGATGAGGCGGCAAGCGCAGGCGCTTCGCTCGGGGTATTCCCGGAGTATGGCGCGATGGAACTGGCCAGCCTCGATCCTGCGACGATGGGCGATCTGGCGTTGTCGATCGAGACGGTTTCGGCGCTTTTGCCGCGCGTGGATGCCTTGCACGGGGAACTGGCGGCGCGGACGGGAATGCATATTCTGGCAGCTTCTGCGCCGCGCAAGGATGCCGATGGGCGTTTCCGCAATGCGGCGCGGCTGTTTGCGCCAAGCGGTAAAGTGGGCGTGCAGGACAAGCTGGTGATGACGCGGTTCGAGCGTGAGCAGTGGCATATTGCTGCAGGGGATCGCTTGCGGGTGTTCGATACTGCGCTCGGGAAAATTGCGGTAAACATCTGTTATGATAGTGAGTTTCCGCTGCTGGCGCGCGCCTGTGTGGAAGCGGGAGCCGAACTGCTGCTGGTGCCTTCTTGCACCGACACAATGCACGGATATTGGCGCGTGCGGATTGGCGCGCAGGCCCGCGCGTTGGAGGGGCAGTGCTATGCGGTGCATTCACCGACTGTGGGCGAGGCTGAGTGGTCGCCTGCGGTGGACGTTAATCGCGGGGCGGCAGGTATCTATGGGCCGCCGGATCGGGGGATACCGGAGGATGGCGTGCTCGCGGTGGGCGCGGAAGGCACGGGCCAGTGGGTCTTTGCCGAAGTGGACACCGCACGGGTGGCCGATTTGCGTGCCGATGGCGGCGTGCTGAATGCGCGGCACTGGGCGGAGCAGCCGGGCGGCGGGGCGCTGCCAGCGGTGGAGATCGTGGACTTGCGCTAGGGGCGCGGCTATCAGGCAGGTTCGTTACGAGGGAAACCATCGCCAATGTCGCTTGATGCCGCCGAGCAGGTCCACCGCCAGTTTCTTGCCGCGCTGGAAGGCGGGACGGCGCGGCGGAGATCCAATCTCGGGCTGAAGGATGTGGGATTGGCGCCGGAGCGCGCGGCGGCGCTGTTCCGTTCGCAGGCGCTGTCGCGGCAACTCGACCGGTTGAGCCGCAAGCTGCAGGCGCGGGGCGAGGGCTTCTATACCATCGGCTCTTCGGGGCATGAGGGCAACGCGGTTCTGGCCGAAGTGCTGCGCACAGATGACATGGCGTTCCTCCATTACCGCGATGCCGCGTTCCAGATTCACCGCGCGCACCGGGTTCCGGGCGAGAACCCCGCGTGGGACATGCTGCTTTCGTTCACCGCCAGCGCCGACGATCCGATTTCGGGCGGGCGGCATAAGGTGCTGGGTTCGAAGCGATTGTTCATTCCGCCCCAGACGTCGACCATCGCCAGCCATGTCCCCAAGGCGGTGGGGACCGCGTTTTCCATCGGGATCGCCCGGCGCATGGGGTTTGGTGACACCGTGCTGGCCAAGGACGGGGTGGTGCTGTGCAGCTTCGGCGATGCGAGTGCGAACCATTCGACCGCGCTGGGGGCGATCAATACCGCGTGCTGGGCGGCGTTTCAGGGGACGCCGATGCCGATCATTTTCCTGTGCGAGGACAACGGCATTGGCATTTCCACGCGCACGCCGCCAGGGTGGATCGAGGCGAACTTTTCGGGCCGGGCGGGGCTGCATTATGTAGCGTGCGATGGGTCCGATCTGGTCGACACGATGCGCGCGGCGCGCGAGGCGGAATGTATCGCGCGGCGGCAGCGGCGGCCGGTGTTTCTGCATATGAAGACAGTGCGGCTTTATGGCCATGCCGGGAACGACGTGCAGCTGTCCTATCGCACCAAGGACGAGGTGCGCGCCGAGGAAGAGCGCGATCCGCTACTGGCGAGTGCGGCCTTGCTAATCGAGGAAGGCGTGATGAGCGCCGCCGAGGTGCGCGCGGAATATGACGCTATCGAGGCGGCGCTGGGGCGGCAGGTGGAGCTGGCGATCAGTCGGCCCAAGTTGCCCGATGCGGCGGCGGTGATGGCGAGCATCGTGCCGCCGAGGCGCGAGGGCGTGGAGCGTCCGCTGGCCTCGGCACAGGACCGCACGGCGCTGTTTGCCGATGATGCGGCGGCGATGGACAAGCCGCAGCATATGGCCAAGCTGATCAGTTGGGCCATGGCGGACCTGCTGTTGCAGTACCCCAATGCCATTGTCTGCGGCGAGGATGTGGGGCCGAAGGGCGGGGTCTATGCCGCGACGCAGAAGCTGCACACGCGGTTCGGTTCGGCGCGGGTGATCAATACCCTGCTGGATGAGCAGGCGATTCTGGGGCTGGCGATCGGCGCGGCGCACAACGGGTTGCTGCCGCTGCCGGAGATCCAGTTCCTCGCCTATGTCCACAATGCCGAGGACCAGATCCGGGGCGAGGCGGCGACGCTCTCGTTCTTTTCCGATGGGCAGTTCACCAATCCGATGGTCGTGCGGATTGCGGGGCTGCCGTATCAGAAGGGCTTCGGCGGGCATTTCCACAACGACAATTCGCTCGCCGTGTTTCGCGATATTCCGGGCGTGGTGCTGGCAGTGCCTTCGAACGGGCGCGATGCGGTGGCGATGCTGCGCGAATGCGTGCGGCTGGCGCATGAGGAAGGGCGAGTGGTCGTGTTCGTGGAGCCGATCGCGCTGTATATGACGCGTGACCTGCATGAGCCGGGCGATGGGCTGTGGTCGAGCGTCTATCAGCCGCCGGGCATTAAGGGAGACGAGGGCGAGATCGCGTTTGGCGAGATCGGGGTTGCGGGTGAGGGGACCGATCTTGCCATCGTGACCTATGGCAACGGGTTCTACCTTTCGCTTCAGGCGCAGAAGCTGCTGGCCGAGCAGGGCGTGGCCGTGCGGGTGATCGACTTGCGTTGGCTGGGGCCGGTGAATGACGATGCGGTGATAGACGCGGTGACCCCATGCGCGCGGGTGCTGGTGGTTGACGAATGCCGGATCACTGGCGGGCAGAACGAGGCGCTGATGGCGCTTATGGCCGAACGCGCGCCGGACAAGCACGCGGCGCGGATGGCGGCGACGGACAGCTTCATTCCGCTCGCCCGCGCGGCGACGCATACCCTGCCGAGCCGCGACGGGATCGTGGCGAAGGTGCTGGAGATGGTGGGGCGATGACGAACTTTCACCCAAACCCCGTTCATGCTGAGCTTGTCGAAGCATCTGGCGCGGTGCGAGCATCCTTCGACAGGCTCAGGACGAACGGGGTTTGAGCATGAGCAAGGAAACCATCCTCGTCGTGTGTCCGGGGCGGGGCACCTACAATGCGCCGGAGCTGGGCTATCTGGCGCGGCATCATCGCGGGTCGGAGTGGTTGGCGCGGTTCGATGCCTTGCGCGCCGACGCGGACAAGGCGCCGCTGTCCGCGCTCGACGGGGCGGCGAAGTTTTCGCCTGCGCTGCTGCGGGGGGAGAATGCCGCGCCGCTGATCCATGCCTGCGCTTATCTGGATTTCCTCTCGCTCGACCGGGACCGGTTCGAGGTGGTGGCGGTGACCGGCAATTCGATGGGCTGGTACACCGCGCTGGCCTGTGCGGGCGCGGTTTCGCCCGAACATGGCTTTGCGATTGCCGATGGCATGGGGGTGAATTCGCAGAAGCATCTGCCCGGCGGGCAGGCGGTGCTGGTGCTGGCGGGGGAGGACTGGACGGTCGATCCGGCGCTGCTGCGCGCGGTTGAGGCGGCGATGGCGCGGCATGGGGTGTTGCCATCGATCAGGCTGGGCGGGATGCTGGTGGTGGCGGGCGATAACGCGGCGCTCGATGCGCTGGAGCGCGATCTGCCCGCGCTGGCGCGCCCGCCTATGCGGCTGGTGGGGCATGGGCCGTTTCATACGCCGCTGATGCAGGCCAGCAGCGATGCGGCGCGGGCGCAGTTTCCGGTAAGCTGGTTCGGCAGGCCTGAGGTGCCGCTGATCGACGGGCGGGGCAAGGTGTGGCGGCGGTTCGAGAGCGCGCCGCAGGAGCTGTGGGACTATACCTTCGGGCAGCAGATCCTGGCGCCTTATGACTTCACTGCCGCGATGACGGTGGGCATCCGCGAGTTCGCGCCGGACCGGGTGGTGCTGCTCGGACCGGGCGAGACGCTGGGCGGCGCGATCGGGCAGGTGCTGGTCGCGCTAAAATGGCTGGACATATCGTCACGTAACGTATTTTCTGCACGGCAGGGTGAGGATGCGTTCCTGATTGGCATGGGGAGACCCAGCCAGCGAGGTATCGTGATCCCGTGAGTCAACCGTCGATTTTGTTCGTCTGTCTTGGAAACATCTGCCGCTCGCCCCTCGCCGAGGCGGCGCTGCGCAAACGCGCGGTGGAGGCAGGCGTGGCCATGACTATCGATTCCGCCGGAACCGGCGACTGGCATGTGGGCCGCCCGCCCGATCCGCGCGCGCAGGAAACCGCGCTGCGCCACGGCCTCGACATTTCCAGTTACCGCGCCCGCGTGGTGACGCCGGAAGACTTCCACAAGTTCGGCCACATTTTCGCGCTCGACCCGCAGAACCTCAAGGACCTGCACCGCATCGAACCCTCCCGCCACATCGCCGAACTGCGCCTGCTGATGGACCTCGTCCCCGGCCGCAAGGGCACCGCCGTGATCGACCCCTACTACGGCGACGAGGACGACTTCGAACAGGCCTGGGCCGATGTGGACGCAGCGGCAGAAGCGCTGGTGCGGCGGTATTTGAGCTAAGAAGCAGCCTGCAAATGCATGAGTGATAAGAAGTCTTCAAACGTCAGCCGAGCATCGAGCGTTTCGTAGACGCGGATCGTCCGGTCGGGGACGAGTTCTCCATAAGTGCAATCTTCCTTGATACGCAGTGCTGGCCGATCGAGCGCGACGCTGCTCTCCTGTGAAATCGCGCTTAGCAGAACAGTCGGGCTGTCACCCAACGGCCAAGCTCCGCCGACATCGACGAATGAGGGCGGTGAAGTGAACTTTTCATAAAGCCATGCGCCAAACGGCGAAACCGGGCGCAGCCGATGTGCCATTTCGGCCACCGAGAACTGCATCTGGCGATAGGCGTTTTGCGGAATCTGCCACAAAGGTATCTTTGATTGTTCGATCACGATCCGCGCGGCTTGCAGATCGGCCGAGAGGTTGTATTCCCAACCTCCAGCGGGGTAGCGGCCACCTCCGATCCAGATCACCGTCATGCGCGAGGCGATGGCGGGTTCGATGCGCAGCGCTGCAGCAATGTTCGTGAGCGGGCCACCACAAGTAAAGAACAACGGCAGCGGATCATCTCGCATCGCTTCGGCAACGATGGCCTTTGCGGCGGCGCTAACTTCCGGTTCGGCCAGATTAAGCTCTTCGCTCCCGGCCAGCACCGGAGGCGGAGCGGGAATCCGTCCCTGCTTGAGAAGATCCTGCACGATGGTGCGACCGATCTCGGCAGAACGGTCGGCTGGCACCGCGCCTGTCAATTTGCGGTCAAGTGCCGAGGATGTGATGAGCGTGGTGCGCGTTTTCGGCGTGAGCAGCTGGTGGGCCAAAGCCACGAGGGCATCCGGATCGCCGGCAAAATCGTTGTCCACGATGACCCGCGCCGAAGCACGTTGGGGAATACGGCGACCGGTGGCGGCCAAGGAGGGGTGGTCCAGCAGGCAAGCAGCGCTGAATGCCGAGGCAAGGGTGCCGAATTGGCGACGTGAAATTGACATGACCTCTCCATATTAGAGTGGTCATTCTATATTGGCTGGCGGTGGATTGCAATTGTCGACGGCGGCGGTGGTTCAAACCACCACCAGCTTGACCCCCGCATCCCGCAGCCCCTGCGCTGTCTCGGGCGCGATGCCGCTGTCGGTGATGATCGTGTCGATCTCGTCCAGCCCGCAGACGATGGTGCCGGACTGGGTGCGGAACTTGGTGCTGTCGACGAGGAGGATGACTTCTTCGGCGCGGTCTATCAGGCGGCGTTCGGCGGCGACGAGCACGATGTCTGCCTGCATCACGCCTTGCGGGCCGACGGCGGCGGCGCCCATGAACAGGCGGGGGGCGTGGAAGCGGGGCATGGATTCCTCGCCCGCTGCGGCAAGGATGATGTTCTGTTCGCGGAACACCGAGCCTGACGGCACGAGAATGCGCGTGGTCGGCTGCGGCAGGAGCGCGGTGACGATGTGCAGCGAGTTCGTCAGCACCTGCAGGCTGAGGCCATCGAGGTGCGGGCACATCTGCAGCGTGGTGCTGCCGCCATCGATCATCACGCCTTCGCCCGGCGTGCACAGCGCAGCGGCGGCCTTGCCGATGGCCTGCTTGGCCGCAAGATTCAGCGTGATCGACTGATCGAACGGGGTGCCGAGCAGGTGCGGTCCGGATGGGTCGGCATCGTCGGGCAGCTTGGCTCCGCCGTGCACGCGGACGATCTGGCCAGTGCCTTCAAGCCGCGTCAGATCGCGCCGGATGGTGGCGGGCGACGCATCGAGCAGCGTTTCGAGATCGCGGTAGCTGACAAAGCCGTTGGGCTGCAGCGCCTCGAATATCCGTCGTTCCCGTTCTGCCGCGTGCATTGGTGGTGTGGTCCCTTTTGGGGCAGCTTATGCACTGGCGGAGGGGTGAAATCGATCACCTTTTTTTGGGAATCGGGGGTGGGCGACTAGGCCCCGGCGTTCAGCATGTTGCCCAGCCCGATGACCACGGTCGAGCCGACGAGCAAGGCGATGCCGGTCCAGACCAGCGTGCGGGTGCGGCGGCTGGCGCCCTTCCATTCCTTGAGCGCGAAGCCCCAGAGGGTGGAGAACAGGATGATCGAGGCCATGTGCAGCGTCCACGACGAGAAGCCGAACTCGCCCATCTGGCTTTCGCCCATGGTGTAGAAGAAGAACTGGCCGTACCACAGCGTGCCGCCGAGTGCGGCAAGGAGCCAGTTGGCCAGCAGGTTGGGGCGTTCGCCGGGCGCGGCGTCGGCGGAGGGGGCGCCGAAGAACTGGCCGAAGCTCTTGTTCTTCGCGATCAGATACGCGCACCACAGCGCGTTGGTGGTGAGGCCGCCTGCGAGCACGACGCAGAGGACGGGGAGGCCCTGGCTCAGCGGATCGGTTCCGGCGGCGAGCGTGAGATCGCGGATCGGTTGCCCGGCGGCGAGGCCCCAGGCGAAGCAGCCCGACATGATCCCGGAGAAGGTCGCGATCAGCAGGCCCTTGCGCAAGTTGAACTCGGCGACGCCTTCGGACTTTGCGTCACCAAGTTCGGCCTGCTTGGCACTGCCCGCGCGCGCGACGACGACGATGCCGATGAGCGTGATGAGGATGCCGAGCAGGGTGAGCTTGCCGCTGGTCGTCGCGGCGATTTCGCCAAGCGTGCCCTCGAAGATCGGCGGACCCATCGTGCCGATCACGGTTGTGAGGCCGAGCGCCACGGCCATGCCGAGCGAGAGGCCGAGGTAGCGCATGGTCAGGCCGAAAGTCAGCCCGCCAATGCCCCACATCGCGCCCCAGAACCAGCACCACACCAGGGTATTGGTGGGCGTGGCCGAGAGGACGCCGAGGAGGTTGTTGGTCTGGAGCGAGGCGAAGAACCACGGGGCGATGGCCCATGAGAACAGTCCGCCGGCCAGCCAGAACACTTCCCACGACCACAGCTTGATGCGCTTGTACGGCACGTAGAAGCTGGCCGAGGCAAAGCCGCCGAGCCAGTGGAAGAATACGCCCAATGCGGGGTTTGCGCCCATCGGTCCTGTCCCTTTTCGTTTTTATACGTTTGCGAGGATCGAGCGGTCGATCTCGGATATGCTTTTGACGCCGGTGAGTGTCATCGCCACGCGCATCTCGGCCTCGATCAGGCGGAGCATGTGTTCGACGCCGGACTGGCCCTGTGCGGCAAGCGCGAACACCCATGCGCGGCCGAGCAGCACGCCTTTTGCGCCCAGCGCGAGCAGGCGGACGACATCCAGCCCGGAGCGGACGCCGCCATCTGCCAGCACGGTCAGCCGGTCGCCCACGGCATCGGCTATGGCGGGCAGGGCGCGGGCGGTGGAGAGTACGCCGTCAAGCTGGCGGCCGCCGTGATTCGATACGATCACGCCGTCAGCGCCGAGGTTGGCGGCTTCGGTGGCGTCCTCGGGATCGAGCAGGCCCTTGATGACGAGTGGGCCGGTCCATTCCGAGCGGATGAAATCGAGATCGCGCCATGAGATCGAGCTATCGAAGTTGCCGCGCATCCAGGCGAAGAAGTCCTCGATCCCGGTCTTGCCTTCCAGCTTGCGCGCAATGTTGCCGAGGCCGTGGGGGCGGCCCCGGATACCGACGTCCCAAGCCCACGCGGGCTTCATCGCGCCTTGCAGGGTGCGGCGGATCGCGCCGCTTATGCCGGCGGCTCCGGCAAGGCCTGAATGGACATCGCGGTAGCGGCTGCCGGGGACGGGCATGTCGACGGTAAAGACAAGTGTGGAGCACTGCAGGTCAACCGCTTCCTGCAGCAGTTCGCGCATGAAGCCGCGATCGCGGGTCATGTAGAGCTGAAACCAGAATGGCTTGCTTGCCGCTTTGGCCACTTCGGCCAGCGAGCAGGCTGAGACGGTGGACAAGGTGAACGGGATGCCGGCGGTTTCGGCGGCGCGGACGGCCTGGCATTCGCCGCGACGGGCATTCATCCCTGCAAGGCCGATGGGCGCGAGCGCGACGGGAAGGGCGAGTTTCTGGCCGAACAGTTCGGTGCTGAGGTCGAGGTTCGACACATCGCGCAGCACGCGCTGGCGCAGGGCGATGTCGGCAAGGTCGGAGACGTTCCGGCGCAGCGTAGTCTCGCTGTAGGAACCGCCGTCGATATATTCGAACAGGAAGTGTGGCAGGCGGCGGCGGGCGAGTTCGCGGAAATCGGGGATCGAGGCGGCAATCATGCGGCGGACCTTGTTCTGGCGGCTTCGACTTCGGCCTTCCAGCGGTTGCGATAGGTGTCGAGATCGGCGTCCAGCGGCTCGACACGCACCAGTTCGCCTTGCGGCTTGAGGCCAGGGTCTATGAGGCGGAGCGCGCCGAACGAGACGTCGTTATGCGCGTTGGCGGTGTAGACGGCGGTGTCAGGGCGCAGCGAGGCGAGCGCGCGGACGAATACTTCGGCTTCGGCAAAGCGGCCCTCGACCAGCAGGCGGCCCGACGCACCGATCAGATCGAGCAAGGTATCGGCGACGAGCGCGGCATAGAGGCACGCGGCGGCGCGGCGTTCGTACCAGTCCTCAGGGCGGTTGATCCATGCAAAGGCGCTGTCCGGATAAGGGCCGAAACCGCGCATCAGGGTGGGCAGGATAAGCCGCTGCGCGCGCAGCACGGCGGGCACGGCGGCCAGCAGTGCGGGCTGGTCGGGCTTGATGTCGACGCGGCGGGTGTCGATCTCGATCAGCGTCTCGATCTCGCGCCCGCCCATGAAGCGGGCGGATGGCACCGGGCGACCATGGACGTCGATATTGACGAGGCAGTCGCGGGCTTCGGGCAGGCTGGCGGTGTCTACGGGCGTGGCGGGCAGGCGCATGCCGATAAACCATGTGCCGGTGGACAGGACCGTCGCTTCATTGTCGGCGATTTCGGCAAAACCGCGCGCGGCAAGCAGGGCGGCGTTGGAATCATGGAGGCCCGCAAGGACGCGGACGTTTTCGGAAAGGCCGGTGGTCTTGGCAATTTCGGGCAGGAGCGTGCCGACGGTGTCACCTGCGCGGACCACGGGCGCGAAGCGCGCGGCCCAGCCAAGGCGGTGCGCCATGGCTGAGAAGTCGGCGCCTTGCGGGCTCCACAAGTCGGAATGACAGCCAAGGCTGGTGACTTCGCTGACCGCGTTTCCGGTCAGGAACCAGGCCCAGTACTGCGCCCATGGCAGGAGCGTGGCGCGGGCTATCACGCCGGGCTGGAGGCGATCGAGCCACCACAACTGGCTGCCGAAGTTCAGGCCATCGGGCAGTGCGGGCGAACCGGTGTGGCCAAAAGGATCACGCTGATCGCGATAGGCACCCATCACCTCGTCCGGAATCGCCTGTTCGTAGTCCAGCGGGGCGAAGGCGAGCTTGCCGTCCACCAATGCGGCCACACCGGCGCCGTGGCCGACCGGGATGATCGTCGTGACGGGATGATCGGCATAGCGGCTGAGCGTTTCAAGCAGCCACGCGCCGATATCGTGAGCGTCGAGGCGGCGCGTGCCGTCAATTTCCAGCGGGATGTTTGGGCGCACCTGACGGTCGAGCATCTGCCCGTCCAGATCCCACAAGCTGACCTTGCTCAGCGTCTTGCCGAGGTCGATGACTATCGTTGCGCCCCGTGCCAAGCGCTCTCTCCCATACAATGCTTAGAAACGATCAATATCAATCAATCTTGATCGTTTCCAGCACAAAAGTCGCGCACAACGCACCGCAGCGCAAGAGCGCTGTCGGAAAGGGCAGGCAGGATGAGATTCCTTGTGGATATGGTGCCGGGGACGGAACCGCGAAAATCGCAGAGTGACTTGATAATAATGGATAAAACAATGGCGGCTTTTTGGCTGAGGCCCCCAAAAAGGCCCCCAGCCGATTATCCCTGTGCCACTTTTCCACCGTTTATGTTCGCGTTTGTTCGCCCATGAGCGCAGACGAACAGGCGCTTGAAAGCCAAGTTGGAATGGCCTGCATCCGCCAGACTAGACGTTGGCTTCCAGCAGAGCGATTTCATCCGGTGTCAGGTTGAACAGGTCATAGACCTTGGCGTTGATCTCCGCTTCCAGACGCGCGATTTCCGCTGTGAGGGCGTGGATTTCGGCGCGGGTGGTGGAAATCCAGTTCTCCCACTCGTTGCGTTCCTTCAGCGGTATCCGCCCCTTCAACGCCTTTTCGACTTCCTTCTGGAAGGCCGCAAAGTCTGGCAGGTTCCACCATTCCTTGAGTTTCGTTGTCAGTTTGGCACTGGCCGGGTCGGCGGCAAGGTCGGGAATGCGGCGGACGATTGATTGCTGGAGGGTGTAGCGCTTTTCTGCCGCCGCCTGCGCAGATGTTGCGAGTGTGCCGATTTCCACTGTTCGCTCATTGTTGGCAGCGGGAATAGGCGTCTTTTCGATGTGCTGCGTGAACAGCCGTCGCACTCCACCTCTGGCAATGGCTGCAAAGCCGCCCCACACAAACCAGCCAATTGGAGTGTTGAGAACGGCCAACAGGAAAGTATCATCCGTCGGGATAAAATAGGCTGTGTTTGCGTAATATTCTGATTTGTTTTGAAGTGAAAACGAAGGGGACATGGCCATATCAATATAGCCTATCTTCTTGCCGTCCATTGCAGGTGCAAATGCCTCTTGCGCCTGCTGTAGCTCGAACCATTCTTGCTTCGTTGCCCGTTTTTCTAAATTAGTCTTGTAGGGCAGCAGCCAGTCCCGAATAGCTGGATAATCGTCAATCCTAATTCTGTTCTTCGGAATGTAGATGATCCAAAGGCCGCGCGGTTCAGCACGCCAGCGCTTCAAGTCCTTACCTTCCAAAAAGGGCTTCAGCAGTTCGGCTGAACGAGGATCGTCACGGCAAAGCTTTTCCTTCGTCGGCGTGTCAATTACAAAGGCTTCGTTAAGGCCGGTCTTGATCCCGTAAAGCGGGGAGCCATAAACGTCTTTCAAGGTTGGCTTGTCCGCTATGATTTTAGCTCTCAGCGCGCGCAGGGCATCCCCTTCCAACTCCCACGATCCGCGTTCAAGCGCCTCTTGTGGGAAGGGCTTGGCGGCGTCCGTAAAGGCATCGGCAAAACTGTCGGTTGGCATTTCACCAATCTTCCAGAATTGCAGATCATGGCCCTGCGGTGGGCCACCTGCCTTCATCGTCAGGATGGCGGGATAAGTCGTGACTCCTTCAAAAATCTGGTGGTCGCCAAAATCCACAACAGTTTCCAGCGTCGCCTTGTTGCGCAGGAAATCGCGCAGTGGTGCGCCGGAACCGGTCTTGAAGAAGGTGGAACTGCTGATGTAGCCCAGCCGTCCGCCGGGTTTGAGCAGCTTGATCCCGCGTTCGAAGAAGTAGGCGTAAAGGTCGGCCCGGTCTGAAACCACTTCATAGCGCTTTTCCAGCCACGGCTTCATCGGTTTGATAAGTTCCATCCGCACATACGGCGGATTACCCAGCACGACATCGAAGCCGCCCGCCGCAAAGATGTCGGGGAAGGCGGTTTTCCATTCGAAGCCGGTAGAGCGATAGGCGTAGCTGCTGTCTTCGATAAGGCTGTCACCAACGCGCAAATTGGCGTCGAGACTGTCCAGCACCTTGCCGCGCCGCGCGGTTTTGATCCACAAGCTCAGTTTGGCGATTTCCACGCTTTCGCTGTTCACGTCCACGCCGAACAGGTTGTGCGTCAGGATTTCACTGTCAGGGTCCAGCAGGCTACCCGCCATGCCCTTGCCTTCAAGTTCGGCCAGCTTGGTGTTCACCTGCTGGAGTTCGGCCTTCAGGTAATCAAACGCCATGATGAGGAAAACGCCCGAACCGCAGGCCGGATCGACAATGCGCAAGGCTGTCAAACGGTCACGATATTCGGCCCACGCCTGCTTTTCGGCCTTGCCCGATTTCCAAGCAATCGGATCGTCATCAGCCTTCGCGCCCTTGGCAGCATACTGGCCAAGAATGCCTGCGAAGATCTCCTTGCAGTGCGCGCCCAGCGTCTGGTCCACAATGAAGCGCGCCACGTAATCGGGCGTATAGACCACGCCATCACGCTTGCGCCGCCCACTGGTGCCGGTGGCCTTCTTTTCAACCGGCGCTTCGCCGCGCGCTTCGGCCTGCAGCTGTTCGACATCGGCAATAGACTGTTCGAAGATATGGCCCAGAACAGTGACGGAAATCTCGCTGGCGAAATCATATTCGGCCAGCCGCTTGAAGCCTGCGCAGATATGGTCAGGCACCAGCAGCGCGTCGATGACTGCGTTTGGATGAAACAGCCCGCCGTTGTAGCGGGGAATCTTCAACTGGTCGTTGCCCCGGTCAATCGCGTTGAACAGGCCCAGGAACGTCTGCCAGACGGGTTTGGGATGATAGGGGTCGTTGTGTTCAAAGGCGTTCAGCAGGCTGTTATCAGGCAACAGGCCGTTGTCTTCGGCAAATGCGATGAACAGCACGCGGTCCAGAATGGTCTGGCCAAGCCGGATGGATTCCAGCGGGTCGCCATCGGGCAGGGCGGATTGCACCGCGCCGATAAGGTCGCTTCGGAGTGCGCGGTAATCTTTATAGAGCCGCGAAGTGATGTCGCGGTCTTCCTTGCGGCTTTCGTCCAGCAGGGCCAGCGTCTGGCCTGTCAGCAGGTTGTCCGCAGACAGCAGGAGCATGAACCGCTGATATTCGGCTGGATCGTGCAGCTTCGCCAGATCGAAGGTTTCGTGGAATTGCCGCCCTTCGGCATAGCTGTAGAGGCGGATTTCCAGATAGTTCGACACGAGCACCCATTTGGTGCCGACATTATCGCTGGCGTATTCCCAAGCCTGTTGCACCGGGGTTTTCGCACGTCCCGGCATGATGGCATCAAGATTGCGGGTCTTCGCGCCCTTCAGTTCGAACGGGGCGATGATTCGGCGTTCGCCCTTGTTGAAATGCCCCAAGGCAAGGTCAACCGAACCCGCGCCAATCTGCGCTTCGACATCTACGGTCCAGTTGCCGCTATCGTTGAAGTCCTGATAGCCCAGCACTTCGCAAATGATCCGCTGTTTGAAATTGCCGTGAAGGGCGGTTTCCTTCTGCGTTTCAATTGAGCGGTCGCGGATGGTTTCACCCCACTGGCGCAGGGTTTCCAGCTTGGCAGCGTCTGGCGCTGCGGCGCGCAGGACATGGCGATTGATGGTCTTGTTATTGAAAAGCTGCACGCGGTCCGCCCCTGATTTAAGAGAGGCTTAGCAGTGCCATAGCCGCCCCGCCAAGGGGTTAGCGTCCTGCCTAGCAGCGCAGCCTTGCCGTGCCAGCCCCTACGGTTAAGCTGTCCGCATGAAATCAAGGGTGCTGGACAGCATTGCCACCAATGGCGCGCAGGAAATCGAGCGCTTCGCCGCGTTCGATCATCCAACGCGGCGCTTCATCGCCTATGCCATGTATTTCGTGCCGGGTCTGGTGCCGCCACTCAATACCCAGGAATTGACCGGGAACCAGCCCGTCCCGTTCACCGTGTCCGACGCCGAACGGTTGGAACGGCTCGACGCCTACAAGTGCGTGTTCGAACTGCGCGCTTGCACCGCCAAAGGGTTTGAAGGCCAGCGCGAGCGCAGATTGGCTTTCGGCGGTTTGCTTGGCATGGCGCGGGTCGATCTTCGCTGGAAACGCCTCAAGGGTCTGCCCCAGTTCATTTTCTGTTACGAGCGGCTAGTCGGTCCTGCTTGGCGGCAATTGCTGGTGCCATGCTGGAACGAGGCGGTGTTCCAGCGCAAATCCAAGGGCGCGGTGCAACTACCGCTCGACCGGCGCTTGCGCGAAGACGGGGCGGTGCCGCACTTGCTCGAAGACGACGACCCGCCCCGGTTCTTTCCGACGCTGGCAGACGCGGACCGGATCGGGTTGCCGCTGTTCGGGAGCCTTTAGGGCACTGGCCGAGTCATTCGTCGGGCAATACGGTTTATACCGCCACAGGTTTTCCTGTTCCAACGCGCACTGTTTTTCGATCGGCGCTAATTCAGCTTCGACGGAATCTCAATATTGGCCAAGGTCCGAAAGGGCATCGCAAGCAACGTTTCGTCAACGTAGATAACGTGCCAGTCCGGCAGTTCAGCTTTCACGGCGAAGGCGATGGCATAACCTTCTGTATTGAACGTCGTCCAACCGGGCAGGGCATGCTCGCCGGTATACCCTTCGGCCTTGTCCAATTCTTCGTATTGATTCACCCACCGTTGCAGGCGGGCATACAAGCCGGAACTAATTCGGAAGCCGTGCAACGATTCAGGTGGCAGCAAACCGACACGCCAGATGCCATTGCTGAAGTGTTCCGCCATGATGCGGACGGCCTTGGCTGTAACGGTATTCATGACTAAACTCCGACACGCTAACAGGTCGGGCGGTCTGCCCGATCCAATTTGCGTTTCGGTGGTCCAAGTGGATTAGCGAAACCGTGTGCTAGTGTCCAGATCGGTTGGGCAAGTTGCGCATTGCGGCGACCACTTGCGCTATCAATGCCGGATCGATCGACGCTGCGGTCTGGTCAACAGCAATGCCCCGGATCAATTCGGCTTGCCGGTGCGTGGACATCGTGCCGTAACTCGTCAGCGTGGTCATGGCGCGGGCGTGGCCCAGATTCTGCGACCATGCCTTGAACGCTTCGACGGTGGGACAAATGCGCTCGCCATATTGGGCAAGCGTATCGCGGAAGGAATGCGGGTTGAAGTAGGGCAGGCCAGCCGCCGCGAAGGCTTCAGCGAATATCTTGCGAATGGGTCCGGCATTGGTCCAGCCTTCGCGCTTAAGCCCCGCCGCGACGAAGCCACCGTTTTCGCCAAGCGCCACGCGGGTTGCTGGAAACAGCGGGTCTTCTTCGCTCCACAGCAGCACGGTGCGCAGGTGCGTGCACCAATCCTGCACGATTTCCAGCGCATTTCCGCCAACGGGCAAGAACCACGTCGTGAACGTCTTGCTGGCCTTCGTCTTCACGTCGCGGGCATCCTGATCGACGCGGCCATCTTGCAGATCGACGTGCTTCAGCCGGAACGATGCCAGCGCCCCGTCGCGCGCGCCTGTCAGCAGTGCGAAGGCCAGCAGCGCGCGGTTACGCTTCTCTATGTCAGTTGAGAAGGGCATCAGGGACAGGGTGTGGTGAACTTGTTCCAGCGAGGGGAACGCCTTGTAGCGAACGGCCTTGGCGATGCGGACTTCGGTTTCGGCCAGGTTGAAATAGTCGGCATCGCAATACTGAAGACGCGACTTGTAGCCCGGCTGGCCAGCGAGCCAGACGAAGAACGCGCGCAGGACCGATAGCGTCGAGTTCACCGTGGCACGGCTCAAAGGCTTGCCGGTGCGCACGGCCCGTTCCTCGTCCAGCTTGCGCTTGAAGGCGACGGCCTGTTGGCGGTGGAACTTGCGGAAATCCTTATGCCCGTTCGCCTGTTCGAAGCGGTCCAGCGCTTTTGCCACGGCATCGATCGACGCTTCGCTGCGACGGCCCGCTTCCTTCAGATATTGGAAGTATTCCCGCTTGATTCGGGCGTTGGCGGCGTTGTGTTTTGCCATGGTCTGTCAGTCCTTCGGTTTGTCACAATTCAGGGAGGGCGGGGTGCGCTCTATTAGGCGTGAAGGGGCCTGCCTGATTTGGACGGCCAGCCGGGGCATGATCTCGGCAATCTTCGCTGCATTGGCGCGGCGGTGCATCATCGTGCCGCACGTTTCGCAAAGGGCTGTCAGGTTGCCGGTGGTGCCCTTGCCGGGGATGAACTCCACCATGCCAAGCGCGGGCGCTTTCGCTTCGCGGCACTTGAAACAGTAGATCGTCCCCGGTGGGCAAGGGCGCTTGCGGCTGGTCTGGCGTGCCAGCAGAAACGCCCTTGTCGCTTTTCCGTTGAACATCGTTGGCCGGTTACCGTCGATCGCCTTCAGGCCATCGCCCTGCCAATGGCGCACGGTGTTCTTGTGCACGCCAAGGCATTCGGCCAGTTCCTGCACGGCGTAGTCGCGGTGCAGTTTCACCCGGTAGGGATTTACCCGGCGGGCAGGCACCGGCCTTACTCCTGCCCTGCCACCAGACGGCGAACCGATTCCGCCTTGATAAGCGTGCGACGGCCCAGCTTGAAAGCTTCCAGCCGCCCGTCTGCGATCATGGCGTTTATCGTCGTGCGGCCCAAGCTAAGGGCGTGGCCAGTTTCCTTGATCGAGTATGCGAGGCGTTCCATAATCGTTGCTCCATTTGGACCGTGGCGGGTGCCAGCGGGTGCAATGGAACATCAGCGAATCAGGGTGGCGTGTCGGACGGGAAGGCTGGAATAGGGCCGAAAATTCAATTTCCAGCCTTTCGCTATGGCTTCTCATATTCTTCGAAAATATACTTGGCGTAAGGTCTTACCGTGCTTTCGCCCGGTTCCTTGTCGCCTACCCGCAGCAAATCAATCAATGCCTTTTCGATGTCCGCTTGATTTTCTGGTGGCGGTTGAAGCTCGTTGCGGAAGAGCTTGCCCCAGATGGTGCTTGTGGCTGCGAACCAATCATAGCCGGGCCGACGCCCCTTGCGTCCGGTCTCTTCGACGATTTGTGGTTCGTCGGTTGGGTCTTGGTCGGTATGCCCTGTCATGCGGCGAAGCGTTGGTGCATGAAAGTAGAGACCGCTTAAGACAAGTTCGCCACTGCCGTTCGGGCTTCGGCCACGGCCTGAAAACTGCCCCGTTTCCCAAGACTGGCGACTACTGGTGCCTTTCGTGAAATGCTCCCAAAACCAGACCGGCACATCCCATTCCCGTTCGGACCAAACGCAATGATCGTCATGGCCCGCTCGTTTCATTTCCGCTTTTACGGCGCGGGCGACGATGAAGCCTAGGCGCGCTTGTTCCATTAGCCATGAACTGGCGCTCATTGGGTTCACTACTGAAAAACACAGATTTCTAGCTTCAAGGGCCGGAATCCAGTCGGGATCACCCGCAACGGAAAGGCTCCGCGCTAGCAGCCCGCGCTGGTCTGCCGGGACCGAATCAAGAAGGCCACTTAGCTCAATCGTCAGACCGCTGAGAAAAACCTCAGTCGTTCCGTCAATGACGTTAGAGCAATAGCCAGACTGCCAGTCGGCTTGAAACTCGTGATATCGGTCGGTTTGCCAGAAGTCAGACCTAACCGGATTTCTGGCATACTCGTCAGACGACGAGCTTATCATACCGGCCTTCGCTTTAAGAAGACCAGCTCGCAACATGCTCGTCAGTCGCAGTTCACTGCCGACGATCTCATACGCCTTATATGCGGGAATCCATTGTTCGGCCATGCCCGCCAGTATGCGCGACCGAACGAACGGGGCAAGCGGGGCGGATCAACTATCCCCGACGAGCCGCGCCAATAGGCACTACTTCCGCCCCAGTCCGCAACGTATCCAGATAGTTCGCCCACCATTGCGCCATATCGACGCGCTCGTTCCAATGTGTGCCGCGATGGTAGGCGGCGCGCACGGCGTCCTTGTCCTTGTGGGCCAGCGCGCGTTCGATCGCGTCGGAAGACCATTTGCCGGATTCGTTCAATAGCGTGCTGGCCATTGCGCGGAAGCCGTGGCCGGTCATTTCATCGTTGGAATATCCCAAACGGCGAAGGGCGGCGTTGACGGTGTTCTCTGACATCGGGCGCAAGTGTGTGCGGATCGACGGAAAGACATACTGGCCATCGCCTGTCAGGGCGCGCAGTTCAACCAGCAGGTCCAGTGCTTGGCGTGACAGCGGCACGACGTGTTCCGCGCGGGCCTTCATCTTCCCGGCTGGAATGCGCCAGACGTTGGCGTCGAAGTCGAACTCGGACCATTCGGCATAGCGCAGTTCGCCGGGGCGGACGAAGACCAGCGCGGCCAGTTGCAGGGCGTAGCGCGTGACAGGGTGGCCATCATAGCCATCGATCGCGCGCAGGAGTTCACCGGCCTTCTTGGGTTCAAGGATTGCGGCGTGGTGCTTCGACTTGTGGCTGGTCAACGCGCCGCGCAGGTCGCGGGTTGGGTCTGACGGGGCCAATTGGTTTGCGATGGCAAAGCGGAAAACTTGGCTGGCAAACTGCAACGCGCGGTGTGCAGCTTCAGTGCGCCCGGTGGTTTCATACTTGCGCACGGCTTCCAGCATTTCGAACGGCTGGATTTCGGAAACCGGGCGTTGGCCGATGGTGCGGTCAAGCAGTTTCATCAGCCATTGCTGTTTGTCGGTTGTGCGTTCGGAGCGGCCTTCGCGCTTGCACTTGTCGATGTAGCTTTGCGCGACGGATGCGAATGAGTTGGCGGCGCTAACCTTGGCGGTGTGGCGGTCCAGCTTCTTTTTCTCTGCTGGGTCAATCCCAGCCGCAAGCAGTTTGCGGGCATAATCGCGCAGATCGCGAGCCGCCTTCAACGTGACTTCAGGATAAGCGCCGAATGCCAGCTTCTTTTCCGTGCCGCCGGATGTGCGATACTTCATGCGCCATAGCCGCCCACCGGAAGGCGAAACCTGAAGGTAGAGGCCCTTCTCATCGGCCACGCGGAAGTCCTTATCGCGGGGCTTCAGGGCGCGGATGGCAGAATCGCTCAAGGGCATCTTGGGGGCCTTTCAAATCAGGCTTTTTGACAAGGCCCCCACAAAGGCCCCCTAGATCGTCCGAATATGGGCGAACATCAACGAGCATCAGCGGTAAAGCCGACGCTATAAATGGCAGATTTCTGCGGTTTTTTCAAGCTTTGGCGGGGTTCGGCGAACAGGCCAATGGTGCCCGGGGACGGATTCGAACCGCCGACACGCGGATTTTCAATCCGCTGCTCTACCAACTGAGCTACCCGGGCATCGCCAGACGGCCTGCCTTGTTGCAAGGGGCCGTGCCGATTTGGAAGCGCGCCTATGGCGAAGCGGGCGCGCCTTGGCAAGCCCCCATCGCAGGAAATTTGCCGTTCCCCGCAGCTTGCTTTCAGTCTTCGGGATCGACGTCTGCCGGTCGGCCGGGGAGGGCGTAGCCTTCGTCGAGCCACTTGACCAGATCGCGGTCGCGGCAGCGGGTGGAGCAGAACGGGCTGTGGGCTTCCGCGCGGGGCTTGCCGCAGATCGGGCAGCGCCGGACGGGGCGGGTGGCGTCAGTTGTCATGCAGCAACCGCCTGCGCGAATCCGCCGGAAAGGGCAAGATTCGGATCGGGATTATGGCGGATGATGCGGCCGGTGCGGCGCGCGAGTTCTGCGTCCCATGCGGGCGTGATGGCGCCTAGCACTTGCGGATGGGCGCAGAGGAGCAGCACGCCCGGTTCCGCAACGCGCTCGGCCTGCCGCAGGAGAGCGCGCGCGGCGGCGGCGGCGCGGTGGCGGGCGAAGCGCGCAACGAGCGAGGCGCGTTCGAGGCGGGCGACGAGATGGATGAAGCCGAAGCCATTCATCGCGGTGCGCTCACCTGTCCAGTCGATCAGGGCGTCAGCCAGCGCCTTGTCGATGTGCTGGCGGTCTTTCTTGTCGGCGAGCGAAGGAAAATCGATACCGATGGAGCCGCCGATGTCGAGGCGGTGCAGCGCGTCGGCGATGACCGGGACGGCGGCGAGCGAGAGCTTGAGCGGGGGCAGCGTGCCATCGATGTCGATCAGGGTCATGGCGGGCGTAGGGCTGATGATGATCGAGCCACCCGCAAAGGGGATTTCGCCGGTGAGGGCGTGATCGACCAGATCGTCCCAGCCATTTCTGGCCATATCGTCGTTGGTGACGGTGAGGGCGCGCAGGCGGGCGCCGGTGGCCTCGATCTCTTCGCGCAAGGTGGGCGCGGGCACTGGCGCTTCACCGGGGGCGGGCCGGGTGACGGGGAGCTTGGTGCGGCCCCGTTCGGCAATCGCGGCGCGGACCACGCGGACGGTGAGGGTTACGCCTTCGGTGGCTTCGCGCGGGAGGTGGTCAATGAAGGCTTCGGTGCCGTCTTCAAAGCGGACGATGCCGCGCTTGGCATCGTGCAGGCGTTTGACGAGGCGGGCAGGCGCGATCAGGCCGGGGCGAACGGGCTCGCCCCATTCGATGCGGGCGGACAGGATCTGGCCGCGCGATACGAGGATCGCCCGTTCTTCGCCTATGCCGGCTTCATAGAGCCATTCAGCGGACATCGAGGCCCGCCGCAATCAGGAGGCGGCGCGTTTCGTACAAGGGCAAGCCGATTACTCCTGAATGACTTCCGGAAAGCCAGTTGCAGAAGCCTTCTGCACTGCCCTGGATGGCGTAGCCTCCGGCCTTGCCGTGCCATTCGCCGCCCGCGATGTAGGCGTCCATTTCCGCATTGGAAAGGCGCTTGAAGCGCAAGATCGTTTCGGACAGCGCTTCGCGCAATGTGCCGTCGGGCGTGATCACGGCAATGGCCGAATAGACGCGGTGGCGGCGGCCCGAGAGCAGCGCGAGGCACTGGCGGGCGGTAGCCTCGTCCTCGGCCTTGGGCAGGATGCGGGCGCCTGCGCCGACCACTGTATCGCCCGCGAGGATCACTGCGCCGGGGGCCAGCGCGGCGGCGGCGCGGGCCTTTTCGGCGGCGAGACGGACGGCGTGATTGCGGGCGCGTTCGCCTTTCAGCGGGGATTCGTCGATGTCGGTGGCGACGACGCGCGCGGGCGTCATGCCGAGACGACCGAGGAGTTCAAGCCGCCGTGGGCTGGCCGAGGCCAATACCAGTTCGGGTGACGGAAGAAGCGGCGTGGAGCCTGAATCCATCAGGTGCCGCCCGGACCGGGACGGCCGGGCATGAAGCGATAGGTGAGGCGCCCCTTGGTGAGGTCATAGGGCGTGAGTTCGACCAGCACTTCATCGCCAACCAGCACGCGGATGCGGTTCTTGCGCATCTTGCCTGCGGTATGGCCGAGGATTTCATGGCCGTTTTCGAGGCGCACGCGGAACATCGCGTTGGGCAGGAGTTCCGCCACCGTGCCGCGCATTTCGAGGAGTTCTTCTTTCGCCATCGGCGGGGTCGGAAGCCTTCTTGCTGGTCTTTGCGTCAAGCGCGAAGCACCGGCAAAAGGCCCCGCGCGACGCGCCCATAGCCGCCAAATCGGCAAAAGGGAAGGGGCGACAGGTAGGCAGCGTCGCGCCGTTCAGCATGCTGCAATGCGACAAAATGATACCAAATGCCCGTTGTTTGCCGGGGGCCACATGGCCACCCTTTGCGTTGAAGAGGCCGTGACGTGTTCCGGCGAGTAGAAACAAGGGTTTGCACTGTGAGATTCAAGCTGGCTGCCTCGCTTGGCGCAATGGCGTTCTGCCTGGCGGCGCTCAATCCGGCGATGGCGCAGGACGTGACCGCCGGGACAGATGACGCAGCGCAGGATACGCCGGCGAGCGGGGACGAAGATCCGATCTTTGCCCAGGCGGGCGAGATCGTCGTGATCGCGACGCGGATCAAGGGGCAGGTGGATACCACCCAGGCGCCGATTGCAGTGCTGGATGAAGAAGCGATCGCGTCTTACGGCGCGGGGTCTATCCAGGAACTGCTGAGCGCGCTTTCGCCGCAGACCTCATCCGGGCGCGGGCGCGGAGACGGTGCGCCGATCGTGCTGCTGAACGGGATGCGCATTTCAGGTTTCCGCGAGATGCGGGGACTTCCGCCCGAAGCGATCCGCCGGGTGGAAGTGCTGCCCGAGGAGGTGGCGCTGAAATACGGCTACCGACCGGACCAGCGCGTGGTCAACTTCATCCTCAAGGACAACTTCAACAGTTTCGGCTCGGACACCGAGGTGCGCTTGCCCAGCGGCGGTGGGTTCACCGAGTGGGAACAGGAACTGACGCTGACCCGCATCGACAACGGCAACCGGATCAATGTGACCGGAAAGCTTGAGGATGCCAGCCCGCTGACAGAGGCCGAGCGCGGGATCGTGCAGGCAGCGGGCAGCCGCGCGGCTGCAGGGGATTATCGCACGCTGATTGCGGATTCCAAATCGGCGCAGCTCAACGCCACGCTGGCACGGGCGCTTGGTGGCGGCGCGGGTCTTAGCGTCAACGTGCTGGCGCAGCGTGACGATTCGCGCACGCTCAATGGGCTGAACACGGTGGTCCTGGATGATACCGGCACGTTGCAGGCGCTGACCCGTCGCACGCGGACCACGACGCTGCAGGCAGGTGCCGCGCTGAACAAGCCGCTGGGCGACTGGTTTCTGGCGGTGACTGCCGATGCTGGCCATGTCGAGACGAAGACGAACATCGACAACAACGGCTATGTCGCCGCCGACAGTGCGCTGTCGAAGACGGATTCGCTGACCAGCCTCGCCACGGTGAGCGGGCGGCCCTTGCGGTTGCCGGGCGGTGAGGTGGGGCTGACGGTGAAGGCCGGGTTCAATTATTCGGGCATCGAGAGCAGCGATACGCGCACGGCGGCGGGCGTGGTGAACATGAAGCGCGGGGATGCGCAGGTGGGGTTCAGCATCGACCTGCCGATCACCAGCCGCAAGGAAGGCTTCGGCGCGGGGGTTGGCGACATTTCGCTGAACGCCAATGGCGAGGTGCACCGCCTTTCGGACTTCGGCACGCTGACCAACTGGGGCGGCGGATTGACCTATGCGCCAACCGAGAAACTGACGCTGCAGGCGAGTTATGTCGCGGCGGATGCGGCGCCGTCATTGACGCAACTGGGCGGGCCGACGACGGTGACGCAGAACGTGTCGCTTTATGATTTTACGCGCGGCGAGACGGTGCTGGCCACGGTGATCAGCGGCGGCAATCCCAATCTGGTCAAGGAGCGCCAGCGCGACTGGAAGTTCGCCGTGAACTGGACGCTGCCGTTCCTGAAGAACTCGACGTTCATTGCCGAATACTTCCGCAACAGGTCGACCAATACCTCGAACGGTTTTCCGCTGCTGACGTCCGAAGTCGAGGCGGCGTTTCCGGGGCGGGTGGTGCGCGATGCCGCTGGGCGGATTGTGTCGGTGGACCAGAGCGCGGTGACCTTTGCCGAGGAGAAGGGTTCCCGGTTGCGCTATGGCCTCAATCTTTCGGGAAATTTCGGGAAGCCTGATCCGAACGCGCAGCGCGGGCCGATGGCAGGGTTGCGCGGTGCTGGTGGGTCGCCACCGGGCGCAGGAGCAGGCGGGCCGCCGCGTGGCGAAGGCGGGCCTCGCATGGGTGGCGGTGGCCGGGGCGGTCCGGGCGGGTTCAACTCGGATGGGCGCGGGCGCTGGAACCTCTCGTTGTTCCATACCGTGCGGTTCCAGCAATCGGTGCAGATCGCGCCGGGCGGACAGGTGTTGAACCTGCTTGAGGGCGAAGCCATCAGCAGCGGCGTGGCGCGCCATGCGCTGGAAATGGAAGGCGGCGGATTTTATCGCGGGTTCGGCTTGCGCGCCAGCGGGACCTATACCGGCGGATCGCGCATCGATGCCAGCGGCGCACCGGGATCGAACACCTTGCGGTTCGCGCCGATTGCCACGTTCAATTTGCGCTTGTTCGCCGACCTTGGCCGCAAGGCAAAGCTGGTGGAGCAGGTGCCGTTCCTCAAGGGATCGCGGCTTTCTTTCTCGGTCGACAACGTGTTCAACGCGCAGCAGCGGGTGACGGATGATAGTGGCGCGGTGCCGCTGCGCTATCAGCCGGGCTACCTCGATCCGCGCGGGCGGGTTTTCGAGATCGAGTTCCGCAAGCAGTTCTGACGGGTTTCAGAGGTGGCGGATGCCGCCCTGGACCCACGCCTTGGCGCTCTGGCGGAAGCGTTCGCGTTCGTTGTGTTCGTAGGCATCGGCGATGTGGCGCATGGAAATGACGTTGGCCAGTGGCAAGCGCTCATCGAACAGCATGCCACACCGCCCGTAACGTGCCCAGCGGATCACGCCAAAGACTTCGAGGCCTTCGCATTGGAGGATGCCCGAAGCATCGACGGGGGGAAGCTCGCCCTGCGGGATCAGCGCGGCGCCGGTGACCGACAGGTCTTCGAGCATGCAATTTACCACCCCGGTGAGCAGGATCAGGCGCGCCGGGATGTGCAGGCGCACGCGCGATTCCGCGCGGCGTCCGGGCCGGACCGTGCTCGGTTGGTGGGCGCTTGGGATGAATGGTTTGCCGGGCATTCATGATCTTTGCGCTCGCCAACGCTAATGCCGCCGAAACGGACCATGCGGGAAAACACGGATGAGTCACTGATCAGCAGGCAGGACGCAGATGACAGGGATGGGGAAATGCCCGTCCCGGCCATTGCGTGCGGGGGCAGAGGCACTATCTGCTGATCACGCCATGGCCCGCAAGCCCGACTCCCCACCTGACCGCGACACCGAGCGTTTCCACGAGGATCGCGCGTCGATCACCGTGCGCGGCGCGGACCAGCCGGATATCGACAAGGGTGTGTCGGTGATCCGCGATACGGTGAACACTCTGAAGCCCAAGCCCGGCGTTTACCGTATGCTCGATGCGCGGGGCGATGTGCTCTATGTGGGCAAGGCGCGGGCGCTCAAGAACCGTGTGGCCAATTACACGCAAGTGGACCGGCTGACCAACCGGCTGCGGCGCATGGTCAGCCAGACCCGGTCGATGACCATCATCACGACCAATTCCGAGGCCGAGGCGCTGCTGCTCGAAGCGCAACTGATCAAGCGCTTCCGCCCGCCCTACAACGTGCTGCTGCGGGATGATAAATCGTTTCCGTTCATCCTGTTGCGCGCGGACCACGCATTCCCGCGCATCCAGAAACATCGCGGCGCGCGCAAGGCCAAGGGCAACTACTACGGGCCATTTGCCAGCGCGGGCAGCGTCAACACGACGATCAACGCTCTGCAAAAGCTGTTCCTGCTGCGCAGCTGCAACGATGGCTTCATGGCGCGGCGCGACCGGCCATGCCTGCTCTATCAGATCAAGCGCTGCTCCGCGCCTTGCGTGGACCGGATCACCGAGTCTGATTACGGTGAGCTGGTGCGGCAGGCGAAAGATTTCCTTGGCGGGAAATCGGGCGCTGTGCAGCGCGAAATAGAGACGCAGATGCAGGCGGCGGCGGAGAACCTCGATTTTGAGCGCGCGGCGATGATGCGCGACCGTTTGCGCGCGGCTACGTTCATCCAGGGCAGCCAGGCGATAAACGCCGAGGGCGTGGGCAACGCCGATGTATTCGCCATGGCCAACAAGGGCGGGCAGGTGGCGGTGCAGGCGTTCTTCATCCGCGGCGGCCAGAACTGGGGCCACCGCGCGTTCTTCCCGACCCATACCGAAGGGCTGGGCGAGGAAGAGGTGATGACCAGTTTTCTTGCGCAATTTTATGAAGAAGTGCCGCCCGCGCGGTTGATTCTTGTGGACCGCGATCTGCCTGAGGCGGATCTGCTGGCCGAGGCGCTGTGCGAGGCGGCCGGCGGCAAGGTCGAGGTTTCGGTGCCGCAGCGCGGGGATCGGCGGCGGCTGATGGAGCAGGCGCAGCGCAACGCGGTCGAGGCGCTCGACCGGCGCATGGCCGAAAGCGGGACCAAAGCCAAAGTCATGCGCGAAATGGCGGAGTTCCTTGATCTGCCCGAGGTGCCGCAGCGGATCGAGGTTTACGACAACAGCCACATTCAGGGCACCAATGCGCTGGGCGCGATGATTGTGGCGGGGCCGGAAGGCTTCGTGAAGGCGCAGTACCGCAAGTGGAACATCAAGACCGCGCAGACCAACGACGACTTTGCGATGATGCGCGAAGTGATGACCCGGCGTTTTGGCAAGGCGCAGGAAGACGATCCTGACCGCGAGAACGGCACATGGCCCGATCTCGTGCTGATCGACGGCGGCAAGGGGCAGATGTCCGCCGTGAAGGAGGCGCTGGGCGAACTCGGCATCGAGGATGTGGCGTTGATTTCAATTGCCAAGGGGCCGCATCACGGGCGCGACGGGCGCGAGGTGTTCCACTTCCCCGACGGGCGCGAGAAGATGCTGCCGGTCAATTCGCCGGTGCTGTTCCATTTGCAGAACATGCGCGACGAGGTGCATCGCTTTGCCATCGGCGCGCACCGGGCCAAGCGCAGCCGGGCGATTACAGCCAGTCCGCTCGACGAGATTTCCGGCATCGGCCCTGCGCGCAAGCGGGCGCTGCTGCTGCACTTCGGCACGGCGGGCAAAGTGCGAGCGGCGAGCCTCGAGGATCTGCAGCGCGCGCCGGGAGTGAGCGCGGCAGTGGCGCAAACCGTCTATGACTTCTATCATCCCTCCGGTTAGGAGAGGCACGATGGATGACGGGCAGCGGGCATGGTCTGATGAGGCGGTGCGGCGGATCGAGGCGGACTTCAACCGGTCTGCCGATACCCACCTGATCCGGGTGGAATTGCCGAAGTTTCCCGGCATCACGCTGTATCTGAAGGATGAGAGCGTCCATCCCACCGGGAGCCTCAAGCACCGGCTGGCGCGGTCGCTGATCCTTTATGGCCTGTGCAACAACCGGATCGGGCCGGACACGCTGCTGGTGGACGCGACGAGCGGATCGACGGCGGTGTCTGAAGCCTATTTCGCGCGGCTGATCGGGCTGAAGTTCGTGGCGGTGATTCCGCGCAGCACCTCGCCTGCCAAGATCGAGGCGATCCGCTTTCATGGCGGCGATGTGCACATGGTCGATAGCGCCGCGGAAATGTATGTTGCGGCGCAGCGGCTGGCAGTTGAGGCGGGCGGGCTGTTTCTTGACCAGTTCACCTATGCCGAGCGCGCGACCGACTGGCGCGGCAACAACAACATTGCGCAATCCATATTCCAGCAGATGACGCGCGAGGATCATCCAGTGCCGACGTGGATCGTTTGTGGCGCGGGGACCGGCGGCACTTCGGCGACCCTGGGGCGGTTCATCCGTTATGGCAGGCACCCGACGAAGCTGTGCGTGGCTGACCCGGAAGGCTCGGTGTTTCACCGGCACCATGCGGACCGCAGCGTGACCGCTCCGCCGGACGGCGCGTGCTGCCTGATCGAGGGGATCGGACGCCCGCGCGTGGAACCATCGTTCCTGCCGGATGTGATCGACCGGATGATCGCGGTGCCCGATGGTGCCTCGATCGGGGCGATGCGCGCGATTGCTGCGCGGATCGGGCGGCCTGTCGGCGGATCGACCGGGACCAACATCTTCGCCTGTCTTGAACTGGCGCAGGAAATGGCAGCGGCGGGACAGGCGGGATCGATCGTCACGATCCTGTGCGATTCCGGATTGCGCTATGCCCAGACCTATTACGACGATAGTTGGCTGGAGGCGCAAGGGCTGGACTGGCGCGAACATGGATCACGAATGGTGGAACTATTGCACTGATTTGGATCCATTCTTGTCTTGCTTTCCAACGCTGTAACCATTTCCGTTTGTCGGAACTTGAGGAAACCCTGTGATTCCTGTTATCCGGGAAACAAGTTTTCGCGAAGATTCGCGGGAGTGGGGGACTTCTTTTGAGACGCTCGGCGAGCCGCCTGCGCAAAATGGTCATTGCCGCGTGCGCTGCGGTTGCTGTCGGCAGCACCGTTCCTGCGCTTGCCGAAACAGGAACCGGCGTCGGCACGCAGTTTGAACTGACTTTCTGGCAATCGGTCACTGGCAGCGATGATCCGGCGGTCTATGAGGCCTATCTGCAGCAATATCCGGCGGGCACTTTCAGCGGCCTTGCGAAAGCCAAGGTGGCGAACTTGCGCAAGACTTCGCCGGTTCAACCTGTCCTGTCGCAGCCGCAGCCGCAGCCCGTGGCCGTTCCGCAGATCGTAGCCGCCACCCCGCAGCCGATGCTTGTCGCATCGGCTCCTGCTCCAGTTGCCGCCACGCCCGTCGTGGCCACGCCCGCCGTTGTGCAGACTGTCGCCGTGTTGAACACCTCGCAAACCGCCTCCGACGCGGCGCTGCTCACCGAACTGGCGCGGTCGCAGGAAGTGGGCGGGGGAACGCTGCCGGTCGCAGCGTCGCAGGGCTTCGCCTTGCCATCCAGACCGCCGCTGTCGGCGGTGCCTGAATTGAGCCTGCCTTCGTCGTTCTGTTCGGCAGAGCAGCGCAATGCTTTCTATGAGACGCGTTACAAGCCCGTGCTGGACCTTGCCCGCGCCAACAATTCTGCTGCGATTGCGCATATGGAAAGTCTGCAGCGTTTCTATGACAGCTTCCAGCTGTCGCGCGATCCGCAGCCGATGAATGTCATCGCTGCCGAGGCTAGTGCCTATCAGCAACAGGTTGCCGCCACGACATACAGCCGTCAGGCAGCGCTGGTCGGCCAGTTCGATGCATTGATGGCGGTTCCATTGGTTCCCTGTGCCCAAGTGGCCGCCAAGTGAGGCGTTGCGCGCTTCTGGCGGCGTTACTGGGGCTGGTCGTTTCCGGACCGGCACAGGCGCGCGCCTGCCTTGATACCGAAGTCTTGACCGCAGCACGCCTCAATGAGTTTGCGACGATGATGATGGGGGTGTCGTTGCGCTGCAAGGCCGCGGGGCTGGACATTTCGCCGGGATACGATGCGATGCTGACTGCGCATCGTTCGATTTTCGCGGCGGCCGACAGGCGGCTGCGTGCCTTTTTTGCGGGCGAGCGCCGTGCCTTTGACATTTACTCGACCAAGCTTGGCAACCGCTATGGCGGGGGCGCGACGGACGCGGCGAATTGCCAGCGATTTGAGCGCGTGGCGCAAAGCCTTTCGGCGAATGTCAGCGTGGCCGCGCTTGGCCGGGTGGTGTTTGCGATGGTGACGCAACCGCACATCGATGGTGAAATCTGCACCAAGCCCTGATCAGGCGCCGTCCGGTTTGGGCGTGATCGGGCGGATCAAGCCTTCTTGCGCGACATCGGCAATCAGCTTGCCGTCCTGCGTGTAGATTCGCCCGCGGTTAAAGCCGCGCGCACGCCCGGCCCAGGGGCTGTCGCAAGCGTAGAGCAGCCATTCGTCGGCGCGGAAATCGTCGTGGAACCAGAGGGCGTGATCCAGGCTTACACCCATCATGTTGCCCTTCGACCAGCTGAGATCGTGCGGCAGGGTCGAGGTGCCAAGCAGGGTCATGTCGCTGGCATAGGCCAGCACGGCGCGGTGGATGCGCGGATCGTCGGGCAGGCGCGCGACCGCACGGAACCAGGTGTGCGCCACCGGTTCGCGCGGGCCGCCGCCCATCCAGTGCCGCGGTTCGAGCGGGCGCAGTTCGATCGGGCGAGGCTCCAGCATGAACCGTCGCCGCGCTTCGGGCACCTTGTCGATGTATTGGCGGCGCAGGTCCGTTTCGCTGGCCAGGTCATCTGGGCCCGCAACATGCGGCATCGGTTCGGCGTGGTGGAACCCGTCCTCGCGCTTGTGGAACGAGGCGATCATGTTGAGCACGGGTTTGCCGAGTTGGCTGGCAATGACCCGGCGGTTGGAGAAGCTCCCACCATCGAGATCGCGCTCGACCTTGAAGTCGATTCCGTGATCTTCGCTGCCCCCGCGCAGGAAATAGGCGTGGAGCGAATGGACGGGGCGGTCGTCTGCCACAGTGCGTTCGGCGCTGGCGAGGGCCTGGCCTATGACTTGACCGCCGAATACGCGGCCTACACCGCCGATCTTGCGTGCGCCTTCGAAACGGTCGCCGCCATGGTCCTGCACGTTGAGTAGGGCAAGCAGGCGTTCGACGAGGTGCTGGGGCGAAGGGTCTTCATTCTCGGTCATCGTGCTTCGATGGACCGACTTGCCGTTTACGTCAACGGGATGGTTCAGCGCGTTCCGCGCAGCCGACGGATCAACCGCCATGCGAGGGCCTTGGCGCGGTTGGTCGCAGGCCATCTGCCGGGCGGGCGGGGCTTGAGCCCGGCCTTGCGCAACAAGCCATTAAACGCGCGGGCGTCGGCTTCGGCGAAGCTCCATTCGGATCGCCAGGTGATCGAGAGCGAGACGGACGGAGCCTGGCCGTTGTTGACGAAGTGTGGTGACATGACCGGCACGAACAGCGCTTCGCCGGGGGAAAGTGTCCATTCGCGGCCGCCGGCGATCAGTTCGTCACGCCAGAAAAGCTCGCGGCCGCCGCCGGTGTGATAGCCTTCGTGCGTTTCGTCGGGGGCGTAAGTGGCATTGCCTGCGGGGAACATGGTCATCATCTTGCTGCCCATGAGTTGCAGCAGGATGTTGTGCTCAGGGTCGAAGTGATAGGGCGTGACGCCGTTCGGGCTGGTAACGAATACGAAGCCCTGTGGCTTGAGCATGGCGCCGGTCCGCGCTTCGATCGTCGGGCGCAGTTCCGCCAGCAGCGCCATGAGCAGGTCGTTGTAAGCGGGGATCTGTTCGATGTTCTTGAGCGCGGCCCAGCTGCCAGTGGTGGCGATATTGCGGATCGTCTCACCGATGCCGATGCCGTTGGCGGGGGCTTTCTCGCCATTGAGGCCGATGGGGAGGTTGGCGCGGTTGTACTCGACCGAGGTGTCGGGAAGCGCTTCGGCCATTGCGGCAAGCGCATCCAGTTGCATCAACGGATGATCGCCGAGGTGGTGTGCCAGCTTGTGCGGCACTTCCGGGTAGGACGCGGCGAATGCGCTCCGCGATTCTGCACCGAAGGCGTCGAGAGGGTCAGCGTTTGCGAACGTGGCGGTCAGGTCGTTCATCGGTCGAGTCCGGTGGGGTTGCGCCCGAGTTCGAACTTGAGCAGCAGGTTGAATAGCGAGCGGCGCAGCGTGCCGCCGATGGCCACCGAAATGCGGCCAATGGGGCGGCGCTCGGTCCAGAGGCTATCGATCATCGGGTGATCGGGCGCGGCGCAGCTATCGCACCATGCGATGTCGTCGCGGTTCAGCAGGGCGAGGTTTTCGCGCTGGAGCAGGACGCCGGGCGAAAAGCGTGCGTAGTCCTCGTCAAAGGCGGTCTTGTAGGAAAAGCTGCCCGGCGGGGTGAGGAAATTGGCAAGCATGGCGATGGGCTTGCCGTCCAGCGTCAGCGCGAGGCGCTCCAGCTTGCCGAGCGTGGCGGCTTGTTCGAGGCTTTTGCGGAACAGCGTTTCGGTTTCAGGCGCGCAGGCCATGGCGCTGCCCGCCGTGCCCTTCCATCCGGTCCGTTCAAGATGGAGGAAGGCGTCGATCCAAGGCGCTATGCCGGTCGCATCGCTGCGGCGTTCGAATTCAAGGTCGCCCTGTTCGGAAAGGCGGGTGTGCTGGCGGCGCAATTCCTTGCGCTTTTTTCCAGTCAGCGCGCGTTCGAGATACGCCTCGGGGCCAAGCGGGGAAAAGAGCAGCGCGCGCTGTTCGCGCATGACGAGGCCTGCGGTGCGATTGCTCGCGTGGCACAAGTCGAACAGCGCCTGGGTGAGCGGCTGTTCGAGCGGCATCCCGGCGAGATGAAGGAACAGGCCTGCGCCGTGGTTGGTATCGGCCCAATCCGCAAGTGCTTGCCAGAACAGGGCTTCATAGCCTGCGCGGACGAGCGGCACGCCGAGAAAGGCGTTCGCGTGGAGCCACGACGCGAGGTGCGGAAAGGGCCAGCGCCCGTATTTGCGCATGGGCGCGACCGGCAGCAGGCCCACGAGCTCATCGCCCAATTCGACGAGAAAAAGCTGCACGGCGCCCTTGGCGTCGAAGGATTCGAGCGCGGGGATGAGATACCATGGTTCGAAGAACGGGTTGGGCGTGGTGGCGGCCTCTGCCAGTGCGTGCCACCGGCTCCGGCCCACGTCATCGGCCCAAGCGTGCCATGGTAGCGCGCGTGCGTGCACCGTGCCGGGCGGCGCGAGCGGCGTCGCTGCGGGCGACAGGATAAAGGGCGGGGCGTTCAACGATCGGGTCTCCGCCTGCGGGCTTACGACCAAGGCGCGAAAACTCGGTTAACAGCGATGAAAAAGGTAGGGTCGCCCAAAGGAAAACCCCGCCCGGATTTCTCCGGCCGGGGTTTCCTTTTCCCAGATGTTCGGGACCGCGAGCGGGTTTAGCCTGCTGCGTGGGCCGCAAGTGCCGCGAGCAGAAGCAGTGCGACGATGTTGGTGATCTTGATCATCGGATTGACGGCAGGCCCTGCCGTATCCTTGTAGGGATCGCCGACGGTATCGCCGGTCACGGCAGCCTTGTGGGCTTCACTGCCCTTGCCGCCGTGGTGGCCGTCTTCGATGTACTTCTTGGCGTTATCCCATGCGCCGCCGCCCGAGGTCATCGAGATGGCAACGAACAGACCGCCGACGATCACACCCAAGAGCAGTGCGCCAAGCGCGGCAAAGCCGTTGGCCTGGCCTGCAACGGCAGTGATCACGAAGTACACGGCAATCGGCGCAAGCACCGGCAGCAGCGACGGGACGATCATTTCCTTGATCGCGGCCTTGGTGACAAGGTCCACGGTGCGGGCATAGTCGGGCTTGGACGTGCCCGCCATGATACCCGGATTGTCGCGGAACTGGTTGCGCACATCCAGCACCACGTCACCAGCGGCGCGGCCCACGGCGGTCATGCCCATCGCACCGAAGAGGTACGGCAGGAGCGCGCCGAGCAGCAGCCCGACGATGACATAGGGGTTTTCGAGGCTGAAGCTGACCGCGAGATCCGGGAAGAATTCGCGAAGGTCAGTGGTGTAGGCTGCGAACAGCACCAGTGCGGCAAGGCCGGCCGAACCGATGGCATAGCCCTTGGTAACGGCCTTGGTGGTGTTGCCCACGGCATCGAGCGCGTCGGTCTTTTCCCGGACCGAATCGTCGAGCCCTGCCATTTCAGCAATGCCGCCGGCGTTGTCAGTGACAGGACCATAGGCGTCGAGCGCGACAACCATGCCTGCCAGTGCAAGCATTGCAGTGGCTGCATAGGCGATGCCGATGAGGCCTGCGAGCTGGTAGGCGCCGATGATGCCTGCGCAGATCACCAGCGTTGGCATGGCGGTCGATTCAAGGCTGATGGCCAGACCCTGGATGACGTTGGTGCCGTGGCCGGTTTCCGACGACTTGGCGATCGAACGGACCGGGCGGTAGTTGGTGCCGGTATAGTATTCGGTGATCCAGATGATCAGGCCGGTGATGACCAGACCGAGCAGTGAGCAATAGAACAGCGTGCGACCGGTAAAGGTCACCGTGTCGGCCATGATGGTATAGCTCATCGGCGTTTCCATGCCGCCCAGGGCATAGTCGATGGCCCACCAGATAGCGCCGACCGACAGCACGGCGGTGACAAGGAAGCCCTTGTACATTGCGCCCATGATGTTGTTCGAGCTACCCAGCTTGACGAAGTAGGTGCCGATGATCGAAGTCACGATGCACACGCCGCCGATCAGCAGCGGGAGCGCCATCATCGGGGCAAGGGCATCGCCCAGACCCTTGAGCAGCAGCGCGGTGAGCACCATCGTGGCACCCACGGTAACGACATAGGTTTCGAACAGGTCGGCGGCCATGCCGGCGCAATCGCCGACGTTGTCGCCCACGTTGTCGGCAATGACGGCGGGGTTGCGTGGATCGTCTTCGGGGATGCCAGCCTCGACCTTGCCGACGAGATCGGCACCGACGTCAGCGGCCTTGGTGAAGATGCCGCCGCCCAGACGCGCGAAGATCGAGATCAGCGAAGCGCCGAAAGCGAGTGCGACGAGGCCGTCCACCACGGTACGGTCATCGCCGCCCACGGTGTAGCCTGCGATGTCTGTCAGGTAGTGATAGAACACCGCAATCGCGAGGAGCGCGAGGCCCGCCACGAGCATGCCGGTGATCGCGCCTGCGCGGAAGGCAAGCGTCAGTCCCTGCTGCAGGCCGGTTTGTGCAGCGGCTGCGGTGCGGACGTTGGCGCGGACCGAGATGTTCATCCCGATGAAACCAGCCAGCCCCGAAAGCACGGCGCCGATCACGAAGCCTGTGGCCGAGATCGTGCCGAGCGTTGCGGCGATGATCACGGCGACGACCACGCCGACCACCGCAATCGCGGTGTACTGGCGCTTCAGGTAGGCTTGAGCGCCTTCCTGAATGGCGGCGGCGATTTCCTGCATCTTGGCGTTGCCAGCAGATGCACCGAGCACCTGACGGCTGGTCACGAAGCCATAAACTATGGCCAGTAACCCGAGTAATATCGATAGTACGACTAGGTTCACGTTGGCATCCCCCTTTATTCACGGTGCCACGAATGGCCCGTCCCCCGTCGTTCGCGGGTCGGGCAAGAGGCTATAGCTTTATTTCCGGCTCGCAAGCCCTTCCATGACGTGCATCAAGAGAGGGGAAACAAAGGGACTAGTTGTGGGAATATCCCAGCGCGCCTGAGGCGGCGTTCCCGTCAACCGTAACAGGTGATGGCTTTGCTGCTTCGGCCACGCCGATGCGGAACGCCGGGACCGGTGGCTGCGTGTCGGGCGGGAGGGTGAACAGCAGTTCGTAGTCGTCGCCCCAGCGCATCGCCTCGTCGCGGCGGTTCATGGGCAGGTCTGAGGGGAAGGGCACGGCCGCCATTTCGATGGCAAAGGTGACGCTGCTCGCCTGCGCCATGCGCGCCGCGTCAATCAGCAAGCCGTCGGAGACGTCCATCATCGCGGTGGCAAGCGGAGCGAGCGCTTTGCCTTGGGCAAGGCGCGGGAGCGGGCGGCGGAAAGCGGTACTGTCGGCGCTCGTGCCGTCGCGCAGGGCTTCGAAGCCGAGCATGGCCCCGCCGACCGGGCCGGTCAGCCAGAGCGTGTCGCCCGGGCGTGCGCCTGCGCGCGCTGGGGGCGGGCGGTGCGTGGCGCGGCCCAGCGCGGTGAGGCCAAGACTGCGCGGGCCATTGGCGCTGACCGTATCGCCGCCGAGAAGGGGAACGTTGAAGGCTTTGAGTGCTTCACCCAGTCCTTCGACAAAACGCGCGTCGCTCTCGCCCAGCGTGAAGCCGAGTAATACGCCTACCGGCTCCGCGCCCTTGGCGGCGAGGTCCGAGAGATTGGTGGCAACCAGCTTCCACGCGACATCGGCCATGTCCTGCCCCGGCAGCCAGTGCACGCCTTCGACCATCATGTCGTGGGTGAGCACAAGCGCCTCGCCGCCCAAATCGAGAACCGCGCAATCGTCGGCAAGGCCGCGCGCGGCGGGGTGCGTGGCCAGCGCGCGCATCGCTTCGATCAGGGAGGCTTCCTTGCTCACGCGCTCGTTTATGCGGGCGGCGGGGCGATCCGACAAGTCTGCTTGACCGGCGCACTTGCCACCCTTAATCGTTTGATTAAAGCAAAGTTGGAGGAGTCGGGACCGTCATGGCAAGTGCCTATATCGTCGAAGCCGTGCGTACGGCTGGCGGCCGTCGCGGAGGCAGGCTTGCAGGGGTGCACCCGGTCGATCTTGCCGCGCGCAGTCTCGATGCGATTATTGCGCGTTCCGGCATCGATCCTTCGTCGGTCGACGACGTGATCATGGGCTGCGTGACGCAGGCCGGTCAGCAATCGATGCAGGTAGGGCGCAATGCCGTGCTGGCATCGAAATTGCTGCCACAATCGACGCCTGCGGCGACCATCGACCGGCAGTGCGGATCATCGCAGCAGGCGATCCAGTTTGCCGCGCAGGCGGTGATGTCGGGCACGCAGGATGTGGTCATCGCGGCAGGCGTCGAAAGCATGAGCCGCGTGCCGATGGGATCGAACGCCACGCTCCACATGAAGGAGGGGCTGGGGCACTACAAGTCGGCGGGGCTCGAGGATAAGTATCCGGGGATCATGTTCTCGCAGTTCGTGGGCGCGGAAATGATCGTGAAAAAACACGGGTTTTCGAAAGACGATCTCGACCGCTTTGCGCTGGAAAGCCACCGCAAGGCGATTGCCGCGACCCATGCGCAGGCTTTCGCGAACGAGATCGTGGGCATCGAGATCGACACGCCGGATGGCCCGGCGCTGCATACTGTGGACGAGGGGATCCGCTTCGATGCGACGCTGGACAGCATTGCCGGGGTCAAGTTGCTCCAGCCTGATGGGGCGCTGACAGCGGCCACCGCCAGCCAGATGTGCGACGGTTCGAGCGCGGTGCTGGTTGTGTCGGAGGCGGCGCTCAAGGCACACGGGTTGACCCCGCTGGCGCGCATTCACAACCTGACTGTCACGGCGGGCGATCCGGTGATCATGCTGGAAGAACCGTTGTTCGCAACCGACCGCGCATTGCAGCGGGCTGGATTGAAGATTGCCGACATCGATCTCTATGAGGTGAACGAGGCCTTCGCCTCGGTGCCGATGGCGTGGCTCAAGCACACCGGGGCAGATCCGGACCGGCTCAACGTCAATGGCGGCGCAATTGCGCTGGGCCATCCGCTTGGGGCATCGGGCGCGAAGCTGATGGCGACGCTGGTTCACGCCTTGCGCGCGCGGGGCGGCAAGTATGGTTTGCAGACGATGTGCGAGGGCGGCGGCGTGGCCAATGTCACGATCATCGAAGCGCTTTGAATTTGACGATTTCAAGAGAGGACTGATCTGATGAAGCTCGACACTACCGTGGCTGCCGTGGTTACCGGCGGCGCCTCAGGCCTTGGTGCAGCCACCGCTCGCGCTCTGGCGGCCAAGGGCGTGAAAGTCGCCATTTTCGATCTGCAGAAGGACAAGGGCGAGGCCTTGGCGGCCGAAATCGGCGGCGTGTTCTGCGAAGTGAACGTGACCAGCGACGAGAGTGTCGATGCGGGCTTTGCCAAGGCGCGCGCGGCGCATGGGCAGGAGCGGGTCCTGGTCAACTGCGCCGGCATCGGCAACGCGGTGAAGACCGCCAGCCGGTCGAAGGAAGACGGTTCGATCAAGCACTTCCCGCTGGATGCGTTCAATCTGGTCATCCAGATCAACCTTGTCGGCACCTTCCGCTGCATCGCCAAGTCTGCGGCTGGCATGCTGACGCTCGATCCGTGCGACGAGTTTGGCGAGCGCGGGGCTATCGTGAACACGGCGTCGGTTGCGGCTGAAGACGGCCAGATGGGGCAGGCGGCCTATTCTGCGTCGAAGGGCGGCGTTGTCGGCATGACATTGCCGATTGCGCGCGACCTGATGGCCGAGGGCATCCGCGTCAACACGATCCTGCCGGGCATCTTCAACACGCCGCTCCTTGCCGCCGCGCCCGAGAACGTGCGCGCCGGACTTGCCGCGTCCGTGCCGTTCCCAAAGCGGCTGGGCATGCCCGAGGAATATGCGAACCTCGCAATGTGCATGATCGAAACGAGCTATTTCAACGGCGAGGACGTGCGTCTGGACGGTGCGATCCGCATGGCACCGCGCTGACTTGAAGCGCTGATCTGAATGAGGCGGAAGCGGGAAGGGCGTGGACCCTTCCCCCCGCGATCCACAGGAGAGATGCGTTGGGCGGCTATACGCAGATCAGGCTCGAAATCGCAGACGGGATTGCCACGCTCACGCTGCACCGCCCGGAAAAGATGAACGCCTATACGCCGACGATGATGGCCGAGATGATCGATGCGTTCGATCGCACCGATGCCGACGACACTGTGCGTGCGGTGATCGTGACGGGAGCGGGCGAGCGCGCGTTCTGTGCAGGAGCGGACCTTACGCCCGATGATGGGCGGCATGTCTTTTCCAGCGGCGACGCGGTTGAAGATCTGTCCGACCCGCGCGTGCGTGACAGCGGCGGCAAACTTACCTTGCGGATCTTTCATTCAAAGAAGCCAGTGATCGGCGCGATCAACGGCGCGGCGGTGGGCATTGGCGCGACCATGCAATTGCCGATGGATATGCGCCTCGCGTCGACGACCGCGCGGTTCGGGTTCGTGTTCGCGCGGCGCGGCATCGTGCCCGAGGCCGCATCAAGCTGGTTCCTGCCCCGCCTTGTCGGCATGTCCCAGGCGCTGGAATGGTGCATGACGGGGCGGGTTTTCGATGCGGACGAAGCGCTGCGCGGCGGGTTGGTCCGGTCACTGCATGAACCTGCCGATCTGATGCCTGCTGCCGTGGCCCTGGCGCGCGAAATTGCCGACAACACCAGCGCAGTTTCGGTGGCGATGACGCGCGCGATGCTGTGGCACAATCCAGGCCTTTCGCACCCGATGATGGCCCACCGGGTTGACAGCCGAGCCATCTATACGCTTTCGCGCAGTGACGATGCGGCCGAGGGGGTCGCCAGTTTTCTCGAAAAACGTGCCCCCCGCTACCCGGGGCGCGTTTCTTCGGATATGCCGTCGTTTTATCCGTGGTGGGATGAGCCGGACTGGGAATGAGCGCAGCAATGGACAAGACCGAAAGCCTCGAAACGCCGGGCGCACGCGAATTGCTGTTGCAGACCGCGTCGAACATCATGCGCGAGGGCGATGTGGTCGACATTTCGCTTTCGGAACTGAGCTTGCGGTCCGGGCTCAATTCGGCGCTGGTGAAATACTATTTCGGCAACAAGGCGGGGCTGCTCAAGGCCTTGCTCGATCGCGACATGGACACGATCGTCAAGTCGGTCGATGCGCTGGTGGCCAAGGACCAGATGTCGCCCGAGGCGAAGCTGCGCAAACACATCTCCAAGTGCATCGACACTTATTACGCCTATCCCTACCTCAATCGGTTGCTGATGCGACTGGTGCGTGACAGCGATGAGGCCGAAGCGAAGCGTATTGCCGACCAGTATCTTCTGCCGCTCCACCGGGCCTACAAACATTTGATCGGCGAGGGCGTCGAAGCCGGCGTTTTCCGGCCGATCGATCCGCAGTTGTTCTACTTCACCCTGACAGGCGCCGCCGACCGGTTCTTCTCGGCGCGGCTGGTGCTGAGGCACTGTTTCGATCAGGACACCCTGACCGAGGAACTGCGCGACAGCTACCGCGAGCATACGCTCGATTTCGTGATGGCGGGCATTCTTGCGCGCTGACGAGCGCGCGCCGCGCTGGCGCATCGGCGTGATCGGCGGGTCGGGACTATATGACTTCGCCGGGTTGGAGGATGCGCAGGAAATCGCGGTTTCCTCACCCTTCGGCGAGCCGTCAGGGCCTGTTACGATAGGGCGGATCGGGCAGATCGATTTCGTGTTCCTGCCGCGCCACGGCAAGGGACATCGCCTTCCGCCGCACGAGATCAACGCCCGCGCCAACATCGACGTCCTCAAGCGCTGCGGTGTGACCGACGTGCTGGCGATTTCCGCCATCGGCTCGCTGCGCGAGGACCTTGCGCCAGGCAGTTTTGTTGCAGTGGACCAGTTCATCGACCGCACCCACGGCAGGGTGGACACGTTCTTCGGTGATGGACTGGTGGCGCATGTCTCGATGGCCGATCCGGTCTGCGCGCGGCTTGCCGCGCTCGCGGCAAATGCTGCGGAAGCGGCAGGCGCTGTGGTCCACCGGGGCGGGTGTTATCTGGCCATGCAGGGGCCGCAGTTCTCCACGCGCGCCGAGAGCCGGATGTACCGGGGGTGGGGCGCCGATGTGATCGGAATGACCGCGCTGCCTGAGGCGCGTCTCGCCCGTGAGGCCGAACTGCCTTATGCCTTGCTCGGCATGGTCACCGACTATGATTCATGGCGTGAGGGCGAGCATGTCGAGGTGGCGGACGTGTTGCGAGTCATGGCCGCGAATACTGCGCTGGCGCGCGAAACGATTGCGCGCCTTGCAGAAATTCTGCCGATCGAGCGCGTGCCCAGTCCGATAGATCATGCACTGGACGGGGCGATAATGACTGCGCGTTCGCAGCGAGATCAAGTGCTTGCGGCCAAACTGGGCGCAATCGCATCACGGGCATTGCGCGATTAAAATTTCCTGTAGCGGTATTTTGCGAAACGAAGTATCGGGGGGGGCGAGCTTGGTGACATATTATTTCTTCTTGCGCACCACGCTAGTTTCATGTGATACGAAATCATGCCTGGAACATCGACCCGTCTCGCAGACTTCATGCCCTACCGGATGGCCATCACCTCGAACGCGGTGAGCGGACTTATATCGGGTGAATACCGCAGCGAATTCGGCCTCAAGATCCCCGAATGGCGGATCATGGCCGTGCTTGGAGATGCTTGTTCACTGACGCAGCGCGACCTTGTGCGTGCAACGCTGATGGACAAGGTCGCGGTCAATCGCGCGTGCAAGGTGCTGGAGGAACGCGGGCTCGTGCAACGCAGCCCGAATGAACTCGACGGGCGCTCGCACCATCTCGAGCTGACTGTTGCGGGCCGTGAATTGCACGGCAAGATCTGGCCGCAGGCAGTTGAAATATACGAGAAGATTTTTTCGGCGATTACCCCGCGCGAACAGCTCAAGCTGCGCGCCATACTCGACAAGCTGCTCAAAGCCGCGCGCACAATCGAAGGGGACGAGAAGTGAAGCTGGCCTCGCTGCCGCAAGGGCGGGATGGCAGGTTGATCGTCGTGTCCGACGATCTGGCCTGGTATGCCGATGCCGATCACATCGTGCCGACGCTGCAAGGGCTGCTCGATGAGTGGGACCGTTACTTCCCGCTGGTCGAAGCGCTTTCGATCGAGCTTGCGCATGAAGCGATCCCGCGCAAGCGCTTCCACGAACGCGAGGCCTGCGCACCTTTGCCTCGTGCCTACCAGTGGGTGGATGGCAGCGCTTACGTCAATCATGTCGAACTTGTGCGCAAGGCGCGCGGTGCGGAGCTTCCCGACAGCTTCTGGACCGATCCGCTGATGTATCAGGGCGGCAGCGACGACTTGCGCGGCGGACGCGAGCCGCTGGTCCTCGCTGACGAAGCGTGGGGCTGCGATTTCGAGGCCGAGATCGTGGTGGTGACCGGGGACGTGCCGCAGGGAGCGACCGCCGAGCAGGCGCTAAGGCACATCCGCCTCGTCGGTCTGGTCAACGACGTTTCGCTTCGCAATCTCATTCCGTCTGAACTCGGCAAGGGCTTCGGGTTCGTCCAGTCAAAGCCCGCCAGTCACTTGTCGCCAGTCTTCGTCACGCCCGGTGCACTTGGTGATGCGTGGCAGGGCGGCAAGCTGGCGCGCACGCTTTGCGTGGACCTCAATGGCAAGCCGTTCGGCCGGATCGAGGCGGGCGAGGAATGCACGTTCGACTTCGGCGTGCTGATCGCGCATCTGGCCAAGACGCGAAAGCTTGGTGCAGGCTCCATCGTGGGGTCAGGCACGGTTTCCAATCGCGGTGCCGATGGTTCGCCGGGGAAACCCGTTGCCGATGGTGGCCGCGGCTATGCCTGCATCGCCGAACAGCGCATGGTCGAAGCGATTGCAGCAGGCGAGGCGGCAACGCCGTTCCTCAAGTGGGGCGATAGCCTGCGCATCGAAATGCGCGACGCCAAGGGCAAAAGCATCTTTGGCGCAATCGAACAGAGCGTCGTCAAAGGCTGAATTGCCGCGGGTGAAACAGAAAAGGTCCGGCGGGCGCGATTGCCTGCCGGACCTTTTCTTTTGCGCCTTTGCCGCGCCGGACCTGCCAGCGCGGCGACGTCCAAATCAGGTTTTCTTGTTGATCAGGGTGTCGCTGATCGAGCACGCTGCCGGGCCGAGAATGACGACGAACAGCACCGGAAGAATGAACAGGATCAGCGGGATGGTCATGATCGCGGGCAGACGCGCGGCCTTTTCCTCGGCGCGCATCATGCGCTCGTTGCGGAATTCGGCCGAGAGCACGCGCAGCGCCGATGCGAGCGGCGTACCGTAGCGTTCGGTCTGGATCATCGTGGTGACCACGCCCTTCACCGAATCGAGATCGACGCGGTAGGCAAGGTTTTCGAACGCTTGGCGGCGCTCGGTGAGGAACGACAGTTCGATGGCAGTCAGTGAAAATTCGTCGCCGAGTTCGGGGTAGGCCCGGCCCAGTTCACGGGCGACGCGGTTGAAGGCAGCGTCGACGGTGAGACCGGCTTCGGCGCAGATCACCAGCAGGTCGAGCGCGTCAGGCAGGCCCTTGCGGATGGCAACCGTGCGCTTGCCGATCAGGTTCTGGACGAAGATGTCCGGACCCTTGTAGCCAGCGATCAGGCACACCGCAAAACCGAGCAGCCGCTTGAACTGGGACATTTCGGCAAACATCGAGGACCAGTAGAAGACCACCGCGCCGAGCAGACCAAGCACGATCGGACCGACGAGACGCCCGAGAATGACCGCAACGGCCCACTCCTTCTTGCGGATGCCTGCTTGGGCCAGCTTCTGCTGGACGACGGACACCTGGCTGTCCTGAAGGACCTTCAGCGATTCGAGGAAACCACGGATCTGGTCGGTTGTCTGGTTGCGGCGAACGATGCTGGTGCGCTTGCGGGCACTGGCGGTGACGATACCGGCTTTGAGCTGCTCACGCCGCTCGTTGAGCGCCTTCACGCGCTTGGTCATGGGATCGCGCACGGTGATGGCGGCGTAGATTGCCAGCATCACGGCCATTGCGGCGACAGCCACAAGGATCGAACCGATCAGGTAGACGTCAAAACCGAGGAGCGTCGGTCCGGGCGGGGTATTGAGCATGATCGCCTGTCCTTTTCGCTCAGATTTCGAAGCTGACCATCTTGGCCATGATGAACGAGCCGATGCCGAGCCACGTCAGGCCGCCGAGGCCCGCGATGATCAGACGGTCGTCTACGAAGAACTTGCCAAGATACTCGGGATTGATCGTGTAGATCAGCGCGAAGACGATGAACGGCAACGAGCCGACGATATAGGCCGAGGCCTTGGATTCCGAGCTCATCGCCTTGATCTTGAGCTTCATCTGGGCGCGTTTGCGCAAGACGTCGGACAGGTTGGACAGGGTTTCTGCCAAGTTGCCGCCGGTTTCGCGCTGGATCGCAAGGGTGATGCAGAAGAAGTTGAATTCGGGAAGGTTCAGGCGGTCTGCCGTGTCCTGCAGCGCTTCTTCCATGGTCCGGCCAACCTTGATGCGGTCCGTCACCATCTTGAATTCCTGCCCGACCGGGCCAGGCAATTCTGAGGCAACGACGCCGAGAGTCTCGGTTACCGGCAGGCCCGAGCGGAGGCCGCGAACGAGCAGGTCGAGAGCATCGGGAAGGCGCGTGACAAAACCGTTGATCCGCTTGTTGATGGCCCGGCCAACCAGAAAGTGCGGCACGCCGCCGCCGATCAGCACACCGGCACCCAGAGCCAGAGCCGCCGCGCCGGTCTTGATGTAGACCACTATAAGCACGGCCAGGGCAATGCCGCCGCTGACGTAGAGGTATTGCGACATCGTCCAGCCCTTGCCCGTGCGGTGCAGGCGCAATGCCAGCGCCTCAAGCCTCGACCCGGACCCTGCGATCTTGTGGGTGCGCGGTTTGCGCGAGGCCAGCGTCTTGCGATACTGGGCCTCGACCTTGTCGACCGCGCTTTCCGAATGGCGGAAACGCACCGACTGCAGGCGCCTGCCCGATTCCTTGGATGCCGACGGACCTGACAGGGCGGCATAACCGAGCACCATGGCGAGCATCAGGCCCACGGCCATTACCAGAAGCTGGATCATCTATCGCCTTCCTGTCACGTCACCGGTTGCCCTGTTGGTTCAAACTGGGGCTGTTCAAGCCGCAGCATTAGCCTTGGGCTTGGCCGCAAGCATTTTCTTGAGATCGAACTTGCCCAGCAGCGAAGCCTTGCGCACATCGCTGCTGTTGTCAGCAGTTGCGGTTCCATCCTCACCCACCGAACCGATGATCCCGTGAGCGATGTCGCGCAGAATGCCGCCGGCCTTCGACGCGCGATTGGCGGCGACGAAAGTCTGGCCGAGCTTGGCCGAGTTCGAGGCGCCCTTCACGTCGTAAGGGATCATGAAGTTGATCTTGCGTTCTATCGAGGCTTCGAAATCGGCCTTGCTGATCTCGTTCGCGCCAGCCTGAACCTTGTTGGCCACGATGACCGGCCGCGCATGGCTGGCGTTAGTCTTGAGCCACGAGAGCAGGCGGATTGCATCGCGCGCACCGGCCAGTGTCAGCTCCGTGGCGACAATCACCACGTTCACGTCGCTGAGCAGGTGCGGGAAGTTGATCAGCATGTTGCGCGGCATGTCGATCACGGTCATCTCGAATGCCTGACGGAACTCTTCCTCGAGCTGCACGAATGCACTGCCGTCGGTCATCAGCGGGGAGCTGATCGGCGCTTCTGCCGAAAGGATCGCCAGATTGTCGTTCGCGCGGATCATGGCGCGTTCAATGAACAGACCGTCGATGCGGCTGGGATTGTCGATCGCGTCGGTCAGGCCCCGGCCCGGCTCGAGATCGAGGGTGAGTGCGCCCGTGCCGAAGTGGACGTCGAGATCGAGCAACGCGGTCGGCAGCTTGTGATCGGTGCTGAACAGCCATGCCAGCGAGGTCGCCAGCGTGGAGGCGCCGACGCCGCCGCGCGTGCCCACGATCGCGGTCGAGATGTGGCGCTTTGCCGTCATCGGATCGTGGCTCTTGGGCGCGGTGAAGATCGTCTGCGCCTGAACCAGCGCGTCGCGGATCTGACCGGCGTTGAGCGGCTTGAGCAGATAGTCCTGAATGCCCGAGGCGACGAGATCGCGATAGAGGCGCACGTCGTTGACCTGGCCCACCGCGATGACGACGGTGCCCGGCTCGCAGACTTCGGCCAATGCGTTGATGTCGTTGAGCGGATCGCCGCTTTCCGACAGATCGACCATCAGGATGTTCGGGCTGGCGGTGATCGACAGCGACTGGATCGCGTTGCGGAGGCCGCCGCGATGGCACTTCTCCGGCGCCCAGCCCATGTCGACGACGACCGGGCGGAGCATGTCGAGCGCAGTCTCGTCGCACATGAAGGCGGCAAAAGCGTCGCGGTTCGCGTGTTTCATGCTCATGACCTTAGTTCCCTCCGCCGCCGCTGCCGCTGCTGGATGTGTTGACGCTCTTGAGCCCGCCTTCGCCGGTGGGCTTGGCATTGCGGTAGCTGTCGATGGCCTTGGTGCCCGACATCACGACCGTTTCGCCCGAGCCGGTGGCGCCCTGGACAAGGTGCTCCTTGTCGGCGACCATCGCGGCCAGGTTACTGTTGATCGCGCAGCCGAAGTTCGACGTGGTGCGGTTGGACATCGAGAAGTCCGACTTGGTCGACCAGTCCGGGCAGCCCGGAACCGAGGCGACCGCGCGCGTCACGATGATGCGGGTGGCACCAGAGGCGACGTAGCCCGCGGTGATCGGCGCATTGCCATCGACCATCAGGCTCCAGCGCGAGGCGACGGCTTCGACCGATGCCAGCGTGGCCTTGGACTGCATCGGATCGTCGACCGAGATCTTGTCGCCATATTTCAGGCCGAGGCTTTCGAACCATCCGGCCAGACGGCGCTGCTCGGGGATCGAAAGGCCGCCGCCGGGCAGCGTATCGACATCGAGCACGTAGCGGTTGCGTTCGACCACCGGCTGGTGAACCGAATTGAGCATGCGGTTTTCAGGCGTGGCCGAGCAGGCCGACAGCGCAATGGAAGCGGCGAGGATCAATGCACTGGTCGTGCTGCGTGTGAGGTTGCGGTGCATGGTTTGTCCCTTTCTCACTGAATGCTGAAGCCGGGCTCGGCGCTGGCGACCTTCTTGTCGCTGCGACGGTCGCGCGGCTGGGCAGAGCCTGCGGGGGCATCGAGTGCTCCCACCTTGGGTCCGGCCTGAACGGTGCCTTCCTTTTCGGTCGGCTTGGGACGGTCACCCCCGGTCACCCCGTCATGCTCCATGTTGCCAAGCAGGCGCTGGATGTCATTGGGGCTCTGGAAGCCATCGGTCGGCAGTTTGATGTCTGCAGCGTTGACCGGATTGACCAGGTATGGCGTGACGATGATGACCAGTTCGGTTTCGCCCTTCTTGTAGCTGGTCGAGCGGAACAGCGAGCCGAGGATCGGGATGTCGCCCGCGCCCGGCATCTTGGTCAGCGCGTTCTGCGCGCTGTTGCTGAGCAGTCCTGCGATCATGAACGACTGGCCGGAGCCGAGTTCGACAGTCGTCTCGGCGCGGCGCACGGTCAGCGCCGGGATTTCGATGCTGTCGAGCTTGAGCGCGCCGGTGCTGGAAAGCTCCGACACTTCCGGGCGAACGCGGATCGAGATGCGGCCATTGGCCAACACCGTCGGCGTGTAAGCGAGGCTGACACCGTACTTCTTGTACTCGATCGACGTGGTGCCGAGGCCCTGCGAAACCGGGATCGGATATTCGCCGCCCGCGAGGAACTCGGCAGTTTCGCCGGAAATCGCGGTGAGGTTCGGTTCCGACAGCGTGGTCACCAGGCCGATGGTTTCACCAGCATCGAGCGCGCCGAGCAGGTCGAGGCCAAGCAGCCTGCCCATGCCGGCGATTGTGGTGCCGGATGCTGCGGCTGACACAGCGGTGCCAGCGGTAGCAACAAGGTTCTGCGTTGCCCCGGTCGGGTCCTGAATATAGCCTTGGACCGATCCGGTACCCACACCGACCCCGAAGGGAAGGTTGGGATTGGTGTTGAAGCTTGAAGCGGCCGAGCGACCCTGGCCGATACCGAACTTGATGCCGCCCGAGCCGTCGATCGTCGTAATGTTGGCACCAATGGTGCGAACCAGCGAGCGGCTGACTTCGGCAAACTTCACGTGCAGGCTGACCTGCAGCGGCGTTGCCATCTTGAGGCGGCTGATCACGTTGGTCTTGTCGCCGACGAAGGCCTTGACCAGACGTTCGGCCTCGGCCGCGTCTTCAGGCGCGCCGACCGTGCCGGTTAGCAGCACCGTGTTGTTCATCGTCGAGACGTTGACGCGGGCATCGGGCATGGCGAGATGCAGCATCTGGTCGATCGAGTCGAGGTTATTGCCAACCCGGACATTTGCCGACCACACCACATCGCCGCGCGCGTTGCTGGCGTAGATGGTGGTTTCCCCACCGGCCTTGCCGAACACGTAGAGCTGGTTGGCCGACTTCACCTGAACATCGGCGACCTTGTCGTCGGCGACGAACACGTCAGCCATCTTTCCGGGCACGGTGACCAGTTCACCGCGGCCGATCGAGAGCGTGAAGCTGCGGGCCGGGCTGGTCACGCTCTGGGCGTGGAGCACGCCGGTGACGGGGACCAGGGTCATCGGCACGGCGATCATCGCGGCCGAAATGAGCGAGGTGGAGAGACGGCGTTTCATGGTGCTGCCCTTCGCAAGCGGGGTCTGGCGCGTTTCCGTGGTCATCACTTTGCTCCCACCGATACGGCTTCGGTGTCCTTGCCGCGCGTCACCCGGACAATCGGGCCGCGTGGGACCGGTGTGCCGTTCATGGTCAGTTGCGGTGCCGGCGCAGGAGCGCCCATCGAAGGAGAGCCACCGGCAGGTGCGGCAACCGGCATCGTCCGGCGCTGGAAGCGCGAGACGTCGCCGCCGGTCACGAAGCTGGCGTTGGCCGATTCGATCGGGCGGTTCATTGCCTGCTTTAGCAAGGCTTCTTCTTGGCTCTTGCTCACACCGGCCGGGATCTTGACGTCGCCTGCGGCAATCGCCTGTTCCAGTTCGGCCGAGTTGTCGGCGAGCGAGCGCAGCGAGAGGCTGATCGTGCCGATGGTCTGGGCCACGGCGATCTTCTCGGCGATCTTCGGCGTCACTTCGAGCGTGACGGTGCTGAATGTGCGGACGCGGGTCTTGCCTTCGACCATTTCCTGATCGGTCGACTGGTCGGTGGCGAGAACGCGCAGGTTCTTCATGATGGTTTCGGAGGCCTTGAGCGCCATGCCATCGTTGTTCCCTTTGACCGTCTGGGTCAGGACGAGGTCGATGTGGTCGCCCGGGAAGACGAAGCCGGCAACGCCGGTGCGGGCAGAGACCGGGATGGTCACAGCGCGCATGCCTGGCCCAAGAGCGGCGGCGAGGAAACCGCGATCGCCCGGAGCCACGAGGTTGCCCTTGGTCAGCGGCTCACCGGCGGTGACCGGATTGCGCACGACGGTGCCGAGCAGCTTCTGCATGTCGGCTTCGCCTTCGACGAAGTAGACATCCTGAACCATGTCCTTGGGCCATGCCTGGAAGTTCAGGGAGTCAGCCGTGATGATCGTGCCGACCGGCAGTGCGCGTTGCGCCACCAGCACCTTCGGGCCCATCGGCATCTTGGCTGCCGCTTCGGCCTGAGGCGTCGATGCGCCAGCGAAAAGGCTCCTTGCCGCGAAGGCCGTGCCGATCGCAACGATCAGCGCCCCCACCAGCAACATCAGCTTCCTCTTGTCCATGGCTACTTGTCCCGCCCTCTAAAGTCCGGCCCGCATGTCTCGGGCAAATTGGTTAAAATTTGTCGTAGTGCGTTCATGCACCTGTGACGGAGCGCCAACCGGCCTCCAGAACAGGGGCCAGAGTGATCAGTCCGGATGCGGCAATCGCCACGCCGTAAGGGATCTTTGCATCGCGCCTGCGGGTCACGGTGTAGTGCCACGTAGCGAAGATGATGGTGAGGACGCCGCCAAGCAGCGACATGATCACGATCAGCTTGAGAAAGGTCATCGGAGGCAGCCACAAGGCCAGCGCGCTGAGCAGCTTGACGTCGCCGCCACCCATAAGTTTCAGCGCGAACAGCCCGGCGAGTGCAACGAAGGTCACAAGCGCGACGCCGACTTGCGAGGCGATGTCCGGCCAGAGTGACAGGCCTGCCGCCCACCAATAGACCGGGGCGCCGAGCGCGATGGCGGCGTTCAGCCAGTTGTCGATCTGGCGGCGGCGGATATCGGTGAAGGCAGCAACCAGCAGTGCGATTGCCAAGGCCCCGACCAGTCCGTAAACGATGATGTTCCCCTGCATGTCCTGGGGCATACGGGACAATCACTTACCAAACGGTAACCAAACCTTGGCGCGGAACTGCGTCATCGGAGACGACGCGGCATGGAATTCGGAGCGGGAAAGGCGATTGACCGGCGTTCGATTCCCGAGGCGGCACATGAGACGAAATGGGCTGCGCCGGACGGCCATCTGATCCGCCGGATCGACTGGCCGGGGATTGCGGAGGCGGGCGGTGAGGCGCTGCCTCGCGGCTCGATCCTGTTTCTGCCGGGGCGCGGAGACTTCTATGAGAAGTATCTGGAATCGCTTGACTATTGGCACTGCGACGGGTGGCGGGTAACTGCGCTCGATTGGCGCGGGCAGGCGGGGTCCGGCAGGCTTTCGGCCGATCCCGATACGGGACATGTGAGCGACTATTCGGTGTGGCTGGACGACCTTGCCGCCTTCTGGGAGCAGTGGGTTCAGGATACGCCCGGGCCGCATGTTATCATCGGCCATTCGATGGGCGGTCACCTCGTCCTGCGTAGTGTCGCGGAAAAACGAATTAACCCTGTTGCGGTGGTGCTGAGCGCGCCGATGCTCGGATTCCTCACGCCGGGGCCGAATCGGACTCTGCACAAGGTTGCCGAGGCGATGTGCCGATTCGGGAATCCCGAACGGCAGGCGTGGAAGACCAGCGAGAAGCCCGGCGCAACCATCGCCGCACGCAGCAAGCTGCTGACGCATGACGAGGCGCGGTACGAGGACGAGGCACACTGGAAGGCTGTGCGGCCGTACCTCGGCATGGGCCCCGGAAGCTGGCGCTGGGTCGAGCGGGGCTATGCCTCGATGCTCAAGCTGGACACGCCGGGGCTGCTTGAGGCGGTCGATGTGCCGGTGCTGCTGCTGGCGGCGCGCTATGACGGACTGGTTTCGTGGAAGGCTATCGACCGGGCGGCACGCCGTTTGCCGCGCGCGCAACTGGTCACATGGGGCCGCGAGGCGCGGCATGAACTGTTGCGCGAAGTCGATCCGGTGCGCGACAAGGCGATGCAGCTGATCGACGACTTTCTTGACCGCATGGCGCCCGCGCCAGACTCGGACGTGCCTGCGTGAGCCAGCTTGCCGAAGATTTTGACGTTGCCATCATCGGAGCAGGGATTGCCGGGGCGAGCCTTGCCGCCGAATGTGCGCCCCATGCGCGCGTGCTGCTGGTCGAGGCCGAGGATACGCCCGGTTATCATACCACGGGGCGTTCGGCGGCGTTCTGGGAGGAGACGTACGGTGGTCCGGGCGTGCTCCCGCTGACCATGGCCTCCGGGCGGTTCCTGCGCGAGGGTGGCTACCTTAGCCCGCGCGGGGCGCTGAACATCGGCAGGGCAGGGGACAGAGAAAAGGTCGAGGCGTTCGTCGAGAAGTTCACCGCATTGGGCGCGACGATACGCTTGCAGGATCGCGCCGCGCTGGAACGGCGCGTGCCCGGCTTGCGCCCGGACTGGGTGGTGGGCGCGTGGGAGCCGGAATGCGCGGATATCGACGTGGCCGGGCTGCACCAGCATTACCTTGCGGCGTCGAAGCGAACCGGCACCGTACTGCGGGTCCGCGCTCGGGTCGAGCAGATCGAACGCGACGGCGGCGGCTGGCGCATCGCGTGGAATGGCGGCGAGGCGCGGTGCGCGGTGCTGGCCAATGCTGCAGGCGCCTGGGCGGATGACGTTGCGGTGCAGGCGGGGGCGAGGGCGCTGGGCATCCGGCCCTTGCGGCGCACGATCGTCCAGTTGCGGACCGATCCGGTGCCCGATGAAACCCTGCCGCTGACGCTGGGGATCAACGAGGACTTCTATTTCAAGCCGCAGGGCGGGCGGTTGTGGCTTTCGCCGCATGACGAGATCCCCGATGTTGCAGGCGATGCCGCGCCCGAGGAACTGGACGTCGCCATCGCCATCGACCGCTTCGAGCACGTCGTCGACTGGAAGATCAAGGCGATGGAACGGCGCTGGGCGGGCTTGCGCTCTTTCGCGCCTGACAGGCTGCCGGTTTACGGCTTCGACGCGCAAGTGGACGGGTTGTTCTGGTTCGCCGGGCAAGGCGGCTTCGGCATCCAGACCGCGCCTGCGGCGGCAAGGCTCGCCGCACAATTGCTGCTGGGCCTTCCGCGCGACGGGCTGACCGACGGGATCGACGCCGCCGTCTATGCGCCGGGGCGTTTCACAGCCGAATAGGACTGGATTGGCGCTTTTCCTCGCGGCTTTGCGTGATAGGTTTGCGCCGGGATCACCTGAGGGGAATCACGATGGCACACCGTTTCGAAATCCGCGAAAACAAGGCCGGCGAGTTCGTCGCCTATTTCTGCCACAACAGCGAAACGATCTTCTGGACCGAAGGCTACAAAAGCAAGGCCAGCGCGAAGAACGCGATTGAGTCGATTTTGAAGAACGGGCCGGGTGCTGAAGTGGTGGATACGACGGTCGATTGATGGCCTCTGTTTCCTGACTAGGCAGAGGGCCTCCAGCGCAAGAAGCGGACGTCGGCTTGTCGCAGTTATGCTCCAAAAGCTGCCGTTCGGACACGACGCCGTTACGGGCCATTGGCGATAGTGTAGGATGCCGTCAGATCATCGTTTGCAAGGATGTCGTATGACAGGCGTAATCACAGACGCGTGCATCAAGTGCAAACACATGTCCTGTGTCGAGGTGTGCCCTGTCGACGCTTTCTACGAGGGCGAGAACATGCTTGTCATCAGCCCGCTGGAATGCGTCGATTGCGGCTGTTGCATTGAGAAATGCCCGATCAGCGCAATCGCCTTTGATACGGATCCTGTCGCGCAACCATGGATCGCGCTAAATGCGACATATTCAAAACTATGGCCGAACGTGACGCGAGACGGCGGGCAGACGCCCGTTGATGCTGAGAAATTCCAAGAAGTCGTGGGCAAGTTCGACGCCTACTTTTCACCGGCGCCCGGCAAAGGCGATATCGGCAGCACGAATCGCAATAGTAAAAATGGGTGCTCTCATTGCGGTAAGGAGAGCGTGCTAGCAGGCTTGATCAGGAAAGTGAGAGGGTTGCTGACATAAGCACTGGCGTCGGTCTGCCGTCGAATGTCTGCACCTCACCTATTCCCACCACCCCATCACCAAAAGCCACCCAAAACCCGCCGTCGTCCCGGACTTGATCCGGGGCCCCGCTTTTCTTGGGGTTCCGCGCCACACCTGAAGTGTCAGAAGACAGCGAGGTCCCGGATCAAGTCCGGGACGACGTGGAGGTCGGGCGAGAGGCCGCGCGCCAAACCCCTCAGGCCGCAATCGCCGCGTCGCTCGCCAACTTATCCACCCGCTCGTTTTCCGGGTGGCCGTCGTGGCCTTTGACCCAGACCCATTCGACCTTGTGCGGGCGGACGGCTTCGACCAGCGCGCGCCAGAGGTCTTCGTTCTTCACCGGCTTGTTGTCGGCGGTTTTCCAGCCTTTTTTCTGCCAGCCGAAGATCCACTTGGTGATGCCGTCGATCACGTATTTGCTGTCGGTGTGGAGGGTGACCTTGCAGGGCTGCTTGAGCGCCTCCAGCGCACGGATGGCGCCCATGAGTTCCATGCGGTTGTTGGTCGTGTCCGTTTCGGAACCGGCCATTTCCTTTTCGCGTTCGCCCATGCGCAGCAGTGCGCCCCAGCCGCCCCTGCCGGGATTGCCCTTGCACGCGCCGTCGGTGAAGATTTCGACGTGCTTCATGCGAACACCCCCTTGTCGAATATGGCGGGGTTGGCGGCATAGAACTGCAGGCGGCGGGCGAAGGCCATCGGGTCCTTGCGCATGACCAGCGCATCGGCGGGCGTGTTCAGCCAGTCGTAGGCGCGAGTCGAGGTGAAGCGCAGCGCGGCGCCTTGGGCGAGCAGGGGGAGCGCCGCGCGTTCTTGCGGCAGCAGCGGGCGCAGGCTTTCATAGCCTTCGAGCAGAGCGGCGGAGAGGTCTGCACGGAACGTGCTGCCACTGGCATCGAAGCACCATGCCGCGTGGGTGACCGCGACGTCATAAGCCATCAGGTCGTTGCAGGCGAAGTAGAAGTCGATCAGGCCCGTCACCTTGTCGCCCAGCATCAACACGTTGTCGGGAAACAAGTCGGCGTGGATCACCGAGCGCGGAAGGTCGGTCGGCCATGCGGCGGCAATGCCCGGCAGATGATCCGCGACGATGGCGGCAAGCGCCGGATTGATCGCCGCGAGGCCGTCGGCACCGCAGGCATCGAACAGACGCTGCCATTCGGCAAGGCCCATTCCGTTGGCGCGGGTGCCCGGAAAATCGGCGGAGGCGAGGTGTAACTGGGCAAGCGCCTTGCCGACCGCACGCGCCTGCGCGGGGGTGGGTTCACTGACCGAAATGCCGGGCAGGAATTCGATCAGCGCCAAGGCCTTATCGCCGCGCATCCTGTATAGCGCGCCAGCGCGGTCGTGGATCGTGCGCGGGACGGGGCAACCCTTGGCCGCGAGGTGATCGAGCAGCGAGAGAAAATAGGGCAGATGTTCGATCTCGATGCGGAATTCGTACATCGTCAGAATGAAGCGCGCGCCCGATCCATTTGCCCCGGTGGTCTCGAGCAGCCAGTTGCTGTTCGACACGCCCTCGGCAATGCCCTTGGCCGAAACCAGTTCACCAACACCGAATTCTGCGATGAGCGCGGCCATGTCTTCCGCGCCGATCTGGGTATAGACAGCCATGTTCAGTCAACCAGCTGGCGCGGCAGCTTGAACACCATCTTTTCCTCGGCGGTGGTCACGGTTTCCTCGGAGACGGGGCGCAATTCATTGATGCGCGAAACGACTTCGCGGACCAGCACTTCGGGCGCGGAGGCCCCGGCGGTGAGGCCGAGCGTTTCCACGCCATCGAGCCACGACGGTTCGATCTCGCTCGCACGCTGGATAAGACGCGATGGCGTGCCAAGGCGTTCGGCGACTTCGACAAGGCGCAGCGAGTTGGAGCTGTTGGGCGCGCCGATCACCAGCAGGAGCTGGCATCGCTCTGCAATCGCCTTGACCGCAGCCTGACGGTTTGAGGTGGCGTAGCAGATGTCCTCGGCCTTGGGGCCCGCGATCTGCGGGAAGCGCGTGCGCAGAGCGCTGACGATCTCGGCGGTGTCATCGACCGAAAGCGTGGTCTGCGTGAGGAAGGCGAGCGGCGCTTCCTGACCGAAGGTGAGCGCGGCGACGTCTTCCACGGTTTCGACCAGCGTGATTGCCCCTTCAGGTACCTGGCCCATCGTGCCGATCACTTCGGGGTGGCCCTTGTGGCCGATGAACAGGATGTGCCGTCCGGCTTCGACCTGCCGTTCAGCCTGGCGGTGGACCTTGCTGACCAGCGGGCAGGTGGCGTCGAGCCAGTCGAGCCCGCGTTCGGTCGCGGTCTGGGGGACAGCCTTTGGCACGCCGTGCGCGGAAAAGACCACCGGCGCGCCATCGGGCACCTGATCGAGTTCTTCCACAAATACCGCGCCCTTGGCCTTCAGTCCATCGACGACGAAGCGGTTGTGGACGATTTCGTGCCGGACATAGACCGGCGCGCCATAGCGCTCGATCGAGCGTTCCACGATCTCGATCGCGCGGTCGACCCCGGCGCAGAAGCCGCGCGGGGCGGCGATAAGGAGGCGAAGCGGAGCGGGTCCGGCGGGCGTTTCTGGCAAGCTGGCGTTCATGCCGAGGCCCTTAGCAGCAAGCGCGCGCGCCTGCCATTGCCGAAAGCGGCCTTGGTGAGTAGAGGTGGCGCGAACGGTGGCGTTTCGGCGCGGCCTGTGCAGCTTTTGCCAAGGAATGAGTGCCCATGATCGCATCCGCCCGTCGAATGGCCCTGCTGGGCGCTCCGCTCGTGGCGGCGCTTGCGCTTTCGGCCTGTGGTGGCGGACGCGGCGAATTGGTGGTGGATGAGGCCGTGGGCGTGAAGGCCCTGCGCGATCCGTGCCCGCGCGTCGGCGTGCCGGACTATACTGGCGATGTGACGCTGTTTTCCGATCCTGCCCGCACCGATTCGGCGGCGGTCGATATCGTGGCCTCGCTCACCAATGTCCGTTCGCAGTGCAGCGATGGGCAGAAGCTCTATTCTCAGGCCAGCTTCGACGTGCTGGCTCGCCGCAGCGATACGCGCGGCGCGCGCCGGGTCGAGCTGCCCTATTTCTCCACCGTGGTGCGCGGCGGTAACGTTGTCGTGGCCAAGCGCGTGGGCAAGGTCGTGATCGACTTTGCCGATGGGCAGGACCGCGCGACCGGCAAGGCTCAGGCTGGCGCTTATGTGGAAAAGGCCGAGGCCGCCCTGCCCGAGGACATCGTCAAGCGCATCTCGCGCAAGCGCCGTGCAGGGGACGAGGACGCTGCGGTCGATCCGCTGTCGCAGCCCGATGTGAAGGCAGCGCTGGCCCGCGCGAACTTCGAACTGCTGGTCGGTTTCCAGCTGACCGACGCGCAATTGCAGTACAACGTGCGGAGGTAAATGCGGGCGGCGCATAGCGCCCTTTCGCTTTTCCCGCGATTCCGCTAGTCGCGCGGCCATGACTATTGGCCAGATCAACCTTCACGCCGACTTCGCTCGGGTAATCGACGCTGCGCTGGGTGCGCTGGAAGCAGCGGGTACGCTGCCCGGCGGACTGAACCGAGGCGCCGTGACCTGCGAGCCGCCGCGCGATCCCTCGCATGGCGACCTTTCCACCAATGCTGCGATGGTGCTGGCGAAGCCTGCGGGCACGAACCCGCGCGCGCTGGCCGCGCTGCTGGTGGCCGAGCTGGAAAAGGAGCCGCGCGTGGTCTCGGCCGAGATCGCCGGGCCGGGCTTCATCAACTTGCGCCTGACCGATGAGGCGTGGCGCGGCGAACTTGCACTGATCGCTACAGCGGGTGCGGACTATGGCCGGTCGGACATGGGTGGCGGCAAGATCGTCAATGTCGAATACGTCTCGGCCAATCCTACCGGGCCAATGCATATGGGCCATTGCCGGGGCGCGGTGGTCGGCGATGCGCTGGCCGACCTGCTTGCCTACAGCGGGCACAAGGTCATCAAGGAATACTACGTCAACGATGCCGGCGCGCAGGTCGACGTGCTCGCGCGATCGGCGCATGTGCGGTATCGTGAGGCTTTGGGCGAAGCGGTCGGCGAAATTCCGGCGGGGCTTTATCCGGGCGACTATCTCGTGCCGGTGGGGCAGGCGCTGGCTGCTGAATTCGGCGACGCATATGCCGCCGCTCCCGAGGGCGAGTGGCTGCTTTTGTTCCGGGCGCGTGCGGTCGCGGCGATGATGGACATGATCCGCGCCGATCTGGCGACGCTCGGCATCCGGCATGATCTGTTCTCGTCCGAAGCGGAGCTTCAGGCCTCGGGCAAGGTGGACGAGGCCGAGGCATGGCTACGCGCGCATGACCTTGTCTATGACGGCGTGCTCGAAGCGCCCAAGGGAAAGACGCTGGAAGATTGGGAATCGGTGGAACTGCCGCTGTTCCGCTCGACCAGGTTCGGGGACGATCAGGACCGCCCGATCAAGAAGTCGAATGGGGCGTGGACCTATTTCGGCGCGGATCTCGCCTACCATTTCCAGAAGGCGCAGAACGCCGACGCGCTGGTGGATATCTGGGGTGCGGACCACGCCGGGACTGTCAAGCGGATCAAGGCAGCAGTTGCGGCACTTACGAGCGCGGAGGGCGGGGTGCCCAAGCCGTTCGAGGTCAAGCTGGTGCAGATGGTGCAGTTGCTGCGCGATGGCGAGCCGGTGAAAATGTCCAAGCGTTCGGGCAACTTCGTCACGCTGTCCGAAGTGGTGGATGAAGTGGGCAAAGACGTGGTGCGGTTCACCATGCTTACCCGCAAGCCCGATGCGCAGATGGACTTCGATTTCGCCAAAGTGGTCGAGGCATCGAAGGACAACCCGGTGTTCTACGTGCAGTACGCCCATGCGCGTATCTGCCGGAATATCCGCAAGGGCGGCGACGAGGGCTTTGTGCCTTCGGGCGATAATCTTGCTCTGCTGGGCGAAGAAGAGCTGGCACTCGTCAAGCTCGCCGCGCAATTCCCGCGCATGGTTGAAGCGGCAGCGGTTGCGCGCGAGCCGCACCGCATCGCGTTTTTCCTCAACGATCTCGCCTCGGGATTCCATTCCTATTACAATCTGGGGAATGACCGGCCGGAGAAGCGGTTCATTGTGGCACATGACTCCGCATTGACTGCAGCCCGCCTTTTCCTCGCCGCGCAAATCGGGCAGGTAGTAAAGAACGGTCTGGCGCTTCTGGGTGTCGAGGCCGCGCAAGAGCTTTGACAAGACAGTTAATCGGCAGGGGCGCAGGGCATGAGTGGTGACGAACAGAACTCCTGGGAAGAGCAGGGCACCGGTACGGGCAAGCCGTTCGATGTTTCAGCTGAGCTCGGAACTGCGGAGCCTGTCGGCGAGCGTCTGGCGCTCGGCGATGAAGAGCGCCTGCCCTGGCTGGAAAGCGCCGACGACATCGATGGCGAAGAGGACGACAGCGGTAATGGCCGCCTGATCGGCTTTGCCGTGATGGGGCTGATCGTGCTGGCCGCGCTGATCGGCGGCATCTGGTATGCCACCAACAAGTCGAGCGGCCCGGCCAATGCTGACGGCAGCCTGATCGAAGCGAGCAAGGAGCCCTACAAGGTCGCGCCGAGCGATCCGGGCGGCAAGACCTTTGCCGGAACCGGCGATTCGAGTTTCAAGGTCAGCGAAGGCGAGAAGCCCGGCGCCAACCTTGCAGGGTCCGCTTCACCGACTCCGGCTTCGGCACCATCCGCCAAGCCGAGCGTGGCTGCTGCGGCGGGTGCTCCCAAGCCTGCGCCTGCCACTGGCGGTGTCGGCGTGCAGATTGGTGCCTTCTCGTCAAACGCCACGGCTGAAGCGGCTTGGAGCAAGCTTGCTTCGACGCATGAAGCACTCAAGGGCCTTTCGCACCGCGTGATCGAGGGCAAGGCCGATATCGGCACGGTCTATCGTTTGCAGGCGGTTGCTGGTGATTTGTCTGCAGCCAGCACGTTATGCCAGCGGTTGCAGGCCGGTGGCCTCAAGTGTCAGGTCAAGCGCTGACGCGCAGTCCTCACTACGAGTTTTCCCCCGCGAAGCGCTATCCCGGCCTTGAGAAAGCGCCGGGATTGCGCGACTCTTGAGCCATGCTGCCCGCGATTTTTGGCCTTTCCGGCCTGTCCCTGACCGATGACGAGCGCGCGTTTTTCCGCGACGCTGATCCTGCGGGCTATATCCTTTTCGGGCGCAACGTCGAAAGCCGGGCGCAGCTTCGTGCGCTGACCGATGAGTTGCGGGCGCTGCATGGGCGTGAGCGCACGTTCATCTGCGTCGATCAGGAAGGCGGGCGTGTCGCGCGGATGAAGCCGCCGGTGTGGGAAGCCTATCCGCCGGGTGAGCGGTTTGACCGTCTTTATGATCTGGCTCCTGCTAGTGCGATCGAGGCGGCGCGGGCCAATGCCCATGCGCTGGGGCTTGACCTTGCTGAAGCGGGGATAAGCGTCGATTGCCTGCCTTTGCTCGATGTACGCCAGCCCGGTGCGCACGATGTGATCGGGGACCGCGCGCTGGGCAGCGAACCGATGCGCGTGGCGGCGCTGGGACGGGCTACGCTTGACGGGCTGGCGCGCGCCGGGGTTGCGGGCGTTGTCAAGCACATGCCGGGGCATGGCCGTGCGCTGGCGGACAGCCACAAGGAGTTGCCGACCGTCACCGCTTCGGCGGAGGAACTGGCGACCGATCTCGCACCGTTCCGTACGCTACGGCACGCGAGCATCGCGATGACCGCGCATGTGCGGTTCACCGCTTGGGATGCCGATAATCCGGCGACTCATTCGGCTTTCGTGATCGATGAGATCATTCGCAAGAGCATCGGTTTTGATGGGCTGTTGCTGACCGACGATCTCGACATGCAGGCGCTTGGCGGAAGCGTGCCCGAGCGCGCGGCCAAGGCGCAAGCGGCGGGCTGTGACCTTGCGCTCAACTGCTGGGCGAAGATGGACGATATGGTTGGCATAGCCGCTGCGCTTGGCGCGATGGGCGCGCAGACCGCCGCGCGTCTGGACCGGGCTTTGGCGCCGACCGCTGCATTCGCTGGCGCGGCGGACACCGCCGAACAGGCAGCGCTTTTCGCCATGCGCGACCGTCTGCTGGATCTGGCGTGATGACGGACGTCGCCGCGCCAACGCTGTTTTCAGGTGATGAAGCGTGGGACGGCATTGCCGCTGCTCAAACCGACGACGCGGCGCTCTATCTCGAACTCGACGGGTGGGAAGGGCCGCTCGACCTGCTGCTCGAACTGGCGCGCCGGCAAAAGGTCGATCTGCGGACGATCTCGATCCTCGATCTGGTCGACCAGTATCTCGGCTACATCGAGCGAGCCGAGGCGCTGAAGCTGGAAGTGGCGGCGGACTATCTGGTGATGGCGGCGTGGCTCGCCTACCTCAAGTCGCTGTTGCTGTTGCCGCGCGATCCCGATGTGCAGCCAAGCCCCGAGGAACTGGCGCTCAAGCTGCAATTGCGGTTGCAGCGCCTGGGCGCGATGCGCGAGGCAGGTGCGCGCCTGATGGGGCGTGACCGGATCGGTCGCGACGTGTTCCTGCGCGGCAATCCTGAAGGTTTGCGGGTGGATCGCAAGGCCTTGTGGAAGAGCGATATCTTCTCGCTGATCCAAGCCTATGGCGCGCTCAAGCTGCGTAACCAGCCTGTGGTGCACATGGTGCGCGAGCGGGCAGTGATGACACTTGACGCGGCCCTGACGCGGGTGGGCAAGATGCTCGGAATCGCGATCGAATGGACCGACTTGCGGGCGTTCCTGCCGCTTGATGCCGATCCAGCCTTGCGCAAGTCGGCGCTGGCATCGAGCTTTCTGGCGGCGCTGGAGCTGGCCAAGCAGGGCCGGGCGGAGATAGCGCAGGATAGCGCGTTCGGCCCGCTGATGCTGCGGGCGGCTCCTTCGACAAGCTCAGGACGAGCGGCATGAGCGAGAGGCCCGACGATCTTGTTCGTGCCGTCGAAGCGACGCTATTTGCAGCCGAACAGCCGATGACGGTGCAGGAATTGTCGTCGCATCTTGCTGGCGCGTCGGTGGGCGATGCGCTGGAAGACCTGGCCGCGACTTATGCCGAGCGCGGGGTTCAACTGGTCGAGCGCGGGGGGCGCTGGCATTTCCAGACCGCGCCCGATCTTGCCCACCTTCTGCGCCGTGAAAAGGAAGAGCCGCGCCGCCTGTCACGCGCGGCGACCGAGGCACTGGCGATCATTGCTTATCACGAGCCGGTCAGCCGCGCCGAGATCGAAGCGATCCGGGGCGTGCAGACGGCCAAGGGCACGCTCGATGTGCTGCTGGAGGCCGGATGGATTCGCATTGCCGGGCGCCGTGAAGTGCCGGGACGGCCGACGATCTATGCCACCACGCCTGCATTCCTGACGCATTTCGGGCTTGAAACGCGCCGCGACTTGCCCGGAATCGAGGAATTGCGCGCTGCCGGGCTGCTCGACCCGGTGGATGAGGCGTTTGCCGTCTTGACGGGGGCAGACGATCAGGACACGGGAGCGATCGAACCGTCGGATTAAACCGACTGGCGGCGTTCACGAAAACAACGAAATGGATTAGCTGGTCAGACGCGACCGGACTTCCTATCTAGGGTCTCGCGCCTCCAGAGGGGCGTAAAGGAGTTAGTGACATGGGTGGTCTTTCCCTTCCGCACCTGATCGTGATGGCGCTGGTCGTATTGGTGCTGTTTGGCCGTGGCCGCATTTCCGAAATGATGGGCGATTTCGGCAAGGGCATCAAAAGCTTCAAGCAGGGCATGCACGAAGAGGACAACAAGCCTGTCCCCGCGCCGCCTGCGCAGATCCAGCAGCAGCAGGTTCCGCCCGCGCAGCCGGTGTCGCAGCCGACTTCGACGACCGATCAGGCCCAGTAAGCTCATTCGCGCACATCCGCTGAGGGCCAAGGGCCGTGTTTGACATCGGCGCATCCGAACTGTTGGTGCTGGTTATCGTGGCGATCGTCGTGATTGGCCCGAAGGACCTGCCCATGGCGCTGCGGACCGCCGGGCGCTGGGTCGCCAAAATGCGCGCCATGTCCAACCACTTCCGCTCCGGCATCGAAACCATGATCCGCGAGGCGGAGATGGAGGAGATGGAGCGCAAATGGAAAGAGCAGAACGAGCGGATCATGCGTGAGACGGCAGCGCAGGAAGCCGCTGCAGCGCAAGGCCAGACGGTTGCAGCCGCTGAGGACCAGAATGATCCACTGCCTGCAGCCGATCCATCACCCATGATGGTCGGTCCGATGCCCCCTGAGGACAAGGTGCGTGACCTGCCCGGTCCGGGGAGCGTCCAGCCATGATCAGCGACATCGACGAGAGCCAGGCACCGCTGCTCGACCATTTGCTGGAACTGCGCACACGCCTGCTGCGGTGCGTTTATGCGATGCTGATCGCTTTTGCCGTGTGCTTCTATTTTGCCGACGACATCTTTTCGATCCTCGCCCGCCCGCTGGTTGTGGCCTTCCCGCCGGGGCAGGGCAAGCTGATCTACACCAAGCTCTACGAAGCGTTCTTCGTCGAGCTGAAGGTGTCGATGTTCGCGGCGTTCTTCATCAGCTTTCCGGTGATCGCCAACCAGCTCTGGGCGTTCGTTGCGCCGGGGCTTTATGTGAAGGAAAAGAAGGCGTTTCTGCCGTTTCTTCTCGCCACGCCGATCCTGTTCACGATGGGCGCAAGCCTTGCCTACTTCATCGTCATGCCAACCGCCTTCAAGTGGTTCCTCGGTTTTGAAGGCAACAAGGGCGGGTTGCAGCTTGAGGCCTTGCCGGGGACGGGCGATTATCTCAGCCTCGTGATGCAGTTCATTCTGGCCTTCGGGATCAGCTTCCTGCTGCCGGTGCTGCTGATGTTGCTCAACCGCGCAGGGATTGTCAGCCGCGATCAACTGGTGAAAGCGCGCCGCTATGCAATCGTGGTGATCTTTGCGGTCGCAACCGTTGCGACGCCGCCGGATGTCGTTTCGCAGCTCATGCTGGCAATTCCGTTGTTGATCCTGTTCGAGGGCACATTGGTGCTCATGCGTTTTACCGAGCGCGCCGATGCCAAGCGCAAGGCGGAGGAAGAAAAGGGCGACCTTGTCGCTCTGCCGGCGGGCGAACAGCCACCACAGCTACCCTGACATGCGAACGGGGGCCGCAGCCCCCGTTCCTCCAGTCGGCACTGGCCCCGGTCAGGGCCGCAAAGCCCCCGATTGAGAGAGCGGCACGGGCTTTTGCAACGCAGCTTCAGACACCCCGCCCTCCGCCTTCCGCGTCGGGCTGTCTAACGTTTGTCAGTTGGAGTGGTTTCCGCCGTTTCTTCCACTGACCAGACGCGACCGCCGCCAATCCACGTTTCCATCACTTTTGTTGCGCGGATCTGTGCCGGATTTGCGACGAGTGGATTGGTGTCGACCAGCACGAAGTCTGCGCGAAGCCCCGGCGCAAGCCGTCCGAAGCGCTGTTCTGCAAAGCCTGCGTAGGCCGCGCCGCTGGTATAGGCGGCAAGAGCGCTGGTGCGGTCGAGCCGTTCCTGCGGTTGCCACCCGCCATCGGGCTGCCCGTCCGGCCCCTGCCGGCTGATCGCTGCGGCGAGCCCGGCCCAGGGGTCCGGCGCTTCGACCGGCGCGTCCGACCCGAACGCGAGCTTTGCGCCTGCGGCCTGTAGCGATTTCCATGCGTAAGCCCCGGCGAGCCGGTCAGGCCCGAGCCGGGCTTCTGCCATGAGCCGGTCCGATGTCTGATGAACCGGCTGCATCGAGGCGATCACGCCATTGCGGCCGAACCTCGCAAAATCCTTCGGGTCCACGATCTGGGCGTGTTCGATGCGCCAGCGGCGATCACCGCTGTAGGTCGCCGAAAGGTCCTCGATTGCGCCGATGGCGACCGCATTGGCAGAATCGCCGATGGCGTGGATGGCGACCTGAAACTTGTCCATCGCGGCGCGGCTCATCAGATTGCCGAGCTGGGTTTGCGACAATTGGCCAAGCCCGCGCGTCGAGGGTGCATCGGCATAAGGTGCCTTGAGCAGCGCGCCGCGCGATCCCAGTGCGCCGTCGAGATAGAGCTTCACCCCGCCCATGCGCAGGCGGTCGGCATAGAGCCAGGGCGAGGGGCCGGGGCCGCCGATCAGGACCATTTCATCGACACCGGCGGCGTAAGCCATGATCCGCACGTAGAGCCGGTTGGCATCCCCTGCGCGGCGATAGGCCTGCCAGTCCTCGATCCCGGTGCCCATGTCGGCAACGGCAGTCACCCCGCGCTTGAACAGGATCTGCTGCGCCGTGGCGAGCGCGGTATCGCGGTCATCGGCGCGGGGCGGCGGAACGCGCGCGGTAAGGAGGTCCATCGCCGTATCGACCAGCACCCCTTGCGGGCTGCCGTCAGCGGTCCGTTCGATCTTTCCGCCTGCCGGGTCCTTGGTTGTCGCCGTAATCCCGGCAATCTTGAGCGCCGCGCTATTGGCCCAGCCGGCATGGCCATCGACTCGCTGGAGCCACGCGGGGCGGCCCCCGGTGACGGCGTCAAGTTCGGCGGCCGTGGGGAAACGTCCGAGCTTCCACGTTTCCTGATTCCAGCCGCGCCCAATGATCCATGGCCTGTCGGGATGTTCGGCGGCGAACCTCGTGATCCTGCCGAGTGCATCCTGCAACGAGGTGGTGTCGGACAGGTCGAGCGTCAGAGCAGCAAAGCCGATGTCCATGACATGGGCGTGGGCGTCGATCATGCCGGGGAGCATGACGCGGCCCTTGCCGTCGACGTGGTACTGATATTCCTTCCGCGGCTTGGGCTTTTTGTCGCCCGCGTGGATCACGCGCACGATCATTCCGGCGCTGTCGAACAGCAGGCCGGTGAAGCTTTCTACCTGGCCGTTCGTGCCGATGGTCGAGCCGTGCACATTGTCGATGAGCGTATCGGCGAGCGCCGAGGTTGAAATGCCGAGCAGCAGCGCGCCGAGCGCAAGACGCACGCAGCTCATTTGCCCGCTTTCCGCCGGGGCAGGCGCCGTATCAGCGCGCTCGTATCCTCCCGGCCATGGCCCATGGCCTGAATGTCGACGTAGAACTGGTCAACCAGCGCGGTTACCGGCACGCTGGCGCCGATGTTGCGAGCTTCGTCCATGGCGAGGCCAAGATCCTTGCGCATCCAGTCGACGGCCAGGCCAAAGTCGAACTCGTCGCGGGCCATGGTGTGGAAGCGATTGTCCATTTGCCACGATTGCGCAGCGCCGCCCGATATGGCCTCGAATACCTTGTCGAGATCGAGATGAGCGGCCTGAGCAAAGCGGATCGCTTCGGACAACCCCGCCAGATTTGCGGCGATGCACATCTGGTTGGCCATCTTGGTGGTCTGCCCTGCGCCGGACTTGCCGACATGGACGACGCGCTTGGCGTAAGCCGCAAGGATCGGGCGTGCAGCCTCGACCGCCTTCAGGCTGCCGCCGCACATGACCGCCAGTTTGCCTGCCTCTGCGCCCGATTGCCCGCCGGTGACGGGTGCATCGACGCAGAGCAATTCCTTGTCGCGGCCCTCGACAGCGATCTGCCGCGCGATGCGCGCCGAAACGGTGGTGTGATCTATGAACAGCGCCCCCCGGCGCAGGGTTGAAAAGGCACCGTTCGGGCTGAGCACGACGTCGGCCAGATCGTCGTCATTGCCGACGCAGGTGATCACGACGTCTGCCCCATCGGCGGCTTCCGCCGGACTGGAGGCGACCCGCACGGATATGTTCGGATTGGCGGCCTGCCAGCCCTCGGCCCGCGCGGGCGTGCGGTTGTAGATCGTGAGATTGTGCCCGGCCTCGCCGAGGTGCCGGGCCATGGCTCCGCCCATCACGCCAAGGCCGAGGAACGAGACGCTGACAGGAGCGGCGGCGGGGGATGGCTGGTCGGTCATGTCCATGTTCATATCCGCTTTGGGGCGTAGTGCCACCCCTGTCGGACCGTCTTGCCAGATTGCGGGCGGCATTGCATGAGCCTATGCGATGGACCGCTGGACCGACACGATTTCAAGCCTTGCGCGGCTACTGTTCTGGCCCGCGCTGGCGTTTGCGCTGGTAATGGCGGTTCTGCCCAAGCCGCCCGAATTGCCGACCGACGATCTTGGCGACAAGTTTCAGCACATGATGGCTTTCTTTACACTCACAGTGCTGGCGGGGGCAGGTTGGCCGCGCTTGTCGCTTTGGCGGGCCGCGCTGTTGCTCTCGCTGGTTGGGGCCGGGATCGAGGTGGTGCAGGCGATTCCCGTGCTGCATCGTGATTCTGACTGGCGGGATTGGGTTGCGGATTCTGCTGCCATTGCCGCCGCGCTGGTGCCGGTGGTGCTTTTCCGCAAGGCATGGCGCGCATCACGGCAAGCTTGAGGTTTCAAAAGCGTCACGTTTCCGTTAGGGCGCGCGGATGGAAAATGTAGCGCTCAAGCCCGCCGTGCAGGGACAGGACCTGCTCACTCTCGCCGATGTTCGCGGCGCGGCGGCGCGTATTGCCGGGCAGGTGGTGCGCACGCCAACGTTGCACAGCAAGACGCTAAGCGCGATCACCGGCGCAAATATCTGGCTCAAGTTCGAGAACCTGCAGTTCACGGCGGCCTACAAGGAGCGGGGCGCGCTCAATGCGCTGTTGCAACTGACGCAGGAGCAGCGTGAGCGCGGCGTGATTGCGGCCTCGGCCGGCAACCATGCGCAGGGACTTTCCTATCACGGCACGCGGCTGGGGGTGCCGGTCACGATCGTGATGCCCAAGACCACGCCGACCGTGAAGATCATGCAGACCGAGGCGGTAGGCGGGAAGGTCGTGCTTGAGGGCGAGACGTTCGATGAGGCCTATGCCCATGCGCGCGCGCTTGAAGAGCAGATGGGGCTGACCTTCGTGCATCCCTTCGATGATCCGCACGTGGCGGCGGGACAGGGCACGGTTGCTCTCGAAATGCTCGAAGATGCGCCCGAAATCGACATGCTTGTCGTGCCCATCGGCGGCGGCGGGCTGCTTTCGGGCATGGGCACGGCTGCGCGCGGGATCAAGCCCGACATCGGCCTGATCGGTGTGCAGGCGGAACTGTTTCCATCGATGTATGCCAAGCTCAAGCATCTCGACATGCCCTGTGGCGGGGATACGCTGGCTGAAGGCATTGCGGTCAAGGAACCGGGGCAGTTCACCTCGAAAGTGCTGGCGCGCATCGTCGATGACATCGTGCTGGTCGATGAGCCGGCGCTGGAAAGCGCAGTGGCGCTGCTGTTGCAGATCGAAAAGACGGTGGTTGAAGGCGCGGGCGCGGCAGGGCTTGCGGCCTTGATGACGCACAAGGAGCGTTTTGCCGGACGAAACGTGGGCATCGTTCTGTGCGGCGGCAACATCGATACCCGCCTGCTGGCAAACGTGCTGCTGCGCGATCTTGCCCGCTCGGGCAGGCTTGGCCGCTTGCGCATCACCTTGCAGGACCGCCCCGGCGCGCTGTTCAAGGTGGTCGAGGAGTTCAATCGCTATCAGGTGAACATTCTCGAGGTCTGGCATCAGCGCATCTTCACCTCGCTCCCTGCCAAGGGCCTGACCGCGGAGATCGAATGCGAGGCGCGCGACCGCGAGCAGATCGAGCGGCTCGTCGCCGGTCTTCGCGCCAAGGGCTATCATGTCGAACAGGTCGAGCTGGGCTGAACGGGCCGCGCGTTAACTTTTTGCGGGCAACTGTCCTGTATCTGGACTGGGGCCGGGCAGTGGCGGTAAAACGCCGAAATGGTCACTCTTGGCCTACGATTTCTCCGCAGTTCCATGGTTAATGGGGCTTTCAGGATTGGGCCGGCTCGGGCATTGTCGTAACTGACAGGCCGGAAAGTTCGGCCCGAGGAGGCAATCGCTCGTCGTGACCGCGCCCGTTCGTTTTCCACGCTTTTTCGTGACCAGCCCCGCGCCGTGCCCGTACCTGCCGGGTCGGAGTGAGCGGAAGGTCTTTACCGAGCTCAAAGGGCCGAACGCTGACGAACTGAACGATGCGCTGGGGCGGATCGGGTTCCGCCGCAGCCAGACGGTGGCTTACCGTCCAAGCTGCGTTGAATGCACCGCCTGCGTTTCAGTCCGGGTGGTGGCCGAAGAATTCCGTGCATCCTCAACGCAGAAGCGCATCTGGAAGCGCAACAGAGATCTCGTGGTAAATGTTTGCCGTCCGTGGTCCACGCCGGAACAGTTTGAACTGTTGCAGCGTTATCTTGCCGTGCGTCATCCGGGCGGTGGGATGGCGACCATGGACGAGATGGATTTCGCGGACATGGTGGAGCACACACCCGTCAAGAGTTACGTGATTGAATACAGGGAGCCGACGGTCGACGGTTCGGTGGGCAAGCTGGTAGGAGCATGCCTCGCCGATGAGCAGGGCGACGGTCTTTCAATGATTTACAGTTTCTACGATCCACAACACGAGACACGGTCCGGGCTTGGCACTTTCATCATCCTCGACCATATCGGGCGCGCAACCCGCGTCGGGTTGCCTTATGTCTATCTCGGCTATTGGGTCGAAGGTTCGGAACGCATGCAATACAAAGTGCGCTTCCGGCCGATGGAGAAATTGGGCCGTGATGGCTGGGAACGGTTCGAACCTGCTGAACAGGCCAGTGCCATCGGGCGTGCTGTCGCCCCTCGTCAGGGTGACCCCGGCGCAGGCGGGCTTGAAGGCAGCCTTAAGGACGGCGTTCACGGCGCGCAGGAGCGCTACGTCCACAGCTGATTCGCCGCTGGGCCGGGTAATCGCCGTTCTGCTGGTGCTTTGCGGCCCGGCGCATGCACATGCCCAGTCCATGCAGGCTGATCAGGAACTCGAGGCGCTCATCCCCGATTCTGCGGTACAGAACCCTGATGCCTGGGCGGTCGATACTGATGCCGCGCGCAATGGAACTCCGCCTTCGAGCGTCATCGAGGATATCGGTGCGAGCGCTGACATGCCCGACATTCCGGGCATTACCATTGCCTGGCCCGATGGCAGCGAATTGCCGAAAATCGAGCCGCTTTCGCCTGATCCCGATATCGACGTGGCCGAACAGAGCACCGAAGCCGCGGTAGGTGCTTTGCCGGGGCAGCAGGAGGGCGAGGCGGATTCAGGCGTGAAGCTCGCTGATGCCGACCTGTCGAAGGTCGGCAAGCAGGTTGAACTTGCCTTTCCGCGGGGGGCAGAAGCAATTTCCGAGCAGGGCGCAATTGTCGACCGGTTTGCCGGACTGTCCAGCTTGAAGTCGTTCGACGACGACGAGGACAATCTGGCGCAAATCGTGCGCCGTGCCCGAACCGACCGCGAACTTCTCGTCAATATCCTGCGTATTCACGGCTATTACGATGCGCAGGTCTATCAATCGCTCGGCGGCCTTGCCGCACCTGCAGCCGGTACTTCACCGGCCGACGGCGAAGTGACCGGGCCGGTTGACGTCGAAAAGGTCATTGTGCGTTTCGATGTGCAGCCGGGCCCGCAATACCACTTCGGCGCGCTGGCCTTCGGCGACCTTGCGGCGGCGGGCGCTGATTTCGAAGCCCTGCGCGGCGCGTTCAAACTGAAGACCGGCGATGCGATAAATTCAGATCGCATCGTGGCCGAACGGCTGAACCTTCAGACGGCGCTTGGCGAAAGCGGCTATGCCTTTGCCAAAATTGACGAGCCAGACCTGCTGATCGACCATGAGCGCCGCGAAGGCGATCTGACGATCCCGGTCACGCCGGGCGGGGTCTACCGCATCGGGCAGGTCCACTCGTCGCGCGAAAAGTTCCTCAGTTCCCGGCACCTCGATCTCATCGCGCGCTTCGACAGTGGCGATACCTACAAGCGCTCAGAACTGGACGACTTGCGGCAGGCCATCCTTGCCACCGGGCTGGTGTCCTCCGTAACGGTGGAAACGCGCGAGACGGCAAAGCCGCTGGGCGGCGAGCCGGGCACAGTCGATGTAGATGTGGCATTGACGCCCGCACCCTTGCGCACGATTGCCGGACTCGTCGGCTATTCGAGCGGGGAGGGTTTCCGCGTCGAGGCGCAGTGGGAACATCGCAACTTTTTCCCGCCCGAGGGCCTGCTGCGGGTTCGCGGCGTTGCCGGCACGCAGGAACAGCTGGCGGGCGTGACCTTCCGCCGCAACAACTTCCTCAAGCGCGACCTGGTGCTCAATGCAGACCTTTACGCGCGCAGCCAGCGTAGCGCAGCGTTTCAGGCGCGCACCGTTTCGCTGACCGCAGGGCTGGAGCGTCAGACTACGCTGCTATTCCAGAAGCCTTGGATTTTCGCTGGCGGTATCGAGATACTCGCTACCGGTGAGCGCGATGCTTCAGCCATTCGCGCAGGCGAGCCGCGCACGACCTATTTCATCGGCGCGCTGCCCATGCGGATCGCCTATGACGGCAGCGACAGCCTGCTCGATCCCAATCGCGGCTTCCGCATCGGTCTTCGCGCATCGCCGGAAATTTCGGTGCAGAACGGCACCAAGTCGAGCTATGGCAAGCTTCAGTTCGACGCCAGTTACTACCAGCCGTTCGGCGAAAAGCTGGTTGTTGCAAGCCGTGTGCGGCTGGGCACGATCATCGGCACCGGGATCGACAACATTGCACCGTCCCGCCGGTTCTATGCAGGCGGCGGCGGTTCGGTGCGCGGCTATGGCTATCAGCAGATCGGCCCGCGCGACAATCTGAACGAGCCGAGCGGCGGACGCGCGCTGTCCGAATTCTCGCTGGAAGCCCGCGTGAAGACTGGCCTCCTGGGCGGTGCGGTCAGCGTCGTTCCCTTCGTGGATGCAGGGGCTGTCGATACGACCACGACCCCGCGCCTTGCCGATCTGAAGGTCGGCGTGGGCGTGGGCATCCGTTACCAGACCAACTTCGGCCCGATCCGCATCGATGTGGGCACTCCGCTCAATCCCGCAAAGGGTGACAGCAGGATAGGCGTCTATGTTGCGCTTGGGCAGGCGTTCTGATGGCCGAGCCGGAAACCGTGCCACCGCCAGCCGCACCTGTGCGATCGCACCGGTCGCGCTTCGTGCGCGGTGCGTCGCGGCGGCTGGCGATCCTGTTTGTGGCTGGCGCCGCGCTCATTCTGGCGGCGCTGCTGGTGCTCGATTCTTCGCTGGGCCACCGGCTTGTTGCCGACCGCATTGCGGCAGTCACACCGGGGTCAGGCCTGCGCATCGAGATCGGCCGGATCGATGGATCGATTTACGGCACCTCGACCTTGCGCGATATTCGGGTGAGCGATCCAGAGGGCGTGTTCCTGACCGTGCCCGAAGCGGAACTGAACTGGCGGCCATTGTCGTGGCTCAAGACAGGCCTCGATATCCGGTTGCTGGCCTTGCACCGGGGAACGCTGCGCCGGGCGCCACGCCTGCGGCCTAGCGAGGACAAGAACGCGCCCATTTTGCCCGATTTCGACATTCGCATCGACAAGCTGGTGATCGACAATCTCACCGTGTCTGAGGCCTTGGCGGGCGAGAAACGCCGGGTCGATGTGCTGGCCAATGCCGACATTCGCGGCGGCCACGCCATCGTCAACGTGAATGGCAAATTCGGCGGCAAGGATCTGATTTCGTTCAAGCTGGACAGCGAGCCCGACCGCAACAAGTTCGAGCTCGCGCTGCTCTACGATGCACCGAAGGATGGCGTTCTGGCTGCACTGGCAGGCGCCAAAAGCGATATCAAGGCGCGCGTGTTCGGTCGCGGGGGGTGGTCGCGCTGGGACGGGCTGGCCTATGCGACGCAAGACGGCAAGCGGCTCGCTGCGTTTCAGCTGGGCAACCGTTCGGGGGCCTACCGTCTGGCAGGACAGGCGTGGCCGGGCGAACTGGTGAAAGGCACGGCGGGTCGGGCAATCGGGCAAGCGCTGTCGGTTCTCTATGACGGGACTTTCGCGGGCAACGTCATCGACGGGCGGCTGCAGGTCGCGGGCGATGCATTCAAGGCCTCGGCCAATGGCAAGGTCGATCTGGTCGATAACCGGGCCGAAGCCCTGAAAGTTCGCGCATTGCTGGTGCGGCCCGAGCGCATATTGGCATCGCCGCAGCTCTCGGACGCTAGGCTTGACGCCACGATTGACGGTCCGCTGAACAACCTCTCGGTCGATCATGTCGTCACCGTTGGTCGGATGAAACTGGGCAGCCTCGATGCGCAAGGCCTGCGCAGCGCCGGGGTGGCGACCTGGAACGGTGACCGATTCATCCTGCCACTGGGGGTCACTGCGCAGCGAGTGACCACAGGCAACACCATGATCGATCCGCGCTTTCCCGGTGGCCGCGTGACGGGCGATCTGGTGTTCGAAGGGAACAAGCTGACTTCGGACAACCTGTCGCTCGCGCTCAAGGGACTGGGCGCGCGGCTCGCCCTGCGCGGCGACATGGCGCGGGGCGGCTATGCTCTGGCCGGGCCAGTGGTCGCGCGCGGGTTTGCGGTGGAAAATCTCGGCACGGTCGATGGCAATGCCAAGATCGTGTTCAAGATCGGAAACGGCGTGCCGTGGACGCTGCAGGCCAATGTTGCCGGGCGGATGCCGCGGATCGACAATGCCACGCTGCAAACGCTGACCGGCGGCAACGTCCGTTTTGCCGGAGGCCTCGCTCTGGGCGAGCGTATTCCGGTGACGTTCCGCAAGGCGACGATCAATTCGGCCAAGCTGCAAATGGCGCTGGATGGCAAGGTCCAGCCGGGCGGCGCAGCCTCGCTAACCGGGCGGGGGCGCCACACGGACTATGGCGCGTTCACCGTGCAGGCGGCGATGACCGGCGCTGGGCCGAATGCCGTGCTGGTGTTCGCCAGTCCGCTGCCGGCGGCAGGTCTCAAGGATGTCCGCGTCGCGCTTTCGCCGATAGTGGATGGCTTCCGCATCGAGACCGGTGGCGATTCCCGGCTTGGACCGTTCTCGGGCACGCTTGGGCTTTTCATGCCGCAGGGCGGGGCGACGCGGATAGATATCCAGCAGTTCCGCGTCTGGCAGACCGACGTCACCGGCGGCGTAACACTGGGCAAGGACGGCGTGGCCGGGCAACTGGCGCTGACAGGTGGAGGTCTCAACGGCAGCGTCCTGCTCGCGCCACGTGATGGCGGGCAAGGGTTCGACGCCAACGTTACAGCGCGCAACGCAAAGTTCGGCGGCGCCAAACCGCTTTCGATCGGCAATGCCAAGATCGATGCCACCGGACTGATCAAGGATGGCCATTCGACGGTTGAAGGCACGCTGCTGGCCGAAGGTATCGGCATGGGCAAGGTTTTCATCGGACGTCTTGCCGCCGCAGCTTATCTTCAGGACGGCAGCGGATCGGTGACCGCGTCTGTCTCTGGGCGGCGCGGCACGCGCTTTGCGTTGCAGGGCACGGCAGCCTTCGCGCCGGATCAGATCGTCGCATTCGTTTCAGGCGAATATGCAGGTCGCAGCGTATCGATGCCACGGCGTGCGGTGCTGACCCGAGAGGGTGAAGGCTGGCGGCTTGCGCCAACCCAGATCGGGTTCGGGCGCGGTATTCTGATTGCGGAAGGCCATGTCCTCGGCGGGCCGACGCAGATGAAGCTGTTGCTGGCGCAGATGCCGGTGTCGGTCGTCGACATCGTGATTGCCGATCTGGGCTTGAGCGGCATGGCCTCGGGCATTGTCGAATACAATAACGACGGCAAGGGCGCGCCCTCGGGCAATGCCGCGCTGATGATCAAGGATCTGTCGCGCTCCGGGCTGGTGCTGACTTCGCGCCCGGTCGACGTAGCGGTGGTGGCGCGCCTTGATCCCGACGCGGTGCAGACCCGCGCGGTCATTCGTGAAGGCGTGGACATTCGCGGCCGGTTGCAGGCGCGGATTGGCGGGTTGCCGCGCGGCGGCGCGGTTATGGACCGGCTCGAGGCCGGGCAACTGGCTGGACAATTGCGCTATTCCGGCCCCGCTGAAGCACTGTGGCGGCTGTCCGGCGTCGAGATATTCGACCTGACCGGACCACTTGGCGTGCGCGCGGATATCAACGGGACCATCGCCGCGCCGGTTCTGCGCGGCGTCGTATCGTCCAAGAACTTGCGCGTGCAGAGCACCCTGACGGGCACCGACGTCCGCCAGGTGGAAATGGCCGGAACCTTTGCGGAATCGACGCTGTCGCTGGCGCGGTTCACGGGCACAACGCCCAATGGCGGCAGGGTAAGTGGAAGCGGTAGCATCGGCCTGGCCAATCTGTCCGACCGCGGCCCGACCATCGACTTGCGACTGTCCGCCCAGAACGCCAGTCTGATCAACCGCGACGACATGGCGGCGGTGGTGACCGGGCCCTTGCGGATAGTTAGTGATGGCGTTGGTGGCACGATAGCCGGGCGCGTGCAGATCCAGACCGCCCGTTGGGCGTTGGGCCGAGCCAGTGCCGTGCAGGAATTGCCGCTGATCCGCACCCGCGAAGTCAATGCGCCTGCTGACGCGGCACCTGCGCGCGTGGCGGCAGCGCCATGGCGGTTCCTGATCGATGCGGCGGGCGCGAACCGGATCAATGTGCGCGGCCTTGGCCTGGACAGCGAATGGGGCGCGGACATTCGCTTGCGCGGCACGACGGCAGCACCGCAGATATTCGGCACCGCCGATCTCGTGCGCGGCGGCTATGAATTTGCAGGCAAGCGCTTCGAATTGACGCGCGGGCGCATCCGATTTGCGGGCGAAGTACCGGTCGATCCGCAACTGGATATCGTGGCCGAAGGCGATGCCAACAATGTCAGCGCCAAGATTGCGATTACCGGCACGGGCACCAAACCGACGATCACATTCTCGTCCACCCCGTCGCTGCCCGAGGAAGAACTGCTCAGCCGCCTGCTGTTCGGCAGCTCGATCACCCAGATTTCCGCGCCCGAGGCCGTCCAGCTTGCATCGGCGCTGGCCAGCCTGCGCGGTGGCGGCGGACTCGATCCGATCAACAAGCTCCGGGCCGCAATCGGGCTCGACCGACTTCGCATTGTCGGTGCGGACCCGACGTTGGGTGCGGGCACCAGCATTGCGGTGGGCAAATATATCGGGCGGCGGTTCTTCGTAGAGCTCGTCACCGATGGCGGCGGCTACAGCGCAACCTCGGTCGAATTCCGCATCACACGCTGGCTGGCCTTGCTCGCAACGGTATCGACCGTGGGCGACGAGAGTATCAACCTCAAGGCCAGCAAGGACTACTGAGGCGCGTGCAACGTGCGCGCAACATCGTCTTGAAAGCGACATGTCACGGTGGCCTTGGAAGGGTATGTCACACGCGACGCATCCGCTCCTGCTTTGCGATCTCACCCAAAGTTACGCACCGCAGGGCGGCGGGGGGATCGGCACCTATCTCCGCGAGAAGCAGCGCTATATTCTGGACCACACGCCGCACCGCCTGTTGCAGATCGTGCCTGGCCCGGAAGATCTCGTTGTCGAGGACGGACGTCACATCTGGGCACAAGTGGGCGCAGATCAGGTGCGCGGCAGTCCGAATTACCGATTCATCATGCGCACCGGCGTCGTGCGCCGCCTGCTGGAAGAGTACAGGCCCGACCTGATCGAATCGCAGTGCCCGTGGGTTCTGCCGTGGACAGCGATCAACTACGGCAAGGCTTTTCCCGAAACTGCGCTGGTCGCGGGATATCACACCGATTTTCCCGAAGCCCATATCTATCGCGTCGGCTCTAGCCTGTTCGGCAGTTTCGTGGCGGGGGGCCTCCGCCGTCTCGCCACGGGCTATGCCCAGTTGACATACAAGGAGTTCGACAGGGTCTACACGCTGAGCACGATAATGGAGCGAACCTTGCGGGAATACGGCATCGCACATGTCGATGTGATATCGCTGGGCGTCGATACCGACCTTTTCCACCCGCAGCGACGCGATCCTTCCTGGCGCGGAGAGTTGGGCCTTGCCGTGTGCGGGCCGGTGCTAGTTTACGCGGGCAGGATCGACAACGAAAAGCGCGCATATCAGCTGCTGGATATGTTCAGGCGCTTGCCGCAGTCTCTTGATGCTGGCTTGGTCATGATTGGCGACGGCAAGCTGCGTCAACAGCTCGAGCAGGAGTCGGCGGGCCTGAACGTCTCGTTTCCGGGGTTCATCTCCAACCGGGCAGACCTTGCCCGCGCGCTGGCATCTGCCGATATCTATGTCTCGGCGATGGCCGATGAAACTTTCGGCATTTCGGTGATTGAAGCGCAGGCTTGCGCCTTGCCGGTGATCGGCGTGGCTGCGGGCGCAATGCCCGAGCGCGTGCCGCATGGCACAGGCGTTCTTGTCCCCGTCGACGATCCTCAGGCACTGGCAGATGCGGTCTGCAAAATGTGGCAGGGCAATCATCAGCAGATGGGGCAATTGGCCCGCGAGTATGTCGAGGGCCGGTTTGCATGGCACCGGACATTCGAAAAGCTGCTTGCCGATGTCTATCCCAAGGCGCTGAAAGCCGCCCGGCTCCGCACGGCAAAAGGCCGCTCCGGGGGGAGCGGCCTTGGTGCCTTGTTCAGTCGTGACAGGGTTAGGCGGGCAGTCCGCTGATGGACTTCATCTCCATGAAATCCTTGAGGCCGTAGAGCCCGCCTTCACGGCCGTTTCCGGACTGCTTGTACCCACCAAACGGTGCGCCGGGAGCAGGTCCCCAGTTATTGATGGCGACCATGCCGGCGCGCAGTTCCGGCGCGACTGCCGCGGCCTTCGCCGGATCGCCGGTAATGCAGGCAGACAGGCCGTAGGCCGTATCGTTGGCGATCTCGATGGCTTCGTCGAGGCTGTCATAAGCCATGATCGTGGCGACAGGGCCGAAGATTTCCTCCTGCGCGATGCGCATGGCGGGCGTGACGCCCGAGAACACCGTCGGCTTGATGTAATAGCCTCGATTGACGTTCGCCGGCAGATCCGGACCACCGGTTTCCAGCTTGGCGCCTTCGTCGATGGCCGACTGGATCAGTCCGCGAATCTTGTCGAACTGCGCCTTGTTGACGACCGGGCCGATGTGCCCGCCTTCCTGCTTCGGATCGCCGACTTGCGTGGCCGAGTACATCGCCGAAATGAAGGCTGCAGCCTCGCCTTCGCGCTCGCGCGGGACGAGGATGCGAGTCGGGGAAATGCAGCTCTGGCCGCTGTTGACGAGCGGGCCGGACGCGGTGGAGGGCAGGTGCGCGGCAAAGTCAGCGTCGGGCAGCACGATGTTGGGCGATTTCCCGCCAAGTTCCTGATGGACGCGCTTGACCGTATCGGCGGCCGCTTTGGCAACAAGAATGCCAGCGCGCGTGGAACCGGTGAAGCTCACCATGTCGATTCCGGGGTGCGAGCTGATCGCCGTACCTACGCCCGGTCCATCGCCCTGGATCAGGTTGAACACGCCCGGTGGAACGCCAGCGGCATCAAGGATCTCAGCGAAGATGGCGGCGTTGGTAGGGCATTCCTCGGATGGTTTGAGGATCATGGTGTTGCCGGCAGCCAGCGCAGGCGCGACCTTGAGCGCGATCTGATTGAGCGGCCAGTTCCACGGCGTGATCATGCCGACGACGCCGATCGGCTCATAAGCGACCTTGAACGAGCCGTTGTCTTCCATGAACTCGAAGTCTTTGAGCGCGGCCATGGTGCCAAGGAAGCCGCCGATCCCGGCGCCGACCTGCGCAGTGCTGGCAAAGCTGACCGGCGCACCCATCTCATCGGCCATCGCGTCGGCAAGATCGGGGACGCGCTTCTTGTATTCGTCAACGATGCGTTCCAGCAGCGCCAGACGCTCTTCGCGCGTGGTCTTGCTGAAGGTCTTGAAGGCGCGCTGTGCGGCAGCGACAGCCTTGTCGACGTCGGCGGCAGTGCCCAGCGTGATGGCGCAGCAGGCCTCTTCGGTCGTGGGATTGATGACCTCGTGGCGCTTTCCGCCATCGCTATCGACCCACTTGCCATCGATGTATTGTTGCAGCCGCTCGCGCATGGTGACTCTCCCGATGGAAAAAATGTGCCGGACAGTTTCATGCCCGGCACCACATTGCTCAGAAGCTAGGTATCAGCGTTGCATTTCGCAACCTGTTCTTCGCGTCAGACTCGCCGACCGCGGAACAAATGCACAAGGCCAACAATCAGCGCTACCACAAGGACGAGATGAATCACGCCAGCGGTAACCTTGAATGCGAAGACGCCCAAGGCCCACAGGACAAACAGAATGAGTGCGATTGTCAAAAGCATGACCAGTCTCCCGATATTTTTGCGGCAACGTCGCACCCTTCAATCCGTCAAGGCATGTCTTTGTTCCGGGCACGAGGCCGTATCAATGATATTGCCGAGCAAATAAAAGTCCTGAATTCGGCTGCCTGAGACTATCTCGCGTAGTATCTGCTAACCATTTGTTCGCAGCCTGTAGCTAACAGTCGCTGAGATGGGGACGGGACCGTTCATTGGGCAGCGCCGGTTGCGGCAGGAGACCGGTGCTTCAAGCGCCTGGTGGATCGTCGCGGCCACGTTCCTTGCCTTGCTTGCTTTGACCGCTGCCCTGATTGCGGCTTTCCGCAATTCCACCGAAATCGCCGACGAATTCGCCCGCACGGAGGAACGCCGACTGGTTGAGCGGTTTGTCGAACGAACCGGCGAGCAAATTCTGGAAGCCGACCTTCTGCAGATGCAATGGGATGACGCGGTCACAAAGCTCAACAGTCCCGATTTCGAGGTCTGGGCCAGAAACTTTCTGGCAGGATACTTTGCCGGCAGTCACGACATAGACCGCATCTATCATGTCCGTTTTGACGGCGAGTTGGTGCACTGCTGGGAAGGTCGCAGGCTGGCCCAGACCTGCAACTTTGCGTCGATAGCGACGCAGGTCAGAAAACTCGTCCGGCGGTCGGTGAAAGAAGGCCAGACAGAGATCCCGGTCGCTACGTGGCGGCCACTAGGCAGTGTTGCCTGGCCCTATGATGCCAAGGGTCTGCCCTTGGCGCGGGGCCTTTCATCCATGACCAGCCTTGGCGGGCAGCCGGCATTTGTCGCCGTCGGTTCAGTCATCCCTGATGTAACACCGGGGCTGCTCTCCCACCAACCTGATTACATTGTCCTCGTCCGCATGCTGGACGACAAGGTCATTGCCGATCTCAAAGGCTCGCTGCTTCTCGACGATGTGAGATTTTCTAACGGGCCAGACATCGAGCCCGGCCGCAATTCTTTGGCAATGAAGGGTGTGGACGCTCAGGACATTGGCTGGCTCTCCTGGAAATCAGAACCGCCAGGCCCGTCGATCCTGCGCCGAACGGCCCCGCTACTGGCCGTGTATATCCTGTTTTTCGTGGGCGTCGTGGTTGGCGGGGCGATCATTGTCCGCCGGATGCGCCGCACCACAAGCGAACTGGTCGCGAGTGAGGCACAGGCCCAGCACAATGCGCTGCACGATGCCATGTCGGGATTGCCCAATCGTACCCATTTCATGCAGCGCCTCCGCCAGGAATTGATCGCCTGCGTCGAGCGGCGACAACTGGGTGACGTGTTCGTGGCTTATGTCGACATCGACCGATTCAAAGTGGTCAACGACACGCTTGGCCATCACGTGGGCGATGAACTTGTCCGGCAGGTCGCAATGCGCCTGCGCCGTTCCCTGCCGCCGGGCGATTTCCTGTCGCGCTTCGGCGGTGACGAATTCGTGTTGCTACGGCGGGCAACGGGGGGGCGTGCCGCAGCCGACATGCTCGGACGCCAGATCATGGCCCTGATGAACGAGCCATTCGTGATCTCGGGCAACAATCTCGACATCAGCTTCTCGTGCGGGATCAGCTGGGGGCCGGAGCAGAGCGAGGATCCCGGCGAATTGCTGCGCCGCGCGGACATTGCACTCTACCGCGCCAAACAGCGCGGGCGAGCACGTTTCCGCCGCTTTACGCGCGACATGGATGCTTCAGTCAAGCTGCGACGCGAGATGGAAACCGAGTTGCGCCGCGCGATCACGCGTGACGAACTGACCATGGCCTACCAGCCTATCGTCAATGCGGCTGACGGCCAGATCCTCGGCTTTGAGGCGCTCGTGCGCTGGCCTCACCCCGAACGGGGAGCAATCCGCCCCGGCCTTTTCGTGCCCGTGGCCGAGCAGGCAGGTCTGATGGTGCCGCTCGGCAACTGGGTCTTGCGCCGTGTGTTCAGCGAGTGCCGCGATTGGCCGGACTGCGATATCTCGGTCAACCTCTCGCCGCTGCAGATCATGGCCAGTGACTTTCTGGCCAACATCGACCGACTGGTGCGCGAGACCGGGGTGGACCCGCGCCGTATCGTGCTCGAAGTGACCGAGGGCGTGATGCTCGACCGCAGCGATCATGTCGTCGATGTGCTCAAGGGACTGAACTATCGCGGCTTCCGCATCGCGCTCGACGATTTCGGCATCGGTTATTCGTCGCTCAGCTATCTTCGCTCGTTCCAGTTTGACCGGATCAAGATCGACCGTTCGTTCGTCCAGAATATCGAGACCGATCTGGACGCGCATTCGATCCTGCGAGCCATCGTGTCGCTGGGTCATACTCTGCGGATGAAGGTCGTTGCGGAGGGTGTGGAAACGCCAGTGCAGCGAGCGCTGGTTCAGGCCGCCGGGTGCCAGATGATCCAGGGCCACCTGTTCTGGCAGGCCATGCCGCCGGAAGAGGCGATCGCCTTGCTCGATGTGCCGCAGCAGAAATCCCGCCGCTCCGCCTGACAGTGAGGTGTCTCAGCCCTTGGCTGAGGCTGTATCCGCCTTGGCGGTGACGGTGCGGGGATAGATGAAGCCGTGGGCGGGGCTGGCGCGCAGGCCGACCGACTTGGTCGGCGCGTACCAGACGCGCACTTCGCTCCAGTCGCCAGCAGCCGAAACATCGACAGCGACCACGCCGCGATCGATCGCGCCGGGGCCGGACCAGTTGGCATGGTCGATCAGGATGTGGCGGTCATCGACGACTTTGCGGACGACAGCGACGTGGCCGTAGGGCATCGAGCGAGTGCCCGAGAAGGCGAGGACTGCGCCCGGCTTGGGCTGCTGGCCGCGCTCGTAGCTGCCTTCGGCGTTGCTCCACCAGTCACGCGCATTGCCCGAGATCTGCACGTCAGAGATCTGGCGGGCATAAGTGACGCACTGGAGCCGCGCATGGGCGACAGCAGGAAGCGTCATGAAGGAAATCAGGGCGAGGAGTGCGGCGACCGTTTTACGAAGCATGGAAGCCTACCTAACGATCTGGCAGGATTCGATAACCCGCAGCGCCCTCGGTTCATCTTGCGCTCATAACCGTTCAACTCGGTTCGTCGCAAACTGTGGAAAAAATCACAATCTGGTGCGTTATCCGCGATGAGCGGCCCACATGCACGGCTCAAAGGAAAAGGCGCCCGGTTGCCCGGACGCCCTTCCTGTTTCGCCGATCCGGTTGGATCAGAGCGAGTAGTACATGTCGAATTCGACCGCCGAAGGCGTGGTTTCCCAGCGCATGACTTCCGGCCACTTCAGTTCGATATAAGCTTCGATCTGGTCCTTGGTGAACACGCCGCCCTGAATCAGGAAGTCCTGATCGGCTTCAAGGCTTTCGAGCGCTTCACGAAGCGAACCGCACACGGTCGGAACTTCTGCGAGTTCTGCCGGCGGCAGATCGTAGAGGTTCTTGTCCATGGCTTCGCCCGGGTGGATCTTGTTCTTAATCCCGTCGAGGCCAGCCATGAGCAGCGCGGCGTAGCACAGGTAGGGGTTGGCCATCGCGTCGGGGAAACGGAATTCCACGCGCTTTGCCTTCGAACCGGCACCGTAAGGAATGCGGCACGAAGCCGAACGGTTACGGGCCGAATAGGCCAGCAGAACGGGGGCTTCGTAGCCCGGCACCAGACGCTTGTAGCTGTTGGTGGTCGGGTTGGTGAAGGCGTTCAGGGCCTTGGCGTGCTTGATCACACCGCCGATGAAGTACAGGCACATGTCCGACAGACCGGCATAGCCGTTACCGGCAAACAGCGGCTTGCCAGCTTCCCAGATCGAGATGTGGGTGTGCATGCCCGAACCGTTGTCGCCCTTGATCGGCTTCGGCATGAACGTAGCCGACTTGCCATAGGCGTGAGCGACCTGCTGCACGACGTACTTGTAGACCTGCATGCGGTCAGCGGTCTGGACCAGCGTACCGAAGGTCAGGCCGAGTTCGTGCTGGGCCGAGGCGACTTCGTGGTGATGCTTGTCGCAGGGCAGGCCCATTTCGATCATGGTCGAGACCATTTCACCGCGGATGTCGACGCAGCTGTCGATCGGGGCGACGGGGAAGTAGCCACCCTTTACGCCAGGACGGTGGCCCATGTTGCCACCTTCGTATTCCTTGTTGGTGTTGGTCGGCAGTTCCACATCATCGATGCGGAAGCCATTGCCATCGTAGCCGTCATAGTACTTGACGTCATCGAACAGGAAGAATTCGGCTTCAGGGCCAACGTAGACGGTGTCACCCACGCCGGTCGACTTGACGAAGGCTTCGGCGCGCTTGGCGGTCGAACGCGGATCGCGCGAATAGAGTTCACCGGTCGAAGGCTCGACGATGTCGCAAACCACGATCATCATCGAAGTTGCGCTGAACGGGTCCATGTAAACCGCGTCGAGGTCGGGCTTGAGGATCATGTCCGATTCGTTGATGGCCTTCCAGCCTTCGATCGACGAACCGTCGAACATCAGACCGTCTTCCAGCTCATCTTCGCCGATAAGACCGGCGACCATGGTCAGGTGCTGCCACTTGCCCTTGGGATCGGTGAAGCGCAGATCGACCCACTCGATTTCCTCGTCCTTGATGCGGGCGAGAATGTCCTTTGCACTAGCCATCGATGATCCTTCTTCTTCTTGCCCCCGGTGGAGAGGTACGGAGGGTAATTGGGGTGGTTGGTAAACTGGAGGCTTGCCCGTCCACAGGCCCACCCCCGCTCTGATGTCCCATCCGGCAGCGCCGGACGTGACTTCAACTGGTGCAGATCCTCAGATCAGATCGCGTCGTCGTCACGCTCACCGGTGCGGATGCGCAGCGCGCTTTCGACCGGGATGACGAAAATCTTGCCATCGCCGATGCGGCCGGTCTGCGCGGCAGAAGCGATGGCTTCGACTACACGATCGACCAGTGCGTCGGCCACGACGACCTCAAGCTTCACCTTGGGCAGGAAATCGACGACATATTCGGCGCCGCGATAAAGCTCGGTGTGGCCCTTCTGGCGTCCAAAGCCCTTGGCCTCGGTCACGGTGATGCCGGACACGCCGATTTCGTGCAGCGATTCCTTCACTTCATCGAGCTTGAAGGGCTTGATGATGGCTTCGACCTTTTTCACGTCGTTTTGACCCCTGCAACACGTGCCTGCGCGCCAGATTGGCGGCTTGCCAGCGAATGATCCCGTGTGTGGCGACGACGTTACAAGAATCGTGCCACGCTGCTACACAAAAGCACTAGGCCATCGCGCTGCGACGGGAAAGCAGGAAATGCGGGCTATTGGCAAGATATGAATCGAATGCGCAGGCAACACATGCGCATCGTTGCGCAAGGTTGTTCTAATGATGCACAATATTTGCGCAGGCCCTGCCTGATTTTTAGGCAGACTCAGTCCGCGTAAGGCGGCTTGTCGAGCCCTTTGGGGCTTGCGGTGAAGATTTCGCAGCCGTCCTGCGTGATGCCGATCGAATGCTCGAACTGTGCCGAGAGCGAACGGTCGCGGGTTACCGCCGTCCAGCCATCCTCGAGGATCTTCACGCCCGGCTTGCCGAGATTGATCATCGGCTCGATCGTGAAGAACATCCCCGGCTTCAGTTCAGGGCCGGTGCCTGCGCGCCCGGCGTGGACCACTTCGGGTGCATCATGGAACAGGCGGCCCAGGCCATGGCCGCAGAATTCGCGCACGACCCCGTAGCGCTGGCGCTCGGCATGTTCTTGAATGGCCGCGCCAATGTCGCCCAGACGGGCGCCGGGCTTGGCCTTGGCAATGCCGATCATCAGGCATTCATAGGTTACATCGACAAGGCGCTTCGCCTTCAGCGGCACGTCACCGACCAGATACATGCGGCTGGAATCGCCGTGCCAGCCGTTCAGCAGCGGCGTCACGTCGATGTTGACGATATCCCCGTCCTTCAGCGTCTTGTCTGACGGGATGCCGTGGCAGACCACGTGATTGACCGAGATGCAGCACGAATGGGTATAACCGCGATAGCCCAGCGTCGCCGGGACCGCGCCGCCATCGAGCGTCATCTGCCGCACCACATCGTCGAGATAGTCCGTGCGGACGCCCGGTTGCACCAGCGGCGCCAGCGCGTCGAGAATTTCGGCAGCCAGGCGACCAGCCTTGCGCATCGCTTCGAAGCCTGCGGGGCCGTGCAGCTTGATGGTCCCGTCGCGCGGGAGAATATCGGTATCGTCTACGGTCACATATTCAGTCATTGGGGCCATGTAGCGATGTTGCCGCCCGATTGCGAGATGTTCGCACGACCACTTTTCATCGCGCGACGAATGCCGCCTTGAATTCAGGCTTTACCGCCGCCAGCACCTTGGGCGTGACCGGAACCGTCACTTCATAAGAGCCTTCGGCATAGGGACCTGCCGCATAAGGCGAGACAAGCACGCCGATCCTGTCAAACGCCTTGCCGTTAGACGATCCCAGAATGACGGTCTGCTCCGCAGGGTCGATGCACTGGTCGAACTCAGTGACACCGCCGCCCAGATCCTGCCCTTCACGTTTCCGCGCCCGCTGTTTGTCCAGTTCCTTGCAGAAAGCGTCGCGGATAGCTGCGCTCAGCGCGGCTTTCGATGTAAACAAGTCCGCCGGAACCCGGCGTTTGCCAGCAATGCGGTCCCACAGGATCGTGTCATAGCCATAGTTGGGATGCGCCCCGCCGCTGTAGAAGCCGACGAGTGTGGACAGGCTGAGCCATGCGGGAAGGTCGGTCACAACCTGCCATTCGACGCTATGGCTGTAAGGATTGAACGGATAACCGTTCGTCTTCGCGTCGGCTTGGCCTTCCTTGGCGTCCGACACGAGTTCCGCCCGCGCCTTGTCCAGATCCGCGTCCAGCCATTCCTTGAGCGCGGGAACAGCTCCAGCGGCGGCGGGATAGGAATAGGTGAACTCGTAGAGATCGTTCTCCTCGGTAACGCTGCGCGCGGTTACAGGCGTTTGCACAGGGAGGGACGGCGGCACGGGGGGCGTGGCCATTGCCGATGGCTCTGCGCTGGCGCTCGCCGACGCATCCGGCTCCCTGCTCACCGAACAGGCTGCCACCACCAGCAACGGGATCAGGGCTATGGCGCGCATCAGGCAATTTCCTCTCGCAACGAGCCGCGCTCTGCGGCATGACTTGGTGCAACATGATCGACAGACACGCGCTGATCCAGCCAGATCGCGGCCAGCAGGCCATTGCCCTTCACCTTGTCGACAAGGCGACGCTGCCGGATTTTCTCAAGGGCCTCAATACCGGGCAGCGCGCAAGCCTTGCCGCGCAGAAATTCGAGGGCGGGGGCTATGAACATGCTATCGTGCCCGATGGCGACGGCTGGTTCGCGGTGGCGGGCGTTGCGAATGTCGACTGCCTCTCGTCGTGGTGCCTCGCCAAACTGGCCGATGTCCTTCCCGGCGGCACCTATCGGCGCGCTGGCGGCGAACCCGGCAAGGCTATGCACGGCTGGGTGACGGGCCAGTACCGGTTCGATCGCTACCGCAAGGACGCCAAGGACACCGAACCGCGCATCTTGCTGACCAAGGACGTCGCGCGGATCGACGCGGCGCTCGTTGAAGCCACGGCGGTGCTGATGGTCCGCGACCTCGTGAATACGCCCGCCGAGGACATGGGGCCGGCCCAGCTCGAATCCGAGGCGCGGGCACTGGCCAGAACTTATCACGCTGAAATCCATGTCGTGGCCGGCGACACGCTCGAGCATGACTATCCGATGGTTCACGCGGTGGGCCGGGCGGCGGCGCGCAGCCATGCGCCGCGCCTGATCGAGATGGAATGGGGCGACCCCAGGCATCCGCGCGTTGCCATCGTCGGCAAGGGCGTGTGTTTCGATTCGGGCGGGCTCGACATCAAGCCGTCCTCGGGCATGGCGCTGATGAAAAAGGACATGGGCGGGGCCGCCCACGCGCTTGCGCTGGCTGGCCTGATCATGGCTTCGGGCTTGAAAGTGCGGCTGCATGTGCTTGTTCCTGCGGTTGAAAACGCGATCTCGGCCCATGCGTTCCGTCCGGGTGACATACTGCGCGCGCGCGGGGGGCTGTCGGTCGAAGTGACCAACACCGATGCCGAAGGGCGTCTGGTGCTGGGCGATGCGCTGACCCGCGCGAGCGAACTTTCCCCCGAACTGGTGATCGACTTCGCCACATTGACTGGCGCCGCCCGCGTCGCACTGGGGCCGGACCTGCCCGCGATGTTCGCGCGCGATGATGAAACCGCAGCAGAACTCATCGCCGCAGGGCTTGAGCGCGATGACCCGTGCTGGCGTCTGCCGCTGTTCGATGGCTACCGTGAATATCTGAAATCCGACGTTGCCGATCTGCAGAATTCGCCAGCCAATGGCTTTGCCGGAGCGAGTGTTGCAGCGCTGTTCCTCGACCGTTTTGTGGGCGACGGGGTCGACTGGGCGCACTTTGATACTTTTGCATGGCGGCCCGCCGCAAAGCCCGGTCGGCCCAAGGGTGGCGACGCGCTGGGGCTGCGTGCGGCATGGGGATTGCTAAAGGCGCGATATGGCCAGGAACGGCAGTAAATGCGCTCTGCCTTGCCTGAAAGCGCCGACGCGGCTAATCGCCCGGCTTTCCTGTTCCGGGGGCAACCTGAATTGACCGTTGAAGCATCGCCTCTTTCGACCGACATCCCGACCGCACAGCTTTTGCTGCTGCGGCCCTCAGACCGTTCGGACAAGCCGCACCTGCCGGTGCGGGGTGATCTTGCGCATATCGGCCTGGCAGGACGCTACTTCGTACCGCACTATGCCGTGCCCATGGCGCACGTGCTAAAGTCGAATGGGATGCTGCGCGGAGCAGGCAAGGCCGAAGGCGCGGAACTGCGGACGCTTGATGCTGGCGAAGTGTTCGACGTGCTTGACATGTCGGGCGGCTGGGCCTGGGGGCAGGCGAAGTCCGATTTGCTCGTGGGCTATGTGGAAATGACCGTGCTTGAGCCTGCCGCGTGACCACAGCGGTCTTCATTGACGGGGCTGCTGGCACCACCGGGCTTGAGATCGCCGACCGGCTCGCGGGCAGGAGCGAATTCGCGCTGATCACGCTGGACGAAGCGCGCCGCAAAGATGATGCCGCGCGTGCTGAGGCGATCAACGACGCCGACGTGGTGATCCTGTGCCTGCCGGATGATGCCTCACGCGATGCCGTGGCGATGATCCGCAATGAGAGCACCCGCGTGATCGATGCCTCGACTGCGCACCGCGTCGCGGAAGGCTGGACATACGGCTTCCCCGAGATCGTCGGGCGCGAGATCGTGGCAGAATCGAAGCGCGTATCGAACCCCGGATGCTATCCCACCGGGTTCATAGCACTGCTTGCGCCGCTGGTGCACAACGGTCTGCTGCCTGCCGCCTGGCCTTATAGCTGCAATGCCGTCTCGGGCTATTCCGGCGGCGGCAAGGCGCTGATCGCGCGGTTCGAGGACGACCGCGACATTGCCTGGCGCAGCTACGGACTGACTTTCGGGCACAAGCACGTGGCGGAAATGCAGCGCTATTGCGGCGTAGCGATTGCGCCCATGTTCAGCCCGGCAGTGATTCCCGCTCATCGCGGTATGGTCGTCGAAATCCCGCTGCCGCTGGGCGTGATGCCGGGCAACGTGCCTGCCGACCTGCTCCGCGCCGCGCTGACACAGTTCTATGCCGGATCGCCGGTAGTGACCGTGGCGCAAGACCTGCCATCAGGTGGCGAGATGCTGTTGCGCGCGTCGATGGAACCGTGGGATGGCTTGACCTTGCACGTCATGGCCAGCGCCGATGGCGAACAAGCGCGGCTTGTGGCGGTGCTCGATAATCTGGGCAAGGGTGCGAGCGGAGCGGCCGTGCAGACGCTCAACCTGATGGCCGGGCTGGATGAAACTGCTGGCCTGAGGCTGTAAGGCCTGCATCAACCGTGCAAGAAAAAGGCCCGCGCTCCATAAGGAGGCGGGCCTTTTTTCTGCTGCCATTACGGCAGTTCGCTCAGTCTTCCGGAGCGATCGTCACGCGCAGACCGTCGAGTTCGCCGGTGATCTGGACCTGGCACGAAAGGCGCGACGTCTCGTTGCGGTGGTCCGAGCTGTCGAGCAGGTCGTTCTCGTCTTCGCTCATCGCCGGGATCTTGTCGGCGAAAGCGGGGTCGATGTAGACGTGGCATGTCGCGCACGAGCAGCAGCCGCCGCACAGGGCCAGCAGTTCGTCGAATCCATTGTCACGGATTGCTTCCATGACCGAAAGGCCTGCGTCGGCATCGACCGACTGTTCTTCACCTGCACGATTGACAACGACAATCTTCGGCATCGTCCATTCTCCAAACGCGGCGCGGGGGGCAAGACGGCCCCCTGTTCGCCTTTGGACGGGGCTGCTATCGCGTGGGCAGGACTTTGGCAACAGCCTATCCCGCCAAACAGATCTGCGCAGGAGAAATCATATGGGGCTTTCCGCCGAGGCTATCCGCGACGGGCTCGATCACATCGCCGCGCGCTCACCAGCCATGGCCGGCGCGATTGCGCGGGTCGGTTACCCGGAGCCACGCCTTCGGGCGACAGGCTATGGCACATTGCTTCGCACCATCGTCGGCCAGCAGGTGAGTGTGGCGGCGGCCGCATCGGTGTGGAACAAGCTGGAAGCGCTGTTGGGCGAGGACATGCCGCCGCATGACCTGCTCGCCGCAGATTTTGATTCCTTGCGCGCCTGCGGATTGTCGCGGCAGAAGCAGGGCTATGCGCGGTCGTTGTGCGAGCTGGTCGTCTCGGGCGAGCTCGATCTGGACAGCCTGCCTGCGGATGACGAGGAAGCGATAGCGGACCTGGTCAGGATCAAGGGCATTGGCCGCTGGTCTGCCGAAATTTACCTGCTGTTTGCTGAAGGACGGCCCGACATCTGGCCAGCGGGCGACCTTGCGGTTCAGGTCGGACTGGGAAAGCTGCTCGGCCTTGCCGAACGGCCGAGCGAGAAGGATACCCGAGCGCTGGCCGAAGACTGGCGGCCGCACCGTGGCGCAGCCGCGATCTTTACGTGGCATTGCTATAACAATCCGGCGCTGTAGGGATTCAGCCGATTGAGTTGAGAGCAGGGGAGTGGCCATGGCGCGCAAGACGATCTTCATCACGGGCGGAGCGTCGGGCATCGGCCGCGCCGTGGCCGAGCGGTTTGCGCGCGGCGGCTGGTTTGTCGGGATTGCCGACATCGACGAGGCCGGGATGGCGCAGACTGCGGCGCTGCTGCCTTCTGGCCAAAGCTCGTGCCACAAGCTTGACGTGCGTGACCGTGCGGCGTGGAACGCCGCGCTGGCCGATTGCGCCAATGCTGCCGGAACCGGCATCCATGCCGTGTTCAACAACGCCGGCATCCCGCTCGGCGGTGCCATCATCGACCTGACGCCAGACGAGATCGAGCGCACACTCGACATCAATCTCAAAGGCGTGATCTTCGGCGCGCAGGCCGCCTACCCCTGGCTCAAGGCCAGCGCGCCCGATGGCGTGCTGCTCAACACCGCCAGCGCGGCGGGGATATACGGCACGCCCGGCGCGTCGGTCTATTCCGCCACCAAGTTCGGCGTGCGCGCGCTGACCGAATCGCTCGACGGCGAATGGGCCGCAGACGGCATCCGCGTGCGCAGCCTGATGCCCGGCTTCATCGACACGCCGCTGCTCGACCACGCCACCAACCGCGCGAGCAACGAGGACATCCGCACGCGCGTGCGCGGGGCAGGGCTGGAAATCACGCCGGTCAGCGAAGTAGCCGAGGCCGCATGGGCCGCTGTCCACGGCGACAGGCTGCACACGCTGGTCGGCAAAACCGCCCGCCGCCTCGCCTTCGCCTCGCGCTGGATGCCCGGCGTTTTGCGAAAGCAGATGCGTTCGGCGAAGCGGTCGATGGGGAAGTAAGTTCAGCCCCTATTGGCGTCATCCCGGGTCAGGTCCGGGGTGACGGGTTTTGGGGTTTGGCGTCAGGTGTTTGAATGGACGCTAGGTCGTGGCGAGCGGACGTTGTCGGGCTCTCAATTTGCGCGACGTTCAACCTGCTGTTACTCGCGACTATCCGAACGGTCCTTGTGGCGTCGAATGCGGCCGGGAAATGACCGAAGTTCATGGAAAATAAGCAAAACAGCCCAAACTATCCCGGGGCCGACCAGCGCGGCGAGAAGCATCCAACGAAACGCATTCTGCGGCTGAATGAAAAGATCGATCGGAGCGAACACAACGCCCCCAACAATCAATGGCCACATCGTGTCTAGTTGATCGGGACCGTCGTGTAGTCCGCCATCATACAGATCGGAAACATGGCGCTGGTAACGACGCAAGAGCCATCGCACTGACAAAACCCCTTAAACGCTAGGCTGATCGCCCTACATTGTCAGCGCCATTGAATGTCCACAATGGCGTCGTGCCCTGACAGGCCGCTCTCAACTGCAAGCCGCAAGACGTACCCCTCAAACAAACTCGTCCATCGCCTTTGCCATCGCCGCATCCCGCGCGGACAGTCCGCCCGCGTCGTGCGTCGTCAGCGTCACATCCACGCGGTTATAGACGTTGAACCACTCCGGATGATGGTCGGCCTTTTCGGCGTAGAGCGCCACGCGGTTCATGAAGGCCCATGCGGCGGAGAAATCGGCGAAACGGAAGGTGCGCTCAATCGCCAGACCGTCGGCGCGCAGGGTCCATTCGGGCAGGGCGGCAAGAGCCTCGTCGCGTTCGGCATCGGTCAGACGGGCGATGGCCATGGTGGTGCTTCTCCATTGGTGCGCTTGGCAGGGCATGCGCTTTCCCCTATCGCAGCGCACCATGCAAGATTGCCGTCTCGTCGCCAATGATATTGCCTGCAGGCGCGGCGATCGGATTCTGTTTCGCGGGTTGTCGCTGTCGTTGCAGCCGGGCGACATCGTGCACCTTGCCGGTCCGAACGGCATCGGAAAGTCGAGCCTGATCCGTATTCTGGCGGGACTCTTGCGCCCCTATGCGGGGGATGTCACGCGAACCGGAACCATGGCACTGGCCGACGAACGCCTCGCTCTTGACGGGCATTTGCCGCTTGAACGCGCGCTGGCGTTCTGGCGCAAGGTCGATTCCACAAGCGCGCCGCCGCAGGATTTCGGCCTTGCCGATCTGCTCGACGTACCGGTGCGCTATCTTTCCACCGGCCAGCGCAAGCGCGCGGCCCTGGCGCGCGTGGCGGCGAGCGATGCGGCGATCTGGCTGCTGGACGAGCCGCTCAACGGGTTGGACGCGCACTGGACCTGCATAGCGCAGGCCGCGATCAATGCGCATTGTCTGGCGGGGGGCATGGTCGTCATCGCCTCGCATCAGGCCTTGTCGATCGACCGCGTAAAAACCCTCGAACTGCTGGACTACGCGGCATGATCGGGCGGCTCTGGCCCATCTTCGTGCGCGATCTATCGCTGCTGACGCGCGGCGCGCAGGGGCGCGGCGGGGCGGTCCTGCCGTTGCTGTTCTTTCTTGCCGTGGCGATGCTGTTTCCCTTCGCCGTAGGCCCGGACGCACGGCTTCTGGCGCGGACCGGGGCAGGCGTGATCTGGGTAGCGGCGCTGCTCGCCTCGATCCTCCCGCTCGACCGGCTGGTCGAACCCGATGTCGAGGCCGGGTTCTTCGATCAGTGGGCCTTGCGCGGGCTGTCGGAAGAGGCGCTGCTGCTCAGCCGCATACTGGCGCACTGGCTGAGTTTCGGCATTCCGCTGATGCTGGCTGCGCCGATCTCGGCAGGCCTGCTTTCGCTCGATGCAGCACAATTGCGCATGGTCGAGATCGGGCTGCTGCTGGGCACGCCGGGCCTTGCCGCGATTGGCGTGACGATTGCGGCGCTGACGGCGGGCCTTCGCGCAGGCTCCGCGCTTGGGGGACTTCTGGCGATCCCGCTGACCGTGCCACTACTGATCTTCGGTGCAGGCTCCTTGCAGCCTGGCGGCGAGAGCGGTCTGGCTTTGCTTGCGGCGTGCAGTCTTGTCGCGCTTGCCGTCGCACCATTCGCGGGTGGTGCTGCGATCCGGGCCGGCCGGGAGTAACTACCGCGAGTAGGACTTGGGGCTCCCCAAGCGCAAATTCATTGGCAATCGCGCGAAGGCACCCTAATTCAGGCGGCATGATGTCTCCTGCAATTGCAAACGATACGATCTCGCTCATCGGGAACACCCCGCTCGTCCGGCTCAAGGGGCCGAGCGAAGCGGCGGGCTGCGATATTTTCGGCAAGTGCGAATTTGCCAATCCCGGCGCTTCGGTGAAGGACCGCGCCGCGCTGTGGATCGTGCGCGATGCCGAAGAGCGCGGACTGCTGAAGCCCGGCGGCACGATCGTCGAAGGCACCGCAGGCAATACCGGCATCGGCCTCGCGCTGGTCGCTAACGCACTGGGCTACAAGACGGTGATCGTCATGCCCGAAACGCAATCGCGCGAGAAGATGGACACGCTGCGCGCGCTCCGAGCCGAACTGGTGCTGGTTCCGGCGGCACCTTTCTCCAATCCCGGCCACTTCGTCCATACATCGCGCCGCATCGCCGAGGAAACCGAGGGCGCGATCTGGGCCAACCAGTTCGACAATATCGCCAACCGCCGCGCCCATATCGAAAGCACCGCGCCCGAACTGTGGGAGCAGATGGAGCACCGGATCGACGGGTTCACGTGCGCGGCGGGCACCGGCGGCACCATCGCGGGCGTCGGCATGGGGCTGAAGGCGTTCAATGAGAACGTGACCATCGCCTTGTCCGATCCGCATGGAGCAGCGCTCTATAACTACTATGCCAATGGCGAACTCAAGGCAGAAGGCTCGTCGGTCGCCGAAGGGATCGGGCAGGGGCGCATTACCGCCAATCTCGATGGCGCGCCGATCGACACGCAGTTCCGCATCTCGGACGAGGAAGGCCTCTACTGGGTCGAGCGGATGCTTGCCGATGAAGGCCTGTGCCTCGGCCTGTCGAGCGGTATCAATGTCGCAGGCGCGGTCGCACTGGGCAAACAGCTCGGGAAGGGTGCCCGTGTGGCAACGATCCTGTGCGATACCGGCTTCCGCTACTTGTCCTCGCTCTACAATCCCGAATGGCTGAAGGCCAAGGGGTTGCCGGTGTTCCCATGGCTGGAGCAATAGGCTAGAAGGCCGCTCATGGCTTTCTTCGCCAGGTCGCAGGCCAGTGGCACTGCTGCGCCCAGCACTTCGCAGGTCGCTCAGCCAAGCGTGCTGGCCTATAGCCCGCCGTCGACCCGCGAACTGCGCGCGCAAGCGGTGCACCGCCTGCAGGTCGGCATGTTCGGCCTCGCCGGCATGTTGCTGCTGGTCAGCCTCGCCAACGTCATCATGGACCGCGCCAAGTATCTTGACGACACATCGGTCAACGTGGCCGAGCCGATGACGTCTGCCAGTGAAACCTCAGCCAAGGACCCGCTGGTCGATATGGGCGTTGCGCCCGAACTGCCCGTGTCGGGGAACGCCGGACCGGACGCTGGCAAGGCACCGGCACGCCCATCGGCTACGGCGGGCGAACAAGGCAACTGATCGCAATGCCGCGAGGGTTCACGCGGCGACGGATCGCGGGTCTGATTGCTCTTGCCGTCATTGTCGCCATCGCGTTGGTGCTGCTTGCCAAAAGCGATTCAGGGCACGGCGAGCGCCGGCAAGAGCCGCTTGGACTGTTTACCAGCTTGCCGATCCTGTGGTCTGAACAGGCCGACTTGCGTGCCATGCTGGCCACCCCCACCCCGCCGCACTGGGCACGCGGCGCGCTGACGGAAAATGGTCAACTGGTGGCCCTGGATACGTTGCTCGACCTCTCACACTTCGAGCGGCTCGTGATCGCGCAGCCACGTCCACTGTCACCTGACGAAAACGTCGCGCTCGATGCCTGGGTGCGCGGCGGCGGACGGCTGCTCATGTTTGCCGATCCTATGTTGACGCAGGAGAGCGCCTATTCGCTGGGGGACCGGCGTCGGCCACAGGATGTCGTGCTGCTATCACCGATCCTGTCGCGCTGGGGCCTACAACTGCAGTTCGACGATATGCAGCCCGCAGGATTGCGGGAAAACGCGGGCGAGGGCGTGGCGGTAGACCTTCCGGGGCAGTTAACCGTCGTCGGCGGAGGGGTGGGAGCGCAATGCCTGATCGGTGCCGAAGCGCTTGTCGCCAGGTGCAGCGTGGGGAAAGGGCGGGCAACAATCGTGGCCGACGCCGCCGTATTGTCCAATGACGGCGATTCAAGCGCGAAAAAGCGGCAACTCGACGCGCTCCTCGTCGATGCCTTCACTCGCTGAACCCGCGAACTGCGGGAAACTGCGGGCATTGATCGCTCAGCACTCTGCCTTGATTGAAGAAAAGCCGAATTTGCGCGGGTTTTTAGGTCTGTTAATTGGGCATTTCATGGTTACCGCCGGGTTAGGACATGTAAAAAATCGTAGGGATTCATAACTAGTCCGCGATTTCCCGCATTTTCCCCTTTTCGCCCGCGCACTCCCGCGTTAGTAATGCTTCCCATCGGGACGAACTCCAGTCGCATCCGCGGGGGATGAGTCGGCACTGCGTGATGACGCAGCGCCGAAGGATGGGTCGTTTGTCCGCGAGCGGGGTGTCTAGGTGGCGGGTGGGCCGGCGAATTTTGTGGGACAGGGCTTTTCGCCACGCGGCGAAAAGGGCCGCTTCGTCCTGCCTGCCGATTTCCGCGCCGATGTCTTCGCCGCATCCGACAACCAGCGCACACTCTGCCTCGACAAGCATCCCCGCCTGCCTTGCCTCGTCGGGTTCGGTCTTTCCCGCCTGACCGACTTTGCCGCCGAGATCGACCGCGAGGAAGACAAGAAGCTGCGCCTCGGCATCGATTTCGATCGTGATATGGCTGAAGCACAAGTCTACGGCTTTCACCGTGCCAGCTTCGATGACAGCGGCCGTTTCGTCCTGCCCGATCACCTCGCCGAACTTGGCGCGGTTGATGAAGGCCTCTATTTTCACGGCGGCGGGCGCCAGATCACGATCTGGAACCCGAACGTGCTTTTCCAGCAAGGCCCCGGCTGGGAGAGCGCTCAGGCCGGTTGCCGCGCGAAGATGGCCGAAGCTGCCAAGGGCAAGCGCAAGTGAGCGCGCCCGGCATTCCTCACATCCCGGTTCTGCTCGACGAAGTCGTTGCTGCGCTTGCCCCCGCAGCAGGTGACCTTATCGTCGATGCCACGTTCGGCGCCGGTGGCTATACTCGCCGCCTGCTGGAATCGGGCGCGACCGTTCACGCTTTCGACCGCGATCCCGATGCGATCGAGGCTGGGCAACGCTGGGGAGAAACCTGTGGAAAAGATCCGCTGCTCGTTCTCCATCCCCGCCGCTTTTCCGAACTTGCAGAAGGACTTGCCGAGGCCGGAATTGTGGGCGTCCAAGGCGTCGTCTTCGACATCGGAGTAAGCTCGATGCAACTCGATCAGGCGGAGCGCGGATTTGCATTTTCGTCGGACGGCCCGTTAGACATGCGAATGTCACAGGAAGGTCAGAGCGCGGCCGACTTCCTGAACGAGGCGGACGAGGGGGATATCGCGGACGTTCTCTATCGCTATGGCGAAGAGCGCCAGTCGCGCCGGATTGCCCGCGCCATCGTTGCTGCCCGCCCGCTGACCACCACCGGACAATTCGCCGCCGTCGTGCGCAAGGCACTGGGCTACCGGCCCGACATCAAGGGCCCGAAGGCGCAAAAGGACCCTGCGATCCGCAGCTTTCAGGCGGTTCGCATTCACGTGAACGGTGAACTGGATGAACTGATCGAAGGGCTTGCCGCAGCCGAAAAGGTGCTTGTGCCCGGCGGTCGTATTGCCGTGGTCACGTTCCACAGCCTCGAGGACCGCATCGTCAAGCAATTCCTGCGCGACGGTGCCGGCGCGGTTCCTTCCGGCTCGCGCCATATGCCGCAGGCCGTGAACACAGCGCAGCCGGTTTTCGAAAAGCCATCGAGTGCGATCCGGCCCACCGAGGAAGAGGAAACCCGCAACCCTCGCGCCCGCTCGGCAACCTTGCGCTGGGCTGTGCGGACGTCGGCACCTGCCCGAACGGTCACCGGGAGGGCTGCGGCATGATCACTTCGGCCAACCGTCTCCGTTCGGCAGGGTGGTTCGTGCTGCTTGGGCTGTGCCTGACAATGGTGCTGGTGCTTGCGTTCCGGGTCAATGCCCTGCGCAGCCAGGTGCATCACGCCGAGACACGGATCGTCGCGCTCAAGCAGGAAAAGATGTATCTCGAAACCGAGTTCGAGACGCGCGCCAACCAGCAGCAGCTCAAGGTCTGGAACGATGTCGAGTTTGGCTATGCCGCGCCGGGCGCCAGTCAGTATCTCGAAGGCGAACGCCAACTCGCGCAGTTGAGCGTGCCTTCGACCATCGATGCGCCCGAACCGATCCGCGTTGCCAGCGTCGATGACAGTGTGATTGCTTCGGCAGCGTTTCCCGCGATGGTTTCACCGCTTTCGGGCAAATCGTTCGCCAGCGATGACCGCAACGCATCGGCAGATCAGGGTGATGAGCCGCGCGGTGAACGCATGGGCCATGCCGAAGCGGTCGAGACGCTGAAGGACCGGCTCGGCAAGGTCGTCGAATCTGGCTCGACCAAACCTGTCCGCAAGGAGACGGCTTCGGAGAAGGACCGCCCGGAAAAGGAAAAGGCATCGGTCGCAAAGACGCCCCAGAAGCCCAAGGCCGTCGCCGCGAAATCCGATAAGTCGGCGCCGGCAAAGCCCAAAAGCGCCGCCGTTGCGGATAAGTCGCCCGCAAAGAAGGACAAGTTGGCTGCGGCCTCTCGCCCCGCCCCGCGCAAGGAGGCTAAGGCAGCCCGGTGAATGCTCTAACAGCCTCCGCCGCCATCGCTTCGGGCCGGGTCCGTCTGGCCAACATCCGCCAGCGCTCGCTGGTCGAGGCCAAAGTGCGCGTGCTGGTGGTCGCGTTCCTGTTCCTGTTTGCGGGCCTCGCCGCGATGGTGCGCATCGCCCAGCTTGGCTTCTTTGAGGACGCGCCCGAGCGTCGCTCGCTGGCCGAAGCACTGCTTCCGCCACGCGGTGAAATCACCGACCGCAACGGCTTCCCGCTCGCTCGCGCGTTCCCGGCCTACGCCTTGTGGTTCAATCCCAAGGCGCTGGGCGAGGCGGGCACGCCGCTGGTCAAGTCGCCCGATGAAGTTGCCCGGGCGCTGCTGCAGATTTTTCCCGACGCGGACTACAACGATCTGGTCAAGCGGCTGAAGTCTGAACGGCCCAGCTACTTGCGCCGCCGGGTCATGCCTGAAGAGGCCAACCGCGTGTTCGCACTGGGTGAACCGGCGCTGGAGTTCCCGCGCGAGAACCAGCGCTACTATCCGCAAGGCTCGCTCGGCGCGCATGTGCTCGGCTACGTCGATGGCGAGGGCAATGGCCATGTCGGCATGGAGCAGGTGCTCGAAAAGCGCTTGCTCGATCCGGCGCAGCGCGGCCAGCCTGTGGCCCTGGCCATAGACATGCGCGTGCAGGGCGCACTGGAAGACGAACTTGGCCGCGGCATGATGGAAACCGAGGCCAAGGGCGCGGCAGGCATCATTCTCGATGTCGATACCGGCGAAGTCGTGGCGCTGGCGTCGTTGCCCTCGTTCAATCCGAACCGCTCGGACATGGCCTACAACGACCTCGTCTTCAACAAGGTCACCAACCAGGTTTACGAACTCGGCTCCACGTTCAAGCCGCTCACCGTTGCCGCCGCGATCGACGATGGGGTGATCACCGATCTTGCGGTGCGCTACCCGTCGAACCGCCCGCTGGCCATCGGCGGCTTCCAGATTCGCGACAGTCACAGCTTCGGTGCTTCGCTCAACGTGCCCGAAGCCCTGATCCATTCGTCCAACATCGTGACCGCGCAAGTGGCCGACAAGCTGGGCGGGCCGGCGCTCAAGCGCACGATGGCCGCGCTCGGCATGAACGAGCGTCCCTATATCGAACTGCCTGCGCGCGGCTTCCCGCTCTGGCCCCGTGGCACCGACAAGAACGGCGACTGGGCGCGGATCACGACGATGACGGTCAGCTACGGCCACGGCATTGCGGTCACCCCTCTTCACCTCGCGGCTGCTTATGCAGCGCTTGTCAACGGCGGCATCTGGCGTCCGGCAACGCTCTACAAAGTCGATCCCGGCCATGCCGCTGCAGGCCGCCGCGTGTTCAAGGCCTCGACCAGCGCGCGCATGCGCCAGTTGCTGCGGATGATCGTGGTCGATGGAACGGGGCGCAGTGCAAATGCGCCGGGCTTCCGCGTCGGCGGGAAGACCGGTTCAGCCGAAAAGCCGGGGGGCAAGGGTGGCTATAACCGCACCTCGCTCGTCGCAACTTTCGCTGCAGCGTTCCCGATGGACAAGCCGCGCTACGTCGTTATCGCCATGCTCGATGAGCCGAAAGGCACTGCCGCCACCTCGTTTCAGCGCACCGCCGCCTACAACGCCGGGCCGATTGTCGGACGGGTCGTGCCGCGCATTGGGCCATTGCTTGGCGTAGTGCCCGACGATAGCCGTGATATCGACATCTCAGATCTTTCGCCCCTGGTCGGCAACGGGAAGGGCGAATGAAGCTCGGCGCCATCCTTCGCGGCGCAGGCTTTCCGGCGATTGACGCAGAAGCCAACGTCACCGGCTTTGCCATCGACCATCGCAAGGTCGCGCCCGGCACCGTGTTCGGCGCATTTCCCGGTGCACGTTTCAATGGCGAGGACTACATTGCCGACGCCGTAAAGTCAGGCGCGGTGGCGGTTGTCGCGCGTCCCGAAGCCGTGGTCGAAGGCGCGGTCCATATCGCTGATGCCGAGCCGCGCCGTGCCTTTGCACAGGCCGCAGCGCAGTTCTTCCGGCCTGTTCCCGAAACCATCGTGGCTGTGACCGGGACCAACGGCAAGACCTCAACCGCCGAGATGACGCGCCAGATCTGGCGCATGGCCGGCATGTCCGCTGCCTCGATCGGAACGCTGGGGGTGACCACGGCAGACGAAAGCGTCTCGACCGGACTCACCACGCCCGACATCGTCACTTTCCTCTCCAACATGACCGGCCTTGCCCGCGAGGGCGTCACGCACGTGGCCTACGAGGCGTCGAGCCACGGGCTTTCGCAGTTCCGCAACGAAGGCCTGCGCGTTGTCGCCGGGGCTTTCACCAACCTCAGCCGCGATCATCTCGATTACCATGCGACGATGGAAGACTATTTCGCGGCCAAGATGCGCCTGTTCGATCATGTCGTGGAAAATGGCGGCACTGCCGTCATCTGGATGGACGACGAATGGTCGGACCGGGCGGTGGAGCACGTCCGCCAGCGGGGTCTGCGGCTGCTCAGCGTGGGCGAGCAGGGAACATCGGTTCGCTTGCTCGCCCGTACGCCCACCCAACTCGGGCAAACGCTCGAAATCGAACATGACGGCAAGGCGCGCAAGGTTACACTGCCGCTGATCGGGGCCTATCAGGCTGCCAATGCGCTGGTTTCCGCAGGTCTGGCGCTGGCTTCGGGCATTGATGCAAGTGCGGTTTTCGACGCGGTGGGCCGCTTGCAGCCGGTGCGCGGACGCCTTGAACGTGCAGCGATCAACCGCGCCGGTGCTCCCGTCTATGTCGATTACGCGCATACGCCCGACGCTATCGAGGCGGCAATCGCGGCGCTGCGCCCCCATGTGAAGGGCCAGCTCATCACCGTGTTCGGCGCAGGCGGCGACCGCGATGGCGGCAAGCGTCCGGAAATGGGCCGTGCCGCCTGTGCCGGATCGGACATGGTGATTGTCACGGACGACAATCCGCGCGGCGAAGATGCTGCCGAAATCCGCGCGGCAGTCTTGGTCGGGTGCGACGGCAGGGCGCGCGAAATTGGCGACCGCCGCTCGGCCATCGCCGCAGCCATTGCCGAGGCGGGGCGCGATGACATCGTGTTGGTCGCGGGCAAGGGGCATGAACAGGGGCAGATCATCGGCAGGGGTGATGCGATGCGCGTCCTGCCTTTCGACGACGTACAGGTCGCCAGGGAGTGCACCACATGACCGCTCACCCCGCGCTAATCGAATGGCCCGAGGACCCGTCCGATGCGGCGGGTCTTGCACTTTGGACGAGCGAGGACATCGCGACGGCAACCGGCGGACGTGCCAGCGCGCGGTTTGCGGTATCAGGCGTGGAAATCGACAGCCGTGACGTTGTCGAGGGCGACCTCTTCTTTGCGCTGAAAGGCGAAAGTTCCGATGGTCACCGCTACCTTGAAGGTGCTGCTGGTCGGGGTGCCGCAGGCGCTGTCGTGGAACACGCCAGTTTCGGTCCACACGTGCTTGTTTCCAATACTTCAAGTGCACTTGAGGATCTTGGAAAAGCTGCGCGAAGCCGGGTAGATGCCGGCATTATCGGAGTCACCGGCTCAGCAGGCAAGACGGGTGTCAAGGAAGCGCTCTATTCCGCGCTCGACCGTGCCTGCAGGGGCCGGGCGCACCGCTCGGTCAAGAGCTACAACAACCATGTCGGCGTCCCGCTCAGCCTCGCACGGATGCCTGCCGCTACGCGCTTCGGCGTGTTCGAAATGGGCATGAACCACACTGGTGAACTAGCGGCGCTGACCCGTCTCGTGCGCCCGCACGTCGCCATTGTGACTACGATCGCGCCAGCTCACATCGGCCATTTTTCCGGCGAGGAAGAGATCGCCGATGCCAAGGGTGAAATCTTCGAAGGGCTGGAGCGCGGAGGCGTCGCCATCATACCGGCCGACAGCCGCCATTTCGAGCGTTTGCGGGCGAAGGCCGCGCTGCACGCCGAGCGGGTAATCAGTTTCGGCAGCAACCGCGACGCCACAGTGCGTCTGATCGACGCCCTGCCTGCCCCCGGCGGCGGCACGCTGGTCACCGCCGATCTGGACGGCCGCAAGGTCTGTTACACGATTGCCCAGCCGGGCGCGCATTGGGTCACCAATTCGCTGGCGGTAATGGCTGCGGTCGAGGCTATCGGCGGCGATCTGGGCGCGGCCGGTCTGGCGCTCGCCGAGATGGAAGGCCTCGCCGGTCGCGGGGCGCGCAATACCATTCCTGCCAGCGCAGGCGATGGTTCGGGCAGGGCACTGCTGATTGACGAGAGTTACAACGCAAACCCCGCCTCGATGGCGGTCACCCTGCAGCAACTCGGTCAAACCCCTGCCACGCGCCGTATCGCCATTCTCGGTTCGATGCGCGAACTGGGCGCGGACGAAGCGCGCTACCATGCGGATCTCGCCGGGCCAGTAGCCGAGGGCAAGGTCGACCGGCTCATTCTCGTCGGACCCGAAATGGCTGCATTGGCCAGCGCGCTGGGGAAAAGCGGCGCAGGCTCGCTTGCCGCTGCAATCGATGTGGCGCATGTGGAAAACACGGCGGAAGCGGCGCAATGCCTCGCTGCTGATGGTGTGCGCGGGGGTGATGCCATCCTCGTGAAAGGGTCGAATTCGGTCGGTCTGGGCGCCTTGGTGCGTTCGCTCACGGCCAGGGAACAATGAATGCTCTACCTGCTGGCGCAATGGCTTCAATTTGAGGGGTTCAGCAACCTCATCCGCTACCAGACGTTTCGCGCCGGGGCGACACTGCTGACGGCGCTGGTGATCGGCCTGATCATCGGACCCCGTTTCATCAACATGCTGCGCGTTCGCCAGGGGAAGGGTCAACCGATCCGCGAGGACGGCCCGCAGTCGCACCTTGCCAAGCGGGGCACGCCGACCATGGGCGGGTTGCTGATCGTCACCGCGCTGACGCTGTCCACGCTGCTGTGGATGGATGTGACAAGCCGGTACATCTGGGCCTGTGCCGTCGTCACGCTCGGCTTCGGCCTGATCGGCTTTCTCGACGATTACGACAAGGTCACCAAATATGCGCACAAGGGCGTTTCGGCCCGTGTGCGCCTTGCCGGTGAGTTCGTCGTAGCCGCCATCGCCGCTTGGCTGGCCGTGGGGGAAACCAACCTTTACGTGCCGTTTTTCAGCAATCTCTACATTCCGCTGGGGCCGTTCTATTACCTCTTCGCGATCTTCGTGATCGTGGGTGCGGGCAATGCAGTGAATCTGACCGACGGCCTCGACGGCCTGGCTATCATGCCGGTGATCATCGCGGCGGGCACTTTCGCGATTATCGCCTACCTTGCCGGACGCACCGACTTCGCCGATTACCTCGGCATTCCGCATGTGAAGGGCGCGGGCGAACTGGCGATTTTCTGTGCGGCAATGATGGGGGCAGGGCTTGCCTTCCTATGGTTCAATGCCCCTCCTGCCGCCGTATTCATGGGTGATACTGGCAGCCTTGCGCTGGGCGGCGCGCTGGGCGTGATCGCGGTGGCCGCGCACCACGAGATCGTTCTGGCTATCGTCGGCGGGTTGTTCGTGATGGAGGCCGTTTCGGTGATCGTGCAGGTCGCCGTCTACAAGCGCACCGGCAAGCGCGTGTTCCGCATGGCACCCATCCACCACCACTTCGAGCAGCTCGGGTGGAAGGAATCGACCGTGGTCATCCGTTTCTGGATCGTGTCGATCGTGCTTGCGCTGATCGGCCTTGCCACGCTGAAGGTGCGATGATCGTCTCGCCCGCCTTTTCCGGCAAGCGCTATGCGGTGCTTGGTCTTGCCCGCTCAGGGCTGGCCAGCGCCGAAAGCCTGCTGGCGAGCGGGGCACACGTTACCGTCTGGGACAGCCGGGAAGAGCCGCGTGCTGCGTTTGATGGCCGCGCCGACATTGCCGATCCTCTGACGATTGATCTCACGGGATTCGATGGCGTAGTCGTCTCCCCCGGCGTTCCGCTGAACCGCCATCCGATTGCCGAACATGCCCGCGCTGCAGGCGTGCCGGTGATTGGCGATATCGAATTGTTTGCGCAAGCCCGCACCAATCTTCCCGCTCACCGCGTCGTTGGCATCACTGGAACCAATGGCAAGTCGACCACGACGATGCTGGTCCATCACATCTGCGCCGCTGCGGGACTTGCGGTGCGCCTCGGCGGCAATATCGGACTGCCGATCCTCGGGCAGGAGCCTTTGCCCGAAGGCGGCATCTATGTGCTCGAACTGTCGAGCTACCAGATCGACCTGACGCAAAGCCTCGCCTGCGATGTGGCGGCGCTGATCAACCTCAGCCCCGATCACCTGGACCGGTACGAAGGTTTCGCCGGATATGCGGCGTCGAAGGCCCGGCTGTTTGCGATGCAGGGGGGCGTGCAGCACGCAATCTTCGGCCGTGGTGACGAGCATACGCTGGCGATTGCTGCAGACGTTTCGGCCCATCGTGACGCAGCGTTCGTGCATATCGTCGAACCTGCAACGCTCGAAGGCCAGTCAGAATGGCCCTCGCTCCAAGGCCCGCACAACCTGCAGAACGCCGCCATAGCGGTCGAAATCGTCAGCCAACTTGGCATTGGCGAGGACGTCTGGCGTCCCGCGCTGGCGTCCTTCGTCGGTCTGCCACACCGCATGGAGCGCGTGGCCGAGGCGGGCGGCGTGCTCTACGTCAACGACAGCAAGGCGACCAATCCCGCCTCGACCGCGCCCGCGCTCGGCGCCTATCCTCGCATTCACTGGATTCTCGGCGGCTTGCCCAAGAGCGACAACCTTGATGAATGCGCGCCCTATTTTGATCATGTCGTGGCTGCCTACACGATCGGTGAAGCAGGCCCGCGCTTTGCCGAAATCCTTGATCCGGTCATGCCGGTCACGCGCAGCGAAATGCTGTGCGATGCGGTGCGGCAGGCGATGGACGCGGCGCAGCCGGGCGATGTGGTCATGCTCTCGCCCGCTTGCGCAAGTTTCGACCAGTTCCGGGATTTCGAAGCGCGGGGCGACAACTTCCGCCAGATCGTGAGCGCCTTGATCGAGGACCGCGAAGCGCCCTGTCCGCCCGGTGGCGGACAATGAGCACGACACCGACGCCAACCCGCCTCGTCACCACGACAATGCCCGATGGCGGCGTACGCGTAGTGGGCCATGGCGCGCGGTTCCGCCGCAGCCGCCGTAGCGAACTGCTGATCTGGTGGCGCGAGATTGACCGCGTGCTGCTTGGACTGGTGCTGTTTCTCGTGGCGATCGGCTGCATCGCCGTCGCTGCGGCATCGCCCGCCAGCGCACACCGGTTGTCGACTAGCGCCAAGTCTCTGGGTGATCTCTACTTCTTCTGGATTCACTTGCGCTGGGTCGCGGTGGGCATGGTGGCGATGTTCTTCGCCTCGGTCCTGCCCAAGGAAGCAGCGCGGCGAGGGGCGATCCTGCTGGCGGCGGCCATGGTCGTCGCACTGGTGCTGGTTCCGCTGGTCGGCAGCGAGGTCAAAGGGGCCAAGCGCTGGCTGTGGATCGGTTTCAGTTTGCAGCCCTCGGAATTCCTCAAGCCCGGTTTTGCCATTGCGATTGCGTGGATCCTGTCGTGGCGCGTGCGTGATCCGAACATCCCGGTCATCCCGATCACCATTGCGATCATGGCGCTGGTCAGCGCGCTGCTGATGGCCCAGCCGGACTTCGGTTCGACGGTCCTGTTCGGCGGGGTGTGGTTCGTGCTCGTGCTGCTGTCGGGCCTGTCGATCAACAAGGTGCTGTGGTCGATGGGTGCGGGCGTGGTCGGCGTGGTCGCGGCTTACCTGTTCTACCCCAACGCAACCCACCGTATCGACAGCTTCATTTCGGGTGGCAGCGAGTTCGATCAGGTCGATCTCGCCATGCGCACCCTGCTCAACGGTGGGTGGAGCGGGGCAGGGCTGTGGCTCGGCAGCCGCAAGAACGCTCTGCCCGAAGCGCACACCGACTACATCTTTTCGGTGATCGGAGAGGAATTCGGGCTGATTGCCTGCGCGGTGGTGGTGGCAGTCTATTGCGCCATCGCGCTGCGCGTGCTGATGCGCCTGCTCGATGAGGACGATCTGTTCACGATCCTTGCGGCGGCCGGGCTGACCGCGCAGCTCGTGGGCCAGGCTTTCATCAACATCCTTGTGAACCTGCAACTTTTCCCCTCGAAAGGCATGACCTTGCCGCTGATCAGTTACGGCGGATCGTCGACCATCGCGCTGCTCATGGGCGTGGGGCTGCTGCTCGCGATCACCCGGCGCAATCCGTACCTGACGCGGGAAAAGTTCGATATTTCGGAACTTCTACGCAAATGACCGGCGTCTCCAGACATTACGTTCTCGCTGCGGGCGGGACCGGTGGCCATCTCATCCCGGCCTTTGCGCTGGCGGTGGAGCTGCAGCGGCGCGGGCATCATGTGGCGCTGGTCACCGATGAGCGAGGGGCGAAGATTCCCGGCAAGCCCGATTTTCTGCCCGCGCATGTCCTGCCTGCCGGGCGTCTGGGCAAGAATCCGATTGCGCTGTGGAAAGGCCTGCGTGCGATCTGGCAGGGCCGGGCCATGGCGCTGCGCCTGTTCGACAGCTTCGATCCTTCGTGCGTGATCGGGTTCGGCGGTTACCCCGCACTGCCCGCGCTGCTGGCTGCCCATTCGGCGAAGGTCCCGACGGTGATCCACGAACAGAACGCGGTGCTGGGCCGCGTCAATCGCTTCCTGGCAAAGCGCGTGGACGCCATTGCCACCGCTTATGGCGAAGTGGAGCGGCTTGATCCCAAGCTGTGGGGCAAGGTTCACCGCGTCGGCAATCCTGTCCGCCCCGAAGTGCTCGCGCTGCGCGGCGAGCCTTTCCCCGAGTTCACCGAGGATAGCCTGTTCCGTGTGCTGGTGACCGGCGGGAGTCAGGGCGCGTCGGTCCTGTCCGAAGTCGTCCCCGATGGTCTGGCGATGTTGCCGCCAGCGCTGCGTCACCGCCTGCAGGTGACCCAGCAGTGCCGGCCGGAAGACCTTGAAGCCGTCCGCGCCCGCTACGCCGCGCATGAGATTCCGGCCGAACTCGGCACCTATTTCGAGGATATGCAATCGCGCCTTGCCGGCACGCACCTGTTCATCGGCCGTGCGGGGGCATCGACAATCGCGGAACTTACCGCCGTCGGCCGCCCTGCCATCCTGATCCCTCTGCCGATTGCAACGGACGATCATCAGGCCGCAAACACGCGCGAGATCGTGGCGGCAGGCGGCGCGCGCGCCATCCGCCAGACCGGCTTCACCCCCAAGGAACTTGCGAAGCAGATTCAGGCCATGGCCCAGCATCCCCACACACTTGCGAATGCGGCCCATGCCGCATGGAATTGCGGCCTGCCGAACGCCGTCAGCGATCTTGCCGACCTCGTCGAAAGTTTCGGTGCAGAACCGATCATGGACGTGATCCGCGTGGACACCCGTAGCACAGCCACCTCGGCGCAGGGGCAACTCGCGTGAAGGGCGTCGGTACCGAGATCGGGACGATCCATTTCGTCGGCATTGGTGGCATAGGCATGTCGGGCATCGCCGAAGTCATGCACAACATGGGCTACGCGGTGCAGGGCTCGGACATGGCCGAAGGCTATGTTGTCGACGGCCTGCGTCAGCGCGGCATCAAGGTGATGATTGGCCAGAAGACCGAGAACGTCGAGGGTGTCGCGGTTGTGGTAACGTCCACTGCCGTGAAGCGCGACAATCCCGAGGTTGTCGCAGCGCTTGAAAACCGTATCCCGGTGGTGCGCCGCGCCGAAATGCTCGCCGAACTGATGCGGCTGAAGAATACCGTGGCCGTGGCAGGAACGCACGGGAAGACCACCACAACCTCGATGGTTGCCTGTCTGCTCGATGCGGGCGGGGTGGACCCGACCGTGATCAACGGCGGGATCATCAATTCCTACGGCTCCAACGCCCGCCTGGGTGACAGCGACTGGATGGTGGTCGAGGCCGACGAGAGCGACGGCTCGTTCCTGCGGCTCGACGGCACACTGGCGGTCGTCACCAACATCGATCCTGAACATCTCGACCATTATGGCTCGTTCGACAAAGTGAAGTCGGCTTTCGTCGAATTCATCGAAAACGTGCCGTTCTATGGCGCGGCAATGCTGTGCATCGATCATCCCGAAGTGCAGACGATCATCCCCAAAGTGCGCGACCGCCGCGTGGTGACTTACGGTTTTTCTGCGCAAGCCGACGTGCGCGGCGAGGCAGTCACTCCGGTGCCCGGCGGTAACCGCTTTACCGCAGTGCTGCGCCAGCGCGATGGCTCGTTCCGCCGGATCGAAGGCATCGAACTGCCGATGCCGGGCCGCCACAACGTGCAGAATGCGCTCGCCGCTGTTGCGGTGGCTGTGGAAATGGGCGTCTCGGACGAACTGATCTGCACAGGCTTTGCCAAGTTCGGCGGGGTCAAGCGCCGCTTCACCAAGGTCGGCGACGTCGATGGGATCACGGTGATCGACGATTACGGCCACCACCCGGTCGAAATCCGCGCGGTGCTCGCCGCGGCGCGCGAAGGTGTGACTGGCCGGGTCATCGCGGTCGCCCAGCCGCATCGTTTCAGCCGCCTGCGCGATCACATGGAAGATTTCCAGGGTGCGTTCAACGATGCCGATGTGGTCTATGCCGCCCCGGTCTATGCTGCGGGCGAACCGCCGATCGAAGGCGTGAACAGTGCGGCCATGGTCGAAGGCATCAAGGCACGCGGCCACCGCAGTGCACATCTGATCGATGGTCCGGATGCTTTGGCCAAGGAACTGGCGGGAATCGCGCAGCCAGGCGACATGGTCGTTTGTCTCGGCGCGGGCGACATTACCAAGTGGGCAGCTGGTTTGGCAGACGCGATTGCGCGCGAGAGGGGGCAGGGGTGACTACCCTCTCTCTGCCATCGGTGAGGGGCAAACTGACCCCCAATGCGCCACTTGCACCGCTGGTATGGTTCAAGTCCGGCGGCACGGCGGACTGGCTGTTCGAGCCGAAGGACGTGGCTGACCTTCAGGAATTTCTCGCAGGCTTGGCGCCGGGCGTTCCGGTCATGGCGCTCGGCCTCGGCTCCAACCTGATCGTCCGCGATGGCGGCGTTCCGGGGGTGGTCATCCGTCTTGGCAAGGCCTTCGCCAAAGTCGACAAGGTGGATGAGGTCACGCTCAATTGCGGCGGCGGTGCCAGCGGCATCCTCGTGTCGTCCACTGCGCGCGACAACGGCATCGCGGGCCTCGAATTCCTGCGCTCGATCCCCGGCACGGTGGGCGGCTTCGTCCGCATGAACGGCGGGGCTTACGGGCGCGAGGTCAAGGACGTGCTGATCGATTGCGACGTCGTGATCCGCTCCGGCGAGATTGCGAGGTTGCCGGTGTCAGAGCTTGGCTACACGTATCGCCATTCAGATCTCGTCGATGGCTGCATCGTAGTGGCCGCACGGTTCCGGGGGCGGCCCGGCGATCCTGACGTCATCCAGACAGAAATGGACCGCATCAGCGCCGCGCGCGAAGCATCTCAGCCGCTGCGTTCGAAGACTGGAGGCTCCACCTTCAAGAACCCGGATGGCGGGAAGGCATGGGAACTGGTCGACAAGGCCGGGTGCCGGGGGCTGACCATGGGTGGCGCGCAAGTCAGTGAAAAGCATACCAACTTCCTGATCAATACCGGCACTGCTACCAGCGCCGAGATCGAGGAACTGGGCGAGGAAGTCCGCCGCCGCGTGAAGGGTCACGCAGGCGTGGACCTCGAATGGGAAATCAAAAGGATTGGCCGCAAGTGACTCTGCCTAAACTCCATGTCGCCGTGCTGATGGGTGGCTGGTCGAGCGAACGCCCGGTCAGCCTGATGTCGGGCGAGGGTGTGGCCAAGGCGCTGGAATCGAAGGGCCACCGGGTCACGCGGATCGACATGGACCGCGATGTTGCGCTGCGCCTGTCGGACGCGAAGCCCGATGTGGTCTTCAACGCGCTGCACGGCACGCCTGGTGAGGACGGTTCGATCCAGGGCCTGATGGACATCATGGGCCTGACCTATACGCACTCAGGGCTGGCCACCTCTGTCATCGCGATCGACAAGGAACTCACCAAACAGGCGTTGGTGCCGCACGGCATCCCGATGCCGGGTGGGCGCATCGTGCAGACCGAAGAGCTTTATCGCGCCGATCCGCTGCCGCGTCCTTATGTGCTCAAGCCCGTTAACGAAGGTTCGTCGGTGGGCGTCGCCATCGTCACGGCGGACGGCAACTATGGCAATCCGATTGCCCGCGACAGCAAGGGGCCGTGGCAGGAATTCGATCACCTGCTCGCGGAACCCTTCATCCGGGGCCGCGAACTGACCACGGCGGTCATCGGCGACCGTGCGTTGCTCGTCACCGAACTCAGGCCCAAGTCGGGCTTCTACGATTTCGATGCGAAATATACCGACGGCATGACCGAGCATGTCTGCCCGGCGGAAATCCCGGATGACATCGCCGAGGCCTGCAAGCAGATCGCCCTGCGGTCGCACCAGTTGCTTGGCTGCAAGGGCACCAGTCGCTCCGATTTCCGCTGGGATGACGAGCAGGGCGTGGAAGGTTTGTTCCTGCTTGAGGTCAACACCCAGCCGGGCATGACCCCGCTCAGCCTCGTGCCCGAACAGGCCAAGGCGCTGGGTATGGACTACCCCGACCTCGTCGAGGCGATCATCGCCGAAGCGCTCCACGATTCCGGAAAGGGCTGATCATCATGGCGCAGACGATCAAGCGGGGCAGCAAGGGCGTGCGGCGCGCAGCCGCAGCGCGCACCACGCAGCGCAAGGTCCAGACCGCCCGCCAGCAGACCGGAACGCTGCTCGACAGCGTGATGCGCTGGCTGCCGTTCAGTGATGAAACGCTGCACCGGATAGCGATGACGCTGATCCTTGCCGTCGCTGCTGTAATCGTCTGGACCGCCGTGGTCATGGCGGGCATTCCCGCGCTGGTTTCCGAGCAGGCGGCCATCGTCGCGTCCGACGCGGGCTTCAAGGTCAGCCATCTTGAAGTGCGCGGCGTCAATCGCATGAACGAACTCAAGATCTATGAGCGCATTCTCGGCCAGAACGACCGGGCGATGACCACGCTCGATCTTGCCGCGCTGCGCGATGAGCTTAACGAACTGCCGTGGGTCAAGGACGCACGCGTTTCGCGCAAGTTGCCCGATACGCTGGTGATCGACATTGTTGAACGCACCCCGCACGCGGTTCTGCGCAAGCCCGACCGCCTTGTCCTGATCGACGAAACCGGGGCCGAGCTTGAGCCGGTGCGCAAGGACCGCGCGAAGGGGATGCTGGTCCTGTCCGGCCTTGGCGTCGGCCAGCGCGTGCAGGATCTCGGGCATCTGCTCGAAGCCGCGCCTGCGCTGAAGCCGCAGGTGTCTGAAGCCGAATGGGTCGGCAATCGCCGCTGGAACCTGACCTTCAAGACGGGCCAGGTGCTTGCGCTGCCCGAAGGCGACGAAAAGGCTGCGGGTGCGCTGCTCAGCTTTGCACGGATGGACGGGGTCAATCGCCTGCTTGGCGGCAAGGTGGCCGCGTTCGACATGCGCGCGCCCGACCGCATCTATATGCGGGTGCCCGGCCATGCTGACGAGGTCGCGGCTGAAGAGCGCGCAGCCGATCAGGCAAAGGCTGAAGCCAAGCGCGCTGAAACTGCCGCAAAATCTGCCGCCAAGTCCGAAGAGGGCTGAGGACCGGATGGCAACGCCCCGCATTTCCAAGGTTTTTGCTGCCGTAAACATCGGCTCATTCCGCGTCTCTGCGATGATCGCGGGGCTGTCCGAAACGGGCGAGATGGTCGTGCTCGGATCGGGCCACCGCGCCGCGCAAGGGATCAAGCGCGGCTATGTGACCGACATGCAGGCCGCCACCCATTCGGTCCGCGATGCGATCGAGCGCGCCGAGAAGATGGCCAATATCGGCATCCAGAAGGTTTGGATTGGCTGCTCGGGCGCAGGCCTTGCCAGCACCACGGCGCGGGTCGAGGTCGAAATCGGCGGGCGGCGGATCGAGCAAGACGATATCGAGCATCTGCTGGTGGCTGGGCGCGAGATGATCGAGCCCGATGGCCGCACCGTGCTTCACGCCCAGCCTGCGCACTACACGCTTGATGGCGCGCACGGCGTACCCAATCCCAAAGGCCTCCATGCAGAGCGGCTTGCGGTCGACATCCATGTAATGCTCGCCGACGGCGCGCCGATCCGCAATCTGACCGAGGCAGTGCAGAATGCGCATCTCGACGTCGAAGCGGTGGTCGGCTCGCCGGTCGCGGCAGGCCACGCCTGTCTGACGCCCGAAGAGCGAGAGCTTGGCGTTGCGCTGGTCGAATTCGGCGCGGAAGTTACCACCGTTTCGGTCTATGCGGCGGGCATGTTGCTCGGCATGCAGATGATCCAGTACGGATCGGGTGATATCACTGACGCCATCGCCTCTGCTTTCGGCATCCGGCGTTATCAGGCAGAACGGCTCAAGTGCATGTCCGGCTCGGCCATCGCCAGCCCTGCCGATCATCGCGAAATGATTCCGGTCAACGCGCCGGGCGATCCCGAAGGGGGGCCGGTGGCGCGCCATGCCGACGACAAGAACCGCATCCCCCGCGCTGAACTGATCTCGGTCATCACCCAGCAACTTGGCTTCTTCACCGAAGAGGTGTCCAAGGCGCTGAAGTCCATGGGTTTTGTCGGCCAGACCGGGCAACAGGTCGTGTTGACTGGCGGCGGCGCGCAATTGCCGGGCCTTGCCGATTATGCACAGTCGGCACTGGGCCGTCCGGTGCGGATCGGTTCTCCGCCGACGATGCTTGGCCTGCCGCCCGGCCACGCCACGCCCAGTTCGTCCACGCTCGTCGGCCTCGTGCTGTTTGCTGCTGCCGATCCGGTCGATATTCGCGCCATCGGACCAGCCTATACCCCGACCGGTTCATACAAGGGGACGAAGCTGCTGAGTCGCCTGGTACGGGCGGTCAGGGACTATTTCTGAAGGTGTTATCCACAGGGCACGTCGAAAACGGCGCAAATACAGACCGTCTTCGTGCTGCAACCTGTGGAAAAGGTCGATCCGGCTTTGATTCGCGCCGCCGCTATGTGCAACAGGTTAAGACAGACTTTTTCAATGCCTTTATTGGCGACTGACTGACCCGCTTGGGAGACCGACAATGAGCATCAACATCGGACCGCCGGCCATCGACGAACTTCGTCCCCGGATCACGGTGATCGGCGTTGGCGGCGCAGGCGGCAATGCCATCGCCAACATGATCAACGCCAAGATCGAAGGTGTGGACTTCATCGTCGTCAACACCGATGCTCAGGCGCTGAACAATTCCATCGTCGAAAACCGCATCCAGCTCGGGCCTGACATCACGCAGGGCCTTGGTGCAGGCGCGCGTCCCGAAGTTGGCCGCGCTGCTGCCGAGGAAACGCTCGAGGATCTCGAACGCGCGCTTGAAGGCGTGCACATGGTGTTCATCGCCGCCGGGATGGGCGGCGGCACCGGCACCGGCGCTGCTCCGGTTATCGCCGAGGCCGCGCGCCGCAAGGGCGTGCTGACGGTCGGCGTGGTCACCAAGCCGTTCCTGTTCGAAGGCACGCGCCGCATGCGTGCTGCGGATTCGGGTATCGAGGAACTGCAGAAGCACGTCGATACGCTGATCGTTATCCCGAACCAGAACCTCTTTCTGGTGGCCAAGGCGGAAACGACCTTCAAGGAAGCGTTCCAGCTTGCTGATGAAGTCCTGCAGCAGGGCGTCCGTTCCATCACCGATCTCATGGTCATGCCCGGCCTGATCAACCTCGACTTTGCCGACGTCCGTTCGGTCATGGGCGAGATGGGCAAGGCGATGATGGGCACCGGCGAAGGCCACGGCCCGAACCGCGCGCTTGAAGCTGCAGAACGCGCGATTGCCAATCCGCTGCTCGATGGCGTGTCGATGCAGGGTGCCAAGGGCGTGATCATCTCGATCATCGGCGGCGACGACATGAAGCTGCTCGAAGTCGACGAAGCGGCCAACCACATCCGCGAACTCGTTGATCCCAATGCGAATATCATCTGGGGTTCGGCGTTCAACCCCGACCTCGACGGCAAGATCCGCGTGTCGGTGGTTGCCACCGGTATCGAACAAAGCGTGGAGCAGGCGGAAGTCGCCTCGCGCCCGGTCTCGATCCCGTCGACATCGCGCGGTCCGGCCGTGCCATCCGCCGCGCCTGCTGCCCCTTCGTTCGCTCCGCCGCCGCCCGCTGCTGAACCTGCACAGCAACCAAGCTGGACCCCTGCTGCCGAGCAGGTTCAGCCTGCGCAGGCTGCCGTCGAACCGGAACCTGAGGCGCTCGACCTCACGCTTGATCTGTCCGAAGCACAGGAAGCCCCTGCCGATGCCGGCAATGGCGAACTCTCGCTGGGCGGCCTCGAAGCGCCTGAAGAGCCTGCTCCTGCTGCGGAACCGGCGATGCCGCGCCTTGGCCGTGCACCCGAGGCGGCCCCGGCCAAGCCAGCCGGTGGCAGCACGCTGTTCGAACGCATGGCCAACCTCTCGCGCGGAAATCGTGACGAGGACGAAGCCGACGAAGGCAGCGCGCTCAATATTCCGCGCTTCCTTGGCCGCCAGAACAATCAGTAAAATGTGATCGAAGCGGCGGCGCGTTGCCGCCGCTTCATGTTGCCTTTGATAAGAGCGCGGCTGGATGACGATTCGTTTCACCTTCGCGCATGGCCCCGTCGCAAATGGGCTGAAGTTTTCGCTGGGGCTGTTGCTGGCCGCTGCTGCGCCTTGTGCCTATGCGCAGGCTGACGACGACCCGGATGGGCCTGCCACCGTGTCGCGGCCCGTCGTCCAGTCGGTCGCGCCCAGTCCCAGCCGCGAACTCAACGCCGCGCTGGCGCGTCTTGCGGCTGACCCGCGCAATGTCGTCGCCTTGTATGATGCAGCGTCGGCAGCGCTGCGGCTGGGTGACAGCGATGCGGCGATTGGCTTTCTCAGCCGCGCTAACGACATCCAACCCGGTGATCCGCGTTCGAAAGTGCTGATCGGCAAGGCCTACCTTCTCGCCGAAAATCCGGTCGATGCCGTCCGCGCCTTCGATGAGGCCGAGCGGGCAGGCGGTGACACTTATGCGATGGCATCCGACCGCGCGCTGGCTTACGACCTTGTTGGTGACAATGGCCGTGCGCAGCGCTGGTATCAGGTCGCGCTGAGCCGGGGCAGTGACGATGAACTGACCCGTCGCTATGCGCTGAGTTTGGCAATTGCGGGGGACCGCCGGGGCGCCGAAGTCCTGCTCGCGCCGCTGATCGCCAAGCAGGACCGCGCCACCTGGCGCACGCGCACGTTCGTGATGGCGGTAACCGGCGGGCCGGACGAGGCTGTCGCCGTCGCCTATGCCTCCATGCCGCAGGACCTCGCTGCGGGCATCGCGCCCTACTTGCGCTACATGCCGCGTCTGACGCCCGCGCAACAGGCGGCAGCCGCCAATTTCGGACGTTTCCCGCGCGCGGCAGACATTGGCCGCGATGATCCCCGCGTTGCCCAATATGCCGCGCTCAATCCGCGCGCCACGCGCTTTGCCGATGCGGGTCTGATCCCTGCAGGCGCGCCGCTCGGCGCTTCCACTGAAAAGCCAAGCCGCGAAAAGCGTCGCCGCCCCGGCAAGGATGAGCGCACGCCTGCACCAACAGGCCGCGTCCAGGCGTTGGGAACGACGCCGCTCACCCCGCCTCAGCAATTGCCGCAGTCAGCGCCAGTGCCGCGGCCTGGCTTCACCGACACGGCGATTGCCAGTGCCGCGCCTGCCGTTCGGCCATCTGTGGCACCCGTAACCACGCCTCCCGCGCCTGCGAAGCCCAAAGTACTGTCCGTGCTTGATCTCCCGCCCGGTGCTGCGCGGCCCTATGTTGCCCCGGTGCGGCAGCCTGCACCAGCGACGGCACCTGCGCCTCAGCCGGCCCCGCCTGTTCCGGTTGCGGCGGCGCCCGTTCGCACGGCCACTGCGGAATTGCCGCCGGTGCCTGCCACTGCAGCAGCACCGCAACCGGTTGTCGTGGCTCCCGTGCCCACGCCGGTTGCGAAACCCGCACCATCCGTCGGCGGGTTCGATCTTGCCAAGGTCGGTGGTTCGACCGCCGCGCCGGTCCCAGCTGCACCGTCAGCTACGCAAGCTCTGGCTGCAGCGCCGGTGATCGCAGTGCCGGTTGCACCGAGCGCAGCGTCCTCAGCACCAGTCGTGCCTCCTGTACAGACAGCCGCCGCGTCTGCGCCGGCACCGGCAAGCACCGAACCGCCGCCGCGCCCGGTCGATCTGGCAACCTTGTTCAAGAGCTTCGCGCCGCCTGAAGAAGAGCGTGCACCTGCGGTTGCGGCCGTCGACATCACGCGCCTCCCGGCAAAGGCCGTACCCAAAGTGGTCAAGGCCGATCCGCGCGGGGAGCGTCCTGACGGTCCGACGGACGTTTCGCGCACGAGTGCCAAGGAAGCTGAAAAAGGCACAGTGAAGGACGCGAAGACGGCCAAGGATGCCAAAGCAGCCAAGGCCGCGCAGGACGCCAAGGACGCCAAGGCCAAGAAGGCTGCGCCGAGCCATCCGAGCCGGATATGGGTGCAAGTCCTGACCGGGGCGAACAAGGACATGATGGACAACGAGTGGCGCCGCCTCGTCAAGGAAGCACCCGATGCGCTGCGTTCGCGCAAGCCTTATGTCTCGCCGTGGCGCAGCAACTTCCGCCTGCTCACAGGTCCGTTCGAGAGTGAGGCCGCGGCGCAGGAGTTCATCACCAAGCTGCGCAAGGGCGGTGTGTCGAGCTATCAATGGACCAGCCCCGCAGGGCAGGCCGTGGACACGCTTCCGTTGAAGTAAGGCGCTGCCAGATCGGCAAGGGGCAGTTTCGCACCGCCTGTTCACCCCTTGTCCACAGCTTTCCCACAGGCTTGTCGAGTTTTGCCCAACCGCCTGTTAACCGCTGATTGTCGGCGAGGGGGTCCACCCTGCATGGACAGGGCAACGGCAGGTCGGGCACAACGCCTTGCCGGTGGCCGACCATCAGGGGAGGCTCACCACTGTGTTCAGGGGACGTACCATGCGCACCGGCCATGACGACAATGAGCGCGACGATGCAGCGCCCGTCGACATGATCGCCTCGCTGTTCGAGGCGCGCGGGTGGCCTTGCGAATTCGTCTCTGACGATGAAGTGACGGGCGAGATCCAGGGATCGTGGGCCAATTATCAGGTCCGCGCGATCTGGCGTACCGAAGACCACGTGCTGCAGATCCTCTGCCTGCCCGATATCCGCATTGCCGATGACAAGAAGGGCCCGGTCTACGAACTGATGGCCCTGATCAACGAGCAGGTCTGGATCGGCCATTTCGACATCTGGTCGAACGGCTCGGTGCTGCTCTACCGTCACGGACTGATGCTGGGCGATGATGGCTTGCTTAGCCTGGGTCAGGCGCAGGCGGCGATCGAGGCCGCGGTGGACGAATGCGACCGGTTTTACCCTGCGTTCCAGTTCATCCTGTGGGGCGACAAGAGCCCAGTGGAGGCGCTCGCCAGTGCCATGGTCGATGCGGCGGGTGAGGCTTGAGAATGGCCGCGACGTTCCTCCAGTTCGGCTGCGGCAACATGGGTGGCGCCATGCTCAAGGGCTGGCTCGCGGGGGGGATGGCGCCTGAAACCTTCACGGTCGTCGATCCATACCTTGAAGCGGCACCGCAGGGCGTACGTCTGCTCGGCGCTGCTCCCACAGGCGAGGGGCCATTCGAGGTGGTGTTGCTCGGATTCAAGCCGCAGCAACTCCCCGATGCAGCGGCCATGGTGCGGCCCTACGTCGGGCCGGGCACGCTTTTGCTCTCGATCCTTGCGGGCGTCGATCTGAAGACTTTGCGCAACGCATTTCCCGAGGCACGCGCGATCGTGCGGGTGATGCCCAACCTTGCCGCAGCGCTCGGCAAATCGCCGATTGCGCTGGTGGGAGATGCGGATGACGCCGCTCGCCAGCAGACCGATGTGCTGATGGCACCGCTCGGGCAGGCTGAATGGCTCTCGGGCGAGGATCAGATGGACCTCGTCACTGCGCTCGCCGGTTCCGGTCCAGCTTTCGTCTATCGCTTCATCGACGCTCTGGCCGAAGGCGCGGCCGCGCTGGGCCTGCCGCGCGAGCAGGCAGACCGTCTCGCGCTGTCGATGGTCGAAGGTGCAGCGATGCTTGCGGCGGCCTCTGAACATGGCCCCGGTGAACTTGCGCGCCGCGTCGCCAGTCCGGGTGGCGTGACCCAGGTTGGCATCGATGTTCTCGACGCTGACCGCCGTCTGGCAAGCTTGATGGAGGACACGTTACGCGGTGCGCGGGACCGCAGCGCCGAGATGACCGAGCAGGCGCGCGCCAAAAACTGAAGGACGGCAACAATTCGTTACAAATGATTGTCACTCCGTTATGCCGGTTTCGCTTGAAACCGCGCCCCACTGCGCCGATATTCGCATGACGTGGCCATTGGGGCCACATAACGGAGCTTTGAAAATGGCAAACTGGAACGACCCTCAGCCCACCGGAACGGGCTTCGGCGCGTCTCCGAGCCTTTCGGGTGCTTCGGCCCGCGGCGAAGTGTTCGACGCAGGCCTGCGCCGTCACATGCTGTCGATCTACAATTACATGGCCTCGGGCGTGCTGCTTTCGGGCATTGTCGCGATGGTGTCTGCCTCGTCGGGCATCACTCAGGCTTTCGTTGGCACACCGCTGATGTGGCTCGTGATGCTGGCACCGCTCGCCTTCGTCATGTTCATGAGCTTTGGCGCCAACAAGTTTTCGACCACGGCACTCCAGGGCATGTTCTGGGGCTTTGCAGTCGCAATGGGCCTCTCTTTGTCGACGATCTTTCTGGTCTACACCGGCACTTCCATCGCGACGACGTTCTTTGCAACGGCGGGCGCTTTCGCTGGCCTCAGCCTGTTCGGTTACACGACCAAGAAGGACCTGTCGGGCTTCGGCAGCTTCCTGATCATGGGTGTCATCGGACTCCTGATCGCGTCGGTGATCAACATCTTCCTGCAGTCGCCCGGCCTCGCTTGGGCCGTTAGCTTCCTTGGCGTGCTGATTTTCGCAGGCCTCACGGCCTATGATACGCAGAAGCTCAAGGAGCAGTATGCTTATGTTGCCGGCACTGATTTCGCAGGCAAGGCCGTCGTTCTCGGCGCGCTGAACCTCTACCTCGACTTCATCAACATGTTCCAGTTCCTGCTGCAGTTCATGGGTGATCGTCGCTGATAAATCCGATCTGACGGAAATTAATGACCCGGCGGGCCTTCGGCTCGTCGGGTTTTCTGTCTTTGCGGGATTCTCAAGACGCTGTAGTCTCGCTAGTCTTCTGTTTCAGCTTGCAGAAAGGATGCCAGGCGCAGGATCATGGTCGAAGCGCTGATGGGATCATCCGGGGGAATGCCAATGTCTCGTATTCGGCGTGTGATTGCGCCATCCTTGCTCGTTTCGGCGCTGGCTGCTCTGCTGGCATCATGCGCCGCGCCGCCTCCACCGCCGCCGCCGCCGCCGCCGCCGCCCAAGGTTGTGGTGATTCCGCCCAAGCCGAAGGCTCCAAACGGTGCGTCCGACAATATCACGATCCCCCCCGCCGACGCCAATGGCCTGCGCCAGTCGCTCAATCGCAACATCACGCCTGCGCAAATGGTATGGAATCTGCGCTCGGCCTATAATGTCGCCGCGCTCAATTGCAGCGCGCCGCAGCACGCCGATATCCTGCCGCGCTACAAGGCATTCCTTACCGCGCACACCAAGACCCTGAACGCGATCAACAAGCGGATCGATGCGGAATTCAAGACGAAGTACGGGGCGAAGTTCATCGCCCCGCGCGAAAGCTACATCACCTCGGTCTACAACCACTACGCCCTGCCGCCCACGCTGACCGACTTCTGCGACGCGGTCATGGCCGTCACCCGCGATGGCGCAGCGATCAAGTCCACCGAACTTGAGGCCTTCGCCGTGCGCAGCCTTCCCAGCATTGAGGTCGTGTTCGACGATTTCTATCGCCGCTACGAAGTCTATCGCAACGAGATGGCGATCTGGCAGGCCCAGTATGGCGGGCCGGTGATGCCTGCGACGCCGACTGTCACATACGGCACGAATGCGCCAACCGCACAGGGCGGTGCACCCAACTGAGGTAGGCAGGCCGCGCCGCCATAGTGCAAATTGAGTCTGGTCACGCCGGGAGCGCTGCGCTAATGGCGGCGATCCCGGCGGCCTTTCAAGCTGGCGGGTGATACCGGGAACGGGGCCGTAGCTCAGATGGGAGAGCGCGTCGTTCGCAATGACGAGGTCAGGGGTTCGATCCCCCTCGGCTCCACCAGGTATCGTCAGAACCGCATATTTCAGGCAGGCCTTGCGCGGTTCCTTTTGTCGGCAACGTTCGACAAGCTCACCATGAACGGGTTAGTGTAGCCGCGGTTCTGGACGCAGCTTGTTGGCCGTATGGTCGGCTGTTTTCGGGCCTGTTGTTGGATCAGTGACCCGTCATGCATTTTCTCGATCAGGCCAAAATCTTTATCCGCTCAGGCGCAGGCGGTCCCGGCGCGGTCGCGTTCCGACGCGAGAAATACGAGGAATACGGCGGCCCCAATGGCGGCAATGGCGGCAAGGGCGGTGATATCGTGTTCGAGGCCGTGGCTGGGCTGAACACGCTGATCGACTTCCGCTACACCCAGCACTTCAAGGCGCAGCGCGGCGGCGGCGGGGCTGGCTCCAACCGAACCGGTGCGGGCGGCAACGATCTGGTGATCAAGGTCCCGGTCGGTACCCAGGTGCTCGACGATGACCGCGAGACTGTCCTGCTCGATCTCACCGAAGTCGGCCAGCGCGTGGTGCTGCTGCGCGGCGGCGATGGCGGTCGCGGCAATGCGTCGTATAAAACCTCGACCAATCGCGCACCGCGCCAGTCTGGTCCAGGTTGGCCGGGCGAGGAAATGTATGTCTGGCTGCGGCTCAAGCTGCTCGCGGACGCCGGTCTTGTCGGCTTGCCCAATGCGGGCAAGTCCACCTTCATCAACCAGATCACCAACGCCAAGGCGAAGGTCGGCGAATACGCCTTTACCACGCTGCGCCCGCAGCTCGGCGTCGTGCGCCACCGCGCGCGCGAATTCGTGCTGGCCGACATTCCCGGCCTGATCGAGGGCGCTGCCGATGGCGCTGGCATCGGTGACCGCTTCCTTGGCCATATCGAGCGCTGCCGCGTGCTCATCCACCTGATCGACATTCACAGCGACGTCGATCCGGTCGAGGCGATGCACATCGTCGAGGGTGAACTGGAAGCCTATGGCTTCGGCCTGGACGAAAAGCCGCGCCTGATCGTGCTCAACAAGATCGACCTTGTCGACAAGGAGCTGATCACTGCGTTCTCGAAGGAATTGCTCGAAGCGGGCGCAGACAAGGTGTTCCCGATCTCGGGCGCGACGGGCAAGGGCATGGATGCCCTGATGGACGCGGTGCTCGGCTATCTCCCGCTCGCCACGATGACCGAGCGCCCGACTGGCGAGGTTGAGGACGAGGCGGCGCAGACGCCGTGGTCGCCGATCTGATCGCCAGTTCGGGCGGCAGATACGACCGGTAGCCCTTCACGCCTCGTCACAATTCCCCTAAGCGGCCTTCACGATGAAGATCAGCCAGCTATCCCACCTGACCGACGCCGCAACTTGCCCACGCCTCGTGGTCAAGGTCGGCTCGGCGCTGCTTGTTGGCAAGGACGGGGAGCCGCGCCGTGAATGGCTGCGCGCGCTGGTTGCGGAAATCGCCGCAGCGCGTTCCGCCGGGCAGGAAGTGATCGTCGTTTCCTCGGGCGCGATTGCCCTGGGTGCGCGCAAGCTGGGCCTTGCCAAAGGCGGACGCGGCAGTCTTTCTGACGCGCAGGCCGCGGCCTCGGTTGGCCAGATTGCGCTGGCGGGCCTCTGGGCAGAGCTGCTTGCAGGCCACGGCCTTACCGCCGCGCAGATCCTGCTGACGCTCGAAGACCTTGAGGACCGCCGCCGCTATCTCAACGTCACTGCCACGCTCGGCACGCTGCTTGCGGCGGGCGCGGTGCCGGTGATCAACGAAAACGATTCGGTCGCCACGCAGGAAATCCGCTTTGGTGATAACGACCGTCTGGCCGCGCGCGTCGGGCAGGCAGCGGGCGCGAGCGCTGTCCTGCTGCTGTCGGACATCGATGGCCTTTATGATCGTGATCCGCGCGAGCCTGACGCTGTCCGCGTCCCGGTGGTGCGCGGGGTGACGCCGGAAATCCACGCCATGGCCACTGGCGGTTCGTCCTCCGGCCTCGGCTCCGGCGGGATGACGTCGAAGCTGCAGGCTGCCGAAATTGCGGAATTTGCAGGGATCGCGCTGGCCATCATCGATGGGCAGCCTGTCGCCCCCATCGCCCATGCGCTGGGCGCCGATCGCGGCACGCTGTTCTTGCCGCGCGGGCGCAAGCAGGCGCGCAAGGCCTGGCTCGGCGGCAAGATGCGGATGCGCGGCTTTGTCCACGTCGATGCAGGCGCGGCTTCTGCCCTCGCACGCGGATCAAGCCTGCTTGCCGCAGGTGTGACCGCTGTCGATGGCGAGTTCCAGCGCGGCGACGCCATTGCCGTTCTCGGCCCTGATGGCGAGACGCTCGCCCGCGGCCTCTCGGAATACGACGCGGCCGAATGCGCCCGCATCATCGGACGCCACAGCCGCGAGCATGAAGACCTGCTCGGCTATGCCCCGCGCTCGGCGCTGATCCACCGCGACCAGATGGTGCTCTTGTAATGGCGGCAGAATTGCTGGCGATCACCGGGGCGACCGGGTTCGTCGGGCAGGCCGTTCTCGAATTCGCCGCCCGCGCCGGAATTGAAGTCCGCGCGCTTGCCCGCCGCCCGCAGGAGGCGCGCGCAGGTGTCGAGTGGGTGCAGGGCGACCTGTCCGATCGCCGCGCCTTGCAGCGTCTGGTCGGCAAAGCCAGCGTCGTGCTCAACATCGCGGGCGTGGTCAACGCGCCCGATCCGCAAGGCTTCGAGGACGGCAACGTCTGGGGCACGCTCAATGTGGTGAACGCCGCACTCGATGCAGGCGTGCCGCGCTTCGTCCACGTGTCCTCCCTTTCGGCACGCGAACCGGACCTGTCGGTTTACGGCAAGTCGAAGCTGCGCGGAGAAAAGGTGGTCAAGGCGAGCAGCCTCGACTGGACCGTGGTGCGCCCGCCTGCCGTTTACGGACCGCGCGATACCGAGATGTTCGAGCTGTTCAAACTGGCCAAGCGCGGGATCGTGCCGCTGCCGCCACAGGGGCATCTCTCGATCATCCACGTGAACGATCTTGCCCGCCTGTTGCTGGCTTTGATCCCCGGCGGCGAGGAAGTGACGCACCTGACCTTCGAACCGGATGACGGCACGCCCGGCGGCTGGACGCACAATGACATGGCAAAGGCCATCGGCATTGCCGTCGGCAAGCGCGTGACGGCGCTCAACCTCCCCGCCGGAATGCTGCGCCTCGGCGCCAGGCTCGACGCCCGCTTCCGGGGCAAAGGCGCCAAGCTGACGATGGATCGCGTCGGCTACATGTGTCACCCCGATTGGCGCGTAGGAGAAGGCAACCAGCCGCCACCCGCAATCTGGACCCCGCAGGTCGAAACCCGCATGGGCCTCCATGCCACCGCCGCCTGGTATCGCGAAGCTGGTTGGCTGAAATGAAAATGTGCTGAAAGGCACTGGCGCGACGTTTAATTGCCGTTAACCCTGCGCGCACGTGGAAAACGTGCATCGGGGGTGCTGAAAATGGCGAGGATGATCTGGGCAGCCGCTCTTGCAGTGGCGGTGCCGTGCAATGCCTATGCGGCCGAACCAGCAAAGAGTTCGGTAGCGCCCAACCTGATCGACGAGGTCAAGGCGCTCAAGACCATGGACACCGCCGGCAAGCCTGACGAGGCGCTTGCAAAGATCGATGCCGTGCTGGCCCGTGCGCGGCGGGCGAAAGGCATTGACCGCCTTGATATGATCTACGCGGAAGCCAGCCGCGCCAACGCCCTGTTCTGGCTGGATCGCTATGATGAGGCGCTGGGCATCTACCACAAGCTCGAGGCGGAACTGGATTCGGGCAAGTATCCGATGACTGCTGACCGGGCCGAACTGGTCAACAACATCGGCTCGCTCTATTCCTCGCTCGGCAAGCTGGAAGAGGCCACACGCTACAAGCTGCGCGCACTGGACCTGACCGCGCAGGCCGCCGGAACCCAGAGTATCGAATATGCCTCTGCACTCTATGGCATGGCGCTTGTCGAATTTCGTCAGGGTGAGCCGCTCAAGGCTCTGCCGCGCGTGCGCGAAGCCCTTCGCATCGCGCGCTCGCATGCCAACCTCACCGGCGACGATCTCGAACAGCCCGCCATTTTCGGCCTCAGCCTTGCCGCGCTGCTGATCCAGGCTGGCGATACCGCCTCGTCCATCGAACCGGCGCGCGAAGCAGCGGTCTGGGCGGAGACGCATCTGGGCGAAGATCACCGCGTCACGATGGCCACGCTCAACCAGCTTGGCACATCCCTCAGCGATTCCGGTCTCTATGCGCAGGCGATCCCGGTTATCCGTCGCACGCTCGATTTGCGCGTGAAGGCTTATCCTGCGGGCCACACCGATATTGCGTTTTCCCTCAGCGCACTGGGCTTTGCGCTCGATAACTCCGGTCACAAGGAGGAGGCGCTGCCGTTTTACGAGCGCGCCGCCGAAATCTTCGAGAAGAGCAACAATCAGAACAACCCGACGATTGCGGCCACAGCCATCGGGCAGGTTGCACGGCTGGCTTCCTGGCGTGGGGACAAGGCGGCCTCACTCGCATTGCGCGAAAAGGCCCTGCGCATCGGACGCGAGCGCGCAGCATCGCCGGAACATCCTGATGTCATCTTCGCCGAAGTGAATCTGGCCAAGGAATACATTTCCAATGGCCGGAGCGCAGACGCGTTGCCGCTGCTGGCCCACGCCAACGAAGCCTTCCGCAAGCGCGCACTTGAATCGAACGCCCGCCGTCTGGCCGGCATGGTCTTTGCCGAGCAGATCGCCGCCAGCAAGGGTGACAGGACCGGCGCCTTGTCGCGCACACGCGAGATACTCGCTCCCGCCCGCACGCGCCTGCTGGATCGCGCCACGCCGCGCAGTGAAGTGACGCGCCTTGCCGAACAGTATCACTTCCTGTTCGTCCAGCAGGCCCGCCTCGCCATGTCCGCAGGAGACCCGGTGCAGGCGTTCGAAGCTCTGCAACTCGCCAACCTCGGCGATCTGCAAAGCGCCATGTCGAGCCTTGCCATGTTGCGCGCGTCGGACAGTTCGGAAGCCACCGAAGTTATTCGCCGCTATCAGGCATTCGCGGCAGACGGCGCGCGCCTGCGTCGCACGCTCAACGCGCAAGTGGCGGCGGGGAAAGGCGAACAGGCCGAGGACCTGAACCGCCAACTGGCCGCTGTCGATGCCAATATTCGCGCCGAAGACTCGCGGCTTGCAGCGCTCATTCCCGGCTACTCGATCCGGACAGCGGTTGAACCGGCCACGCTTGCCGCCGCGCAGAAGTCGCTGGGCAAAGGCCAGGCGTTGATCCTCTACGGGCAGGACGAAGAGGGTCTGATCGTGCTGGCGGTAACTCCACAGAAGGCGGTCGCCGCCACCACGCCAATTGCCCCGCGCCTATTGCTCGATCTCGAAAAGCGTTTGCGCGGCTCGATCGACCTTGGCCTTGCCAATAGCGGGCAGGGCGCATTCGACCGGACGGCGGCGTTTGAACTCTATCAGGCGCTGTTCCCGCAGCCGATCCGTGAGGCTGTGAAGGGCTCGCCCGATTTGCGCATTCTGGCCACTGGCGGCCTTGCTGCGCTACCATTTGCCGCGCTCGTCACCGAGGCTCCGAAGGGCGCGGATGACGCATCCGGTGCGCTGCGGCGCACGCACTGGCTTGCCGAAACGCATGCTGTTTCCATTCCGCTGGCTGCAGTTCCGCTGCCGGAGCGCCCGCAGGGCAAGCGCGCGCTGACTTTTGCCGGCATTGGCGCGCCCGTGCTGGGCCAGCCCGTACGGCTGGCCACGCGGTCCGCGCCGTTGCTCCGCTCGGGCGACACCAGCGCCAAGGCCCTGCGCGAACTTGCCAGCCTCCCCGGCGCTGCCGACGAACTGCGCCAGATGGCCAGCGGCTTCTCCGGTCAGCCGTCGCTGCTGATCGGCGCCGATGCAACCGAGACGGCGGTCAAGGCCGCGCCGCTCGAACAGGCGAGCGTGATTGCCTTTGCGACGCATGGCCTTGTCGGCGGCAGCTTCCGCGATCTGATCGAACCGGCGCTGGTCCTGACCCCGCCCGACAGCCCGAGTGACCTCGATGATGGCCTGCTGACCGCGTCGGAAATTGCCAAGCTGCGGCTCGATGCCGATTGGGTGATCCTGTCAGCCTGCGACACCAGTGCGGGCGATGGCGAAAGCGCGCCGACCTTTTCAGGGCTGGCGCGCTCGTTCGTCGCTGCGGGCGCGCGCTCGCTTCTGCTGTCGCATTGGCCGGTCCGCGATGACGTGGCCAGCCGGCTCACGCTCGATACGCTGCAAGGCGCGCGGAGCGGCGCAACGCGCGCCGAAGCCCTGCGCCGCGCCCAACTGGCGATCATGAAAGACAAGAAGGTTCCTGGCGGAGCGCACCCCGCCACTTGGGCGCCGTTCGTCCTCGTCGGGAATTAGAAAACCGGATCGTATCCCGGTGGCAGTTCGTCGCCCGGCGTCCCGTCGGTCGGCGAATGGATGCCGCATTCGGTCTTGTCCCAGCCTTTCCAGCGGCCCGAGCGTGGGTCTTCGCCGGGAGCAACGCGGGTGGTGCAGGGGGCGCAGCCGATCGAGGGGTAACCTTGCGCGACCAGAGGGTGCGCGGGCAGGCCGTGCTCGGTGAAGTAAGCCTCGAGCATGTCCTTCGACCATGACGCCAGCGGATTGATCTTGAAACGCCCCTGCGCGTCCGAACGGTCGATCTCGAAGCGGGGCAGGCCCGCACGGGTCTTGGACTGGAAGCCCTTCCGCCCGGTGATCGAGGCGTCGTAGTGGAGGAGCGCCTTGGCCAGCGGCTCGACCTTGCGGATCTCGCAGCAGCCATCCGGGTCCCACGACCAGCGCAAGCCGTTGTCGTCCTTCTTCGCAATCAGTTCCGCGTCCGGCTCGACGATCACCAGATTGGTCAGGCCGAGCACGTCGACGAGCTGGTCGCGGTAGCTGATCGTCTCGGGGAAGTGCTTGTGCGTTTCGAGGAACAGCACCGGCAGGCCCTTGTCCACTTGTGCCACCAGATGCAGCAGCACCGCGCTTTCCGCCCCGAAGCTGGACACCACCGCAAGATCGCCCGCCAGCCCGTCACGGATCACCGAGCGCAGCATGTCCTGCGAATCGGTGCCACGGAACAGGTTGTTGAGCCGGATCGCATCGGTGTCGCTGAAACGCGGCCCGGTGTCGATCAGGTCGATCTTGCGGTCGAGATTGCGAGTCACGGTCTGGTCCATTGCAGAGGTGTCCATTCGGAGCGGATCACAGGCATTCAAGCGGGGTGGCGCTTGGCCCAGATCGCGGGGCGGCCATCGACGGTCTTCTGATAGACCTCGGGCCATGTCGCGAAGGCCTTTTCGGCGGCCTCGACGCTGATCGGCTGCTCGGGCGCGAAGCTGTCAAACCCGCAGCGCCGCATGTGCGAAAGCTGGTCGAGCAGCACATCGCCCACTGCGCGCAGTTCACCCGCATAGCCATGCTCGCGCAGGATGCGTGCCGCCGAATAGCCGCGACCGTCGCCATAGACCGGGAAGTTCACTTCCACGAGTGCGATGCGGTCAAGATGCGGCAGCAATGCGCGCGCATCGTCGCCCGGTTCGATCCGCACGGCGGTGGCGTTCGACTGATCGGCGAAGGCATCGACCGTCACTGCCGGATCGCCCACCGGCTCATCGCTCCGGTAACGCAAGTTCTGTTCAACCATTGACAGGCTCCTTGGCATAGATCGCCTCCTTGAACGGGGCCATGCCGATGCGGCGATAAGTATCGAGGAAGCGTTCGCCGTCAGCGCGCTGGGCGAGATAGACGTCGGTGGCCTTTTCGACCGCATCGACGATGCCGTCTTCATTGAAGCCGGGGCCGGTGATCGTGCCGAGCGACGTATCTGCGCCTTCCGATCCGCCGAACGAGAGCTGGTAATTCTCCACGCCCTTGCGGTCGACCCCGAGGATGCCGATGTGGCCTGCGTGGTGATGTCCGCAGGCATTGATGCAGCCCGAGATCTTCAGCTTCAGCTCACCCAGTTCGCGCTGGCGACCGAGGTCGGCAAAGCGTTCCGAAATCTTTTGCGCCACCGGGATCGAACGGGCATTGGCCAGCGCGCAATAATCAAGGCCTGGGCAGGCGATGATATCGCCGATCAGGTCGAGGTTTGCGTTGGCAAGGCCCGCTGCGTCCAGCTTCTGCCAGACAGCGTAAAGGTCTGCCTTCTTCACGTGCGGCAGGACGATGTTCTGGGCGTGGGTCACGCGCAGTTCGTCGAACGAATATTCGAGCGCGAGATCGGCCATCAGGCGGATCTGGTCTGCGCTTGCATCGCCCGGAATGCCGCCGACCGGCTTCAGGCTGATGTTGACGATGGTATATCCCGCGCGCTTGTGGGCGTGCGTGTTCTGATCCACCCACAGCGCGAAGTCAGGATCGGACAGGTCCAGATCGTCCGAGGCATCGGCGACGAAACCGGGCTGTTCGAAGAAGCCCTTGATCCGCTCCAGTTCAGCCGCTGGCGGTTCAAGGCCGAGCGTGAGGATGTGGGCGAACTCTTCTTCCACCTGGCGGCGATATTCATCGGCACCGATTTCGTGGACGAGGATCTTGATGCGCGCCTTGTACTTGTTGTCGCGGCGGCCATAACGATTGTAGACGCGCAAGGCGGCTTCCAGATAGGAAATCATCTGGAGCGGCGGCACGAAATCGCCGATCACCGGGGCAATCATTGGCGTGCGGCCCATGCCGCCACCGATATAGAATCGGCAGCCGATTTCGCCCGCGTCGTTCTTCACCAGCTGGATGCCGATGTCGTGCAGCTTCATCGCCGCACGGTCGGTTTCCGATCCGATGATGGCGATCTTGAACTTGCGCGGCAGGTAATCGAACTCCGGATGGAAGGTCGACCACTGGCGCAGCAGCTCGGCATAGGGGCGGGGATCGACCAGTTCGTCCGCCGCCGCGCCTGCAAACTGGTCGGACGTGGTGTTGCGGATGCAATTGCCGCTGGTCTGGATCGCGTGCATCTCGACAGAGGCGAGATCGGCCAGAATGTCGGGCGCGTCTTCCAGCTTGATCCAGTTGTACTGGATGTTCTGGCGCGTGGTGAAGTGGCCATAGCCGCGGTCGTACTTGTCCGCGATATCGCCGAGCAGGCGCATCTGACGGCTGCTCAGCGTGCCATAGGGCACCGCGACGCGCAGCATATAGGCGTGAAGCTGGAGATAGAGGCCGTTCTTCAGGCGCAGCGGCTTGAACTGGTCCTCGGTGATGTCACCGGCAAGGCGGCGCTCCACCTGGTCGCGGAATTCCGCAACGCGGGCATCGACCATCGCCTGGTCATATTGGTCGTACTGATACATGTCAGATCACCCAGTTGCCGGCAGCAGGATCGGCAGGCTTGAGGGAAAGGTCGAGGCGCACCGTGGGCCCCAAGGCGCGGATACGCTCCTTGATGTGCGCGGGGCGCACGCCTTCGGCGGTCACCGTCGCGTCGATCACGTGCGTGTCGGTCACGATCTGCTTGGCGTTCTCGCGCGCGATGATCGCGTCGCCGTGTTCGCCTGCGTCGACCGCATCGTTGACATGGCGCGACCAGCCTTCGCCGGTCCACCAGATCACGTCGCCGGTGCGGAGGTCATTTCCGGTGATGATCTTCATTTCGCCACCTCGAGTACGTGCTGCAATTCCATCATGTCTCCCCGGCCTGCCACTTCACCAACGATGATGAGAGCAGGACTCTTGACCTTGTTACCCGCGACTACTGCGCCAAGACCCGCCAAGGCCCCGCGCAACACCCGCATTTCGGCCCGCGCCGCATTTTCGACGACGGCCACCGGCATGCCGGGCGCCAGCCCGTCTGCCATCAGCTTTTCCGCAATCGCCTCAGCCGTGGCGACGCCCATGTAGATCACCAGCGTGCGGCCAACGCCTGCAAGGCCCGCCCAGTTCTGGTCGGTCAGGCCCTTGCACTGGCCCGCCACGAATGTGACGATGCTGGCAGCGTCGCGGTGGGTGAGCGGGATCATCGCTGTGGCTGCCGCGCCCATTGCCGCGCTGATCCCGGGCACGACCTGAACCGGCACGCCAGCCGCGGCGCAGTCCTCGGCCTCTTCACCGCCGCGGCCAAACACGAAGGGATCGCCGCCCTTCAAACGGACCACATCGTTCCCGGCCAGAGCCTCACGCACCAGCAGCGCGTTGATCTCATCCTGCCGCATCGTGTGGCGCGAGCGCTGCTTGGCGACCGAGATCATCCGGCAGCCCTTGGGCGCCATGGCGAGGATCGCGGGATCGACCAGCCCGTCATGCACCAGCACGCGAGCACCCATCAGCAGACGCGCGGCGCGCAGCGTCAACAGGTCCGGATCGCCGGGGCCTGCGCCGACAAGGAACACGGTTCCGATTCTGCCGTCACTGATTCTGGAAACGGGATTGCTCATGGAGTGCAGATGGGCGTGTGCACCGCAACAAACCAGCGAGAATGGTTTGTTGCAGGCCTAGATCAGCTTTAGCGCTGGGGCGGGCTTGTCCCCAATCCCCGTCACCCCGGACTTGATCCGGAGTCCCGCTTGGCCAAAGCATCGGCGAGAACCCGCAATCCCTCGCTGTCCGTCAGGTTCAGGTCCGATTGCGGGAAGGGGATTTCGATGCTGTTCTCGCGGAACAACCGCCACACTTTCCACAACACTTCGGAGCGCACGTTGCCGACGCCCGCTTCGGGATCGTCGATCCACACGACCATCGACAGATCGATGCTGCTCGGCCCGAACGCGCTCAGCAACACGCCGGGCGAGGGGAACGGCAAGACGCGTTGGCAGGAACTGATCGCTTCGAGCAGCAGCTTTTCCACCTGATCGAGATCGCTGCCATAGGCCACGCCGACCGGAATTGTGATCGCCACCTCGCGTGAGGAATAGGACCAGTTCTCGACCTGGCTGGTCATCAGGTTCTCGTTCGGGATCAGATACTCGCGGTTGTCGCGGGTGGTGACCGAAACCGCGCGGATGCCGATCTTCTTGACCTCGCCGAACGAATTGCCCTTGCCGTCGTTCACCGCGATGACGTCGCCCGGTTTGATCGAACGGTCCATCAACAGGATGATCCCGGCGATCAGGTTGCCGAAAGTCTTCTGCAGGCCGAAGCCGATGGCGAGGCCGAACGCGCCCGAAAATACCGTCAGCGCGGTCAGGCTGATGCCGAGAACATCGATGCCCGCCAGAATTGCCACGGCCCACACCGCGATCGAGGCCAGCTTTTCGCCCAGCAACTGCTGCGTGCGGTCGAGACTGTCGATCCGCCGGAACATCCGTCGCGCCAGTTTGCTCACCAGTTGCGCACCGACGAACACCAGCACCATCACGATAACGATGCGAAGCGCGCCCCAGACCGAGATATGGTAATTGCCGATGTCGAAGCCGATTTCGTTGAGCACGCGGATCCCCTCGGCGATCTGCTTCTTCACCGGGTTCATGCCACGTCCCCATGCACCGACCACAAGGTCAGTGCGCGCCCGAGGTCCGCGATCAGATCGGCGGTGTCCTCAAGCCCGATGGACAGGCGCACGCCGAAGCGGTCGGCAGCGTCCATGCCGGGCAGGGGCCATGGGCTTGCCGTGCGGATCGAAGCGGGGTCGACCGGGGTTGCAAGGCTCTCGAACCCGCCCCACGAATAGCCGATGCCGAACAGGTCGAGCGCGTCGATCAGGGCGTCGCGCGCCTCCGACGTCCCGCCCTTCAGCACGAAGCTGAACAGCCCGCAGCCTCCGGTAAAATCGCGGAGCCATAGTTCATGCCCGGGCGATCCCGGCAGCATCGGACACAGCACCCGCGCCACTTCTGCGCGGCCTACGAGCCACGAGGCGATGGCCAGCGCCGACCCCGTCTCTGCCTCCAGTCGCAGTTTCATCGTCCGCAAGCCCCGCAGCATCAGCGAGGCATCGTCGGGCGAAACGACATTGCCCATCCCCTGCGCGCGCAGGCGCAGCTTGCGATACCAGTCCTCGCCAGCGCTGGCGCAGCCCATCATGCAATCGGAATGGCCGGACACGTGCTTGGTCAAGCTCATCACCGTGATGTCCGCGCCATGGGCGAGGCCTGCAAAGCCAAGCGGCGAGGCCCAGGTGTTGTCGAGCACGGTCACGAGCCCGCGCGCCTTGGCTGCAGCGGCTAGCGCAGGCACGTCCTGCACTTCCAGCGTCAGACTGCCGGGGCTTTCGAGCAGGACCGCACGGGTTCGCTCGCAACAGGCAGCCTCGAACGATGCGATGTCGGTGGGATCGAACCAGCGCGTATCGATCCCGAAATCCCTGAGCAATCCGCGCCCCATGACCCGGCTCGGCTCATAGGCATTGTCGGTCATCAGCAGCACATCGCCCGGTCGCAGCACCGTCAGCAGCACGCCGGCAATCGCCGCCACGCCCGACGGATAGAGCACCGTCCCCGCTGCGCCCGGTTCAAGCTGCGTCAGTGCCTCAGCCAGCGCCCACTGCGTCGGCCCGCCGCGCCGCCCGTAATAGAACTTGCCGTCCTGATTGGCCGCATGCGCCCGAAGCGCGTCCATGTCGGGATAGAGATGCGTGGACGCGCGCCATACCGCCGGATTGACCACGGCGCCGGGATGGCCGGGGGTGCCCGTCCACTCACCCGGCCTGCCCGCAAGCACGCCGCGCGTGCCCATACCCAGTTCGGTCTCGTCAGAAAATTTGCTCATTGCCCTGGCTACTAGCAGCAACGCCGGGTCAGTTCGACCGCTTTACGATCCCCGGGATAATCAGGCCGCCCCCTTAGCTTTCGGCGTTGCCGGGTCCATGCCCCATTCGCTCCAGGAGCCATCGTAGAGCGCGACATCGTCCTTGCCGATCAGGTGTGCGGCAAAGATCAGGACGTTGGCGGTCATGCCCGATCCGCACGACGAAATCAGCGGGCGTTCCAGATCGATCCCCGCAGCTTCGAACGCGGCGCGGATGGCCTCGGGCGATTTCCATGTGCCATCGGGGCCGAACAGGCTCGAATAAGGAAGGTTGCGCGCGCCGGGGATGTGCCCGCTTGCCAGTGCCGGGTTGGTTTCGGGCACATCGCCGGTGAACCGCCCGGCGCCGCGCGCGTCGATCATCTGCGCGGTTCCGGTCGAAAGGTTGGCAAGCACATCGTCCTTGGACCGCACGTTGCTGTCATCCGACCACACGGTGAAATGCCGTTCGCGCAGTTTCTCGCGTCCTTGCGCGCATTTGCGCCCTTCGGCCTTCCACTTGGCGATCCCGCCATCGAGCAGTGCGACATTCTGCGCACCGAACATGGTCAGCATGAACCAGGCGCGGGTGGCGGTCTTCACCGGGCTGTCGTCGTAGATCACGATGCGGCTGCCATCACCGAGGCCCAGCGCCTGCATCCGGCTGGCGAACTTTTCGGGCGACGGGAGGGTGTTGGGAACCGGGGACTTTTCGTCGACCAGTTCGGACAGGTCCATGAACACGGCGCCCGGAATGTGGCACGCTTCGTATTCCATGAGCGGGTTGCGCCCATGCTCCGGCAGGAATGCCGTTGCGTCGACTATGCGAAGGTCACTCGCGCCCATTTCGTCCGCGAGCCACTGGGTGGAAACCAGTGAATCCATGGTTTTTCGTGCTCCTGCCTGCGTCATGCGACCCGTCTGTCGCGGGTTCGTCAGAGCAAGACTAGACGCGTGGTCGGGGGGCGTCGAGCGGGAAAAGAGCGAGGTTTGAAATCAGCCGAAGGCAGGGACGGCAAGCGTGCGGCTCCCGACCTGCTGATAGACGCGCGGGCCTTGGTCCAGCCGGAACGGTTGCAGCCGCGCCGCGCCCTGTTCATCCAGTCCGATCACGAATGCCGAGCGGACCCGCACTGGCCCATCGGCGGCCATTCCAGCGGCTTCGATGCGGACAAGCGGCACGAACATCGCCGCGGACCCGTGGCGAATTGGCGTGATCATCGCCAGAGGCAGGCGAATTTCGCCGCCGAGTTCCGTCGTGCTTCCGGCCTCGATCCGCGCCAACCGGTGCAAAATTGGCGCTTCATTCAGACCGAATTGCTCCTCGTCCGGGCGCGAAGCATGGGCTGAGGTCATGTCCCCGCGCAGGATGATCTCCTCGATGTCGGCTCCGGCGTTCAGGGTGATGCGATAGGCGAGCGTTGCGTTGACAAGGCTGGCGCTCATCCGCGCTGCATCGAGATCCAGCGTCAAGGCGGCAGCATGCGCAGACTTCGGGGTCGGCGGCGCTGGCTCGGCAACGGGCGGGGGTGGCGCGGAAGGTGCCTTGCCCAACACGGGTGGCGCGAACGCCGGTTCGCTTTCCTGTGATCGGCGACGATGAAGCGCCAGTGCCGCCACTCCTGCGGTGAGCAGCGCCATGGCCAGCGCCAGCCAGACGACCGGGTGCACGCCGTCCTCTGCGGGATCCGGCTGGACTTGCGCTTCGGCGGGTGCACTCTGGTCAGGAATGAAGGAGGGCAGCGGTGGCGCAGTTGATGGCGACGTCTCGGTCGGTGGAGGCGTTGCAATTGTCGCTGGCGGGGCGGACACAGGCACAGCCGCGCTTGCTCGCGGTGTCGCCGCTGTAGCTGTCGCGCTCGGCGAAGGGCGAGCAGTCGGGCGCGGAGAAGGCACCGCCACTGGCGTCACCGAAACAGTCGGCGTTGGTGCAGGGCTCGGTGCTGCGCTCGGTGTGGCAGCCACGCGCGGTGGCGGCGCATCGGCCACCACCGGGCCTTGTGCGCTCGCCGAAGGCGTTGGCGAAGGCGGAAGCTGATACGTTCCAGCATTTTGCGCATGCGCGGAAACGCCTGCCCCGGCGAGCGCCAGCGCGGCGACTGCAACCATACCCTTCAGCGAAATCGGCCCCTTGGTCCTCATCATGAAACTGCGAACATGCTCCTGCGGTTTAATGCGGGCTGAACCAACGGGCACGCACCGCCGACTTGCCCTCTGGCTGCGGCAAGTGCATGGGCCTTCGCGAAATCATGGACCCTTGCGGTCACAGATCAAGGACGTTTCAACGATGGCAGGCGAAGGACCGCTTCATCTTGGCAAGACCAGCGCGCTTCCGGGAAGCCCGGAAGAGGCCGCTCTGGACTACGTGCCCAATCCGCGCCCCGGCACGCTTTACATGATCCGCTTCGCCGCGCCCGAATTCACCTCGCTCTGCCCGGTTACCGGCCAGCCCGACTTTGCGCACCTCGTGATCGACTATGCGCCGGGAGAAACCATCGTCGAATCAAAGGCCTTGAAGCTGTTCCTCGGCTCGTTCCGCAATCATGCGGGCTTCCACGAGGATGTGACTGTCGGCATCGGCCAGCGTCTGTTCGCTGAAATGCAGCCCGTCTGGCTGAGGATCGGCGGTTATTGGTATCCACGCGGCGGCATTCCCATCGACGTGTTCTGGCAGTCGGGTCCGCCGCCCGCAGGCCTGTGGCTGCCCGATCAGGGCGTGCAGTCCTATCGCGGACGCGGGTAAGGCGGGTAGCCTCCGGTTGCTGAGCCGCATCAACACTTTACCGGCCAGTCGTCCCAACATGGGACCACGCTGAACCAGCAGTTGTGACGCTCCCGTACCGTTCATAGGCAGAACGCTCCAGTCTGGGAGTTCATGCCGATGGCCATTGCCGCGACCGCACGCAAGCTTGCCAAGGCCGTGCCTGCCACCGCGCCGCTGCTGAAATCCGGCTATCGCGCCGGGGAGCGCGCGCTGACCGCTGCCGGTGCGATCTGGCCGGGCATGATCCGCGCCAACACAGAAAAGATCACCATCGCCATCACTGCGCACTGCAACTTGCGCTGCAAGGGCTGCAATTATGGGCGCGATTTCATGCCCGGCGCGCAAATGCCTTTCGCAATCTACCGCGATCTGATCGAGGACGCTGCGGCAGCCAAGGTCCCGGCGGTGCGGCTCTACGGCGGTGAACCGCTGCTCCACCCCGACGTCGTGCGCATGGTCGAACTGGCAAATGCCCAAGGCGTCGGCTGCTACATGACGACCAACGCGCTGATTCTCGACCAGAAGATCGATGCGCTGCACGGTGCAGGCCTTCGCAAGATCACCATGGGCTATTACGGGCAGGGCGCGGCGTTCGACGCCTATGTCCAGCGTCCCGGCCGCCACGCCCGCCTGATCGAGAGCCTTGACGCCACCCGGCGCGCGTTCGGGCCGGACAAGCTCGACCTGCAGTTCAACTTTCTGCTCTCACGCCAGACCGCCAATGTGCCCGCGATCGAGGAAATGCGCCGCTTCGCCGAGCGTTACGACGCCGCCGTCCAGATCGACGTAGTCCACTATTCTCTGCCCTATTTCCAGGACGGCCCGGAAACTGAACTCCAGTTTCGGCCCGAGGATGCAGACGACTTGCGCCGAAGCATCGACCACCTGCTCGCCATCAAGGACCGCCAGCCTGACTTGCTTACCGCCTCGCCGATGGCGCTGGTCTCGCTTGAGGACTGGGCGCTCAAACAGTCGGCGATGCGCGTGCCCTGCGATGCGCGCAAGCTGTTGTGGATCGGCGCGGACGGCTCGGTGATGTTGTGCTACGTCACTTTTCCGCTCGGCAACCTGCATGAAAAACGGCTGCGGGACATTCTCTACACGCCCGGTCATCATGCCGCCGCGCGCGATGCCTTTGCGCTCAATTGCCCCAATTGCCACTGCGAATCCGCCGCGCGGATCGAAAAGCATGGACCGAGCAACCGCAAGTACACAGCCATGGCCATGGCCCGGCTGGGCTGACGCGGTGACGCAGCGCCCGCTCCGCGTTGCCCACTTCCTGCCGAACATGGCGGTCGGTGGGCGCGAGCGTATCGCCAATACTCTTTGCACAGCAGGGGCGGCCCACGGCATAGCGCCCATCCTGATCGGCTACGAGCTGGCCGCGCCACACACCGCGACGCTCACGCCCGCCGCGCCTTACTGGCAACTGGATCGCACCACTCCGGATTTTGCCAAACGGCTGCGCACTCTGCTAGCTGACCAGCAGATCGACGTCATCCAAGCGCAAGGCCATATTCCCGCCTGCCATCTCGCGCAGGCTCTGAAAGGCTGGCGCGACGCGCCACCCAGCATCGCCACCATGCATGTCGGGCTTCAGGGTACTCGCCGTTGGCTCTGGCCGATCCGCCAATCGCTGCGCGCGATGGACCGTTTGACCGCCGTTTCGCATGACATGGCGCGCACATACAGTCGCCTGTCCGGCTGCGATGTGAGTGTCGTTCCCAATGGGATCGACACACGGTTGTTTGCCGGGCCAATGCCCACCCAACCCGCGTCAGGTTGGCCATTCCGCTTCGCCATGCTCTCGCGCCTGGATGCGATAAAGGGCCATGCCGACGCCGTGGCCGCAGCAGACATGCTGGTCCGGGCGGGCCACCTCCTCGAACTTCATGTCGCGGGCGACGGGGAAGGCAGGCCAGCGCTGGAAGATCTCGAGCATAGCAGGCCCTGGCTCCGGCTTGCAGGGCAAGTTGGCAATCCTGCGGAGTTCCTTCGTCCGTGCCACGGCTTCCTGCTGCCCTCGCGCGCCGAAGGCATGCCGCTTGCGCTCATGGAGGCCATGGCAGCAGGACTACCGTGCGTGGTCAGCGATCTGCCGTCGCTGCGCGCCATGGCGGGCAATGCCGTGTGCTATGCACCGGCGCGCTCGCCCGCAGCGCTTGCCACCGCGATGCACCGCTTGATCATCGACAGGGAGGGAGCCGCACGTCTTGGCGCCTCCGCGCGCGATTGCGCAACGGCCTTCGGAGCAGACACCATGGCCGCGGCATATGCGCGCATCTATCGCGAGGTTGCGAAGCACCGCCCGAACGCAGATTTGGCCCGGGAACTTACTCGAAAAGGCGTTGGCTCTCGCCTGGTTGGCAGCGGGAACCCGACGCGAATGGTGCCGGCTAGAGGATTCGAACCCCTGGCCCCCTGATTACAAATCAGGTGCTCTACCAACTGAGCTAAGCCGGCCCGCGTCGTCGGACATGCCTCTAGCGTCAGAATGCCCCGAACGTCCAGCCCTCGGTTGCGGCAATTTCTGCGGAAAGTTCGCGCGGGTGCCACAAACGCGGGTCGCGCGCCGCATTCCGCAACCACGCAGCGGTCAGGACCGCGTCGCAACTATGATCGTCGAGCGGGCCATGCAGGCCAGACGGCTGTGATCCCAGCGCCAGCAACGCCGCATCCAGTTCCGCCGCCCCGCGCATTTTTGACCGTCCTGCCGTGCGCCCTGCCGCCATCGCCGCGATTGTTGTGTAGATCTCGCACAGCACCGGGCCGTGCGCGGGCAGGGGATCGACCGGCCATACCGGCACGCGGCCCGCCAGTCGGTGGAGCAGGCGCATTCCCGTCAGGCTCGATTTGCCGACTTGCGCCGCGCCCACCAGATTGAAGTTCGAATAGGGCTTGCATCCCAGCCGCCGCTGCGCCGCCTCGGTCACCCGGAACCGGCCCATGCCCCCGCCGAACTGCTCCCCCTCGCGCCCGCCGTGCCGCCGGAAATAGGCCGATAGCTCGGCGTGATCGACCAGCGAGGACGCGCCCAGATGCGGTTCACCCTCACAGATGCGGTCGATCATGGCCCAAAGATCGTGTGCGCTTGCCGGGCTATCATTCCACCCCGGAAAGAACCCGCCCCGCTCCGCAAATGGCAATGAAATGCCCAGGTCCATGCCGACGAGCGCATCGTCTGGCAGATCGTCCAGCAACCATTCGAGCACTTCGGCGCGCGACCAGCGGTGCCCCGGTCGCACCAGCCTTGGCGCGTCAGCCCCGCGTCCAACCATGGCCACCGCGATACCCTTGTGCCGCTCGCCCGCTGCTCCGGACCAATCAATGGCCACGAAATGGCCGAAGTGCATCGGCGTCATTCGCCAGCGCGTTCGCGGCGCTTGCGGTCCCACCATTCGAGCCGCTTGGCCACTTCACGCTCGAATCCGCGTTCGACGGGGCGGTAATAGGTCTGCGGCGCCATGCCTTCCGGCCAGTAGTCCGCGCCCGAAAAACCGTCCTCGGCGTCATGATCGTAAGCATAACCCGCACCATAGCCGATGTCCTTCATCAGCTTGGTCGGCGCGTTGAGGATATTGGCGGGCGGGCTGAGCGACCCGGTTTCGCGCGCCGATTTCCACGCCGACTTGTACGCCGAATAGGCGGCGTTCGATTTGGGCGCTGTGGCCAGATAAAGGCAGGCCTGCACGATCGCCAGTTCCCCCTCGGGACTGCCGAGAAACTCGTAGGCGTCCTTGGCGGCGAGGCACTGGATGAGAGCTTGCGGATCGGCCAGGCCGATGTCTTCGGATGCAAAGCGCACCAGTCGTCGCAACACGTAGAGCGGCTCCTCGCCCGCCACCAGCATCCGCGCCATGTAATATAGCGCGGCTTGCGGATCGGACCCGCGCAGCGATTTGTGCAGCGCCGAGATAAGGTTGTAGTGCCCGTCGCGGTCCTTGTCGTAGACCGCCACCCGCCGCATCAGGAACTTGCCCAATGCCTCGGGATCCAGCGGCGCGGGCAGCGATACGTCGAACAGCATCTCGGCCTGGTTGAGCAGGAACCGTCCATCGCCATCGGCCGAGGCCACCAGCGCCTCACGCGCGGGCGGCGTGAGTGGAAGGCGCAGGCCGGTAATGTCCTCGGCCCTGTCAAGCAATGTGCCGAGCGCTTCTGCGCCAAGCCGGTGCAGGATCAGCACTTGGGCGCGGCTAAGGAGCGCGGCGTTGAGCGCGAAGCTCGGGTTCTCGGTCGTCGCGCCGACCAGCGTGATCGTGCCGTTTTCGACGAACGGCAAAAAGCCGTCCTGTTGCGCGCGGTTGAAGCGGTGGATTTCGTCCACGAACAGCAGCGTCCGCCGCCCGGCAAGGCCCATCGCTTCGGCTTCGGCAAAGGCCTTCTTCAAATCGGCAACGCCTGAAAACACCGCGCTCAACGCCACATAACGCATACCCACCGCCTCGGCGAGCAGGCGGGCGATGCTGGTCTTGCCGGTGCCCGGCGGTCCCCACAGGATCATCGAGGTCAGCTTGCCCGCCGCCACCATCCGCCCGATTGCGCCGTCCTGTCCGGTCAGGTGATCCTGTCCGATTACTTCCGAAAGGTCGTGCGGGCGCAACCGGTCGGCCAGCGGCGCTTCGGCGCTGGGGGAGGGCGGAGGACGGTCCTGCGGGAGCGGGGCAAAGAGATCGGCCATGTCTCTCCCAGATAGGAGGGCCTGCAAAAAATTGCACCCGCCTCTTGCACAGATGCAATTAAGATATATCTTAGAGCCATCGAAACGAAAAGGAATTGAAATGCGATTCGAACATGGCCGCCATTCGCGCGGCTGCAACGGGGGCGGTATCGACCGCCGCGCTGCCAAACTGGCGGCAATGATGGGCGGGCGCTTCGGCGGCCCGTTCGGTGAGGGCGGACCTTTCGGTGAAGGTGGTCCATTCGGCGGGCGGGGCGGCGGTGGCGGAGGTCGCGGTCGGCGCGGCGGACGCATGTTCGCGGGCGGCGAACTGCGCCTGCTCCTGCTCGATCTTGTCGCCCAGGCTCCGCGCCATGGCTACGACCTGATCCGCGCCGTAGGGGATCTTGCGGGCGGCGAATATGCGCCAAGCCCCGGCGTGGTCTATCCGACACTGGCTCTGCTTGTCGATGAAGGCCTGATTGCCGAGGCAGTGGGCGAGGGACCGCGCAAGGCCTTCGCCGTGACCGACGCCGGACGCACCGAACTCGTTGCCCGAGCAGACGAGGTCGCTGCCATCGTCGCCAAGCTCAAGTCGCTGGGCGACCAGCGCGAACGCTCGGAAAGCCCGCCCGTCCGCCGCGCCATGGGCAATCTTCACGCAGTCCTGCGCAACCGCGCCATGGCCGAGGGCTTCAGCACGGAAACCGCACACGCCATAGCGGACATGCTCGATGAGGTAGCACGCAGGATCGAACGCCTCTGATGCTCCACGAATCCGCCCTCTCGCGCCGCTTTGAAGAGGGCGTGGTCCATGGTATCTTTGCCCCGGAGCAGCTGCAAACGCGCTCCGGGGGGAGAGCCATCATGGAGAACCTGCAAGCAACATCGGTTCGCACACCAGCCCATCTCTGGGTCGTCGGTGTGCTCAGCCTGCTGTGGAACAGCTTTGGCTGCTACGACTACACGATGACCAAGCTCGATCCGGTCAAATACATGACCTCTGTCGGCATGGGTGAAGCAGAAATCGCCTATATGGATACCTTCCCGGCATGGCTCAGCGCGTTCTGGGCCATTGGCGTGTGGGGCTCACTGCTCGGCTCGGTGCTGCTGCTGATACGGTCACGCCATGCCGTGACGGCCTTTGCCGCTTCATTGCTCGGGCTCGCCGTCAGCCAGGTCTATCAGTTCGCCGACGGGGCGATGCCTGCCTCGATGTACAGCCCGGTGATGCTGGTGATGACCGTTGTCATCTGGGCGTCCCTGCTGTTTTTCCTCTGGTACGCTCGGCGAATGGCGGCGGCAGGTGTGCTGCGCTAAGCCTCAGCGGCGGTTGCGCGCGGCTTTCTGCCGTACCAGCCGCAAGTAGGTATCAGCCACCGCCTGGTTGATCCGGTCCCACGAGAATTCGAGGCTGCGCTCTTCGCCAGCCGCGCCATGCCGCGCGCGCAAGCCCGCATCCTCGACATAGCAGCGCAGTGCTTCGGCAAATTGCCGTACCGCGCCCGGCGCGATCAAACGGCCTGAAACGTTGTCGTCGACAAGGCTCTGGCTCCCGGTTGCGGCGGCTGCCACCACCGGCACGGCGCAAGCCATGGCTTCCAGGGTGACGTTGCCGAACGTCTCGGTGACGGACGGATTGAACAGCACGTCCATGCTCGCCACTGCGCGGCCCAGATCCGCGCCGCCCTGAAAGCCGACGAACACCGCATCGGGCAACCGGGCGGTAAACCAGTCGCGCGCCGGGCCTTCGCCAACCACGATCACCTTGTGCTTCACGCCCTTGCGCTGAAGCTGGTCGATCGAATCCGAAAAGACGTCGAGCCCCTTTTCCATGACCAGTCGGCCAAGGAACCCGATCGCCACTTCGTCGTCGGCAATCCCGAACGAACGCCGCCATTCGAGATCGCGCGCGCCGGGATGAAAAATGTCGCGGTCCACCCCGCGTGACCAGATGTCGATGTCATAGTTCATGCGCTGGTCGCGCAGCACTTGCGCCATCGATTCCGAAGGGGCCACAAGCGCGTCGCAGCGCCGGTAGAACCGCCGCATCAGCGCCACGACCACCGGCTCCATCCAGGCCATGTTGTAATAGCGGAAGTACGTTTCGAACCGGGTGTGCACCGAGGCCAGAATTGGCAGCTTGCGGTGCCTCGCCCACGAAACGGCGCGGTGCGCCACCACATCGGGCGAGGAAACGTGCACCACATGCGGATCGAAGGCACGCAGATCGCGGCGCACTCGCGGGCTGAGCGACATCGGGAAGCGATATTCGGCGCGGCCCGGAATGGCGAACGACGGGATGCCCACCAGCGTGCCGGTGGCGGGGAAAGCGGGGCTCTCGACCTTTGGCGCGTAGACCCGCACGTCCGCCCCTTGCCGCAGCAGGTATCCGACCAGCCGGTTCAGCGCCTGGTTCGCGCCATCGCGGACGTAGTTGTAGTTGCCGCTGAACAGCGCCACGCGAAGTCCCGCCAGATCGGTGGGATGCGCTGATGGGTTGGGAGTGCTCATGGCAGGCCCATAGACCCGTTCATCGGCCTTGGCGAGATGCCGAGTTCCCGGCGCGAAAACGCTGTAGATCTGCGGCCTCATCCATTTCGGGCCAGATTTTCAACGAATTTTTGCTTGGGCAGGAAACCATCGAAGGTGAGCGCAGTTGTCAGCGTGACGGCCCTAGGGCGTTGAAAATGAGGAACATTCATGAGCAACCGTAATCGCTTCGCGTGGCCATTGGCCGCGTCCGCCGCACTCGTGGCCATGCCTGCAATGGCGCAGGATGCGCAGTGGGACCGCGAAAGCCATTTTGATGGCGTCTATGTTCAGGGCGCCGGCGGCATTGCCCTCAATGGCGAGAACGGCAGCTCGTTCAGCTTCGACACGAACCGCGACGGCAACTATGGCGAGACGGTCACCACCACGACCGGCGCCAACGCATTCGGCCCCGGCTTCTGCAACGGCGGCGCCAATGGCCGTACCCGCGCGGACGGTTGCCGCAAGGACAAGGCCGGCGTCGACTACGCAGCCCGCATCGGCTTCGACAAGCGCGCAGGCAATATCGTGTTTGGTGCCCTGATCGAAGGCTCTGACAATGAGATGAAGGAACGCTCGTCGGCCTTCAGCTCCACGCCCGCCGCCTACCGCATCGACCGTGAAATGCGTTACGCGATCTCGGCCCGCGCACGCCTTGGCTACACCCCCGGCGGCGGCGCGCTGTTCTATGCCACTGGCGGCGGAAGCTACGCCAAGATCAACCACGATTTCTCGACCACCAACGCCGCCAACAGCTTCACCGAGAACAACGACGGCAAGATGGTCTGGGGTTATCAGGCAGGCGGCGGCACCGAGATCATGGTGACGAACAACATCTCGCTGGGCCTCGAATATCTCTACAGCCGTTACAAGGACAACAAGTACACGGTCGCCGTGGGTCCGGGTACGGCAGCGGCCACCAACCCGTTCCTGCTCAACGGCGGCGGCACCAACCTTCGCCTGACCGACAAGTACTTCGACACGCACTCGCTGCGCGCGACAGTCGGCTTCCGCTTCTGAACGGACGGCGATAGTTCAACGAAAAAGGGCGGCCCGCAAGGACCGCCCTTTTTTGTTTGGCTTTACGCCGCTTCCTTCTTCCGCCCCGGCGGCTTTAGGCCGCTTCCTTCTTCCGCGACGCCTTCTTGCGCTCGTTCGGGTCGAGGATGGCCTTGCGCAGACGGATCGACTTCGGCGTCACTTCCACCATTTCATCGTCGTCGATGTAGGCGATAGCCTGTTCCAGCGTCATCACCTTGGGCGGGGTCAGGCGGATGGCGTCGTCCTTGCCGGTCGAACGGAAGTTCGTCAGCTGCTTCGACTTCATCGGGTTGACTTCGAGGTCTTCCGGCTTGGCGTTCTCGCCGATGATCATGCCTTCGTACAAAGGCGTGCCCACGCCGACGAACAGGATGCCGCGCTCTTCCAGCGGGCCGAGCGCATAGGCATTGGCTTCACCGGCGCCGTTCGAGATCAGGACGCCGTTCTTGCGGCCTTCGATCCGGCCCTTGTGCGGTCCATACTTCTCGAACAGGCGGTTCATGATCCCGGTGCCGCGCGTGTCCGAAAGGAACTCGCCGTGGTAACCGATCAGCCCGCGCGAAGGCGCCGAGAAGGTGATGCGGGTCTTGCCGCCGCCCGAAGGACGCATGTCGGTCATTTCGCCCTTGCGGGTCGCCATCTTCTCGACAACGGTTCCGGCGAATTCATCGTCCACGTCGATCACGACCGTTTCGTAAGGCTCGGTGCGCTGGCCGCTTTCGTCTTCGCCATAGAGCACGCGCGGACGGCTGATGCCGAGCTCGAAGCCTTCGCGGCGCATCGTTTCGATCAGCACGCCCAGCTGAAGTTCGCCGCGGCCGGCCACTTCGAAGCTGTCCTTGTCGCTGCTTTCGGTGACCTTGATCGCCACGTTGGACTCAGCTTCGCGCTCAAGGCGGTCACGGATCATGCGGCTGGTGACCTTCGAACCTTCACGACCCGCCATCGGCGAATCGTTGACGGCGAAGCGCATCGACAGTGTCGGCGGATCGATCGGCTGTGCGTGCAGCGGCTCGCTGACCGAAGGATCGCAGATGGTGTTCGAAACGGTGGCTGTGGTCAGGCCCGCGATCGAGATGATGTCACCCGCGACCGCTTCGTCGGTCGGCACGCGCTCAAGCCCGCGGAAGGTCATGATCTTCGAGGCGCGACCGGTTTCGATGACGTTGCCGTCGTTGTCGAGCGCGTGGATTGCCTGGTTGGTCTTGACCGAGCCCGAGAAAACCAGACCGGTAAGGATACGGCCAAGGAAATTGTCGCGGTCAAGCAGCGTCACGAGGAACTTGAACGGACCGTCGGGGTCGGCTGAAGGCGCGGGCACATGGTCCACGATCGTCTGGAACAGCGGCGTCAGCGTGCCTTCGCGGGCAAGCGGATCGTCGCTGGCATAACCGTTGCGGCCCGAAGCGTAGAGCACCGGGAATTCGAGCTGCTCGTCGTTGGCTTCGAGGCTGACGAACAGGTCGAATACTTCGTCGAGCACTTCCTGCGTGCGCTCGTCCTGACGGTCGATCTTGTTGACGACGACGATCGGCTTGAGGCCGAGCGCCAGCGCCTTGCCGGTGACGAACTTGGTCTGCGGCATCGCGCCTTCCGAGCTGTCGACCAGCAGGATCACGCCGTCAACCATCGAGAGGATGCGCTCGACTTCGCCACCGAAGTCGGCGTGGCCGGGGGTGTCGACGATGTTGATGCGGGTGCCTTCCCATTCGACCGAGGTGCACTTGGCCAGAATGGTGATCCCGCGTTCCTTTTCGAGATCGTTCGAATCCATCGCACGCTCTTCAATGCGCTGGTTGTCGCGGAAGGTGCCGGACTGGCGGAAGAGCTGATCGACGAGCGTGGTCTTGCCATGGTCGACGTGGGCGATGATCGCGATATTGCGCTGCTGGGCGGACATGAATGGGCTTTCAATTTGGAATCGGCAGGAGTGCGGGACAAGGCATGGCCCGCTCCGACATCGGCGCGCGCTTACTCTTTCTTGTGCGTTGCGGCAAGCACGCTGAATCAAAAGGGTGCGCGTTGCGGCAAGTACGCTGAATCAAAAGGGTGCGCGTTATCAGGACACCGTTGATTCCAGATAGTCAGGTTGCGGGCCGATCAGTCGTTCATCGCTGCGGAGCGATAGTCGTCCAGTTTGACGTAGCGTCAGCGGCGCTAGGCCAAGCCGCTTGATCCGGTTACTAGTGTGACCACTTTGCAACATCGCATCAGAATGCATGGCAAATGGGGAATATCCGCTGCATTCCGATTGTTCCGCTCCGGTCGTCTACCTAAGATGCGGGTAGGGAAAAAGGATGTCCTGCCAGGATAGGGGGTCGCTTTCGGGCGAACGAACCTACCGGCGCTTCAAAAGGAATAACGCAACAATGAAGTCGAACTTTGCCGGTCGCACCGGTCAGGCAGCCCTTCTCGCCAGCGCCTGCGGGCTTGCACTCGCCTTTTCGTCTGCCGCTCGCGCCCAGGACAGCGCCCCGGCGGCCGAGGAACAGGCCCAACCGGCGGCCGACATTCCCGAGGCTGTCGATGGCAACGAGATCATCGTTACCGCCACGAAGCGCGAACAGACCCTGCAGGACATTCCCGTCGCGGTCAGCGTGACCAGCGCCGAAACGATCGAGCGCGCCCAGATCCGCGACATCAAGGACCTGTCCTCGCTCGTCCCGTCGCTGCGCGTCAACCAGCTGCAAAGCTCGGCCAACACCAACTTCTACATTCGCGGCTTCGGCAACGGCGCCAACAATGCCGGTATCGAACCCTCGGTCGGCCTGTTCGTCGATGGCGTCTATCGTTCGCGCTCGGCATCGATGATCGCCGACTTGCCCGACGTGCAGCGCGTCGAAGTGCTGAAGGGCCCGCAGTCGACCCTGTTCGGCAAGAACGCCAGCGCCGGCGTCATCTCGCTCGTCACGCGCAAGCCGCAGTTCGAATTCGGCGGCAATGTCGAGGCAAGCTACGGCAACTTCGATGCGCTCGTGCTCAAGGGCGTGATCACCGGCCCGATTTCCGAAAGCATCGCCGCCAGCATCGCCGGTGGCTACAACCGCCGTGACGGTTTCGTCGAGGATCTCGGCACGGGCGAGCAGGAGAACGAGCGAAACCGCTGGTTCGTGCGCGGCCAGATCCTGCTGGAGCCGACCACGGCCCTCTCGGTCCGCCTGATCGGCGATTACAGCAAGATTGACGAGAACTGCTGCGCCGTCGTCAACATCCGCCAGGCCGCGCCAAGCGCGGCGATCAAGGCCATCGGTGCGCCGAACACGGTCATCAACGATCCGGCCAACAAGTTCGGCGATGTCATCTACAACAACATCGCTTCGACCAACAATATCGAGAACTGGGGCCTTTCGGGCCAGATCGATTACGAACTCGGCCCGATCACGCTGACCTCGATCACCGCTTATCGCCGCACCAATGCGGTGACCGATCAGGATTCGGACTTCACCGCCGTCGACCTGCTCGGCAAGAACTTCCAGAACCTGCGCCTCAAGACCTTCACCCAGGAATTCCGCGCCGCCACCAACTGGGACGGGCCGGTCAACGCCCTGCTTGGCGCCTTCTATTTCAACGAGAAGGTCGATCAGCAGAACGACATCTCATGGGGCACTCGCGCGCGTCCTTACGCCAACCTGCTGATCCAGGGGGCCAGCGGCTGCCGAGTTGCCGCCCCGACCTGCACCAGCGTTCCGGCGCTTGAAGCCCAGCTTTCGCAGCTTACCGGTCGCAACCTTACCGGAACGTTCTTCGGACCGGGTCAGGGGCTGAAGGAACAGTACGCTCTCAAGAACGAGGCATATTCGTTCTTCGGTCAGGTCGATTTCAAGATTGCCGATCGCCTGACGCTCACCGGCGGGCTGAACTACACCCATGATTCCAAGGACTACTCGACCAACACCACCTCGAACGACGTCTTCGCCGGGCTTGATTTCATCGCGCTCGGCCGGGCTGGCGGCATTGCGCAGGGCCTTGCCGGCTTCGGCGTGAACCCCGGCAATCCTGCTGCGGTCCAGGCATTCGCCACCGGAGCGGCCACCGCGCCGATCTTCCAGGCCATCGTTGCAGGTGCCACGGCCGCCTCGACCAACCCGGCGCTCAACCCGCTGCTCGGTCTCACGCCGTTCCAGTTCTTCCCGCCGTTCCAGAACGTGCCCAACGCGGTGGAATCGGGCAATATCAGCGATGGCGACATCAGCTACACCGCGCGCCTCGCCTGGGAAGCGACCGACACGGTCAACGTCTATGCCGCGTACTCCACCGGGTACAAAGCCGCCTCGGTCAATCTTTCGCGCGATAGCCGCCCGACCGCAGCCGACCTTGTACAGTTGCGCGCTCGCGGACTGGCTGTGTCCAACCTCTCGTCGGGAAGCCGCTTCGCCGCACCTGAGGATTCGACGCTTTATGAATTCGGCCTCAAGGGCAACTGGGGCGTCGCCTCCGCCAACTTTGCGGTGTTCAAGCAGTCGATCAAGGGCTTCCAGTCGAACATCTTCACCGGTACCGGCTTCTTCCTTGCCAATGCTGGCAAGCAGTCGGTCTTCGGCATCGAGTTCGATGGCGCGGTCCACCCGACCGAGGAACTGACGCTCTCGCTGGCGATGACCTACCTTGATCCGAAGTACGATTCCTTCCAGCTTTCGGCCTTCGGTGATCTCAGCGGCAGCACGCCCGCTGGTGTTTCGCCACTGTCGACCACCATGGCGTTCAGCTACGATCAGCCGCTCGGCAATGGCGATCACCTGATCCTGCGCGCTGACTACCACTATGAAGCCGCGTTCAACCTCGTCGAAGGCCTGCCCAACCTGATCTTCCGCAATCCCGACGGGTCGCGCAATGTCAGCGCTGCGCTCGCCGCCGCGCGCGAATTCCGTCAGGAAATCAACGACGTCAACGCTTCGCTGACTTATGCGATGGAAAACGGCCTGTCGGTGTCGGTCTGGGGCCGTAACCTCCTCGACAACCGCAACCTGCTGCAGATCTTCGACAGCCCCGCCCAGCAGGGCTCGCTCTCGGGCTACCCCAACCAGCCGCGCACCTATGGCGTCTCGGCCCGGTTCAACTTCTGATCGCGCGTTAACGCCGATCCGGACGGAGAAGGGGGCTTCACGGCCCCCTTTTTCGTGACGCCGATGCTTGCAGACGAAACCGTTTCGTGGTCCTTTCGCCAATCCGCGCAACGATGCGGCAAGCAAAAGGGGGAATAACCATGGAATGGATGCTGATGCCGTACCGGCGCTATGCCGATTTTTCCGGGCGCTCACAGCGCAAGGAATACTGGATGTTCGTGCTGTTCACCTTCATCGTCGCCATGGTTTGCATAACATTGATGATTGCAGGCGGCATGTCGCTCGACGAAAGTGGTGAGGCCACACCCGGTCCGCTGTTCTGGCTCGGTGTCGTGATTCTGGCCATCTGGGGGATCGGCAGCATCATACCATCCATCGCTGTGCAGGTCCGCCGCTTCCACGATCAGGACAAGTCAGGCTGGATGGTCCTGCTCGGCTTCATTCCCTACGTCGGCAGCATCATCGTGTTCATCTTCATGTGCATCGAAGGGACGCGCGGCCCCAACCGGTTCGGCAACGATCCGAAGAACCCGACGAATTCCGATATCTTTGCCTGATCCATCGGGGCGCGACGTTCAGCGGCGCGCCCCCAGCTACGAGCGCTCCGATGAACTGGATGATCCTGCCTTACCGCCGTTACGCGGAATTTACCGGTCGCTCGCGCCGCCGCGAATACTGGATGTTCGCGCTGTTCTATTTCCTCGTGATGATCGCGCTCAATGCGGTGTTCGGCACCAACGAAGTCGAGCGCGGCAACGGCGCCTTCGTCTATGGTAGCCGTTTGGTCGGTACCGGAAGCTGGATCGGCGGGTTATTCTGGCTGGTCAGCATCGTCCCCGGCCTCGCCGTGTCGATCCGTCGCCTGCACGATCAGGACCGCACCGGCTGGCTCCTGCTGCTCTGGTTGATACCGCTGCTGGGCTGGTTCGCCCTGCTCGTGCTGATGTGCCTCGACGGCACACGCGGCACCAACCGCTTCGGCCCGGACCCGAAGAACCCGTCGCCGGTGGATGTGTTTAGCTGAGCGCGGCGACCTTCTCCAACCTCCGTTCGTGTCGAGCGAAGTCGAGACACCGCGCGCCAGTGTCTCGACTTCGCTCGACACGAACGGGTCTGGGGGAGGGCACTTACAACTCCCGCAGCACCTGCGCAGGCCGGGTCCGTAGCAGGCCGACGGAACCCGCTACCGCCAGCACCATGACCAGCGCCACACCGCCGCCCAGCACGCCAAGGATGCGCGGCCAGTCGGGCAGCCAGTCGAACTCGAACAGCCACACGATCACGCCGTAAGCCACGCCGGTGCCGAGAACCAGCGCGACACCCGCGAGCAAAGCGCACAGCAGCCCATACTCGGCCAGCAGCAGCACCAGCAACTGCCGCCTGCTTGCGCCGAGCACACGCAGGATCACGTTGTCATAAGTCTTGCGTTCGCGCGCCGCCGCGATCGCGCCTGCCAGCACCGCCATGCCCGCAAGGATCGCCACGCTCGCCGCCGCGAGGATCGCCGTGCCCATCTGCGACAGGATCTCGCGCGCCTGCCCCAGCACCGGCCCGATCTCGATCACAGAACTTGAGGGCAGGGCCTTTACCAGCCCCGACAGTATCGCTCGGCGCACCTGCGGCGTCTTGGCATCGGCGGGAAGGCCGATGGTCGCGGCAAGGTTATGCGGCGCATCGGCGATGGCGTTGGGGCTGAACACCAGCACATAGTTGAAGCCCATCGAATCCCAGTCGATCCGCCGGAACGAAGCAATCCGCGCCGTCCGCTCGACCCCAAGGATCGAAACCCCGATCATGTCGCCCAGCTTCAGGCCCAGCGCCTCGCGCAAGTCCTCGTCCACCGAGACCAAAGGTTCGCCAGCATAACCCGCCGCCCACCACGCGCCCGCCGTCAGCACGTTGCCCTCGGGGAGCGCATCGGCATAGGTCAGCCCGCGATCACCGCGCAAAGGCCAGGCGTTGTCGGGAATTTCCTTGAGATCGGCCACACGAGTCATCGCGCCTTCCGGCCCGTAAGCGACGATGCTCCCGCGCAGCGCTGGCACCGTGCGCAAGTCCGCCGCCGGAGCCGCCGTCTTCACCACCTGTTCGAACGCCGCCACCCGGTCGCGCGGCAGGTCGAGCACGAAATAGTCCGGCGCGCGTGTCGGGACGCGGCGCACGATGTTGCCATCAAGACTGGTTTGCACGCCCGCCAGCAGCACGAACGCCGCGAGGCCAAACCCCAGCGCTACCACCAGCGCCGAGGTCTGCGCGCCCGGACGGTGGAGGTTGGCCAGCGCCATCCGCGCAATCGCGCCCTTGGGCCGGGGCAGTCGTGCCGCCACTGCCGTCAATCCGCGCCCAAGCCCGGTCAGCAACAGGAACAGCGCCGCCGCTCCCCCTAGAAAGCCCGCCGCCAGCAACGGTTGCGGCGCGGTCAGGATCGCCAGCGCGGCAATCCCGGCTAACCCCAGCCCAACCGGCACCAGCGCAGCCCGCCATGCCGATCCCAGCGGACTGACCCTTGCGCGCATCAGCGCCATCGCCGGAAAATCCCGCGCCCGCACCAGTGGCGGCGCAGCAAAAGTCAGCGCGATCAGCGCGCCATAAGCCGCCGCAATCGCCAGCGCGCGGGCATCGATCACCAGCCCCGGCTCGATCGGCAACAGCCCCTGCAACGCCCTGCCCAGCAAGGGCGTCACGCTCACGCCCACGATCAGCCCGCCGAGGATCGCCAGCGAAGACGCGGCGGCAAGCTGCATCAGGTAGATACGCGCTATATCACCGCTCGACGCGCCGAGAATCTTGAGCGTGGCAATGCTCCCGCGTCGCGCTTCAAGATACGAATTCACCCCATTGCCGATGCCGATCCCGGCAATCGCCAACGCCGCCAGCGCCACCAGCACAAGGAACTGCCCCATCCGTGACACGAACCGGTCCAGCCCCGGCGAGGCCTTGTCGCGCGTGCGCACTTCATAGCCCGCCAGCGGAAACTGCGCCTTCACCGCCTCGCCCAGCGCCGCGGGGTCCGCGCCCGCAGGCAGCTTCACCCGCAACTTGGTGCGCACCATTGATCCGGGCTGGACCAGCGCGGAAGCGTCCAGCGCCTCGCGGCTGATGATCACTGTCGGGCCGAGCGAGAACCCTTCCGCCATGCGGTCCGGCTCGCTGCCGATCACCCCGCCAATGTTCAGCACCGCCTTGCCCACTTGCAATCGGTCGCCCACTTTCACATCCAGACGGTCGGCCACGCCCGGCGCAATCCACGCGGTCAGGCCCTGCGGCGCGCCCGCTGCCTTGCCGCTTTCCAGTGTGAACCGCCCATAGAGCGGCCACTTGTCGTCAACGGCTTTCAGTTCGATGGGGGTCGCGCGATCCTCGGCTCCCGGCACTGTCGCCATGGCCTGCAAGCGCGCGCCTTCGGAAAGGTCGCCCATGCCTGCGATCCGCGCGCGCTCATCCGCCGAAGGTTGCCGCGCCGCCAGCGTGAATTCCAGATCCGCGCCGAGCATCTCGCGCCCGCGCGTTGCCAGTTCGCGCTCGATCGCGCCGGTCAGCGTGCCGATGGCCGAAAGCGCCGCCGTACCCAGCACAAGGCACACCAGCAGCAGCCTGAGGCCCTTGAATCGCCAGTCCAACCCGCGCCGCGCCAGCGCCCATGCGGCGCGCCAGGAGAGGTTCACGCTGCGCCGTCCGAAACGATCAGCCCGTCTGCCAGCCGCACGATCCGTCCGCATCGCGCTGCCAGCGCCTCGTCATGCGTCACCATGATCAACGTCGCGCCCACTTGGCCTGCGCGCGCAAACAGCAGGTCGGCCACCGCCTCGCCATTGGTGTGGTCGAGATTCCCCGTCGGCTCGTCGGCAAACAGGATGGCCGGGCTGGGCGCCAGCGCGCGAGCAATCGCCACACGTTGCTGTTCGCCGCCCGAAAGCTGTGCCGGATAGTGATGCAGCCGGTGCCCCAGCCCCACCGCGACCAGTTCCGCCTCGGCCCGTGCCATGGCGTCCGGCATCCCGGCCAGTTCCAGCGGCGTCGCCACGTTCTCCAGCGCGGTCATCGTCGGCAAAAGGTGGAAGGCCTGCAACACGATCCCGATGCGCCCGCGCCGCGCCGCCGCCAGCCCGTCTTCGTCGAGCGTAGTGAAATCCGCGCCCGCCACGGTCAGCGCGCCGCCGCTCGCCCGCTCAAGGCCCGACAGGATCGCCAGCAGCGACGATTTGCCCGACCCCGATGGCCCGAGCAGGGCCAGAGTCTCGCCTTGACCCACGCAAAGGTCGATGCCGCGCAGGATTTCGACTCTCGCCTCGCCGGAACCGAGCGACAGGGTGAGGGCGGAAGCGGTGATTACCGGATTTGGGGTGCTTGTCACGGGCCTCAGGTGGCATAGATTGGTTGCAGGGCGCAACCTGCCCAATTGTAACAAAGTGCCGCTCAAGCTGGATGATCCATGCGCTATCTGACCCTTGCCATCGTGATGTTGCTTGCCGCCTGCTCGCCCGAAAAGGCCGCTGATCCCGCCCCCTCGGCCACCCCGGCCGCTGCGCCGATTGCCGCCGATGCCCCGGTGATCCTCGCCTTTGGGGATAGCCTCTACGCGGGCTACCAGCTCAATCCGGGCGAGGGCTATCCGCCCCGCCTCGAAGCGGCGCTGAACGCGGGTGGCACCCCGGCGCGCGTGGTCAATGCGGGCGTCTCGGGTGATACCACCGCCGCCGCACTGCAACGCCTGACGTTTACGCTCGACAACCAGCCGGTGAAGCCCACGCTGGCGCTCGTCGGCCTCGGCGGCAACGACATGCTGCGGGGACTCCCGCCCGAACAGACCCGCCAGAACCTCGACGCAATCCTCACCGAGTTCGATAAGCGCCAGATCCCCGTGGTCCTCACCGGCATGCTCGCCGCGCCCAATCTGGGCGAGGATTATGCGGGCAAGTTCAACGCCATCTGGCCCGAACTTGCCAGGAAGCACAAGGCGGGACTGGTCCCGTTCTTCCTCCAGCCGGTGATCGGCCAGAAAGCGCTGATGCTCGAAGACAACGTCCACCCCAACGCGCAAGGCGTCGAGCGGATCGTGGCGGCAACGCAGGCGCAAGTGGCCGAAGCCCTGAAGGCAGCGTTGAAAGAATAGCCTCGACGCGAACGGAGATGTCAGACCCGCTCCACCATCCCGTCACGCACCGCCCATACCGCGCTCGCCCCGGCAATCTCCGCAAAGGGCGCAATCTCCGTCCCCGTCATCCACACTTGCGCGCCAGACTCCGCCAGCCGCTCGAACAGGGCCGAGCGCCGCACCGGATCCAGATGCGCCGCGATTTCATCGAGCAATAGCAGGCGCGGTCGCTCCCCTGCCGTCAGCCCGGCATGGGCCAGCACGATAGCGATCAGCATCGCTTTCTGCTCACCGGTCGAACAATCCGCTGCGGCTGCGTTCTTTGCCGCCAGCGTGACCGCCAGATCGTCGCGGTGCGGCCCCGTGAGCGAGCGCCCCGCCGCCCGGTCCCGCCGCCGTCCCTCACGCAACAGCGCACGCAAGGCCTCGGCCTCCATCGGAACCTCGCTGGCATAGTGCAGCAAGGGCCGCGCGAAGGGCTGCTCGGGCACGCCTTCCAAGGCGACGCCAAGGTCGGCCACCAGCGCCGCGCGCGATGCCGCCATTGCCGCGCCGGTCTCGGCCATCTGCGCCTCGATCCCGTCGAGCCACATCGCGTCAGGCTCCATCTGCTCGCCCAGCAGGCGGTTGCGCTCACGCAGCGCGTTCTCATAGCGCGTTGCGGTTCGCGCGTGCCCCGGTTCGCGCGCCAGCACCAGCCGGTCCAGAAACCGCCGCCGCGAACCTGCGCTTTCGGCAAACAACCGGTCCATCGCGGGCGTCAGCCAGGTGATCGAAAGCCACTCGGCCAGCCGCGCCGCCGGGCCTTCAGCGCCATTGATCCGGACGGAGCGGCGGTTCGGCGCTTGGGCCTCGCTCGCCGTGCCGATCTGCACCGCGCCGTCCTCCATATCCGCCGCCACGGCAAACCCGCCCGTGCCATCGCGCCCCGCCATCTCGGCAGGCTGCGCGCGTCTCAGGCCCCGGCCCGGCGCGAGCAGGCTGATCGCCTCGAGCACATTGGTCTTGCCCGCGCCGTTCTCGCCCACCAGCACGTTGAAGGCGCGCATCCCCTCCATCCGCGTCGCGGCGTGGTTGCGAAAATCGCGCAAGGTCAAGCGGGTGAGGGACATCGGTCAGGCGCTGTGCCGCGCCGCAATCCGAAGAGCGGTGATCAGGATGTAGATGAACGGCACCACGATCGTGAACGCGATCGCGGGCCGCTCGAAAAACTGCGCCGCCAGCACCAGCACGCCAAAGCATACGAACACCGAAACGACCGCGCCGAAGATCAGCGCAAGGCCCTTCCAGTGCACCGGCACATAGGCCCACAGCCATTTGCGGAACCACACGTCGCGCTCCATCAGCCCGCGCCCCGGTCCGTCAGCCCGTGCTTCTTCATGCAGTGCCGCAACTGGTCGTAGCTCAGGCCCAATGCCTTCGCGGTCTGGCGCTGGTTGAAGCGGTTGCGCCCCAGGTGATGCTCGATGATCGAACGCTCATGCGCCTCGACCGCTTGCCGCAGATCGGTCACGCCATCCAGATCGGGCGCCGCAGCGGGTCGCGCCGGGGCAGGGGATTCCATCTCTGCCGCACGGGGGGGCGAGATCGGCTTCCACGCGCTTTCGAACGGATCGAACTGCACATGCGCAATCGGCGTCGTCGCATCGTCCCAGCGATAGACCGCGCGCTCGACCACGTTGCGCAATTCGCGCACGTTGCCGGGCCACAGGTATTCCTCAAGCGCGCGCTGGACGGTGGCGGAAAAGCCCGGCCAGGCGTCCCAGTGAAGTTCCGCTGCCATGCGCCGCCCGAAGTAATCGGCCAGCACCGCGATATCGCCCTCGCGCACGCGCAGTGGCGGCAGGGTGATCACCTCGAAGCTCAGGCGGTCGAGCAGATCGGGCCGAAACCGCCCCTGTTCGGCCATCCGGGGTAGGTCCTCGTTGGTCGCCGCGACGATGCGCACGTCCACCCGCACCGGCTTGCTCGATCCGATCCTTGTCACCTCGCCATACTCGACCGCGCGCAGCAGGCGCTCCTGCGCGCCCATCGACAGCGTGCCCAGTTCATCAAGGAAGAGCGTGCCCTTGTCCGCTTCCTCGAACCGCCCGGTCCGCGCCCGCGTCGCCCCGGTAAACGCGCCCGCCTCGTGCCCGAAAAGTTCCGCTTCGATGAGCGTTTCGGGCAGGGCGGCGCAGTTCATCGTCACCAGCGGCTCGGTCCAGCGCGAGGACAGGCGGTGGAGGCGTTCGGCGATCAGTTCCTTGCCGGTCCCGCGCTCGCCGATCACCAGCACCGGGCGGCGCATCGGAGCGGCGCGGCTGGCGCGTTCCACCGCGTCGAGGAAGGCACCCGATTGCCCGATGAACTGAACTTCCCGATCCATCCCCAACCAATAGCGCATTTTCCCAAGTGTCGGCAATATTCCCCAACATTAAAGGCGAATAACCGGGGAAGAATGGCGGAAATCTGCGCCCGATACAGTTTGGCACACCCCTTGCTCTATCATGAACAACCCCGGCCGACACGCCGGAACACCCCGCCGAAAGGTCCGCATGATGTACACCGCCCGCTTCTTCTCCACCCAGCTCGGACGCGCCAGCCTCGCCAGCATCGGTGCGATGGTGGTCCTGTGCTGCTTCGCGCTGACCCAGCAGGTCAATTCGGTGCCGACCGTCATGGCCTCGTCTGCGGCGATCACCGGGGAACTTGCATGACCGAAGACCTCACCCCGATCCGGCCAGAACGCGCAGGTGCCTCGCGCACCACGCGCCTCGATGCCGAGCTTGAGCGTCTGCGCACCTCGCCTTCGTCAAGCGACCGCCCGCGCTCGTCGCAATCCTTTTCGTCCTTCAACTCCGGAGCAAACCTGATGGGCATCTTCTCGCGGACTCGCGACATCATTGCCGCCAATTTCAACGACTTGCTTGATAAGGCGGACGATCCTGCCAAGATGATCCGGATGATCATCATGGAGATGGAGGAAACGCTGGTCGAAGTCCGCGCCTCTGCCGCCCGCACCATTGCCGATCAGAAGGAAATGGGCCGCCACGTCGCCAAGCTTGACCGGCTCCAGCATGACTGGTCCGAGAAGGCTCAGCTGGCTCTGTCGAAGGACCGCGAGGATCTTGCCCGTGCGGCCCTCGTCGAGAAGAAGAAGGCCGAGGACATGGCGCACCAGCTGCGCACCGAGATCGGCGTGCTCGACGATTCGATGCGCGCCTACGAACTCGACATCGACAAGCTGCAGACCCGCCTGCGCGAAGCCCGCAGCCGCCAGACCGCCATCGCTGCCCGCCTCGAAAGCGCCGAGAACCGCGTCCGCCTGCGCACCCTGCTCGCCAGTGAGCGCGTGGACGAGGCCATGGCCCGCTTCGACCAGCTCGAACGCCGTGTCGATTACGCCGAAGGCCGCGCCGACGCGCTGAGCCTGTCGGACGGCAACTCCAAGCCCAGCCTGGCGGATGAAATCTCTGCGCTCGCCGGCAAGGACAAGATTGACGAAGAGCTGGAAGCGATGAAGCGCGCGCTCGGAAAGGAAGACTGATCCATGGAAGACGCAGTTCCCATTATCGCCATTTTTCTCGGCCTGCCGTGGATCATCTTTCACTACATCACCAAGTGGAAAACCTCGGCGACCTTGACCAACGGTGACGAGGCCTTGCTGGACGAACTCTACCAGCTCGCTCGCCGCCTCGATGACCGGATGGACACGGTCGAGCGCCTTGTCGCTTCCGATAACCCGGACTTCAAGCCCGCCCGCATCCTGCATGACCGCGAAACCGACAATCAGAAGCTGCGCGAACTCGACCGGATGTTCGCCGAACAGGGAAGGACCTCGAAGTGAACAGCCCCCGCACCCGCTTTTACCGCGACAAGGTCAACGGCAAGGTCATGGGCGTTTGCGCCGGGATTGCCGACTATACCGGGGTGGATGTGCTCTGGGTCCGCCTCGGCTTCCTGATCCTGGCATTCTCTATGGGCTGGCCGTTCCTCGCCTACTTCGCGCTCGGCTTTCTGGCCGGCAAGAAGCCGGGCCACCTCTATGGTGACCGTCAGGAGCAGCAGTTCTGGCAGCGTGTGCGCCAGTCGCCCGCCCGCACTGCCCGCGAAGTACGTGCCAGCTTCCGCGACATCGACCGCCGCCTGGCCGACGTCGAAAGCTTCTACGTCAACAGCAACCCGCGTCTTTCGGCGGAAATCGAAAGCCTGCGCTAAGCACGCTTCAACTGGGGGACTGAACCGATGGGACCTGATACCCTTGCGCCGCTGATCCCGATCGTGGCGCTGATGATCCCGATCGTTGCGATCTGGACCAAGCACCGCACCAAGATCGCCGAGATGCAGATCAGCGCGACTGCCGAACTCAGCGCCGAAAAGGCCGCGCAATACGCCAGCCACACCCGCGAACTCGAAGAACGCGTCCGCGTCCTCGAACGGATCGTGACCGACAAGGGCTTCGACACCGCCGCCCAGATCGAAGCGCTGCGCCGTGATGCTGCCAGCCTTGAAGACAGGAGGCAGTGATGAACTGGGCCGGTCCTGAATTCGTCCTGTGGATCATCGCCATCTCCACCGGCGGCTGGGTGATCAACAACTGGATCCGCGCCCGCCACGGCTATGCGCTGGAAGACGAATGGGGCGGCAAGACCGACCGTTCGGATCAGGAGGCCGTAACCAAGCTGCGGGAGGAAAACGCGTTGCTGCGCGATCAGCTCGAAGCCACCCACCAGCGTCTCGCCAATGTCGAAGCCATCGTCACCGATCGCGGCTTCGAAGTGGCCGGGCAGATCGAGGCCTTGCGCGGCGCGCGCTCCAATGCCAGCCTTGGAGAGCAACAATGAACGAAGACGTGATCCTCGCCCTCGCGTTCATGCTGGTCGTGGTGCCCATCGTGTTCGGCGTCATGTCTGACATGTACAAGCGCCGCCTGAACTTCCGCGAGCGTGAACTCGAACTGCTGTCAAAGCAGACCGCCGAGAAGGCCGCGCAATATGCCGCTCAGGCCGAACGGCTGGAACAGCGGGTCCGCGTGCTCGAACGCATCGCCACCGAGAACAAGGCCGATCTCGCGCTGCAGATCGAAGGTCTGCGCGACGTGAAGGTCAACTGAGGGAACGCCCGCAATGTCATTCTGGAGTGCCCTGGTGGCGATCGTCGCCATCATCGCTTACGCCAACATCCGCATGAACCGCGACCGGCACGGCGCACCGCCTGCCGATACGGGCAACGCCGACCCTGCCTACACCGCCGCGCTCGAACGCGAAGTCGCCGAAATGCGCAAGCGTCTCGAAGTGCTCGAACGCATCGCCACCGACGATGGCGAAACCCGCCGCCTCTCGCGTGAGATTGATTCGCTCCGCGAAAAGTAAATCCATCCGCAACAGGGAGTTGCAGGCATGACTTCCGATATTGTCCTCTCGCTTTCCGCTCTGACCGGCCTCGCCATGGTCGCCATGGCCACCTTGCGTGGCTGGGACGGCTGGCTCGCCCTCAAGCGCCTCGAACTCGAACGCGCCGGTGCCGCCGACTATGGAGACACTGCCAGCCTGATCGACCTCGCCGACATGCGCGAACGCCTGCGCAAACTCGAAGCCATCGCAGCAGGCGTGGATTTGTAGTTTGGTCATAAAGCTGGCCGTTCGTGCCGAGCCTGTCGAAGCACGCGCGCAGCACTTGAGGCCGCGCAGTGTTCTGCTAAAGCCCGCCCATGCGCAGCCTTGACGACATTCTCGAAGAGTACGAATTCCTCGATGGCGACGAACGCTATCGCCTGCTGATCGAACTCGGCCGCGAACTCGAAGACATGCCCGACGCCCTGAAAACCGACGCCACGCTGGTGCGTGGCTGTTCGGCCAGCGTCTGGGTCTATCCCACGCAGGGGCAGGGCGGCACGCTGCATTTCCTGGCCGACAGCAATGCCGCGATCACCAAGGGCATCGTCGCACTGGTTCTCGCCGCCGTGCAGGACAAGCCCGCCGCGCAAGTTGCCGCCATGGACGTCGCCGAAGCACTCGGCCCCTTCGATCTCAAAAAGCAGCTTTCGTCCAACCGCACGCAGGGCGTGCCCAACATGATCGCGCTCGTGCGCGAACACGCCGCCCGCCTCGCGGCTGCGGCCTGAAGGGCAGGGACTTTGCGCCGCCATCTCTATCTCGCGGGCGGCATCATTTCGGTGGCTCTGGGCGCAATCGGCGCGTTCCTGCCGATCCTGCCCACGGTCCCGTTCCTGCTGCTGGCCACGTTCTTCTTCGCGCGCTCCAACCCCGCGTGGGAGCAGCGCCTGCTCGATCACCCACGCTACGGGCCGCCCTTGCGCCAATGGCGTGAACGGCGCGCCATCTCGCGCAAGGCCAAAAAGGGCGCGCTGATCGCCATGGGCGCGGGCGTGCTGCTGACCGCTTTCACAGCGGGCTGGCCGTGGCTGCTGATTCCCGCCGCAGTCATGGGAATCACCGGCACCTGGATATGGACTCGCGCGGAATAGCCCTCCGCAATCAATGTTCCATATTTGTTCCGTTTCGGATAGGATCTTCCGAGACTCGAAACGGACCTTAGCCCATGATCACGCTCACCGTAGGCCAGACCGGCGGCACCGACTGGCTTGACTGGTCCGCCGCCATGTTCTCGGCGCTCGCCTGGCCCTTGGCCGCGCTGGTCATAGCGCTGATCTTCCGCAGGCACCTGCTCGCGCTGCTGTCCCGTCTCGATGAACTGAGCTGGGGCGACAAGTCCGCCCGCTTCGCCCAGCAGCTCGACAGCCTCGAATCGCAGGCCCCGCCATTGCAGGCGAGCATCGAACCCGGGCCCGAACTCGCGCTGTCGGGCGATCACAGCCGCTTCCTCAAACTGCTCGACCTGTCCCCCAACGCCGCCGTGCTCGATTCATGGTCGGGCATCGAAGACGCGCTGCAAGGCCTCGCCCACACCCACCAGCTCGCCATAGCCGACCCCATACAAGCCGCCCGCCACCTCCACCAACACGGCATCCTCCCCGCCCGCACCGCAGGCATGATCGGCGAAATGCGGAGCCTGAGAAACGCGGCGGCCCACAATCAGGACATCTCGGTGTCCGACGCGCTGCGGTTTAGGAACTTGGCGAAGGGAGTGCTGAACGAGATCAGGTTGGCGTGAGGGAAGGGGGTAACGCGAAGGCTTTCACAGCTACTGCAACTGCCCTATGCCTTCAATTCATGGAATTCGTGTTTGAAGTGCTGCTTCAGTTTGGTGGAGAGATCCTGCTTCAGACCCTGTTTGAGGTGCTGGCGGAATTGGGGATGCGCAGCATGGCTGATACCCTGCAGAAGCCCCGGACACCCCTGTTCTCTACTATCGGCTTCATCCTTTGGGGTCTGATCGCAGGCGGGATCAGCCTTTTGCTATTCCCAACCTCGCCGATTGCTAATCCCACGCTCCGAGCGATCAACCTGTTCATCACGCCTACCACGATTGCTGCGATTATGATGTTCATCGGCTGGGCACGGACGAAAAAGGGACAACCGCTCGTCAGCCTAGACCGCTTTGGCTACGCATTTGTTTTCGCATTCGCGATGGCGTTGGTGCGATACATTTGGGTCGGCTGACCAATCAGTCCACCGCTTCCCGCAACACCGCAATCCCCCGCTCCCGCTGCACCCGCAGCTCCCGCTTCAGCACCGCCGGATCGCGCGCAATCACAAAGCCGAAGCTCACCCCGCCTTCCTTGCCGATGGTCGCGTGGTGCAGCTTGTGCGCCTGCACCAGCCGCTTGGCATAGCCGCGCTTGGGCACCCAGCGGAACCAGCGCTGGTGGACCAGCCCGTCATGCACCAGCGTGTAAATCACCCCATAAGCCAGCACGCCAAGGCCGATCCAGGTCCCCGGCCACCACGCCGCGTCGCCGCGCACCAGCGGGCTGCCGATGGCAAAAAACGTGATCGAAATCGCCGCTCCGAACAGCGCATAAAGGTCATTTTTCTCAAGGAACCCGTCATGCGGTTCATGGTGGTCGCGGTGCCAGCCCCAGCCGAAGCCATGCATCACATATTTGTGGCTGGACCACGCCACGAACTCCATGGCGAGCACCGTGGCGATCACGATCAGAATGGCGGCAAGCGTCTGCATGGGCCACGCCATACAACGCCCAACCGCGCCCTGCGACACATTCTTACACTTTGCCCGAAAGGCGCGACGCTTCGTTTTTCTGCCGTTCAGCCGCGCGGGCGCAGTTTGCCTCCAACGCAAACAAGGAGTTACCCCCATGCGCAAGACCATTCTCGCCGCCGTCCTCACCACCATGATCGCAGGCGTCGCCACCCCGGCGATGGCATGGGACAACGATCGCTATCCCGGAGGCAACCGCGCCGAGGCCTCGTATCTGACGCCGGGCCGCAACGCCGAGATTCGCCGCGACATCAACCAGCTTGATCGCAAGATCGACCGCGCTGTCGCCAATCGCGCGATTTCCCGCCGCGAGGCTGTGGGCCTGCACCGCGATGCGCGCGACGTGAAGCAGCTTTACAGCCGCTACGCCGACCGCGGGCTGAGCGCGAACGAATACCGCACGCTGGAACGCCGCGTCGCCACGATCACCGATCGCCTGCGCGGTGAGCGCCGGGACCATGATGGCCGCCGTGGCTGATGCTCTACCGGCGTAACAAAATTGCGCCCGCTGACCGGATGGCCCGCCCTTTCCTGCTTGAATTGCGGGGAGGGCGGGCCTAACCGCTGGCCACTATGCCGAACAATCCACGCACCCTCTACCAGAAGATCTGGGACGCCCACGTTGTCGAACAGCGCGACGATGGCACGGCCCTGATCTATATCGACCGTCACCTCGTCCACGAAGTGACCAGCCCGCAGGCGTTCGAAGCGCTTCGCACGTCGGGCCGGAAGGTGCGCCGCCCCGATCTCACGCTTGCCGTGCCCGATCATAATCTGCCCACCACCGCGCGCCGCGCCGCCGACGGCACGCGCATTCCCATTGCGGACGCGGAATCCGCCCAGCAACTCGAAGCGCTTGAGCGCAATGCGCCCGCCTTCGGCATCCGCTACATCGGCGATGCCGATGCGGAGCAGGGCATCGTCCACGTTGTCGGGCCGGAACAGGGCTTCTCGCTCCCCGGCGCGACCATCGTCTGCGGTGACAGCCACACCGCCTGCCACGGCGGCCTCGGCGCGCTGGCCTTTGGCATCGGCACCAGCGAGGTCGAACACGTCCTCGCCACGCAAACGCTGCTTCTCAAGCAATCGAAGACCATGGAAGTCCGTGTCGATGGCACGCTGACCCCCGGCGTCACCGCCAAGGACGTAGTCCTGCACATCACCGGGGTGCTCGGCGCGGCGGGCGGCACCGGCTCGGTCATCGAATATACCGGGCAGGTCATCCGCGACCTGTCGATCGAGGGCCGGTTGACCATCTCGAACATGGCAATCGAACACGGCGCGCGCGCAGGCCTGTGCGCGCCCGATGAAAAGACCATCGCCTATATCAAGGGCCGTCCCTATGCGCCCAAGGGCGATGATTGGGACAAGGCCGTGGCATGGTGGACGAGCCTCGCCACCGATCTCGGCGCGACCTATGACAAGGTCGTCGTGATCGATGCCAAGGACATCGCGCCTTCGGTTACCTGGGGCACCAGTCCTGAGGACGTCCTGCCGATCACCGGCCTCGTCCCCGCGCCCGAAAGCTTTGCCGATCCGTCCAAGCAGGACGCCGCCCGCGCCAGCCTCGCTTACATGGGCCTGACCCCCGGTCAGCGCATGGAAGACGTCGAGGTCCAGAACATCTTCATTGGCTCCTGCACCAACAGCCGCATCGAAGACATGCGCGCCGCCGCCGCGATCCTCAAGGGTCGCCACAAGTCCGCCAACGTCAAGTGGGCGATCGTCGTCCCCGGCTCGGGCCTCGTCAAGCAGCAGGCCGAGGCCGAAGGCCTTGACCGCGTGTTCATCGACGCGGGCTTCGAATGGCGCGAACCGGGCTGTTCGGCCTGCCTCGGCATGAACCCGGACAAGGTGCCTGCGGGCGAACGCTGCGCTTCCACCTCGAACCGCAATTTCGTCGGACGGCAAGGGCCGGGCGCGCGCACGCACCTCGTCAGCCCGGCGATGGCCGCCGCCGCCGCCGTAACCGGGCACTTGACCGACGTCCGCAAGCTGATGGCCTGATCCCATGGCAGGCCTGCCGACAGCCGCGCTCCAACTCGCAGGGTTCCTCATGGCCCATGCGTTCTGGACTGTGTCGGACCTGCCCGCCGGGAGCCATTACCAGCCGCAATCGCTGTGCATGCGCAGCGACGGCAACCGCGCGCTGAGCACGTTCGAAGGCGCGACCACGCTCGAACAGGACGAACAGGCCAAGGCCTTCATCACCGGCGGCGCGTCGCAATGGCCCGATTGCGCGGTCGCCCGTCAGGTCAAGGTCGGTACGCCCAAAGGCGATGTCGACGCCTTGGTGATCGATGTTGTGCAATATGGCGGCAGCGTCATGACCGTGGTCCAGGCCTTCCGCCCCGGCCCCGCCGAGTTCCGGCTGCTCGGCGACGAACTGATGATGGCCGACAACGGCCCGCTCCCACCGCTCCCCGCCGCACAAGCCGCCGCCATGATGCGCGAAGGCGCGATCGACCACCCCGGCCTCGGCGACAAGTGGAACCAGTGGGAAGCCGCGCGCGATCCCGTCAGCCCGCTGATCCAGCGCTGATTTACACAGGCCCCGCCAGCGCCTAGCCTCTCCCCGAACTGGAGTGGACTGAACATGGATATGGTCAAGGGAGTCCGCGTGCCGGAACGCCTCTATCGCGGCGTTCTCTGGCTGGTTTCGATCGTCTTTGCAGGCTTCATCATTGGCCTCGGCAATCTCGTGATCGGCGATCTGCCGCTGGTCGAGGAGCAGGTCTATACTGCCCCCGCTGACGATACGCCCGCGATCCGGCAGCTCCGCAAGGACATCGCCCAGATCGGGCGGGACAAAGCCGGCATCGACGACAAGCTCGAAATCCAGCGCCTCCAGCTCGATCAGGCGACACGCGCCTCGACCACCGCCGGCGAGACCTTCCGCGCCTGGATCGCAGCACGCACCGCCACCACCAATCCGCAACAGGACCCCGAAGTCCTCGCCCGCACGCGCGAACTCGAACAGCTCAAGGGCAACGAGCGCGCGATCCAGCAGGCCATTGCCGATCTTGAAAACGTCCGCGCTCCGCTCGACCAGCGCGAAAGTGCCCTGCGTTCCCATGAGAACGACCTGATCAACGAGGCCCTGCCTGCGCAGGAACGCGCGATGTTCTGGCAGGAACTGCGCGTCTTCGGTCTTCGACTGCTGATCACCTTGCCGATGCTCGCGGTCGCCACGTGGATGGTGGTGAAAAAGCGCAAGAGCGATCACTGGCCGCTGATGCGCGGTTTCGTGCTGGCGGCGGTGTTCGTGTTCTTCGTCGAACTCGTCCCCTATCTGCCAAGCTATGGCGGCTATATCCGCTACGCCGTCGGCATCGCGCTGACATTTGCCGCCGGGCATTTCCTGATCAAGAACATGCGCGCCTACATCGCGCATCGCACCGAAGTGGAAGCCGAGGCCGAGCAGGAGCGCCGCAAGCGCGTTTCCCATGACGAGGCGTTCAAGAAGATGGCGGCCAAAGTCTGCCCCGGCTGCGACCGCCCCATCGCCACCACGGGCGACGCCGAGTCCAACTTCTGCGTCCACTGCGGCATGACCCTGTTCGACCATTGCCACAGCTGCAACACTCGCAAGATGGCGTTCTTCCGCTTTTGCATGACCTGCGGCACGCCCGCCAAGGACGAGGAAGCCCCACCGCCCCTGGCGCCACCCACCCCCGTTCCTGCATGACCGAGCGCAAGGCCTCGTTCGCGCCGATAACCGATGAGCGAACCCGCGTCCTGATCCTCGGCAGCCTGCCCGGTGAGGCCAGCCTTGCCGCCGCGCGCTACTACGCCAATCCGCGCAACCAGTTCTGGCGACTGGTCGGCGCAGTCATCGGGCAGGATCTCGAAGGCGCGGCCTATGAAACCCGGCTGGCCACGCTTCTGGATCACGGCATCGGCCTGTGGGATTCCATCGGCACGGCCATCCGCCAAGGCAGCCTCGATACCGCCATCCGCAATGTCGAGGCCAACCCGCTGGCGCACCTCGTTGCTGCGCTCCCAGCTCTGCAGGCAGTCGCCTTCAACGGTGCGAAATCGGCCTCCATCGGCGCGCCGCAGCTGGCCGGCGAAGCGCGTCTGACCCTGCTCCGCCTGCCCTCCAGCAGCCCTGCGCATGCCGCGCTCAGCTTCGAGGCCAAGCACGCCCAATGGATAGCCCTGCGGAAATTCCTCGGGTAAACCTTGCATTCACGCAGGGGCGTGTCCAATCTGGCCCCAACGAATTCAAGGAGTTTCGCGCGTGACCAAGAAAACCGACTGGACCGGCAAGGCAGCCATGGCAGGCGCGGCAATCGGCTCCGCCGCGCTCGCCGCCGCTCTGCTTTACGCCTCGCGCCGCAAGGAACGCGCCGAAAAGACTGCGCCCAAAGCCCCGCCGGTCGACGTTCCCGAGACCGATTGAGGTTCTTGCATCGGGCGTCTTCGCAGCTATAGCGACGCCATGGAACCGGTGAACCAAATCGATGGACGGGCAATCCCGTTCGGCCGCAAGAACGTCGATACCGACGTAATCATCCCCGCCAAGTGGCTCAAGACGATCACCCGTCAGGGCCTTGGGCGTGGCGCGTTCGAGACGATCCGCACCGATCCGGACAACATCTTCGACAGTGCCGAATTTGCAGGCTCACCCATCCTGATCGCGGGCGACAACTTCGGCTGTGGCTCCAGCCGTGAACACGCAGCATGGGCCTTGCTCGATCTGGGCGTGAAGGCGGTCATCGCGCCGTCGTTTTCGGACATCTTCTCGGGCAATGCGTTCAAGAACGGCATTCTCACCGTCGTTCTGCCGCAGGAAGCGATTGACCGCCTGATGGAAGTCGCCGTCACCGACCCGGTGATGATCGATCTTGAGGCGCAAACCGTCACCACCCCGTTTCAGGATCGTTTCAGCTTCGAAATCGATCCGTTCCGCAAGAACTGCCTTCTGAACGGCCTCGACGAAGTCGGGCTGACGATGGCTCGCGATACCGCCATCTCCACCCACGAAGCGAAGATGCGCGATCACTTGCCTTTCCTCGCGCGCGGCACCGATGCCGTAACGGCAGCTTAAGCGCTCATTTAAAAGCCTTCCCAAGCCGCGCAAAACTTGCTTCCTAAGGGCCAAAGGCGGACTGATTCCGCACAGGCTTAGGGAGATACCGATGAAGGCTCTGCGCACTCACGCCGTGGGCGGCCCCGAAACGCTCAAGCTCGACGATCTGCCCGATCCCGTGCCCGGTGCGGGCGAAGTGGTCGTGCGCGTTCGTGCCTGCTCAATCAATTTTCCCGACACGCTGATGATCCGCGATCTCTACCAGTTCAAGCCAGAGCGCCCTTACGCCCCCGGCAGCGAACTTGCCGGGACTATCGAGGCCTTGGGCGAGGGCGTAACCGGCTGGTCGGTGGGCGACCGGGTCATGGCGATGATCGGCAATGGCGGCCTTGCCGAAATGGCCGTCGTCCCCGCTGACCGCCTGTTTGCGCTGCCCGCCGATGTGGACTTCGCCACCGGCGCTTCGCTGCTGATGACCTATGGCACCACCATCCACGCCCTCAAGGATCGTGGCCACATCAAGGCCGGTGACACCATGCTGGTGCTTGGCGCAGCGGGCGGCGTCGGCCTCTCCGCCATCGAACTCGGCAAAGCCTATGGCGCGCGCGTGATCGCCGCCGTCTCGAGCGAGGAAAAGGCCCAGGTCGCGCGCCAAGCGGGCGCGGATGAGGTCGTGATCTATGGTCGCGCTCCGTTCGATAAGGCGCAGTCCAAGGCATTGGCCGAACAGTTCAAGGCCGCCTGCGGACCGGGCGGCGCGAACATCGTTTATGACATTGTCGGCGGCGATTATTCCGAACCCGCCGTCCGCGCCATTGCGTGGGAAGGTCGCTTCCTCGTCGTCGGCTTCCCGGCTGGCATCGCCAAACTGCCGCTCAACCTCACCCTGCTCAAATCCTGCGATGTCTGCGGCGTGTTCTGGGGCGGCTTCATCGCGCGCGAACCAGACAACTTCAAGGCACAGGTCGCCGAGCTGTTTGGCCTCCTGAAAGCCGGCAAGATCAACCCCCGCGTCTCGCAGCGCTTCACCCTCGATGAAGGCCGCGAAGCCATCGCCACGCTCGAAAACCGTCAGGCCATGGGCAAGGTCGTGGTGGAAATGATCGGGTAACTGAATCTCCCCTCCCGCCCATCCTGAGCCTGTCGAAGGGGGGAGGGGGCGGGGGGGAGGGCTTGTTTTGACGGAAGCGCCTGTCTTAGCGTTCAGCCTGATACACCGGCAATCCCAGCCGCCACCAGATCGCTGCGCCGCGCAAGGCGAAGCCCGCCAGCGCTGCGACGGGCCACACCACCCCGTTCGCCAGTCCCAGCGCCGCGCCGCCCGCACAAATCACTGACGAAAGCGCCGCCGCGGTCACATACAACTCAGGGCGCATGAGGATCGAAGGCCGCCCGGCCAGCACATCTCGGATGATTCCGCCGACACAGCCGGTGATCACACCCATCAGAACCGCAGGCACCGGCGCCACCCCAAACGCCAGCGCCTTGGCCGTGCCCAGTACCGCATAGGCCCCAAGCCCCGCCGCGTCTGCCCACTCGAGGACAGGCTTATCCCACCACTGCCTTGGCGTGAACCAGGCCATCAGCGCCACGCCAAGGCACGCCGGCGCAACCCACGGATCGCGCACCCAGAACACCGGCGCCCCGATCAGCAGATCGCGCACCGACCCACCGCCAACGCCGGTCACCAGCGCGAAGAACGCCATCGTCACGAACGTCTGCCGCAGCTTTGCCGCCAGCAGTGCCCCGGTCAGCGCAAACACCGCGATGCCCACCAGATCGAGCAGTCCGATCAGTGCCGAAAGATCCGCGCTCGGCATGTCAGGCATCGAAACCTGCCTCTTGCACAAGCAATGCCACAAGGTCTGCCGCAGGGATCGGCCTTGCCCGGTCGAATCCGGTGCCCGCCCAGTGCGCGCCGAAACCCGCTTCACCTGCCGCCCGTGCCGCCGCGATCAGGGCCTTGCCCGCGTCATAAGTCACCGGATAGTCGGGCACTGTCGTGCTGGTCGTGCTTGCCCAGCCCACAAAGGCATTGTCGAGGCACCGCGCCGGTCTGCCGGAGATCGCCCGTGTCAGTGTCGTGCCCGGTGCCTGCGCCAGAACCGCGCGATAGCCCTCGTCCGCTGCGCTCTCGGGGCAGCCGACAAAGGCGGTGCCAAGCTGCACTGCGTCCGCCCCAGCATTCAGCGCCGCCCGGATGTCCGCCCCGTCCATGATCCCGCCCGCCGCAATCACCGGCACGCCCAGCTTTGCGGCAAGGATCCTGACGAGTTCCAGCGTGCCCAACTGTTCGTCCGCCGCTCCGGGATCGAACACACCGCGATGTCCGCCTGCCTCAAAGCCCTGCGCCACGACCGCGTCCATCCCGCTGGCCACTGCCGCCTCCGCCTCGGCGAGTGACGTCGCGCTGGCCAGAAGCAGGCAACCTTGCGCTTTCAGCGCGGCAATCGCTTCGCGCGTCGGCAGCCCGAAGTGGAAGCTCACCACGGCGGGTGCGGCCTCGACCAGCACCGCCAGCATGTCAGGGTCATCGTTCAGCGAGCAGTAGATTTCGTGCAAGGTTGTTGGCGGCACTGCCCCGAACCGTGCAAACAGCGGCGTCATCGCGCCGGTCCACGCCTGTTCGATGGCGATGTCGCGTATCGCCTGCTGGTGGACGAAGGCGTTGACGTTGAACGGCCGCGCCGTCCGCCCACGCAAGTCGGCAATCGCCGTCCGAGCGGCCTTGGCATCGACCGCGCCTATTGCAATCGATCCCAGACCGCCCGCTTCGCACACGGCTGCAGCAAGGGCGGGGGTGGATGTCCCCGCCATCGGTGCCTGGATCAGCGGATAGCGCAGACCCAGCCGCTGTGCGATCCGCCGCATGCCGCGCTCAGGCGTCGCCCAGCAGCGCTTCCAGCTTCGCCTTGAGCGCACCGATCCGCTCGGCGGCGTCGGTGAAGGTCTTCATCTCTTCGCGGCGCGTATTGCCGCGCGCTTCCTTGGCCGCTTCGAGATAACCTTCCATGTCCGCGTCGAGCGCGTCGATAAGGATCTCGGTTTCGTCTTCGGTCAGGGTAAGCTTGATCGACATGTCTGCAGTTCCTTCAATTCATATCAGGCCTGCACCTAGGCCCGTCACCGCCAGCGTTCAAACGAAAAGGGCCGCCCCGAAGGACGGCCCCCTTCATTCACACTTCCGCAAATCACATATGGATCGGCTTGCCCTGCACGCCCATCGCCGCTTCCTTCAGCGCTTCCGAATGGGTCGGATGCGCGTGGCAGGTATAGGCGATGTCTTCGCTCGTCGCGCCGAATTCCATGGCGAGCGCGGCCTCGGCGATCATCGTCCCGGCCACCGAAGCGATGGCCCATACGCCCAGCACGCGGTCGGTCTTGGCGTCGGCGATCACTTTCACGAAGCCGTCCGGTTCGTGATTGGTCTTGGCGCGGCTGTTCGCCAGCATCGGGAACTTGGAAACCTTCACCTCGCCCTTTTCGCGCGCGGCTTCCTCGGTCAGGCCCACGCCCGCAAACTCGGGGAATGTATAGACCACGCCCGGAATCACGTCATGGTTCACGATGCCGGTAAGGCCCGCGATATTCTCGGCCACGGCAATGCCTTCGTCCTCGGCCTTGTGCGCCAGCATCGGACCCGGAATCACGTCGCCGATCGCCCACACGCCATCCACCTTGGTGGCAAAGTCGTGATCCGTTTCGATCTGCCCGCGCGCGTTGACTTCAAGCCCGATCTTGTCGAGACCCAGCCCGTCGACATAGGGACGCCGCCCGATCGCCACCAGCACGCAGTCGGCCTCGATGGTCGAAGCCTCGCCGCCCTTGGAGGGTTCTACCGTCAGCGTCGCCTTCGACCCCGCGACCGCAACGCCCGTCACCTTGGTGGAAAGCTTCAGGTCCATGCCCTGCTTCTTGAAGATCTTGGCGGCTTCCTTGCGCACGTCGCCGTCCATCCCTGGCAGCAACTGGTCGAGGAATTCGACGACCGTTACCTTGGCACCCAGACGCCGCCAGACCGAACCCAGCTCAAGCCCGATCACGCCGCCACCGATCACCACCATGTGATCGGGCACGCGGGTCAGCGCCAGCGCACCGGTCGAATCCACGATCACGCCCGCGTCGTTATCGACGGTCACGCCGGGCAGCGGCGTCACGCCCGAACCCGTCGCAATCACGATGTTCTTGGCGGTGACCTTCTGGCCCGCCACGATTACGCTGTGCGCGTCCTCGAACGCGGCATAACCCTTGAGCCAGGTCACCTTGTTCTTCTTGAACAGGAACTCGATCCCACCGGTCAGCTGCTTGACCGAATCCAGCTTCTGCGCCTGCATCGCGGTCAGGTCGAGTTCGACCTTGCCGGTCTTGATGCCGTAAAGATCGAACGTGCCGTTGCGCACTTCATCGAACTTCTCAGACCCGTGGAGCAGCGCCTTGGACGGAATGCACCCGACGTTCAGGCACGTGCCCCCCAGCGTCTCGCGCCCATCGGCACAAGCCACCTTCAACCCCAGCTGTGCCGCACGGATCGCCGCAACGTAACCGCCGGGACCGGCACCGATGACAAGAACGTCGTAATCGTATTCAGCCATGTCGGCCTCCGTCTCTCGCGCCCTTCGACAGGCTCAGGGCGAGCGGACCTTGGGGTATTCTCATGCTCAACATCCGCTCGTCCTGAGCCTGTCGAAGGATGCCGCACAACATCAGGTCAAAGATCGATCAGCAACCGCGTAGGATCCTCGATCGCTTCCTTGATCGTCTTCAGCGCCGTCACGGCCTCGCGCCCATCGATGATCCGGTGATCATACGACAGCGCCAGATACATCATCGGACGGATCACGATCTCGCCGTTCCGCACCACGGCACGGTCCTCGATGCGGTGCAGGCCGAGCACGGCCGACTGCGGCGGGTTGATGATCGGGGTGGACATGAGTCCGCCGAACACGCCGCCGTTCGAGATGGTGAACGTGCCGCCCTTCATGTCGTCCATCGTCAGCGCGCCGTCGCGAGCCTTCTTGCCATAGTCGGCAATCGACTTCTCGATATCGGCAAAGCTCATCTTGTCGACATTGCGCACCACCGGCACGACCAGCCCGTTCGGAGCCGAAACCGCGACCGAGATATCGACGTAATCGAAGTAGACGATCTCATCGCCCTGCATCTGCGCGTTGACCGCCGGAATGTCCTTGAGTGCCAGCACCGAGGCCTTGGCGAAGAACGACATCAGCCCGAGCTTCACGCCGTGCTTCTTCTCGAACACGTCCTTGTACTTCGCGCGCGCTTCCATCACCGCGCTCATGTCCACATCGTTGAACGTGGTCAGCAGGGCGGCAGTTTCCTGCGCGCTCTTCAGGCGCTTGGCGATGGTCTGGCGCAGGCGCGTCATCTTCACGCGCTCTTCGTTGCGGCCGCCAGCAACAGCAGCCACCGGCGCAGCAGCAACCGGAGCGGAAACGACCGCAGCAGGCGCCGCCTGCTTGGCCTGCGCCGCAGCGGTCACGTCTTCCTTGGTCAGGCGGCCGTCCTTGCCGGTGCCCTTGACGCTCGAAGGGTCGATCCCGTGTTCCAGCACTGCGCGGCGCACGGCGGGCGAGAGCACCGACACATCGGTGTTGCTGGCAGCAACCGCATCCTTTGGCAGGGTATCGGAAGCCGGCGCAACCGGCGCTTCGGTGCGCGGGGCAGGGGCCTGCGCGCCTGCGGCGGCAACGCTGTCCTCGATGAAGGCCAGCAGCGCACCCACCGAAACCGTGTCGCCCTCGTTCGCGGCCAGCGCGCCCAGCACGCCAGCGGCAGGTGCGGGCACCTCCACGGCAACCTTGTCCGTCTCGAGGCTGACGATGGGCTCGTCGAGCGTAACAGTGTCACCCGGCTTCTTCAGCCACTGGCCTACGGTTGCCTCGCTGACGCTTTCACCCAACGTCGGAACCTTAACTTCAATCGGCATATCGCAATTCCTTGGGGGGAAGGAAAATCTTCAAAAATCAGTTCTTCTTCTGGCGGCGGATTTCACCGCGCACCGAAAGACCCAGCGCATCGGCGACAAGCGCGCCCTGCTCGCTGGCGTGACGGCTGGCGAGGCCCGTGGCGGGCGAGGCCGAAGCCTGACGCCCGGCATAGCGTGCGCGCCCGACCTTGCACTTGGCGGCCTTGAGCGATTCCTCGATCAGCGGCTCGACGAAGAACCACGAACCGTTGTTCTTCGGCTCTTCCTGGCACCAAACCACTTCTTCGAGGTTCGGCATCCGCGCCAGACGCAGCGCCAGCGGCTCGCCCGGGAACGGGTAGAGCTGCTCAAGCCGGATGACCTGCGTATCGCTCATCTCGGCGGCATTGCGCGCTTCGATCAGGTCATAGGCGACCTTGCCCGAACACAGCACCACGCGGCGGGTATCCTTGTCCGCCGAACCATTGGTGTCCGACAGGATGCGCATGAAGTGCCCGTCACCGATGAAATCGCTCGCCACCGACTTTGCCAGCGGATGGCGCAGCAGGCTCTTGGGCGTCATGATGATCAGCGGTTTGCGGAACGGACGGTGCATCTGTCGGCGCAGCACGTGGAAGTAGTTGGCCGGCGTGGTCACGTTGCACACCTGGATATTGTCTTCGGCGCACAACTGCAGGAACCGCTCAGGGCGCGCAGACGAATGCTCCGGCCCCTGGCCTTCATAGCCGTGCGGCAGCAGCATGACGAGGCCGTTGGCGCGCAGCCACTTGGCTTCGGATGCGGCAATGTACTGGTCGATCACGATCTGCGCGCCGTTGGCAAAGTCGCCGAACTGCGCTTCCCACAGCACAAGGCTCTTGGGGTCCGCGCTGGCATAGCCGTACTCGAAGCCGAGCACGCCATATTCCGAAAGTGTCGAGTCCAGCACTTCGAATGTGCCGTGAGGCAGGGTGGTCAGCGGCACATACTTGCGCTCATCGGTCTGGTCGACCCACACCGCATGACGCTGGCTGAAGGTGCCGCGTCCGCAGTCCTGGCCAGACAGGCGTACGCCATAGCCTTCCATGACAAGACTGCCGAAGGCCAGAGCCTCGCCCGTTGCCCAGTCGAACCCTGCGCTCGATGTGAACATCTCGCGCTTGGCGTCGATCACGCGGCCCAGCGTCTTGTGCACGGTCAGGTCCGCCGGAACGGTCGTCAGCGTGCGGCCAAGGCTGTCGAACATCTTCTGGTCGATGCCGGTGGGCACGTTGCGGCGCGCGGTCACCGGATCGGCGGGCTTGTTCAGCCCCGACCAGCGGCCTCCGAACCAGTCGGCCTCGTTGGCCTTGTAGCCCTTGGAAGCCTCGAATTCCTTTTCCAGTGCGGCGGTAAAGTGGCTCTCCACTTCGCCCTTGTGGTTCGCATCGATCACGCCCTGGCCGACAAGGCGGGTGGCATAGATGTCGCTCACCGGCGGATGCTGGCGGATCTTGGCATACATCAGCGGCTGCGTGAATGAAGGCTCGTCGCCCTCGTTATGGCCGAAGCGGCGGTAGCACCACATGTCGATCACGATGTCGCGGCCGAACTTCTGGCGGTAGTCGATCGCCATCTTGCACGCGAAGGTCACCGCTTCCGGGTCATCGCCGTTCACGTGCAGGATCGGCGCCTGCACGCCCTTTGCCACGTCCGACGGATAGGGGGATCCGCGCGAGAACTGGGGCGAAGTGGTGAAGCCGATCTGGTTGTTGATGATGAAGTGGATGCAGCCACCGGTGTTGTAGCCGCGCACGCCCGAAAGGCCGAAGCACTCCCACACGATGCCCTGTCCGGCGAACGCCGCGTCGCCGTGGATCAGCACCGGCAGAACCTGCTTGTGGCGCGCATCCGGGCCGACATCGCTGCCAATATCGTCGCGGAAGACCTGCTGCGCGCGGACTTTGCCCAGCACCACAGGGTCCACCGTTTCAAGGTGCGATGGGTTTGGTACAAGGCTCATGTGCACCTTGATGCCGTCGAATTCGCGGTCGGTGCTGGTGCCAAGGTGGTACTTCACGTCGCCCGATCCGCCCACATCCTGCGGATTGGCAGTGCCGCCCGAGAATTCGTGGAAGATCACGCGGTAGGGCTTGGCCATCACGTTGGCGAGCACGTTCAGGCGGCCGCGGTGGGCCATGCCGTAAACGATTTCGCGCACGCCAAGCTGGCCGCCGTACTTGATCATTGCTTCCAGCGCGGGAATCATCGATTCACCGCCATCAAGCCCGAAGCGCTTGGTGCCGACGTACTTCTTGCCGAGGAACTTCTCGTATTGCTCGCCGCGAACCACGGCAGCGAGGATCGCCTTCTTGCCATTGGGGGTAAAGTCGATCGACTTGTCGCCACCCTCGATGCGGTCCTGGATGAAGCGGCGCTCCTCCACATCGGCAATGTGCATGTATTCGAAGCCGATGGACCCGCAATAGTTGGCGCGCAGAATCGCGACCATTTCGTTGACCGTCGCCCACTCCAGCCCGAGCGCACCGCCTAGGTAGATCTTGCGGGTCATGTCGGCGGCGGTGAAGCCGTAGTATTCGGGCGAAATGTCGGCAGGCAGCTTCTGGCGGGCAAGGCCCAGCGGATCGAGGTCGGCCGCCAGATGCCCGCGCACGCGGTAGGTGCGGATGATCGTCATCGCGCGGATCGAATCCATCGCTGCCTGTTGCAGCGCGGTTTCGTCCAGCGCGGCACCGGCCTTCTTCGCGGCCTTCTCGATGACGAGTTTCATCGCCATCGGGTCCATCGCCTGGGTCAGGTCGTCGCCCGCCGCCGCGTCCGTCACCGGCCACCGCTTGCTGGCCCACGAAGGCCCGGGCTGCGGACCGTCCTGCGCGGGATCCACGTCGAATTCGTGCACTTCTTGACCCATCATCAACTCCTGATCCCCCGGGGAGGAGGGGGCTTCGGACAAAACTAAAGACTAAACCTGCTCCCCCGCGAAGGCGGGGGCCTCAGGCACCATGTGCAACCATAAGGAAGCTCATGGCATCAGACCATCTTCGAACAGATCCCGCCATTCCGGGTTCCGTTCCTCGATCCGGGCAACTTTCCAAGCCCGGTTCCATTTTTTCATCCGGCGTTCGAACATTCGCGCATCTTCGATGTCGTCGAATCTCTCGCACCAGACCAACCGTTCGCAGTTGTAATCCCGGGTAAACCCCGGGACTGCCTGGCTGCGATGTTGAGCGACCCTCGTGGAAAGGTCGCTCGTAACACCAATATACAAAACTCCACCCGGCTTGTTCGTCAGTATGTAGACGTAGCCGGGCTTCAACAGAATGAACCAAAAACATCCGGCTCCCCCGCGAAAGCGGGGGCCTCAGGCCTAAATGCACAACCCTTGAACATAAGGATCATCCAGCCTCCTGAGGTCCCCGCCTTCGCGGGGACGCCAGCAGTTCTCAGCTAAACGCGCTCTTTCAGCACTTCGGCCAGCGTCTCGCCCAGCAGGCTTGGCGAGGACGAGACCTTGATCCCGGCAGCTTCCATCGCCGCGATCTTGCTGTCCGCATCGCCTTTGCCGCCCGAAACGATCGCGCCGGCGTGGCCCATGCGGCGGCCCGGAGGCGCCGTGCGGCCTGCGATGAAGCCGGCCATCGGCTTCTTGCGCCCGCGCTTGGCTTCGTCGATCAGGAACTGCGCGGCCATTTCTTCAGCGTCGCCGCCGATTTCGCCGATCATGATGATCGACTTGGTCGCTTCGTCGGCCAGGAACAGTTCCAGCACGTCGATGAAGTTGGTGCCGTTGACCGGGTCACCGCCGATGCCCACAGCCGTGGTCTGGCCAAGGCCGATGGCCGATGTCTGGAACACCGCTTCATACGTCAGCGTTCCCGAGCGCGAGACTACGCCGACCGAGCCTTCCTTGAAGATCGAACCCGGCATGATGCCGATCTTGCACTGGTTCGGCGTCAGCACGCCGGGGCAGTTCGGACCGATGAGGCGGCTCTTCGAACCCGAAAGCGCGCGCTTCACCTTGACCATGTCCATCACCGGAACGCCTTCGGTGATCGCCACGATCAGTTCCATCTCGGCGTCGATCGCCTCAAGGATCGCGTCGGCGCAACCCGAAGGCGGCACGTAGATGCACGATGCGGTCGCGCCAGTGGCGTGCTTGGCTTCGGCCACGGTGTTGAACTGGGGCAGACCGATGTGGTCGGTGCCGCCCTTGCCGGGGGTCACGCCGCCAACCATCTGCGTGCCGTAATCAAGCGCCGCCTGCGTGTGGAAGCTGCCGGTCTTGCCGGTCATGCCCTGCGTGATAACCTTGGTATTCTTGTCGACGAGAATGGACATGGAATTTCCTTTCCGGGGAGGCTCTCAGCTGAGGAGCACGGAAAATGGCGTGCCCCGCCACGCGGGCAGGGCACAATTGATGATTAGACGAGGCTTGGATCGATGCCCTTGCAGGCTTCCAGCAGTTCCTTGACCGCGTCGACCGAGACTTGCAGGCCAGCCTTCGAAGCATCGTCGAGTTCGATCTCGATCACCTTCTCCACGCCGTTCGCACCGATCAGCACCGGAACGCCAACGTAGAGGCCGTCAACGCCGTACTGGCCGTCAACGTATGCCGCACAAGGCAGGATGCGCTTCTGGTCGTTGAGATACGCTTCGGCCATCGCGATGCCGCTCGCGGCTGGTGCGTAGAACGCCGAGCCGGTCTTGAGCAGGCCGACGATCTCGCCGCCGCCCGAACGGGTGCGCTGGACGATCGCGTCGATGTTTTCCTGGCTGGACAGGCCCATCTTGACCAGATCGGGCACCGGAATGCCGTTGACGGTCGAATACTGGGTAACCGGCACCATCGTATCGCCGTGGCCACCCAGAACGAACGTGTTCACGTCGCGGATCGAAACGCCGAATTCCCATGCCAGGAAAGTCGAGAAGCGCGCCGAGTCGAGCACGCCTGCCATGCCGACGACCTTGTTGTGCGGCAGGCCCGAAAATTCGCGCAGCGCCCATACCATCGCGTCGAGCGGGTTGGTGATGCAGATGACGAATGCGTCAGGCGCGTTGGCAGCAATGCCCTCGCCCACGGCCTTCATAACCTTGAGGTTGATGCCGAGCAGGTCGTCGCGGCTCATGCCCGGCTTGCGGGCGACACCGGCGGTGACGATGATCACGTCTGCGCCTGCGATGTCGGCATAATCGTTGGTGCCGGTGATCTTGGCGTCAAAGCCTTCGACCGGGCCGCACTGCGAAAGGTCGAGCGCCTTGCCCTGGGGCACGCCTTCGACCACGTCGAACAGGACGATATCACCCAGTTCCTTCTGGGCGGCGAGGTGGGCAAGCGTACCACCGATATTGCCTGCGCCGATGAGCGCGATCTTCTTGCGTGCCATGCTTTACGGTCCTTTCCCGTTCGCGGGGACAAGCATACAAGACAACCGGATTTCGGGCGGCCGGACGTCGGCATCCCTGATGAAATCCGGCCCAGTCCTCCCCCATGCCCCGCGAGACAGGGAAGTGCTGGCGTATGACTCGGCCCCTAAGCCCGCACGCCTACGAATGCAACCGCGAAAAACCGCTAGTTCCGGGGTTTTTATGATAACAGTTCGCAATAGCGATAAATGGTTGTCTGGCAGTCAATTCTCAAGCAAAAAGGCCCCGGCGTTTCCACCGGGGCCTTCGTTACTTGCGCACCTCAGTACGTTTACCGCATCCGCGCCTGCGCAAACTCGCGCGCCATGCGCCGGTCGAGCGTGCGGCACACTTCCATCCAGAACCCCACCCGGCCCTCGTCGCCGCCGCGCTCGGCAATAAGCGCCGCATCGCGCGCCTGCGCGGCAGCCGAAAAGCCATGCGCCGCAAACAGCCTCAGCGCCGTGTCGAGCGCCTCGCTCTCCTGCGGCCATGAGCCGCACCATTCTTCGGCATTGTCATTCACCGCCCGCACATGACGACCCAGGATCGGGCGCGCCATGCAGGGGGAAATGATGCCGTAGCGGGGGGCAAATCGCACCATGGGTTGTTCTATCTCCTAAGGCAGCCCCGATCACGACCCGGGTGCCATCCTCCACACGAGAACCTCTAGCCCCCGCAGCCTAAGGTTCCGTTGGACGACACGGTAAAGGAAGCAATAACCACCCGGTCCGAAACAGAATTGCGACCGGCGGAGTTTTTACAGCCCGTCCAGCCCCTTGCTCACCAGCACATTGACCGAAACCCGGCGGTTCTGCGCCTTGCCTTCCGCGGTATCGTTGCTCGCCAGCGGGTCAGCCTCGGCCATGCCGGTCGGTGTCAGCATCCGATAGGGCTTCCAGTGGCAGGCCTGCTGGAGATAGTTGATCACGCTGCCTGCACGCTTTTCGCTGAGAAGCTGGTTGTATTCCTCGCTCCCCACCGAATCCGTATAGCCCACGACCAGCATCAGCGCGTTGTCGGTCGCTTCGGCCTCGGCAGCGGTGGCGCAGAGTTCGGCCTTGGCCTGCGGCGAAAGCACGGCGCGGCCCGTATCGAAATAGACATTGCTCGTGCGCTTGATGTTGTACTTGTCGATGTCGCCCATCCGCCCGCGCAGCGCTTCGGTCGCAGCCGACTGTTCGGCAAAGCCCTGCGCGGTCCCTGCACGGATCATGGTCGCGGTCTTGAGATCGCCGTTCTTGAAAGTGATCTGGCTTGCCAGCAGCGAACCACCCGCCTGTAGCGTCTTGATCGTTACCGGCAGCCCGTTGAGCAGCGCTTCAGGGCCGATTTTCGCACGCGTGGATCCGAACAACCCGCCGCCAGCCCTGATCCGCGTCGTCTCCGCGATCTGGATGACTGTGGCAGACCCGTCAGCGGCGGTAACCTGCAACCGGTTGCCACTTCGGGCAGAGATCACGCCCTTGATGTCCGGACCTGCGGCGAGGGTCGCAGGATCGACCGGCACTTCACCCTCGACCACGATATTGGGGTCAACCTGCCCCTGCGCGGCAACCGCGCTCAGCGGCAGTGCCAGCGCGGCCAGCAGATGCCGTGTCCGCAACAATGTCTTGGTCGTCCGCATATTCCCTCCAAAGCTTGTAACCCCACGGGCACCGCCTGTTCACGCAGACCTTGCTCGCAGATGAATGGGCCTCTCTAGAAGCTGCCTTGTAGAGATCAATCGGCGGAGTTGTGCGACGAACTGATCCGTCTTGCACTTAATCTGCAGCGATAGAACGCGGCGCAATCTCGAATACTCACCCCAAACCGTTCGTCCTGAGGCAAGCCAAGATACGCGCAGTTAATAGGTCCTGACCCTAGTATCGTCGCCCCGGGCCTTGCCCGGACTGAGGCTGCCTTTCAGCGCCGGCCGGAACAAATCGCCACTCCCCGATCGGCCATGGGGTGACGCTTCACCCTCAAGCCCCCGGTTGCGCGATCCAGGTGTTCGCGTTTTCATACCCCGGCAGCACCGATCCGCTACCCGATGTCGGTGCATCACCCGCCACCGGCTTGCCGCCGGGCAAAGCCTGCGCGCGGAACAGCGCATCGCCGCCGCGTTGCTGTAACGGCGCAGCGTAAGTCGGGGCAGGGCTGGAAGCTGAAGCCGCCACGATCCGCCCTTCCTCGAACGCCTTTTCCAGCGTCAGCGGATCGGCCACATCGGCGGGCGAGGGTGTCCAGGTGCGCGGGTGCGGCGCGGCAATCGGCTCGCCGCCTGCATAGCGCGCGGTGAAGGCCGCCGGTTTGCCCGCAGCGCCGCCCCAGCGATAGAACCGGTGCGCCCCGATCGTGCCGATGAAGGTCAGGCTCGGTGCCCAATAGGGATGCACGGCAGTGGTGTGGTAATGCGTGGCAAGACCCACCGGCGCGTAGACGTAACCGGCCAGCGCGTCGGCCGCCACGCGCCGCGCGCGGTCCCAGAACGCGGCCATCGGTTTGCGCGCCAGCGATCCATCGCAAGCGAAGCTGAACTGGCACGAAGGCCGCTCAGATCCCTGATAGACCACGCCGCACACCGTATTGGGATAAGCGGGATGGGCAACGCGGTTGAGCACGACTTGCGCTACCGCGCGCTGCCCGCCGTCCGGCTCGCTCGCCGCCTCGTAATAGATTGCCGCCGTCAGGCACTGCAAAGCGCGAAATCGATCTTCGCCAGTGCCGGTGGCGATGACAGGCCGCGCAATCGCGCCGCCTATGGCTTCCTCGTCGTCGCGCCGCGCGTCCCAGGCGGTTTGCGCCTCGGTCGGGGCGATCAGCCCGGTGTCATCGGAGGCCAGCCAGTAAAACGCCGAACCCGGAAAGCTCTCGCCTGCGCGCTCGAACGGTTGCAGCCCGGCCATGCGTTCATGCGCCGATGCCGCCGAGATGCCGCCCGGTTCGCCCCAGCCCAAAGGGCCAAGCAACATGCCGAGAATTCCGAACATCGCCACGCCGGCCACGCGGCGGCGCACTACCGAAGGTGCACGCAAGGCCCTGCGGATAGAACCCATGTCTCGCCGCCGGATTCGCGCCGCAAAATCACGCGGCCTCATATCCATTTGGGCTTCTTCCGCCCACACACGTTCCACCCGCGCCGTGGCGACACTTGGCAGTTCGATCGGCCGGAAGGCGATTTCCAAAGGCATGGGTAACGCGAGAATCCTGATATTCCTGTTTTTCGCTAATCCCTTGGGCCTCACGGCGCACGCGTGCTTTTGCGCCTGTCCCGATGCGGCACAGCCCCCTTCGATCCGGTTAACCTGCCCAAAAGGGAACACGGCCTCTTGCAGTGCACAAAAGTTCCCGTTAGTTCATGCCGCGACGCCAACGGTGCCCCGTCAAACGGGCTAAGAGGGAAGCCGGTTCAAATCCGGCGCTGCCCCCGCAACTGTAACCGGATAGCGCGTTGCCCAGTGAAGCCACTGGTGCCGGATTCGATCCCGGCGCTGGGAAGGCGGGCGACGCACGATGACCCGGGAGCCAGGAAACCTGCCGATGGTCGTCGTTCCGCGGCCGGGCGGGGTGTACCGGGCGCATGCGGCAGGCGCGTCATTTATGGCCCAGCGCTCCTCCCGCCATGAACGGCAGTTCCGTTCGTGGCCGTGGAGTCTACCGCGTGAAGAAGTTTCTCATTTCCGTTTCCGCACTCGCGTTCGCAAGCCCCGTGCTGGCGCAGAACGCCGACGACATTGTCATCGCAGACTTGAAGCGCCCCGAACCAATAACCGTCATCGCCACCGGCAGCGAAACCCTGTTGAGCAAGACCGGCCAGCCGATCACCGTCATCACGGCGCAAGAAATCCAGTCGATCCAAGGCCCTGACATCACCCGCGTCCTCGAACGCGTCCCCGGCCTCACCATCACGCGCAACGGCGGCCCCGGCAGCTTCACCGGCGTGCGCCTGCGCGGCGCGGATGCTGAGCAAGTCCTCGTCCTCGTCGATGGCGTCCGCGTGGAAGACGTCTCTGCCCCCTCGGGCGGTTTCGATTTCGGCACGCTTACCCCCGGCGGCATTGAGCGCATCGACGTGCTGCGCGGCTCCAACTCGGTCGTCTGGGGCAGTGCCGCACTCGGCGGTGTGATCGCGGTCCAGTCGCGCGATCTCAACGGCGTCGAAGCCAGCGCCGAATATGGCGCGCATGAAACCTGGACCGCCGATGCCGCTGCAGGGATTTCGTCCGATCTCGGCGCGCTCACCCTCAACGGCGGCTATGCCACCAGCGACGGCGTTTCCGCTGCCGCCGCTGGCACCGAACCCGACGGCTTCCGCCAGTACCGCATCGGCGGGCGCGGTCGCCTCAACGTCACGCAGGAATTGGCGATCGTCGCCACCGCGCGCTACGCCGATACCCGCACCGACATCGACGGTTACGCACCCCCGTTCTACACTTTCGGCGATACCCCCGAATACCAGACCACCCGCCAGGCCTCGGGCCGCGTCGGCCTGCGCTACACCGGCAGCGCCCTCACGCTCAACACCGGCTTCGCCCTGTCAGACACCAAGCGCAACTACTACGACCCGACCTTCGGCACTGCCCCATCCTACGGCTACAAGGGCCGCTCAGAGCGCGCCGACCTGACGGGCCGTCTCAACCTGCCCGCCAGCGTCACCCTCGATTTCGGGGCGGACAGCGAATGGACCCGCTTCTCCAGCACGTTCGACGCTGAAGCCAAGGCCAACCTCACCAGCGGCCACGCCCTGCTCGGCTGGACCTCGGACCGCGCGAGCCTAGCCGCAGGCCTGCGCTATGACGACCACAGCCGCTTCGGCAGCGCATGGACCTTCGGCGCGAACGGCTCGTTCCAACTGGTCGAAAACCTCCGCCTGCGCGCCTCCTACGGTGAAGGCTTCAAGGCCCCTACGCTCTATCAACTGCTCTCGGACTACGGCAACGCCGCGCTGGTCCCCGAACGCTCGAAGAGCTACGACGCTGGCCTCGAATGGGGCAGCCGCAACGGCGCCCTCCATGCCTCGGCCACGGTGTTCCGCCGCGATAGCCGCAACCTGATCGCCTTCGTCTCCTGCGCCAGCTTGAACGCCTGCGCCACGCGCCCGTTCGGCCTCTATGACAACATCGGCAAGGCTCGTGCCGAAGGCGTCGAAGTCGAACTCGGCGCAAAGCCCAGCGACACCCTGCAACTTCGCGCTGCCTACACCTACCTCGAAGCGCGCAACCTGACGCCGGGTAACCTCAACAACGGCAAGGATCTCGCCCGCCGCCCGCGCCACGCGCTCACCGTGTCGGGCGACTGGACAAGCCCGCTCGCTGGCCTCACTCTCGGGGCGGACTTGCGCATGGTCGGAGACAGCTATGACAATGCCGCAAACACCGTGCCGCTCGATGGCTACGCCGTGACCACCCTGCGCGCCAGTTTCCCCGTCACCGACAAGGTCGAATTCTATGGTCGTGTCGAAAACCTGTTCGACGAAGGCTACCAGACCGTCGCCGACTACGGCACCTGGGGTCGCTCCGCCTTCATCGGCATCCGGGCACGCTATTGATCCAGCGCCTCGCCCGTAAAGCGAAACGCAAAATGCCCCCCTCCCGCTTGCGGGAGGGACGGCCCCTCTATCTCCCCTCCCGCTTGCGGGAGGGGTTGGGGGAGGGCCTGTTGCCAACCCTCACAATCATCGCCACAACTCTCCTCACCAGCTGCGTCCCGGCATCCCAGGCGGCCCAGGAGCCACGCGCTCAAACCCACCCCACCGTGGTCAGCCTGAATCCCTGTACCGACGCGATCCTCGCCGAAGTCGCCGACCCCGCCCAGATCCTCGCCATCTCGCACTACAGCCGCGATCCGCGCTCCTCCTCGATGGACGCCGCAGCGGCAGCCAGACTCCCTTCCACGCGCGGCACCGTCGAGGAAGTCCTGTCGCTCCGCCCGGATATCGTGCTCGGCAGCACCTTCACCGACCCTGCGACGACCAGCGCCTACCATCGTCTCGGCCTGCGCTTCGAGGCCTTGGGCATGACCGCCACGGTGGAAGACAGCCGCGCCCAGATCCGCCAGATCGCCGCACTCACCGGCCACCCGGAGCGCGGTGAAGCGCTCGTCGCCCGGATCGACGAGGCCCTGAAAGCGACCGCGCCACCACAAGGTGCCAAGCCCATCCAGGCCGTCGTCTGGCAGTCGGGCGGTATGGTCCCCGGCGACGGAACCCTGATCGCCGACCTCTTGCGGCGCACCGGCTTCACCAACTTCGCCGCCGCGCGCGGACTCGGGCAAGCCGACTACTTGCCCCTCGAAAAGATGCTCGCCGATCCGCCTGCGCTGATCCTCGTCGCAGGCCAGACTGCCGAAACCGGAAGAGGTGACGACCGCGTCCTTTCCCACCCCGCGCTCAAAGCCCTGACCACCACGAAGCGCGCGCCGCTCAATCCCAGACTCCTCTACTGCGGCGGCCCCACCGTCATCGCCGCCGCCCAAAGGCTGGCCGAAGTCCGCATGAACCTCCCCGGCACCATCCGCCGGATGGTGGAGGGGTCTTCGCGATGACGCCCCTCATCAGAACCCTCCTCACCGCCTTGGCCATAACCCTCCCGCTCTCGCTCCTCGCCGGGCAAGTGTGGATCGACCCCTTCGGCCCCCCGGTGCCCAACGCCACCGCGATCCTCATCGAACTGCGCCTCCCCCGCGCGCTCCTCGCGCTCATCCTCGGCGGAGGCCTCGGCGCGGCAGGCGCGGCCATGCAGGGCTACTTGCGCAATCCGCTGGCGGATCCCGGCCTGTTCGGCATCGCGCCAGCCGCCGCGCTCGGCGCCGTCCTCTCTTTCTACACCGGCTATAGCGCGCAAGTGATCCTGCTCCCGCTCTTCGCCCTGATCGGTGCAGGCGGAGCCATGGCGCTGCTCGCGCTCATCGCGGGGCGCAGCGGCGGCATCGCGCTGTTCACGCTGGCGGGCATGATGATCGCCAGCCTGGCAGGCGCGCTCACCAGCCTCGCCATCAGCCTTTCGCCCAATCCCTTCGCCCTGTCCGAGATCGTGACCTGGCTGATGGGCGCGCTTGCCGATCGCGGCTGGCACGAGGTCCGCCTCGCCGCCCCGCTCACTGCCATGGGCCTTGTAGCGTTATGGCGCGCGGCCCCCGGCCTCGATGCGCTGACCCTTGGCGAAGACGCCGCCCGCTCGCTCGGGTTCGAGCCTGCGCGCCTGCTCTGGCTGATGATCGCAGGCGTCGGCCTGATCGTCGGCAGCGGCGTGGCGGTTGCCGGCATGATCGGCTTCGTCGGACTGATGGTCCCGCACTTCGTCCGCCCGTTCACCGATCAGCGCCCGTCTGCCACGCTCATCCCCGCGGGCCTCGCCGGAGCGCTGCTGCTCCTCGTCGCCGATTGCCTCTGCCGCATCCTCCCGCTTGCCGGCGGAGAACTGCGCCTCGGCATCGCTCTCAGCCTCGCCGGAGCGCCGTTCTTCCTCCGCTTGCTCATCAAGATGCGGCGGGAGCTGGCGTGATGCGTTCACTTGTTCCGTTCGTCCTGAGCCTGCCGGAGGACGCGCGCTGATGCTCGAAGCCCAAGCGCTCACCATCCCCGCCCGCCTGAGCGAGGTCACCGCGCAGTTCAAACCCGGCAAGGTCACCGCCATCTGCGGCCCCAACGGCGCGGGCAAGTCCACACTTCTGGCCGCCCTCGCTGGCCTGATCGCGCCCGCCTCTGGCACCGTCACCCTCGCAGGCCAGCCGCTCGCGCAGATCCTGCCCGAGGACCGCGCCCGCCGCATCGGCTATCTCCCGCAGACCGCCGGTGTCGCCTGGAACATCTCGGTCCGCACTCTCGTCGCGCTCGGCCGCCTGCCGCATCGCTCCAGTGTCGCGGACGACGCCCGTGCCGTAGAACAAGCGCTTGCCGCTCTCCAGATCGAGGCACTGGCCGACCGCCCTCTCGCCTCGCTCTCAGGCGGCGAACGTGCCCGCGCCCTGCTCGCCCGCGTCATCGCCACCCAGCCACACTGGATTCTGGCCGATGAACCGCTCGCCGCGCTCGACCTTGCGCATCAGCAATCGCTCATCCGCCGCCTGCGCACGCTTGCGGGTGAGGGAAGGGGCGTCGTCCTTGTCGTCCACGATCTCGCGCTGGCGATGAACCACGCCGACCATGTCATCGTGTTGAACCAGGGCCAACTTGCCGCTCAAGGCCCGCCCGATAGCGCCCTGTCGCAACAGATCATCGCCGACGTCTGGAATCTGCAAGGCCGCTGGCTGGGCGAGCACGGCCACAAGGCGCTTGCGCTCTAAACCTCCCCGAACCGGAGAGGGGGACCATCCGCAGGATGGTGGAGGGGTATTTCCCCACCCAAACCCGCCGAATACCTCATCCCAAGCCCCGTTCATCCTGAGCCTGTCGAAGGATCAAGCCCCGTTCATCCTGAGCCTGTCGAAGGATCAAGCCGCGTCCACGGCCCGATCATCATGGTCATGCCGGTGTTCGGTCATCGCCGCAGCAAAATCCGGCGCGAAATAGGCGGCAAACGTCTCGCGCACTTTCATCGAAACTTCCGGCCGCACCACCGGCAGCACCTCGCACCGTCCATCGGCCCAGCAGAACAGGCTCTGCGCTGGCTGCGAACGATGATATTCGGGCAATTCGACAACCATGGGGAAAACGCCAGTTTCTGAACCTGTTGCTTCGTTATAGCAAAGTTCCGAAACGGACTATTGTATGGTTTCGACAAAATGAAGAAACGTCCCGGCAAGGAACACAACCCGGGCAATCCTTGCCAGCCCTCGGGAAGCAGCCTCAGGCCTTCGCCGTATCTGTCGCCTCCGCAGCTGCCGATTTCCGCACGAAAAGCACCAGCAACACCGCCAGCGCGGTCAGGATGCCGATCACCAGCCACGCATCGTTCACTGCGTCGGCCAGTGCCGCCTTTTCCACCAGCGGGCGCACCATCTCGCGGGTAAACTCGTCCAGCGGCTGCCCTGCCTGCTCCAGAAAGGCGTCGCGCGGGATACCGATGCTCACTGCCGTCGCCACATCGCCGTCCTGCAACTTGTTCACGATGCCGTTCGCGTGTGTGGCACTTCGGCTGAAGATCACCGTATCGATCAAGGCCAGCCCGATCGCGCCGCCAAGGTTGCGCATCAGATTGAACAATCCGCTGCCATCGGCCACCAGTTTTTCGGAAAGCAGCCCCAGCGCAAGCCGCGTGGGGGGCAGCAGGCAGAACATGATCGCCGAGCCCCGGATGATCTGCGGGATCATCATTTCGCTGGCGTCGGTATTGATCGTCTGCCGGCTGCTCATCAGCAGTCCGGCGGCAAACACCGCAAATCCGGCAAAGCTCAGCCACCGCGCGTCCACCTTGCGCTCAAGCGCGACGGCAATCGGTGCCGAAACCAGCTGCGCGATCCCGGTCGCCAGCATGATCTCGCCGATCCGCAAGGCACCATGCTCGCGCACCAGCCCCAGGAAAAACGGCATCAGATAGGTCGATCCGAACAACCCTATTCCCAGCGCAAAGCTCAGCACGCAGCCAATGGCAAAGTTGCGGTCGGCAAAACATTTCAGCTCCACCAGCGGAAACGCGGACCGCAAGGTCTTGAAGCAGAACAGCGCGCCCGCCGCCGCGCTGAACGCCAGCAGCCCGGCAACCCACGGCGCAGACCAGCCCAGCGTCGGCGCATCCTTCAGCCCAAGTTCGAACGCGGTCAGCGCAGCCGCCAGCGCCACCAGCGCGATCACATCGAAATTGCGCGGATTGCGGTGATTGGCCGCTGGACCGCGCAACGTCATCAGCGCGATCAGTGCCGCCACGATCCCCGGCACGATGTTGACGCGAAACAGCCAGTGCCATGACCAGCTCTCGGTGATCCACCCTCCGGCAATCGGGCCGACGGTCGGCGCGAGCACGGCGGCAACGCCCGCAATCGTCGTCGCCACGCCTTGCGACCGCACCGGAAAAAGCAGGAACACCGCCGAGAACACGGCGGGGATCAGCGTGCCTCCGGCAAACCCTTGTGCGATCCGCCATGCGATCAGCGTCGTGAAATCATCGCTCTGCGCGCAACCCGCCGATGCCACCGTGAACAGGCACACGGCCACCACGAAAAGCCAGCGCATACCGAGCAGTCCGGTAAGGTAGCCGGTCAGCGGGATCGCAACGATCTCGGCAGTCAGGTATGCCGTCTGGACCCAGACCATCTGATCGGTCTCGATGCCAAGCGCGGTCTGGATCGTGGGCAGCGATGTCGCCACGATCTGGATGTCCAGAATCGCCATGAACATGCCAAGGCACATGGCAATGAAACCGATCCAGGTGCGAAAGCTGGCAGCAGGCAGGACGTTATCGTTCATCGAAGACCAGTCCAAAAGTGCAGCCATCATTCACTGTCTGCAAGCGGAGACGAATTGCTGCTAGGGTCAGGACCTATTAAATGCGCCTCCAAGGTGCAGTTAATAGGTCCTGACCCACGGAACTGCCATGGCGAAGGATCGTTTCACTCGCAAATAATGATTACCGGTCGCCCGGCAAGACAGGACATGCATGACAGCTCCGGTAACGCTTCTCTCCCTTGCCACGGCAACCCCCCCACACGTGCTGACGCAGGACGAGGCGCTTGAGACCGGCCGTCACCTGCTCGCAGGCGGCTTCCGTGATTTTGACAGAATGGTTTCGGTCTTCGCCAATGCCGGGATTGCCGAACGCCAACTGGCCCGCCCGGTCGAATGGTATCTCTCGCCGCGCGATTTCACCGAACGCACCGCCGTCTATCTCGAAGTCGCGCTCGATCTGTTCATGGCCGTAGCCAGGGACGCGCTGGCGCAGGCCGGTCTCGAAGCATCTGACGTGGATACCATTGTCACCGTCTCGTCGACCGGCATCGCCACGCCAAGCCTCGATGCGCGTGCCATGGCCCACATGGATTTCCGGTCCGATGTGTCCCGCGTGCCCGTGTTCGGCCTTGGCTGCGCGGGCGGCGTTTCCGGGCTGGCACTGGCCACCAGGCTGGCGCGCGCCACGCCCGGTTCCACCGTTTTGTTCGTCACGGTCGAGCTGTGCAGTCTCGCCTTCCGCACCGAAGCCGTGGGCAAGGCCGATGTCATCTCGGTGGCCCTGTTTGGTGATGGCGCAGCTGCCTGCGTCGTCCGCTCGGGCGACGAAGGCTTCGCGCAGCTTTGCGGCAGCGCCGAGAAGACATGGCCCGACACGCTCGACATCATGGGCTGGGAAATGGAGCCAAACGGGTTTGGCGTAGTCCTGAACCGCGCCATTCCCGCGTTCGCGCGGCGCAATATGCAGCAGGCCATGGACGAAATGCTCGGGCCGCAAGGCCTGAAGATCGGTGATGTCGATCGCTTCATCTGCCATCCGGGCGGGGCCAAGGTGGTCGATGCCATGGAAACCGCATTCGGGCTCAATCAGGGTTCGCTCGATCACGAACGCGAAATCCTGCGCCGGCACGGCAACATGTCAGCGCCCACCGCGCTCTTCGTGCTCGACCGGATGCGCGATCAAGGCTTGCCGCCCTTGTCCGTGCTCACCGCGCTCGGGCCGGGATTCACCGCCAGCACGCTGACGATGCGGTGCGCGGCATGAGCCTGCCTTATGTCATCATGGCGCTCGTCACGCTCCAGCGCCTTGCCGAACTGGTCATCGCCTCGCGCAACACGCGCCACTTGCGCGCGCTGGGCGCCATTGAAATCGGCGCGTCGCACTATCCGGTGATGGTCGCGTTACACGCCTCGTGGCTGGTCGTGCTCTGGCTCACCGTCGGCGGCCAGCCGGTCAACGTCCCGCTCCTCGGCATATTCGTGGTGTTGCAGGCCCTGCGAGTCTGGGTTCTGGCCACGCTGGGCAAGCGCTGGACCACCCGCGTCATCGTCCTGCCCGGCGCACCGCTGGTTACCGGCGGTCCGTTCCGTTTCCTGCGCCACCCCAATTACTGCGTGGTCATCGGCGAAATCGCCGTGCTGCCGCTGGTGTTCGGTCTGGTCTGGGTCGCAATCGTCTTTTCGCTGCTCAACGCGGCGATGCTGTTCGTCCGCATTCGCAGTGAATCGAACGCGCTCTATGGCGATAAGGCGGGCGAGGCCGTCGCCGGTTAGCGCTTGTCCACCACGCCGCGCTCGGTTTTGATCCGCAACATCGCAGCGTGACAGATCGGCGAAGTCTGTTCGATCTTGGTGATCATGCAGGCTTCCACGCGCTTGCGGCTCATTGCCTTCATTTCCGCCGGGCACAGTTTGCGTGCTTCCTGCACGCAAGCCTTCTTGCCGGGGTCAGACTTCGCCTGAACGCCGCCGGGCAGGGCGGCCAGCGCTGCCATCAGCGCGGCCGCAAAGATATTTCGGAACGGATAGGCTGTCACTCGGCAATCTCCACAGACGTCTTGCGATCAACTTGGGCGGAAGCTGGTGAACCCGCGCTGTCCGAAAAAAGCAAGGCACGGCGAAACGTTCCTGATGTGAACCGCACCCCGGTCCATATTGCGCCGCGCCGCCCCACTCCCCACATGCGCGGGACGGGTGGGCGTCAGGCTCTTGCCTGAATCGAACAAATATGGAACACCGCCGCGCATGTCTCTCAATACCATTTCCGTCCGCGGCGCCCGTGAACACAATCTCAAGGGGATCGACATCGATCTCCCGCGCGATAGCCTGATCGTCATCACCGGGCTGTCCGGCTCGGGCAAATCCAGCCTCGCGTTTGATACGATCTACGCCGAGGGCCAGCGCCGCTACGTGGAATCGCTCTCGGCCTACGCGCGCCAGTTCCTTGAAATGATGCAGAAGCCCGATGTGGAACATATCGACGGCCTCAGCCCCGCCATCTCGATCGAACAGAAGACCACCAGCCGCAATCCGCGCTCCACCGTGGCCACCGTCACCGAAATCTACGATTACATGCGCCTGCTCTGGGCGCGCGTCGGCGTCCCCTACAGCCCCGCCACCGGCCTGCCCATCGCCTCGCAAACCGTGTCGCAGATGGTCGACCGCGTCATGGCCCTCCCCGAAGGCACCCGCGCCTACCTGCTCGCCCCCGCCGTGCGCGGCCGCAAGGGCGAATACCGCCGCGAACTGCTCGAATGGCAGAAAGCCGGCTACACCCGCGTCCGCATCAACGGCGAGATGATGGCCATCGAAGACGCCCCCGCGCTCGATAAAAAGCTCAAGCACGACATCGAAGTGGTGGTCGACCGCATCGCCGTGAAGGACGGCATCCAGACCCGGCTGGCTGACAGCTTCGAACAAGCCCTCAAACTCGCCGACGGCCTCGTATACATCGATCTGGCCGATACGACCGTTGCCGAGCTGGGCGAAGGTGCTTTGACAGGCTCAGCACGAGCGGGGGAGGGGATAGCAAAAGATCCCGCTCAGCCTGAGCTTGTCGAAGGCCCCGCGCCAAAGTCCAAATCCGGCATGAAGAAAACCGGCCTCCCCGCCAACCGCATCGTCTTCTCCGAAAAGTTCGCCTGCCCCGTCAGCGGCTTCACCATCGACGCGCTCGAACCCCGCCTGTTCTCGTTCAACGCCCCCCAGGGCGCGTGCCCCGCCTGCGATGGCCTGGGTGAGAAACTGCTGTTCGATCCGCAGCTCGTCGTCCCCAACGAAAACCTCTCCTTGAAGCAGGGCGCCGTCGTCCCCTGGGCCAAGTCCAACCCGCCGTCGCCCTATTACATGCAGGTTCTCGCCAGCCTCGCCGCGCACTTCGGCTTCAAGCTCGAAACCCCGTGGGACGAACTCCCGGGTGAGGTGAAGCTCGTCATCCTCTATGGCACCGGCGGCAAGGCCGTGCCGCTCACCTTCATCGACGGCAAGAAGAGCTACACCGTTTCCAAGGCCTTCGAAGGCGTGATCGGCAATCTCAACCGCCGCATGCTGCAAACCGAGAGCGCGTGGATGCGCGAGGAACTCGGCAAGTACCAGACCGCGCAGCCCTGCGAGACGTGCCACGGCGCCCGCCTCAAACCCGAAGCGCTCAGCGTCAAGGTCGCCGGCGCCGACATCTCCTCCATCACCCACCTCTCGGTCGCCGCCGCCGTCGCGTGGTATGGTGGCCTCGATTCAAAGCTCACCAGCCAGCAGAGCCAGATCGCCAAGGCCATCCTCAAGGAAATCAACGAGCGCCTCGGCTTCCTCAACAACGTCGGCCTCGATTACCTCAATCTCGATCGCACCTCCGGCACCCTCTCGGGCGGCGAAAGCCAGCGCATCCGCCTCGCCAGCCAGATCGGCTCCGGCCTCTCGGGCGTGCTCTACGTGCTCGACGAACCCTCCATCGGCCTCCACCAGCGCGACAATGATCGCCTCCTGATCACGCTCAAGCGCCTCCGCGATCTCGGCAACACCGTCATCGTGGTCGAGCATGACGAAGACGCCATCCGCACCGCCGATCACGTCGTCGATCTCGGCCCCGGCGCGGGCGTCCACGGCGGCGAGATCGTCGCGCAGGGCAAGCTGCAGGACATTCTCGACAACCCCCGCAGCCTCACCGGCCAGTACCTCACCGGCGCCCGCCGGATCGAGGTGCCGAAGCAGCGCCGCAAGGGCAACGGCCTCCACATCAGCGTCGAAGGCGCCCGCGCCAACAACCTGCAGAACGTCAGCGCCAAGATCCCCTTGGGCACTTTCACCTGCATCACCGGCGTCTCCGGCTCGGGCAAGTCGAGCTTCACCATCGACACGCTCCACGCCGTCGCCGCGCGTACATTGAATGGCGCGCGCGTGATCGCGGGCGCGCATGACCGCGTCACCGGCCTCGAACACTGCGACAAGGTGATCGAGATCGACCAGTCCCCCATCGGCCGCACCCCGCGCTCAAACCCCGCCACCTACACCGGCAGCTTCACCCTGATCCGTGACTGGTTCGCAGGCCTGCCAGAATCTGCCGCGCGCGGCTACAAACCCGGCCGTTTCAGCTTCAACGTCAAGGGCGGCCGCTGCGAAAAGTGTCAGGGCGACGGCCTCATCAAGATCGAAATGCACTTCCTCCCCGACGTCTACGTCACCTGCGAGGAATGCGACGGCCGCCGCTACAACCGCGAAACGCTGGAAGTGAAGTTCAAGGGCCACTCCATCGCCGACGTGCTCGACATGACCATCGAAGACGCCGAGGAATTCTTCAAGGCCGTCCCCCCGATCCGTGACCGGATGCACATGCTCAACGAGGTCGGCCTGGGCTACGTCAAGGTCGGCCAGCAGGCCACCACGCTATCGGGCGGTGAAGCCCAACGCGTCAAACTCGCCAAGGAACTCGCCCGCCGCTCCACCGGCCAGACGCTCTACATCCTCGACGAACCCACCACCGGCCTCCATTTCGAAGACGTCCGCAAACTGCTCGAAGTCCTCCACCGCCTGGTCGAACAGGGCAACAGCGTCGTCGTGATCGAACACAACCTCGACGTCATAAAAACCGCCGACTGGATCATCGACCTCGGCCCCGAAGGCGGCGTCCGCGGCGGCGAGATCGTCGCGGAAGGCACGCCGGAAGTGGTGGCGAAGAACCCAAGAAGCTTCACCGGCCACTACCTGGCGCCACTGCTGGTGCGCTGAATCTCTCACCCCCATCCAACCTTCGCTAGCGGACAAGTCCGCAAGCTGCGGTATCCTTCCCCCATCGAGGGGGAAGGGGGGAAGTGTCCCCACCCCAAACCTTCCCCCTTGATGGGGGAAGGATACGAAGGCTTGGCAGCTTGCTGCCTAGCCGAAGTTGGATGGGGGTGAATTAGCGCTGGATGGCGGTGAATGCAGCTGCAAAGCAATTTCCCCCAAAACCCCACTCAAAACCCGCGCCACGCCTTCAATATTCCCCAACACCTCGTTGTTCCAGAACCGCACCACGCGATACCCCTCGCGCCCGATCATCGCGTCCCGCGCCACATCAAACGCGTCCCGCGCCACATCAGACGCGTCCCGCGCCAGATCGTCAGCACCGCCATGCTGCCCACCATCAATCTCGATCACCAGCCGCGCACGATGGCTGGCAAAATCGCAGATCGCATGGCCCAGCGGCACCTGCCGCCGAAACCGCCACTCGGAAAAGTGCGCCCGCAACAACTGCCACATCGCCGCTTCCGCAAGCGTAGGCTCGCGCCGCATCCGCCGTGCCCGGATGATGGCCAAAGGCGGAGGTGCCTTCTTCATCGCAGCGCAGTGACTCCCATCCAACCTTCGCCAGCGGACAAGTCCGCAAGCTACGGTATCCATCCCCCATCAAGGGCTAAGGGGAAGTACGGATGCCGCCACATTGAAACCTTCACCCGCAAAGGCAGGCCCGCCCGAAAAAGCCAAACCCGCCGCCGCCAGCGCCAGCGCCGCACAGCGCAGAGTGATCACGGTTTTCACCATCGTTCCCTTTCAAAAGTGCCCAGTCCAACCGGCTGCACAGGGGGATAACGATGGGGGGAGGGGGGTATTCGGGGGGGGCGAGATAGAGCAAAAAGCCATGGGGGAGTACTTCATCAACCTATCCGATCTTCGACATCAGGCATTCGTAACCTTGAAAGTGCAAAGAGATCGTGCCATCCTAAACTCAGTCCAATTATAGAGAGTTTTATGCGGATATTGACCATATTTAATAATAAAGGTGGTGTCGGTAAAACAACACTGACATTTCACTTAGCTTATGCTTTGGCAGAGGCGGGGAAAAAGGTTTTGATGGTCGACTTGGATCCTCAATGCAATTTAACTATATATTGTTTGAAAGAAGAAGAAATTGCGGACGTTTGGATTTCTGAGGATGATTTCATTGATGACTTTAAGAGTGCTCGGGAAGCTTTAGGAGTTGTCGGCTTTGAAGAAATCACTGAAAAACCGAGATCGGTTCACTTTAGTCTAAAACCTATCGAGGACGGCACCGCGGAACTCGGCTGCCTTCCGCCCCCGATAAAAATGCGTAAAGGACTAGATTTAATACCAGGTCGTTTAACTCTTCATATGTTTGAGTCAAAAGTTGCAGAGAGATTTAATGCCATTTATTCTGGTGATCCTCTGGCTATTCGGACGGCGACCAGTATCAGGACACTAGCTCAAGCATATGCCGAAAAAAGTGGTTATGATATCGTCATATTGGACACATCCCCATCGCTTGGAGCTTTGAACCGAAATATTCTATCGCAGGCGGATGCGTTCTTGATTCCTGGAAACCCGGATTTATTTTCGGTTTACGGAATTCGTAATATTGGATCGGCCATAACGCAATGGAAGAGGCAGTTTGAAAGTGTTTTTTCACTTTTGTCTGATTCAAAAAGACATGCGTTTCCGAATAGATTTGTTCAATTTATCGGATATACCTTGTATAACGCGAAGAGACTTCAGGGTTCAAAGACCACAAATAAACTAGGAATTGCTCAAGCCCACTTTAATTATGCAAAGCAAATACCTAAAACTATATTTGAGGAAATTGATCCCCATGACATGGTTAATATAGAAAAAGACAGATTGAGAGAAAGTATAGCTAACGGAGCTGTAATTCACGGACATAACACATTGCCTGCGATGGCCCAAAAGTATCACCTGCCTATGTGGATGTTGCCGTCTTGTGATTCTCTGGACGGTGGAGACGCAAGTACAATCCGTGGAAACAGACAAATTTATGAAGAAACTCAGAGAAATTACAGAAAGTTTGCATTAGACGTTATATCGCGTCTGGAGGCTCTGTGATCATGAATGATGAAGAATGGGCAGCGTTTGCGAAAGTTTTTAGGTCACGAAGAACAGACATTTCGCTTTTTATGGATGGTGTATTTGCGTTCTTTGGGGAGCATGAGTTGCTCAAATCAGGTGAGCAATCAGTTATCCACTCTCAAAAAAAAAGGATGAAAGATGAATCTCATTTACGTGAAAAGGTTGCGAGAAAACTGGCGGATGGTCGGAATATAAGTCCAGATTCACTGATAAAAGAAATTACAGATTTGGCAGGAATTCGAATACTTTTACTGTTTCAAAATGACTTTAGTGTAGTTGATTCAGCTATTCGAACAAAGGTTAACATTGGTGACTGGGTTTTTAATGAAGAGCCGAAGGCATTCACGTGGGATCCGGAAGCTAAAAGCTATTTTGAACGGTTTGATTTGAAAGTAGAGCAGCGAGATTCATTTTATACAAGTGTTCATTATTTGATAAAGCCACGACAAGATTCCGATATATGTTGCGAAATTCAAGTGAGAACGTTATTTGAAGAAATTTGGGGTGAAGTCGATCATCGATTGAATTACCCGGTCCAAACCGAAAGTTTGGCCTGCCGTGAACAGTTAATGGTTCTGTCTAAAATTGTGGGGGCGGGCAGCCGTCTCGTGGATGCTATCCAGCGTACGATTGAGAGTGGTGCCAAATAGCCACAAACCATTTTCCTACATCCCCCTTCCCGGCCTAGGCAGTCCTGTTTTGTTCCAGCAGGAGTGCGCCTCATGCCGCATGTCACTGATCCTGATGCCGCCCATACCCAGACGGCGGGTGCCTTCGGGCGCGGGTGGATTCCCGCCAGTCGTGATATCGGGTTACCGGGGGATGAAATAGAAAGTGCCCACCCCCAGCCCCTCCCGCAGGCGGGAGGGGAGTTTGCGGGGCTTCCCCTGTTAGCTCCGCACAACGCCTTTTCCCCCCAACGCATCGCGCAGTTCCTCGCGCATCTCAGCCTTGAGGGCAATGTGCGCGCCGCCGCGCTCGCCGCCGGGGTGTCGGCGCAAACGGCTTATGTTCGCCGCCGCCGCGACGCAGCGTTTGCCGGGCTGTGGGACGCCGCGCTGATCGTCGCGCGCGAGGCTGCCGAGCAGGTGCTCGCCACGCGCGCGCTCCACGGCACCACCGAAACCATCTGGTTCCGGGGCGAGGCGGTGGGTGAGCGGCGGCGCTTCGATTCCCGCCTGCTGCTCGCCCATCTCGCCCGGCTCGATGCCCGCGCCGCCCGCGCCTCTGCCGCCGTCTGCCAGACCGTCGCCACCTTCGACGAAACCCTCGCCGCGCTCGCGCAGGGCCACGCGCCCGCAACTGCCACCGCCTGGCCCGATCCCGCGCGCGACGCTTTCGTCGCAGAGCGTGTCACCGAGGCCAGACACGCCTTCACCCACGAAAGCCCCGAACCCGAAGACACCCGTGACGACCACGCCTGGGACCTATGGGAAGCCGCGCTGGGCCAGGCCGAAGCCGAAGCGCTCACCGCCGCGCTCACCGAATGGGACGACGAAGTGGCCGCGCGCGAAGCCCTGCTCGACGCCGCGCTCGGCGGGGAAGGGGAGCCACTGGAATACAAGGCCGAGGCGGCGCACCAACCTCCGTTCGTGTCGGGCACAGAAAAAATTCCGTTCGTGCCCGCCGAAGTCGAGACACGCCAGCCCCCCGCACAAACTCCTCTGGACAGTGTAAACCCCGTAAACCCATTCCCGCCGCGCGCCGCCGGGTGTAGGCTCGCTTCCGCGCCGCAGAGTCGCTTGGCTCGTCGGCGAACCAAGGGAGAGCACACCATGAGACGAGCAACCCTGATCGCCGCGCTGGCCGCCACCGCGCTTAGCGCCCCGGCTTTCGCCAAGCCGGTCACGCTCACCGCCACGCTCACCGGCGCGGCCGAGACGGGCGGCGGCGATGCGGACGGCGCGGGCGGGTTCAAGGCCGAGGCGGACGACGATACCGGCGATTTCTGCTTCACGCTCTGGGCCGAAAAGATCGCGCCCGCCACCATGGCCCACGTCCACGAAGGCGCAGCGGGCGCGGACGGCAAGCCGGTCGGCACGATCGAGGTGACGGGCAAGGACAGCGACGCCTGCATCGCGCTCGAGCCTGCGCTGATCAAGAAGATCCTCGCCGCGCCGGGCGATTACTACGTCAACGTCCACAATACCGATTTCCCCAAGGGCGCACTGCGCGGCCAGCTTGCGAAGAACTGAGGCGGTGAAGGTTGGCGGGCGCAACGAAAATGGGGGCCAGCATCGCTGCCGGCCCCCACACACCGTCCACTCGTCTGCCGGGCGGTGCGTGTGAGGCGCTTCGCTGGCGGCGTTGCCGGATGCCTTTCGGGGCGCGAAGCCCCTGGGCTGCTGCCGATCCGTGCTCTCGCCCGGGCCCGACGCGCTCCGTCCTGCCGCCCGTGTCGCGCGCTCCGGTGATTGCTGGCGCATCACCGCTCGCTCCAGCCGCCGCGCCGCTCTCTTTCAAGACCGCCGTGGTTGGCCATCCGTGGGCGTCGCCTCCTCATCGCAGCGCCGCTCCCGACAAGTCGGACGGCCTCCTGCAAAGGGGAGGTGTGGAATGCGCGCCCGTTTCCTTTCCGCTCTGTCCGCGCCGGATGGAGGCATGAGCCCTCGCCGCGCGGCTTTGTGGAAAGGCACCGTCCGGCACCCCGCTTCCGGTCACTTCTGCCTACAGGTTCGCGCATTTGCAGGAGGGCAAGAAGGCCACTGCAAGTGGTTACGCTGCAAACTATCCGTGTCCGAGCCGATTTAACAAATACCGTTCAAAATCAATGGCTTGCGTCAATGATCTTGGCCGGATTTCGCTCTCGACACACAAAAGCTGCGCCTCATCCCTGAGTCGCGCAAGCGAAAAATGCGGGAGTTATCCACAACCCCCGCACCTTTCGGTGGATAGTTTTGGACGAGCGCCGAAACGCCCGAAAATTCAACGCCCTTGCTGGGCCAGCAAACGCAGACGGAGAGCGTTGAGCTTGATGAAGCCCGCCGCGTCCTTCTGGTCGTAGGCGCCGGCATCGTCCTCAAACGTCACGTGGCGTTCGGAATAGAGGCTGTCGGGCGACTTGCGGCCGACGACCGTGGCGCTGCCCTTGTAGAGCTTCAGTCGGACGGTGCCATTGACGCGGGCCTGGCTGTGATCGATCGCGGCCTGAAGCATCTCGCGCTCGGGCGCGAACCAGAAGCCGTTGTAGATCAGCTCGGCATACTTGGGCATCAGTTCGTCCTTGAGGTGCGCGGCACCCCGGTCGAGCGTAATGCTTTCAATGCCGCGATGGGCGCGAGCATAGATCTCGCCGCCCGGCGTCTCGTACATGCCGCGGCTCTTCATGCCGACGAAGCGGTTTTCGACGAGGTCGAGCCGGCCGATGCCATGCTTGCGGCCCAGATCGTTGAGCGCGGCGAGGAGTGTGGCAGGCGACATCGCCTGACCGTTCAGCGCGGTGCCATCGCCCTTTGCGAAGTCGATGGTGATGTATTCGGGCTGGTCGGGTGCGTCCTCGGGATTGACCGTGCGCGAATAGACGTAGTCCGGGACTTCGGCCCAAGGATCTTCCAGCACCTTGCCCTCGGACGAAGTGTGCAGGAGGTTGGCGTCGGTCGAGAACGGGCTCTCGCCGCGCTTGTCCTTGGGCACGGGGATCTGGTGCGCTTCGGCCCATGCGATCAGCGCGGTGCGCGAGGTGAGATCCCATTCCCGCCATGGCGCGATGACCTTGATGCCGGGCTCGAGCGCATAGGCCGACAGTTCGAAGCGGACCTGATCATTGCCCTTGCCGGTGGCGCCGTGAGCGACGGCGTCGGCACCGGTTTCGCGCGCAATCTCGATCAGGCGCTTGGAGATGAGCGGGCGCGCTATCGAAGTGCCGAGCAGGTAATCGCCTTCATAGCGGGCATTTGCGCGCATCATCGGGAAGACGAAATCGCGCACGAATTCCTCGCGCAAGTCGTCGATATAGATGTTGTGATCGGGCACGCCCATAAGCTTGGCCTTGGCGCGGGCAGGTTCCAATTCCTCGCCCTGACCGAGATCGGCAGTGAACGTCACGACCTCGCAGCCGTAGGTGACTTGCAGCCACTTGAGGATGACGGAGGTGTCGAGGCCGCCGGAATAGGCGAGGACGACCTTCTTGATATCGGACATGGGGCAATCGACTCCCGAGAAACACGCGCCGCGCGCCTAACAGGCGAGGTCCAACATCGCAAGCGGTGGTGGGGGTTGGTTGGCAGCCGTGGCGTTCGCGGATTGTGAGAACGTCTCGAGCGAGGGCTAGCAGCTTTGCGCGCTGTCGCTTAGTGCGGGGCAGATGGACACGACGAACGAACCCGAAGCGTTGAGCAGGCCGCAAAGGCGGTTGCTTCGGCGCCTGTACAATGGCCGGACAGTCCCGATCCAGGCAGACGGCAAGGCGTTTCTTACATACAAGGAAGCGAGCCGTTACCTTCAGGCAATGGAACCTGACGCACGCGGGGCAGTCTATGCCGAGATGAAGGCTCAGGCCAAATAGGCCTTCCGGAACGCGACGGCGCTTATTCGGCCGCGCTGCGTGCCAGATGCCATTCAGGTGCTTCGTCCAGCGCCGAGAGCCGCGCCCATTCCTGCTGGATGTAGTCGCGGGTCATGGGGAGGGCAGAGCGGCGCTTCACGGTCTGAATGTGGAAGTTGACCATGTTGCCATGGCGGAAGCTCTGTTCGGCGCCGGCGAGGTAGAACTGCCACATGCGGAACAGGCGGGCGTCGTAGAGCGCGGTGATCTCGGCTTCGTGGCGGCAGGTGCGGCGATACCATTCCGCCAGGGTATAGGCGTAATGGTAGCGCAGGAACTCGATGTCACCAATTTCCCAGCGGGTCTTTTCGATGGCGGCGACGAGTTCGCTCAAGGCGGGGATATATCCGCCGGGGAAGATGTATTTGCGCGTGAATTTGTCGGTCGTGCCGGGCGGGCTGGTGCGGCCGATGGTGTGAGTGAGCATTACACCATCATCTGCCAAAAGGTCATTGGTTTTGGCGAAGTATTCGGTGAAGTGCGGCGCGCCGACGTGCTCGATCATGCCGACGCTGGTGATGCGGTCAAACTGGCCGGTGACGTCGCGGTAATCGATCAGCTGGAACTTGACCTTGTCGGCCACGCCCGCAGCCTGGGCGCGTTCGTTGGCGAACTTGACCTGATCGGGAGCGAGGGAGACGCCGAGGACTTCGCAGCCGAAATGGCGGTTGAGATAAAGCCCGAGGCCGCCCCAGCCGCAACCGATATCGAGCACGCGCGTCCCTTCGGCCTTGCCGGGCTCGAGCAGCAGTTTGGCAGCGATCAGGGCCTTCTTGTCGACTTGCGCGCGTTCCAGCGTGTTCGCCGGATCGCGGAAGTAGGCCATGGTGTATTGCCGGTCTTCATCGAGGAACAGTTCGTAAAACTGGCGGGTGAGATCGTAGTGATGGACGACGTTTTTTGATGCCTTGGCACGCTCGTTGATCTGGTCTGCGCGCGAGGCGAGCTTGCCGAGCAGTTTGCGGACGGGGCCCTTGCGGTCGATCCCGCCAGCCGCCTTGGCGTTGGACATGACCAGCAGGATGAAATCGCGGATGTCGTGCGGTGGTTCGACGACCATGCGGCCATCCATATAGGCCTCGCCCGCGCCGACGCGGGGATCGCGCGCGATGTGCATCGCAGCGCCCTTGTCGGTCAGGCGGATGCGGAGCGGCGCGGTGCCGGTGCCGTAAGTGTATTCCCGCCCGTCATGATCGATCACGACGAGGGGACCGGTGCGGACCAGCCGCTTCAACATCTGATCGAGCAGCCACATGGGGTGAAGAATATTCTCTGGCGTTTCAGTCGCAAGGGGTAAAACGCGCCAACGAGGCGATTGATCCGCTTTGCATGCGGGGTTTGGCGTGGCAGAGGGGAAGCGATTGCAGGTGCAACCAGTGTGAAGGCCAGACCCGATGCCTATTTGCCGTTTTCCGCTCACCGCCGCTGCCCTTGCGCTGAGCTTTGCCTCTGCCGCGCAGGCCGACGAGGGGATGTGGACTTTCGATGCCTTTCCGGCGGCGCAGATGCGGAAGGATTATGGCTGGGCGCCTGACACCACGTGGCTGGATCGGACGCGCGCGGCGGCAGTGCGGCTGACGGGGGGGTGCTCGGCCAGCTTCGTCTCGCCGCAAGGGCTGATCCTGACCAATCATCATTGCGTTGTGGAATGCGCGCAGGACAATTCGACCGATCAGAAGGACTATCTCAAGGACGGGTTTGTGCCGGCGCGGCGCGAGGAGGAACTGAAGTGTCCGGGCCAGCAGGCCGAAGTGGTCACCGCGATCAGCGACGTTACGGGGCGGGTGAAGGCGGCGATTGGCGCGCTTTCAGGCGAAGCGCTGGTGAAGGCACGCAACGGGGTCATCGCGCAGATCGAGCAGGAAGGGTGTACGGACGCGAAGACCACACAATGCGAGGTGGTGACGCTGTTCGGCGGCGGGCAATACAAGCTATATACCTTCCGCAAATACTCCGATGTGCGGCTGGCGTGGGCGCCGCAGTTTCAGGCGGCGTTCTTTGGCGGCGACCCCGACAACTTCAACTATCCGCGCTATGCTCTGGATGCCGCCTTCCTTCGGGCCTACGAAAACGGCAAGCCAGTGAAGGTGGCGTCGTTCCTCAAGTGGAACCCGCGCGCGCCGCAGGTGGGCGAGGCGACGTTCGTGGTTGGCAATCCCGGCTCGACGCAGCGGCTGTTCACCAGCGACCAGATCGCGTTTCAGCGGGAGGTTTCGCTTCCGATCACCATTACCACGCTGTCGGAACTGCGCGGGCGGATGATCTCGGCCATGGACGAGAGCGCGCAACAGAAGCGCGAGGGTGCTGATGGGCTGTTCGGGATCGAGAACAGCCTCAAGGTCTATATCGGGCGGCAGAAGGCGCTGAACGATCCGGACTTCATTAAATCGCTGGCTGATGTCGAGGCGGACATCAAGGCGAAGACGCTGGGCAAGCAGGGCGTCGGTGATCCGTGGAGCGACGTTGGCCGCGCGGTGAAGGCATACCGCGATATCTACCTGCCGTGGCGTTACATCACGCCGTCGGGCACGCTGATGGGCTATGCCAAGACGCTGGTCCAGGGGGCTGCGGAACGCGAAAAGCCCGACGGCGAGCGGCTGCCAGGGTTCAGCCAGAGCAATCTGGCGTTGACCGAGAAAACGCTGCTCGATGCCGCGCCGGTCTATCCCTGGCTGGAGCAGATCGAACTGGCGTGGAGCCTTTCCAAGGCGCGTGAATATCTGGGCGCGGACGATCCCGACACCAAGCTGATGCTGGGCAAGGAAGCGCCCGAAGCGCTGGCCGAGCGGCTGGTGGGGGGCACTACGCTGGCTGACCCGGTAGCACGCAAGGCTTTGTGGGACGGCGGAAGCACGGCCATCGCGGCGTCGACCGACCCGCTGATTATTTATGCGCGGGGTCTGGATGCGCGCGAGCGGGCGCTGAAAAAGCTGGTGGACGAGCGCTATGCCGGGCCGCTTGCTGCGGCGGGGGCGAAGCTGGCCGATGCGCGGTTCGCGGCCTATGGCGACAAGGTTTATCCTGATGCGACGTTCAGTCTGCGGATCAGCTACGGCACAGTGCAGGGCTGGACCGAGCGCGGCCAGCAAGTGGAACCGGTGACGACGATGGGCGGCGCGTTCGACCGTGCGACAGGCGCGGCGCCCTACGACCTTGCATCGGGTTTCGTGGCCAGCGCGGTGAAGATCGACAAGGCTGCGCCGTTCGACTTCGTGACGACCAACGACATCATCGGCGGCAATTCAGGGTCGCCGGTAATCGACCGCGCCGGAAGCGTGATCGGCGCGGCGTTCGACGGGAACATCCATTCGATTGGCGGGAATTACGGCTATCAGGCCGACGTGAACCGGACCGTGGTGGTTAGCGCGGCAGCGATCCAGCAGGCGCTCGAGGTGATCTACCCGGCGCCGGGATTGGTGAAGGAACTGAAGGGCAAATGAAAAGGGCGGGGCCTTGCGGTCCCGCCCCTTCCGGTTGAAAGGCGTTAAAGCTTAGCGGCAGCGTGCGCCGCTGCGCTCGATCTCGCGGCCGAGCAATGCACCACCGACCGCGCCGAGCACGGTGCCGGTTGCACGTTCACCCGTGGTGTCGATCGCGCGGCCGAGTAGAGCACCACCTGCTGCGCCGATGATCAGGCCGGTCGTGCCGTTGCTGCGCTTGCAGTAATACCGGCCATCATTGCCGCGCCATACGCGGTCGTTGCTGCTGATGCGGCGCGGTTCGAGATAGCGGCCACGGCTATCGTACATAGCGCGCTCCTTGGCGCGGTGGCCGTGGGCGGGGGCCCAGCGCGGCGGATCGGCAAAGGCGGGAGCGGCGGGCAGGGCGATGGCGGCGAGGGTGGCCGCAAGAATGGTTTTCTTCATGGCTGTGTATTCCTTGAAATTCACAAACTAGCCCAGAGTGGGCGGGCTTCGATGCTGGTAACGTCTGGTTTCGCCATATGATCCACAACGCCGGATGAACGAATGCGGCGTTTGACCTGCATGCGCCGGAGCGTGCACTGCATGCGGTGACATGCAGACTGTGCCGAGCCAATTTTTCGTTTTCCTACACGAACCATTATGGTTATCTCACTGCGTCGATTGTACCGCCTAATCATGGAGACAACGATGCCCAATCCAGAAATCACATTTCCCGGACGCTATACGCCGGTCAGCGCCGTGGCTTATGCCAAGGCGGATGGTTCGACCGAACTGGTGACGACGACAACCCCGATGCCGGTGGTGTTGAGCGGGGCGGGTGGGAGCCTGGAGCCGGGCGGCGCAGCCGTTACGGGCGCCACGATGCCGACGGGCGGAACTGGCCTGACCGGTTGGCTTTCGGCGATCTACCGCGCTTTCACCACCGGTCTGGCTGCAAGCACGAACCACATTGGCAACGTCTTCGTTGATGATGTTGCCGACAACCTCACGATCACTGGCAGTGCAACTTCGGCGGCGACGGTAGTTTCCAGTTCGACGCTGGGCTTCGGCGGGGGCACTTTTCAGGTGCTGGGCGGCGGCACCGGCTGCACTATCAGCTATGAGCAATCGAACGACGGCACGGTGTGGGTGGCGCTTCCCGTCATCGGGGCTGCATCGTCTGCCAGCAGTCCGGTGAACTCGACGACGCTTGGCGGGATGTACGCCTTTGCCACGGCTGCGGCGTTTGTGCGGGCGCGGGTGTCTACGTTCGGTAGTGGGACGGTGACCATCGCGCTCGTGATGAAGCGGCGCCCGCTCAATGTCATGGGCACATCACTGGCGGCCGGCAGCGCGACCGTCGGAACAGTTGCGATCAGTGGGACGATCAACCCCAATTCCGGCTTTACGGACAGCACTGCCGCGCTTGCCGCCTCTGCCGCATATACCGGCACCGGCAGGGCCGTAACATCAACCCAGCACGGCTTCTTCGCGGCGCAGGCATATGCCGATGCTGCCGGCACGCTGTTCATAGACCAGTCGCTCGACACCGGGACGACCTGGTTCACCGCTGCCTCGGTGGCCGTTGCCGCAGCCAGCAACGGCCAACTTTCAGTGCGGATCACCGGCAGCTATGCCGGTGCGACGATGTACCGCGTCCGCTATGTCAACGGTGCAGCGGCACAAGCCGTGTTTCGTCTCTCCAGCGCTTTGGCAGCCAGCTGACTTAATCGCGATCAGTAATTCCATTGCACTTGCGCGCGGACCAGGTCGCCTTTGGCGCGACCGGTCCGCCGTTCGTCGGCCTCGGTGCGGCTGAGGTTGGCATAGCTGAACGTGAGTTCCAGTTCCTTGAGCGGGAGCCATTCGACCCCCATTTCGTATTCGTCGGTCTCGAGGCGCGGAGCGTTGGTCGCAGCCTTCCACCCGCCGCGATAGTGCTGCCACCGCGCGAAGGGGATGATCTGGCCGATCGGGGACTTGGGCACCCTGTACATCGCCATGACATAGCCACCGCTCGAATCCTTCGACTTGATCGTGCCGGTGGCGCGGTCCCACTCAGGTGTCTTGCCCCAGGTCCACTCGGCCTGAACGCCGAAGGGCTTGGGGTAGAGAAGTGCGTGAATGCCGACGTGGTTGTCGTCATAGTCCACCGCCGAGACGCCGCCAGCGCGGATCTCCGGACGGAACTTGTTGCGCATGGCCGATGCACCGATCTCAGCCACTTGCCCCTCGAACAGGCCGCCGAGGCCATCGAGACGGAATGGCATGGTGGCCATTGCCACGGTCATCATGCCGCCGTTCTTTTCGGCGCGGTTGATCGACTGGCCATCATAGACGCCGACGCCCAGTGCGCCGTAATTGCCGAACAGCTTCTGGCCGTCGTGCGACAGTTCATCCCAGATCGCCTGAATTTTGGGCGGGGTGTAATAAGCAACGATACCAAGATCGCGCTCGCCCGGAACCGGGGCGTTGATCGCGTCCGAGCGGTCGAGTGGCGCGCGGTTGGACGAGCTTTGCAGGTTCTCCCACCCGAATGGTATCTTGGACTGGCCGAGGCGCACCTTCAGCGTCTTGGCCTTGTCGAGCCAGACGTCGGCATAGGCGTCGCGCATCTGGAAGAAGTTCTGGCGGGATTCGCCGCCGGTCTGGTTGCTGACCGCGGCGGAAAGATCGCCCTGCATATAGAGCGATACGCGGTTCGAGATATCGCCCTGTACGACAAGGCGGGCGCGGCGGATCGAGAAGTTGCCGTTCTCGTTGATGCCGCCGTCCTGCACCGACCTTAGCCGTGATTTGCCTGCAGGCGCGTTCTTGTCGCCCGCAATCACCTCGTTCAGGCGAAGCTGGGTATAGCCGCGCAGTTGCAGCTTTTCGTACCAGGCCTTCTTCTTTTCAGGCGCTGCGGCAGGCGCTGATGCGGGCTGGGCCGATGCCAACTGGACTGCGGGGGCGGCAGGCGGGGCAGGCGCGCTGACTTGCGGCTGGACGGCTGCAAATGCGGGCGCAGCGGCTTGTGCGTCTTTCAACGCCATGACCATTGCCTTGAGCTCATCGACCTGCCGCTGAAGGTCGGCGATCCTGGCCGACTGATCTTCGGCTGCCGCTGCGACATTGGGCACGGCGACGAACACGCTTGCCGCCAACGCTGCCTTGAAGACCTTCGAATTTATCACCGCCTGCTCCGTCCTGCATTACACCTGGCCCGGCTAGGCGGATAAAATGACGGATATGTGACACCAAATTGACGGAATTTGTGAGCGAGATCGCCGGTAAAATCGACGTTATCTTGCTGTAAAAACAATATAATATGCCAATGTTGCGGATGTATTTCAGTCGTCACATATGTGAAGTGGAATTGTAAGGAATCATTGCTGATGCCGATTTCCGCATCTCACCCCTGCCCATCGTGACTTTGGCCAGCACACCTGCTAACGGCGCGGCCATGACCGACCTTGCGCTGATCCGTAATTTCTCCATCATTGCCCATATCGACCATGGCAAATCCACGCTGGCCGACCGCCTGATCCAGCACACGGGCGGGTTGACCGCGCGTGAGATGAGCGAGCAGGTGCTCGACAACATGGATATCGAGCGCGAGCGCGGGATCACGATCAAGGCGCAGACGGTGCGGCTGGATTACACCGCCAAAGACGGCAAGACCTATCAGTTGAACCTGATGGACACACCGGGCCACGTCGACTTTGCCTATGAAGTCAGCCGCAGTCTTGCCGCCTGCGAAGGCGCGCTGCTGGTGGTGGACGCGGCGCAAGGCGTGGAAGCGCAGACGCTGGCCAACGTCTACCAGTCGATCGAGCATGACCATGAGATCGTGCCTGTCATCAACAAGATCGATCTGCCCGCTGCCGAGCCTGAAAAGGTCAAGGCCGAGATCGAGGACATCATCGGCATCGACGCCAGCAACGCGGTGATGACCAGCGCGAAGTCCGGCATCGGCATCGAGGAAGTGCTCGACGCGGTGGTCGAGCGCATCCCACCGCCGGGTGGGGACCGTGATGCACCGCTCACCGCCATGCTGGTCGATTCGTGGTACGATCAGTATCTCGGCGTCGTCATCCTCGTGCGGGTGATCAACGGCGTGATCCGCAAGGGCCTGCAGGTCAAGTTCATGGCCGGCGGCACCGAACACCTGATCGACCGCGTGGGCTGCATGCGCCCGAAAATCGAGATTCTGGAGGAATTGGGGCCGGGTGAAATCGGCTTCATCACCGCGCAGATCAAGGAAGTGGCGCAGGCCCGCGTGGGTGACACGATCACCACGGTCAAGAATGGCTCCACCAAGGCGCTGCCGGGCTTCAAGGAAGTGCAGCCGGTGGTGTTCTGCGGTATCTTCCCGGTGGATGCGGCAGAGTTTGAAAAGCTGCGCGAAAGTATCAGCCGCTTGCGCCTCAACGATGCCAGCTTCAGCTTCGAGATGGAATCGAGCGCCGCGCTGGGCTTCGGGTTCCGCTGCGGATTCCTTGGGCTGCTGCATCTGGAGATCATTCAGGAGCGGTTGAGCCGCGAATACGATCTCGACCTGATCACCACCGCGCCGTCGGTGGTCTACCGCATCCAGCTCAACAAGAGCCGGACCGACGATGCGCGCGAGATAATGCTGCACAACCCGGCGGACTATCCCGATCCGAGCCGCATCGCGCAGATCGACGAGCCATGGATCAAGGGCACGATCTACACGCCTGACGAATACCTCGGCTCGATCCTCAAGCTGTGCCAGGACCGCCGCGGGGTGCAGACCGGGCTGACCTACGTCGGCGGGCGCGCGCAGGTGACCTATGAACTGCCGCTCAACGAAGTGGTGTTCGATTTCTACGACCGGCTGAAGAGCATCAGCCGCGGCTATGCCAGCTTCGATTACGAGCAGATCGGCCTGCGCGAGGGTGACCTCGTCAAGATGAGCATCCTCGTCAACAACGAGCCGGTCGATGCGCTGAGCATGATCGTCCACCGCAGTGCGGCCGAAGCGCGCGGGCGGCACATGTGCGAGCGGCTGAAGGACCTGATTCCGCGCCACTTGTTCAAGATCCCGGTACAGGCCGCAATTGGCGGCAAGGTCGTCGCCCGCGAAACCATCGCGGCGATGCGCAAGGACGTGACTGCCAAGTGCTATGGTGGCGACATCAGCCGCAAGAAGAAGCTTCTGGAAAAGCAGAAGAAGGGCAAGGCCCGCATGCGCGAGTACGGGAATGTCTCGATCCCGCAAGAAGCGTTTATTGCGGCGTTGCGCATGGGCGAGGAGTAAGGCAGGGTTGCGCCGCGAAGGTGAAGCAGTCGCTTTTCCTTGACTTTTGCGCGTTTCATCCCCACCTGCGGGGGGCTATCGTCGCATGCGACGGAATTTGTGGCTGTCTGGCCGTTCCTTCCTTTCACGCGCTACCAGCCCCGACTCGCAGCAGTGCGGCGGGTTTCTTCTGTTTTCGTGAAAGGAAAACATCCATGCCTTGCGGCAAAATCAAGTTCCGGGTGGCCTGACCGATGGCAAAAGAAGAACTGCTTACCCTCGATGGCGAAATCGACGAGATTTTGCCCGACGGCCGTTTCGGCGTCATGCTGGAAAACGGCTATCGCATCATTGCATATACCGCAGGCAAGATGCGCAAGTTCCGCATCCGCTCAATCGTGGGTGACCGTGTGAAGGTCGAGATGACCCCATACGATCTTACCAAGGGCCGCATCGTATTCCGTGAAAAGATCGCGGGCGGCGGTGGTCCCGGTGGCGTCAGACGGCGCCGCTGATTTTATCAGAAATACAGGAATTTAATGCATACAAGTTACGTGAATTCGAACATCGCGCTCAAAGCACCGCTCTTCGCGGTTCCGGTTCGGAGTGAACCGCAGCGCACCTCTTCCGTGCTATCGCAACGCGAATTGCGCGAAATCGTTCTCCAGATGGTCGGCTGACGGCCCCATCGGATAACAAGACAGCGGCGGCAAGTCCGATTGGACCTGCCGCCTTTTTCTTGTCTTGCGAAGACGCGTTAGCGGAATGGCGGCTCATTAAACGCACGCAGCTTGCGGCTGTGGAGGCGTCCGCCTTCTTCGCGCAGCAGGGCGCAGGCGGTGGTGCCGATGGCGAGGTGGGCGGCGATGGCTTCCTCGTAAAAGCGGTTGGCTTGCCCCGGTAGTTTGATTTCGCCGTGGAGCGGCTTGTCCGAGACGCAGAGCAGCGTGCCGTAGGGGACGCGGAAGCGGTAGCCTTGCGCGGCGATGGTGGCGCTTTCCATGTCGATGCCGACGGCGCGTGACAGCGACAGGCGCCGTGCAGAATGGGTGTAGCGCAGTTCCCAGTTGCGATCGTCCGTTGTTACGATGGTGCCGGTGCGCATGCGCTTTTTCAGATCGATGCCGCCTGCGCCGCTGACCATCTCAGCGGCCTTTTGCAGCGCGACTTGCACTTCGGCGATGGCGGGGATGGGGATTTCAGGCGGAAGCACCGGATCCAGCACGTGATCGTCGCGCAAATAGGCGTGGGCGAGGACGTAGTCGCCGATCTTCTGGGTGGGACGCAGCCCCCCGCAGTGGCCGATCATCAGCCACGCCTCGGGGCGCAGCACCGCGAGGTGATCGCAGATGGTCTTGGCGTTGGACGGGCCGACGCCGATGTTGACCAGCGTGATGCCCGACTTGTCAGGCGCGACGAGGTGGTAGGCGGGCATCTGGTGCCGCCGCCAAGCGGTGTCGGACAGGCGATTTCGCGCGTTCTCGGTCGGGGCATCGAGGCTGAGCCCACCCGCGCCGGTGAGTGCGACGTAGTTCGTCCCGTCGATCTGCTGGCCCGCCCAATCGACGAATTCGTCGACGTAGCGGTGGTAATTGGTGAACAGGATGTAGCGCTGGAAGTCCTCGGTCCGGGTGCCGGTGTAATGGGCGAGGCGGGCGAGGCTGAAATCGGTACGGAGGCCATCGAACAGTGAGAGTGGGAAGGGACCGTCGCCGACATTGTATTCGCCATCGGCAATCTCGTCGCCGATGTGGGCAAGGTCGGTCGTGGGGAAGTGCTGGGCGAGGTCTTGCGGGCTGACGCTGCCGATCTGCGCGCCATAGGCTCCGTCGAGCACATAGGGGAACGGCATCTCCTGACGTGAGGGTTCTGCGGTGATGCGGACGTCGAAGCCGGTGCGGATCAGGTCGATCTGCTCTGCCAGGTAATCGGCGAACAGCGCCGGGCGCGTGATAGTGCAGGCATAAGTGCCACGCTGGGTCAGCCGTCCAAAGGCGCGGCCCGTCGATTCCGTTCTGGGATCTCCATCAAAACGGATCGTCAGCTGCGGATAGCAGTAGCTGCCGTCATCGCGCCGCCCCGCCGGGGGCAGGGTGCCATCGTTGGCATAAGCGGCAATATCGGCCCGCAGAAGGGCGACGGCTTGATCGTAATAGCGGGAAAGAGCGGCAATGATCGTTTCAGTTGTTTCCATCGCAATTTTGTAGCGCGGCTTTCGGACTCTGCAAAGTCAGCTTGCCGCGATCCTTGGGCGACAGGAATTCAGGGGCTTGATCGTTCGGCGAACAGCACTGATAACGCTGTCAAAGATAATCGAAGGAGCCTGAACATGCGCATCCCGTTTGTTGCGATGACTGCTGTGGCGCTGGTGAGCGCGAGTGCCGTCTGGGCGCAGAATACCACTGCCGATGCGGCCCCGGTGATCGACGTGCACATGCATGCGATGGACGATGCGTCGTGGGCGACGCCGGTGTGCCCCAACCAGTCGCGGTTCGAGGCATCGGACCCGAAGAACGGGCCGGAAGCGCCGTTCGGCTGGTCGAAAGAGGAATGCTCGCCAAAGCTCTACCCCGCACCCAAGGGGCAGTACATGAAGATGGTGCTGGCCGAGATGGAGCGGTTGAATGTGCGGGGTGTGGTGTTTGGCAAGCCCGACGACGTGAAGAAGTGGCAGGCGGCAGCGCCCGCCCGGGTCATCCCCGGCACTGCGTTCGGCCGGGTGGCCGACAGCGATCCGGCCAGGGAACTGAAGATGCTCGAAGTCGCCTTCGGCAAGGACGGCTTCAAGGTGATGGGCGAGATCGGGTTGCAGTACGAGGGCATTTCGCCATCCGACATGCGCGTGGACCAGTACTTCGCGCTGGCCGAGAAGATGGACATTCCGGTGGCGATCCACATGGGCACGGGCGGCTCAGGCCGCGCCAACGTGGCGATGCCGTCGTATCGGGGATCGGCGGGCAATCCGCTTCTGCTGGAGGACCTGCTGGCGCGGCATCCCAGGCTGCGGGTGCAGGTGATGCACGCGGGCTATCCGATGATCGACAACATGCTTACGCTGCTGCAGGCCAACAGCCACGTCTATGTCGACCTCGCCGGGCTGATCTGGAGCTATCCGCGCAAGGACGTGAACCGTTATATCGAGCGGCTGGTCGATGGCGGCTTCGGCGACCGGATCATGTACGGCACCGACCAACTCGCCTGGCCGGGCCTGATGGCCTATTCGATCGGCCTGATCCAGAACGCGGACTATCTGAGCGCTGAGCAGAAGCGCGATATCCTGTACAACAACGCCGCGCGGTTCTTGCGGCTGGATGGGGTGAAATAGGCGCCAAACGAAAAAGGGGCGCCCGTTAGGACGCCCCTTGATCTTGTGACCGGAAGGTCGGGAGCCTCAGGCTTCCGTTTCTTCTTCGGCTTCGTCCAGAAGGTCGGCCGGGATTTCGCCCGGTTCGGCGTTCGGGTTATAGGCTTCGGTGAAGCCGCCGACGTCGGTGTCGAACATCGCGGCCATCACGTCGACGCCCTGCGACTGCAGAGCGGCTTCGTCAGCCGAGCGTGCGACATTGACCTTGACGCCAACCGACACTTCGGGGTGAAGCGCGACGCGGACGTCGTAGACGCCGAGCGTCTTGATCGGGCGTTCGAGCACGATCATTGCCTTGTTCACCTTGGCGCCCAGTTCGACGAGGCCGTCTGCAATGTCGCGGACCGAAACCGAGCCGTAGAGCTGGCCGGCGTTCGACGACGCGCGGATCAGCACGACTTCCTTGCCTTCGACGTTGCCCGATTCCGACTTCGCGTCTTCACGACGTGCAGCGTTATCGGCCTCGATGCGGGCGCGGTTGGCTTCGAAGACCTTGCGGTTGGCTTCGTTGGCGCGGAGCGCCTTCTTGTTGGGCAGCAGGAAGTTGCGGGCATAACCGTCCTTGACGGTCACTTCGTCGCCGATGGCGCCCAGCTTCTCGATGCGCTCGAGCAGGATGATCTGCATGATGTGCGCTCCTTACTTGACGATGTAGGGCAGGAGGCCGATGTGCCGGGCGCGCTTGATCGCCTGGCTCAGCTCACGCTGCTTCTTCGCCGAGACGGCGGTGATGCGGCTGGGGACGATCTTGCCACGTTCGGACATGAAGCCCTGAAGCAGGCGCACGTCCTTGTAGTCGATCTTCGGAGCGTTCTTGCCCGAGAACGGGCAGCTCTTGCGGCGGCGGAAAAACGGACGAGCCATGTCTTATTCCCCTTCGCGTTCACGACGGCGGCTACGCTCGCGGTCGTTCTTGCGCATCATCACCGACGGGCCACCTTCATGTTCGTCAACGCGAACAGTCATGTAGCGGATCACGTCTTCGTTGATCTGCGTCTGGCGCTCGAGCTCGGCGATGGTGGCGCCGGGAGCTTCGATGTTGAGCAGAACGAAGTGTGCCTTGCGGTTCTTCTGGATCTTGTATGCCAGCGAACGGAGGCCCCACGTCTCGGTCTTGGTGACCTTGCCGTTGTTGCTCTCGACGATTTCGGTGGCTGTGGCGGCAAGCACATCAACCTGAGCCTGGCTCAGATCCTGGCGCGCCAGAAACACATGCTCGTAAAGCGGCATGCTTTTGCGTCCTTATCTCTATAACCGATCGCTGGCTTGTCCGCGGTATTGCGGGGCCCCTCCGGCTTTCTTCGTGTTTCACCGGGATGCCCGGCGAAGGGGTGGCCCATAGCGGTTTCCATGTGGAATGCAAGCAGGACTTGGGTCTAGCCTGACGTTTGCGTGATCGGCTGCGGCGCTTGCACAGGCGCTGACTTGCGCGGTGCGCCGCAGAACAGGACCGAGGTCAGATTGGTGGACCGCACGGCGAGGTAACTTGCGACCGCGAGCAGGGTGACGCCGAGCGTGGCGGCGAGCCACTGCGCCTCGGGCGGCAGGGGCAGCGCGCGGGTGTGTGGCAGGATGATCATCGCCCAGACGAGGTGGAACAGGTAGATCGCCAGCGCGCCATCGACGAAGAAAGTGATCAGGCGGCTTGGCCCCCTTACCAGCGCGGCAAGCAGGCGGAACAGCGCGAGCGCCATCAGATAGGCAAGCGGCAGTTCGAGCGCGCGCAAGGTGAGTGTGCCGGCAAGATCGGGGTAGATTTCCTTGCCCAGAGCAGGACGGATCAGCGGATCTAGCGGGATGTAGAGTGCCAGCAGCACAAGGATCGCAGGGACGACAACGCGGCTGCTCAAGGCGAACAGCTGTTCTCCGATACGGCCATGCCATGCGAGTACACCGAGCGCGAACCCGGCGGCATGGAACAGATACTGCTGCCACAGCAAGGTTTCACTGGGAGCGTTTAGGATCGGCGGGACTTGTTCGGCGGCGTAGCGGACGAGGCCCCAGGCGGCGAGTGCGAGCAGCAGCAGGATACTGCCGGGACCGGACAACGTCATCGCGCGATTGAGGCCTTCACGCGGGCCAAGCGCGCGGGCCGGGATCGCCACGTAGGTCATGCAAAAGGCCATCAGGACAATCAGAAACCACAAGTGATCGAGCGCGACCGGCAGGCCGAGGAAGCGTGGGGAGGCCTTGTGCAGCAGCATGTCCTGCAAGCGGAACTGGATCAACCCCAAGGTGGCCAGGCTGGCGATGAGCGGCAGGCCAAGGCGTCGTGCACGCTCGGCAATCCATTCCGGCCCGCCCTTGCGCTCGCGCATCATGCCCGCAAAATAGCCTGCGAGCATGAAGAACGCGAACATGCGGAACACGTGGGTGACTGAGGTATAAGCGCCGATCACTGGCGACGTCTGGAAAGCGATGGCTGAGGGCGCGCTTTCAAAGATGGCCTTGGTGGCGACGTGGAACGGCAGCCCCAGCAGGAGCAGCAGCGCCCGCGCGGCGTCAAGGTGATGCAGGCGTTTGACCGGCGGTGCCATGGCAGGCGCCTTAGCCACTATTGCGAACCCTTGCGAGTGCTTCGTGGTGCCGGAGCCTGTTAGGATGGCGGTAACCCTGATAGACTAAGGGTAAGCCCTTAAATTCACGCCATTGCGTTGGGCTGATCGGGAATGGTTGTCAGGGGCATACTCAGGGGATTGGCGCGCACGCCATCATCCGGCGAGCGTGACCCTGGCGCTGTGACTGCTGTTGCCTTGCCGGTGCACGCGGGCGATCCCCGCGGCCGCATGGCAATGCTCGACCAGTTCGAGCAGTCGGGGCTGGCGTGGTTGTGGTCGACCGACCGCGAGGGGCGGCTCACCTATATCTCCCCCTCGGTTCATACGGGTGCAGCGGATTTTGTCGGAAGACCGCTGGCTTCGCTGATCGAAACCGATCCCGGAAATCCGGACGAAGGCTCAGACCGGCCGCTCAGTTTCCAACTGTCCTCGCATGGTCGCATCACCGACCTTGTCGTGCGCTTAACCGGAATCGCCGAACAGGACGCCCGCTGGTGGGCGCTTTCAGGGCAACCGCGCAAACAGGCGGACGGCACGTTCGAGGGCTACAGCGGCTACGCGCGTGACGTAACCAGCGAATATCTGCGCAAGCGCGAGGATTCACGTGCGGCAGAATTTGATTCGCTGACCGGCCTCTTCAATCGCCACCGCATGACTCGCAGGCTCGACGCGGTGCTGGCGGCCTTCCGACCGGTGGGGCGCTGCTGCGGGCTGATGATGCTCGATCTCGACCGGTTCAAACACGTCAACGACACGATGGGCCATCCGGCGGGCGACGAACTGTTGCGACAAGTGGCAGAGCGGCTGCGCAAGGTCGTGGGCGAGCGTGGCGAGATCGGGCGGCTGGGCGGCGACGAGTTCCAGGTGATCCTGCCCGACATGGATGACCGGGGGCGGCTGGGCGATACCGCTGCAAAGTTGATCCAGATGCTTTCGCAGCCCTATGTGATCGAGGGCAAGCGCGCAGTGATCGGCGCATCGGTGGGCATCGCGGTGGCACCCCACGACGGCGATGACCGCGAGGCTCTGGTCTCTGCTGCCGACCTTGCGCTTTACGCGGCCAAGAACGGCGGGCGCGGGCAGTTCCGGTTTTTCTCGGCCGATCTCAAGGACGATGCGATGGAGCGCAGCGCGCTCACCCATGACTTGCGCGAGGCGCTGGGGCGGGGCGAGCTGGAACTGCACTATCAGCCGGTCGTCCGCATCGCCGACAATACGGTGGTGGGTTTCGAGGCACTGATGCGCTGGAACCATCCCGAGCGCGGGACCATACCGCCGGTGCTGTTCATTCCGATCGCCGAGGAAAGCAACCTGATCGTGTCGCTCGGCGAATGGGCGCTGCGCGAGGCCTGCGTGGTTGCAGCCTCGTGGCCTGAAAGCGTGACGATATCGGTCAACGTCTCGGCGGTACAGTTTGCGGTGCCGGGCTTCGTGACGGCGGTAGCGGGGGCATTGTCGGCAAGCGGGCTTGAGCCGGGACGGCTGGAACTGGAGCTGACCGAGAGCGTGTTCATGCGCGACAGCGAAGCGGTCGACGAGACTTTTGCGGCACTCAAAGGCCTCGGCGTGCGGCTGGCGCTCGACGATTTCGGGACCGGCTATTCCTCGCTCAGCTATCTGCGCTCGGCGCCGTTCGACAGGATAAAGGTCGACCGCAGCTTTGTCGAAACGTGCACGGCCAAGGACCAGAACAGCGCGAAAATCATCACGGCGATCATGGGACTTGCCGATGCACTGGGCATGGAAACCACGGTAGAGGGCGTCGAGGCGTTCGATCAGCTCGAGGTCGTGCGCGGGCGCGGGGCAAAGCTGGTGCAGGGACACATCTTTGCCCGCGCAATGCCTCTGGACGATGTGAACCAGAGGGTTGCTTCAGGTGCGTTGAAGATAGAGCCAAACGGCCCCAAGCGCCACCGGCCCGAGCGGCGTTCGGTGTTCCGCCGGGTCGGCATCATCCACGAGGATCATCGTTACGAGGCGGTCATGCGCGACCTGTCGCGCACCGGCGCGCGGATCGATGGACTGCTCGGCGTGCCAGTGGGGACGAGCCTCGTCGTTGATCTGGGGGGCGGGCAATTGGCCATTTCGCACGTGGTGCGATCGAAGGAACAGGTCATCGGCGTCGAGTTCGAGACGCCGCTGACCACCGACGGTTCGGGCGGGGTCTGCACCCGGCACCGCGTCCCGCCAACCGCGCTTGCCGCTGCTGCTGCAACGGGGCCGACAACTGCGCCGCGCTTTGTCGAGGTCGCGGTGCCGGGCTCGCGCGACAGGGTGTAAGTATCACGCCGGGAGTGCGTTTCAGTCACGTTTCGACACATGTGGACCCTTGCGCTTGTTCGGGCGTTCCCGCACATCAGCCCCGCCTTTCCCCAGATACAGGATAGTCATTTCCCATGCCGACCGGCCTAGTCGCCCTGCTCGACGACATTTCCGTGATTGCCCGCGCCGCGGCCTCATCGCTCGACGACGTTGCCGCGGCGGCGACCAAGGCGGGAACCAAGGCGGCAGGCGTGGTGATCGACGATGCGGCGGTGACACCGTCTTACGTGACCGAGTTCACACCAGACCGTGAACTGCCGGTGATCGCGCGTATTGCCAGGGGCAGCCTGTTCAACAAGCTGGTGATCCTGCTGCCGGCGGCTATTGCGCTGAGCGCACTGCTGCCCGCCGCGATCACGCCCCTGCTGATGGCCGGCGGGTTGTTCCTGTGCTTCGAAGGGGCGGAAAAGCTGCTGGAGAAGTTCGGCGCGGAGAAGATCGGCGAAACGCTGGACGATCAGCCTACTGATGCCGCCAGCTTCGAGAATGCGCGTGTTTCGGGCGCGATCCGCACCGACCTGATCCTGTCAGCCGAGATCATGGCGATCGCGCTGGCCGAAGTTTCGGACAAGGGACTGTGGGAGCAGGCACTGATCCTTGCCGTCGTGGGCATAGCGATCACCGTGGCGGTCTATGGCGCGGTCGGGTTGATCGTGAAGATGGACGACATCGGCCTGCACTTGTCGAAGAAGGCCTCGGCTCTGGCAAAGTCGACCGGGCGGTTTCTGCTCCGGGCGATGCCGGTGCTGCTGACGCTGCTGGGAACGGTCGGCACGGCAGCCATGCTCTGGGTCGGCGGCGGGATCATCCTGCACGGCCTCGAGGAACTGGGCGTACATGCACCGGCCGAGATGGCACACGGGGTGCAACATGCGGTGGAACTGGCCGCAGGGCCGCTGGGCGGCGTGCTCGGCTGGCTGACCTATGCCGTGTTGTCAGCCATTGTCGGGCTGGCACTCGGGGCCATCGTCGCAGGCCCGGTGCACCTTGTCGGGATGATGCGCGGCAAGCACTGATCCGGGGAGACCCTCAGGCAGCGTGGCGCACCGGGGGTGACTTGGGCGGATAGCCTTCGCGGAAGTGCTTGATCGCAAAGTCGCTGACGAGGCTCTGGAACACATCGTCGTGCAGCGCGTGTTCGAATTCGATGCCGCTGACCCGGTCGCGCGACCATACGACGAAGGCCATCTTGGGCTGAAGGCCCGGCAGCATCAGGTGCAGTGGTTCATCGAGCCGCAGCTTCTCGAGGCCCTCGATGCGCGCGCCATACTGGTTGAGGTCCTTAAGGATAACCGTTGACCGTTCTGCACCGTGCTTGCAGCGCACGGGCAGCTCGATTCCGACGCGCGGGGCACGGCGGTGAGCGTTGAAGTCGTCGCTGTCGGTATTGCGCCACATGGCTCTTCCTCCACCTGCATTAACCACAGGATTTAGGACGGCAGGCGCCGGACGTTTTTCAGGCCGCCAGTCCCCCGTTTTCTGCAAGCGGCGATGCGGACTTTGCAAGTCGTTGAATTTGCTGAATTGCGCTGGATCAACAATGGTATGGCGATGGCCGCTAACGCATTTCCGACGGTTCAACCGGGCCATCAGGAGACTTGCCATGACTGCTGCCACACTGGCTGAACTTGCCCCTCTCAGTGAACTTGTCACCCGCGACGGTCTGGTCCTCGATGTTCGCCCTGCTTTTGCTGAGGACGAGGCGCTTCTCGAAGCGTTTTTTGACAGAGTGAGCGCGGCAGACCGCCGCTTCCGGTTTCTGGCCGCAAGCAGACATGTCGGGCATGACCAGTTGCAGCCGCTGACCCATGTCGATCACTGGCGGACCGAAAGCTTCCTCGCTTTCGAGCGGGACAGCGGCGCCCTGATCGCATCGGCCATGCTCGCCTGCGATGCGAAGATGGAAGCGGGCGAAATCGCCGTCTCGGTGCGCTGCGATTTTCGCGGGCGCGGGGTTGGCTGGACGATGCTCGACCTGCTCGCTGCCGAAGCGCGCAAGCGCGGGCTTAAGCGCGTGATATCCATCGAGGACCGCGACAATCATTCGGCCATCGAACTGGAGCGCGAGAAGGGGTTTGTGGCGCACGGTATGGATGGTGATCCACATCTGTTGATGCTGGAGCGGCGCTTCGATTAATCGGTCCAGGCCCCGGGTTGGCCGATGTCAGGTCAGGGGGTCACGCTGCCTGGCGGAGCGCAGGCTGTGCGTGAAGACTCGACGTCCTGAAACGCGCGACGAGCGCTGACAGGCTTGCAGCTTCGTCGGCCAGCGCCTTTGACGCGGCGGTGCTTTCCTCGACCATCGCGGCATTCTGCTGGGTCATCATGTCCATGTCGCGCACGGCGGCGTTGACCTGTTCGAGACCCGCTGACTGCTCGGTGGCGGCGCGGGCGACTTCATCGAGGATAGCGTTGGCGGCTTGAACGTCCTGGGCAATGCGTTCGAGCAAAGTTCCGGTTTCGGCAACGTGGTCGACACCCGTTTGGACTTGCTCGCCGCTGCTGCGGATAAGAGTCTTGATGCTTGCTGCAGATTCGGACGAGCGTTGCGCCAGAGCGCGTACCTCGGTTGCCACGACGGCAAATCCACGGCCTGCTTCGCCTGCGCGTGCAGCCTCGATTCCGGCGTTGAGCGCAAGCAGATTGGTCTGGAAGGCGATGCCTTCGATCATCTGGATGATCGCGGTGATCTCCTGCGATGAACTGGCGATGCCGCTCATCGATTCGACGGCGTTCTCGACGACGGCGCGCCCGCTTTCGGCTTCGTTGTGCGCAATGGCGATGGCCTCGCGGGCGCTGCCGGTCCGCTCTGCCGTGGCTGTTACGCCCATTGTCACCTGATTCATTGCGGCGCTCGATTCCTCGAGACTTGCTGCCTGCCGGGCGTTGCGCTGGGCAAGGTTCTCGGACGCAAGGCGGATTTCCTCGGCGCCTGTGCTGACCTGGACGCTGGCCTGCTTCACTTGGGCGATAGTCCGGTCGAGCTGGTCGAGCGTCGCGTTGAACGCCTGGCGCAATCCCGCGTATTCGTGGGGAAGCTCCTCGCGCATCCGGAATTGCAGGTCGCCCTTGGCCAGCTGGCCCAAGGCATCCGCCATGATCTTGACGACCTCCTGCTGCTTGTGTCCGTCGGCGCGGCGCGCGCGGGCCGCGGCGCGGAACACTTCGATGGCACGAGTCATCGCGCCCACTTCGTCGCTGCGATGGGTCTGGCATTCGTCACGGTCGAGATCGCCCTCGGCCATGGCGCTCATGGTGCCGGTAACATCGCCCATCGGATCGAGAGCGATGCGAAACAGCAGGCGAACTGCCCCGATCATCAGCCCGATTGCGGCAAGCCCAAGCACGGCTACGCCAAGCATGGTGCCCCAGACCGTCATTTGTGCATCGCGGACCACCGCCTGGGACCGAGCGACGCTGGTCATGGTCAGTTTTTCGATGGCGCCGCGGTGCTTGTCGAACAATTTGCGAACAGCGTCATAGCTGCCTTCTGCGCGAGCGGTGTCGCCCTGCTTGACGGCGGGCAGCAGCGTCTGGTTGACTTCCTGCCAGAATGTGTCGCCAAGGCGGCCAGCCTCGTCACTGCGGGATTTGCGCAAGTCCTCGTCGAGCGCGCCATTATCCCAGTAGGCCGCGCGCGTGTGGTAGGCCTTTTCGAGCCGCGCCAGCGCCAGTTCGCGCTCTGGCAGGGATGCCGGGTCGCGCATCAATTCCGAAAGTTCGAGCATCGGCTCGATCACATAGGCCGGTGGCGGCATGATGTCGGCCACGAATTCGTTGATCAGGGCTTCGCGCTGATGGACCACGCCGCCGACGCGGATATGATTCATGCCAAGGCTGGAGAGCAGGATAACGAGGGCAACGGCGCCGATCAGAACAAAGCTTCCACGACGGGTTTTTTCTCTGATGGTCAACACTGCGACACCTCTGCAATCCGGATCGACTGGGTTCGATCCGGGGACGCATTTACACAGGCAGAGTTGAAAACGATTGCGGTTAAGGCCGGGGAGATTGCCGATAGATGCGTTTCAGGGAAATTTACCCTGTCCGCAACCGCTCAAGGATTTCGCGTGCAAAAATCGACAGCGTATCGTCGCGCGCGCCCATGATCACAATGCGGTCGCCAGGTGCGGCGAGTGAGACGATGCAGGTGGCGCAATCGGCACGCGTGGCAATGTGTTCCGCCTGTCCGCCATGTTGGTTGATGAGCGCAACGATGCGCTCCGAACCGACCGAGCGGTCGACTGTGCCACCGAAATAGACTGGATCGCACAGGATGGTCACGTCATCCGGTGCGAGCGCAGTGGCGAGTACTTCTGCCAGTTCCGCGCCCATCTGGCGCAGGGGGCCATAGCCGTGGGGTTGGAAGAACGCGATGATCCGGCCGGGGTGCGCGCGCAGAGTGGCTAACGTGGCGGCGACTTTCTCCGGATTGTGGCCGAAATCGTCGATGACCGTGATGCCCGAGGCCGTGGTGCCGACGATGTCGAAGCGGCGGGCGAGGCCGGTAAAGCTGGCGAGGTGACGCACCGCGTCGGCGACCGGGACGCTCGCTGCGCTGGCAGCGGCAATGGCGGCCAGCGCGTTGGCGAGATTGTGACGTCCGGGGACTTGCAGCCTGAGCGGGTGGGCCGAACCGTCGCGGGCATTGGCGACGATGGCCGAGATGGTCGTCGGGCCTTCGATGACCGTTTCAGGGTCAGCGGATATTGTCGCTGCCTGTGAGGTGCCGAACGTGATGACCGTTTTCGCGCAATCGATCAGGGCCATGCTCTCGGGATCTTCGGCATTGATCACTGCCGTTTCGGCGCGGGCGAGGAAATCGCCAAACAATTCGCGCAGTTCCTCAAGACTCTTGTGATCGAGGCTGACGTTGTTGAGCACGGCCACGGTAGGACGGTAGAGCGCGATGGAACCATCGCTCTCATCGACTTCGGACACGAACATGCCGCCTGCGCCGACGCGGGCTGAGGCGAAGGGGGCGTCGGGGGCGACGAAGTTCTTCATCACCGCGCCGTTCATGATCGTGGGGTCACGGCCTGCCTCGGTGAGAATCCAGCCAATCATGCCGGTGACGGTGGATTTGCCGCTGGTGCCGCCCACAGCGATGGAGTTCGGCGCGGCGTTGAACAGGGCGGAGAGCAGTTCGGCGCGGCTCATGCGCGGGCAGCCGAGAGCATTTGCGCGTACGACTTCGGGTACGGTGTCCTCGATGGCGGCGGAGGCGACGAGGATCTGGTCGGGCGAGGTCAGGCCTGAGCCATCCTGAGGGTGCAGTGCGAAGCCGAGGCTTTCGAGCCAGACGAACTTCTCGGCGGTGCGGCCCTGATCCCGGCTGCGGTCTGACCCGGCCACTCGCGCGCCCATGCCCTTGAGAATAAGCGCGAGCGGCAGCATGCCTGACCCGCCAATGCCGCAGAAGAACCAGTCCTTGGCGGCGAGGGATGCGGGCGACAGGTCGGCAGGGTTGGTCATGGCCTATCCGGTATTCGCCCGCGCGCCCGGTGACAACCGTGGGATTGCGGCTTTCAACCGGCATATGAACCGGTCTAGGGTGAACACTGTGACCCGACGTATCGCCATCTGCGCTCCTTCGACCCCGTTTTCACGCGAGGATGCCGCACGCGTTTCTGCGCTGGCCGAGGCGGAGTTTGCGGATCTGCAGCTGATATTTCACGATCAGTGCTTTGCCACTGAGGGCCATTTTGCCGGGCCGGATGCGGTGCGGCTGGCGGCGTTCGTGGAGTGTGCGAACGATCCGGAGTTTGATGCCGTGTGGTTCGTGCGTGGCGGTTATGGCGCGAGCCGGATTGCGGTGGATGCATTGCCTTTGCTCGGGCCTTCGGCGCACGAAAAGCAATATCTCGGCTATTCCGATGCTGGCACGCTGCTCGGGCTGCTTTACCGGGCGAAGATCGGGCTACCGGTCCATGCGCCGATGCCCACCGATATTCGGCGGGCAGGCGGCGAGGCTGCGGTGCGGCGGACGCTGGGGTATCTGGCAGGATCGCATGAGGGACTGGAGCCATCGCTGGATGGGCGCACGCCTGCGGCGGCTTTCAACCTGATGACTTTGGCAATGCTGTGCGGGACGTCATTGATGCCTGACCTTTCCGGCCATGTGGTGATGGTCGAGGAGGTGGCCGAGTACCATTACGCCGTGGACCGCCTGCTGTTTCATGTGACGGGCTGTCTGGCCTCTGCGGGCATTGCCGGATTGCGGTTGGGCCGGGTTAGCGATGTACCTGAAAATGATCGGCCTTTCGGGTGCGATGCCGAGGCGATGGCGCGGCATTGGTGCGGGAAAACAGGCATCGCGTTCCTGGGCGCTGGTGATATCGGCCATGACATTGACAACAAGATCGTGCCGTTCGGCCTTGCCTGACAGGCAGGCCCGGCATAGGGCGCGGCGCCATTAGCGGGCGCTAGAGTGGAGAGTGAGATGCGGGCATTCGTTTTTCCGGGGCAGGGTAGCCAGAAGGTCGGCATGGGCGTCGAGCTTGCCGAAGCCAGCGCGGTGGCGCGCGCAGTGTTCGAGGAAGTGGACGACGCGCTCGGCCAGAAGCTGTTCCAGATCATGAAGGACGGCCCGGAAGACGCGCTGACTCTTACGGAAAATGCCCAGCCTGCGATCATGGCCAATGCCATTGCCGTGCTGCGCGTGCTTGAACAGGAAGGCGGCATTTCGCTGGCCGACAAGGCCGGGTTCGTCGCGGGCCACAGCCTTGGCGAATATACCGCGCTGTGCGCAGCGGGCGCGTTCAGCCTCTCGGACACGGCGCGACTGCTCAAACTGCGCGGACAATCGATGCAGGCCGCCGTGCCTGTCGGTATCGGCGCGATGTGCGCGCTGCTGGGCGCCGACATCGAAAAAGCAACTGCCCTGGCCGAGGCTGCTGCTGACGGCGAAGTCTGCACAGTCGCCAATGACAACGACCCGACGCAAGTCGTGCTTTCAGGCCACAAGGGCGCGATCGTGCGCGCGGTGGCACTGGTCAAGGATCACGGCATCAAGCGGGGTATACTCCTCCCGGTTTCCGCGCCTTTCCACTGCCCGCTAATGCAGCCCGCCGCCGATGCAATGGCCGAAGCCTTCGAAAAGACCCCGCCGGGACCGCTCCGCGTTGCCTTGTTTGCCAATGTGACAGCCTCGGCTGTCACCGATCCGGCAGACGTCAAGCGCCTGCTGGTCGAACAGGTAACTGGCCGGGTCCGCTGGCGCGAAAGCGCCATCGCGATGAAGGCTGCTGGCGTCGAACAGTTCGTGGAACTGGGCGGCAAAGTCCTCGGCCCGATGATCACCCGTTCTGCGGGCGATGTCGCGGTGACCAGCGTGATCGGCATGGCCGATATCGAAAACATCCTCAAGGAGCTTTGACGCCCATGGAAAATCGTCTTTTTGACCTTACCGGCATGACTGCCCTCGTTACCGGCGCCGCCGGTGGCATCGGGTCGGCGATTTGTCATGCGCTGGCAAGCCAAGGCGCGCGCCTGGCGCTTTCGGGCACGAATCCGTCGAAGCTGCGGTCGTTTCGTGAGGAACTGAACGACACCTACAATCAGGATCACGTCGAGATCACCTGCGACCTGTCGAACACCGAGCAGGTCGAGCATCTCGTGCCTGCCGCCCTCGATACTCTGGGCAAGCTCGATATTCTGGTCAACAACGCCGGGATCACGCGCGACAATCTGGCGATGCGGATGAAGGACGAGGAGTGGGACGCGGTGATCCGCGTCAATCTCGAAGCTGCGTTCCGGCTCATGCGCGCGGCGACCAAGCCGATGATGAAGGCGCGCTTCGGGCGCATCGTCTCGATCACCAGCGTGGTGGGCGCGACCGGCAACCCGGGGCAGATCAATTATGCGGCGGCCAAGGCCGGGCTGGTCGGCATGTCGAAGTCGCTCGGGCAGGAACTCGCCAGCCGCAACGTTACCGTCAACTGCGTGGCGCCGGGGTTCATCCGCACAGCGATGACCGACGTTCTGCCTGATGGCCAGAAGGACCAGCTCAACGCGCGCATTCCGATGGGCCGGATGGGCGAGGGTTCGGACATCGGCGCTGCCGTGGCCTACCTCGCGTCGAAGGAAGCGGGCTATGTCACCGGGCAGACGCTGCACGTGAATGGCGGCATGGCGATGCTGTCCTGACGCGAATTCCCCGGCTTTGTGGGCTTTTATCCCCAGCTTAGGCCAATCGGGCGGGACTTGCGCTTGCCGCGTCCCGCCCTCGCGTTAAGACAGATGGTCCGAACCGTATGCCGGGGACGCGATTCCTCGGCCTTCAGTCAACGCACGGGGAAGGGCCTGAGCCCGCTCCCTGGGGGGATCGAGACGAAATGAAGGCGACGATTGAACGCGCGACGCTGCTGCGCTGCTTGTCCCACGTCCAGTCGGTGGTTGAACGCCGCAATACTATTCCCATCCTGTCGAATGTGCTGATCGAAGCATCGTCCGACAACCGGGTGCGCCTGATGGCGACTGATCTTGACCTGCAGATCATCGAATCGATGGCGGCAGTTTCTGTCGAGGCGGCGGGTGCGATCACCGTTTCGGCGCATCTGCTGTTCGATATCGCGCGCAAGCTGCCGGACGGCAGCCAGGTGAGCATCGAGACGGCGGACAACCGCATGATCGTCAAGGCCGGACGCAGCCGTTTCCAGCTGCCGACCCTGCCGCGCGACGATTTCCCGGTTATCGTCGAGGGCGACCTGCCGACCAGCTTCGAGATCCCCGCGCGAACGCTGGCCGAACTGATCGACCGGACGCGCTTTGCGATTTCGACCGAGGAAACGCGCTACTACCTCAACGGCATCTTCCTGCACGTTTCCGACGAGCAGACGCCGGTGCTGAAGGCTGCGGCTACCGATGGTCACCGTCTTGCCCGGTTCACCATTACGCGCCCTGAAGGGGCCGAGGGCATGCCTGACGTGATCATTCCGCGCAAATGTGTGGGCGAATTGCGCAAGTTGCTCGAAGAAGTGCTCGATACTGCAGTGTTGATCGACCTTTCCGCCAGCAAGGTGCGTTTCACGCTGGGCGGTGAGAACGGCGTGGTGCTGACCAGCAAGCTGATCGACGGGACGTTCCCCGATTACAGCCGCGTTATCCCGACCGGTAACGACAAGCTTCTGCGCCTCGATCCGCGCTCGTTCTTCGAGGGCGTCGATCGCGTTGCGACGATTGCTACGGAGAAGACCCGCGCTGTGAAGATGGCGCTCGACCACGACCGCGTCACCTTGTCGGTCACCAGCCCGGACAACGGCACCGCTGCCGAAGAGATCGCGGCTGACTATTCGGCAGACGGCTTCGAGATCGGCTTCAACGCCAATTACCTCAAGGACATCCTCAGCCAGATTGACGGCGATACGGTGGAACTGCATCTGGCTGATGCCGGCGCGCCGACGCTGATCCGGAAGGATGACAAGTCACCCGCACTTTACGTGCTGATGCCGATGCGTGTCTGACCTTGTTGACCGGGGCCGGGTGGGCAAGCATTGCGATTGTTTCGCGTTAGGGCATTAGGTTAAGGCGCCGTGCCGCTGCGCCACGTATCGCCCCTCTGGTCCGGTTTTCCGAGTTCTTGATTTCACTCTGCGACACCTCAGGCAATTGAGGAGCGTGTCGTATGGAATCGCCTGCCAAGGATCGAGAAAACACGAGGAAGCTTGCCTTCTTCAATATCGGCCCTGCCGACTACGCGAGGTTTGCGGGGCTTGCCGTCGCCCTCCAGAAGCACGCGCCACAAGCGCTCGACACACTTTACGATCAGATTTCGGCGACGCCTGAAACGGCGAAGTTCTTCGGATCCCGTGCGGCCATGAACCATGCGCGCGACAAGCAGATCGAGCATTGGGCGGGAATGTTTCGCGGCCATGCCGACAAGGCCTATTTCGACAGCGCAGAAGTGATCGGCAACGTCCACGCGCGCATCGGGCTTGAGCCGGGCTGGTACATCGGTGCCTATGCAATGGTGCTCGAGCAGGTCGTCAACAAGATGTTTTCCGGCGTTGGCGGTGTGCTTGGTGCAAAACGTACTGCGCGCTCGGTGGGGTCATTGATAAAAATGGCGCTGCTCGACATGGAAGTGGCCATTTCCGCCTATTTCAAGGCAGAGGAGGCGTCACGCATTGCGGTGATCGACGAAGTCAGTGCAACGCTGCGCAGCATGGCCGAAGGCGATTTTGCAACGCGCGTTCCTGATCTGCCTGCTGCCTTTGCCGAATTGCAAAAGCACCTCGATGGTATGCGCAAGCAGGTTTCAAGCGCGCTCGGCAATGTCTCCGACACGTCAATGGCAGTCGGCGTGGGTGCTCGGGAAATCAGGCAGGCTTCGGACGATCTCGCACGACGGACCGAGCAGCAGGCCGCCAGCCTCGAAGAAGCATCAGCCGCGATGACGACACTGGCATCGACGGTGCGAAGCTCCGCAGACGACGCGGCGCACATGCATGATTCGGTCCAGCAGGCGCATGGCGAGGCCATGAAGGGCGGCTCGGTCGTGGGCGAGGCGGTCGATGCGATGAAGGATATTCACGGGTCGGCGCAGGAAATCGGCAAGATTATCTCGGTGATCGACGGTATCGCGTTCCAGACCAACCTGCTGGCACTGAATGCTGGCGTCGAAGCGGCGCGCGCAGGTGACGCAGGACGCGGGTTCGCGGTCGTCGCCACCGAAGTGCGGGCTCTGGCGCAACGTACGGCTGATGCGGCCCGAGACATCAAGACGTTGATCAGCGCCAGTTCCACACAGGTCGAACGCGGTGTCGATCTGGTTGGCCAGACCGGTCAGACCTTCGCCCTCATTGTCGATCAGGTCGGGCACGTTGCTGACCTTGCCAGCAATATCGCCCGCATGGCGAGCGAGCAGGCGGTGAGCATCGGCCAAGTGCGCGAGACCGTGCGCGAGATGGATACGATGACCCAGCAAAACGCGGCGATGGTCGAGGAAGCGACCGCAGCAGCGCGTAGCCTGGCCAGTGAATCGCAACGGCTGTCTTCGCTTGTTGCCAACTTCCGACTGGAGGCGGGCGTTGGCACACAGCCGATGCGGCAGGCCGCTTGAATGAGCAGTACCCGCATTCCGCGCAAAGTCAGGACACGAATGTCCGTCCGTGCTTCACCGGTCCCTTGGCTGCGCTGAATACAGCGCCCGCAGATAGCCTGCTACCGCGCACGACGAGCATCACCTTGTCTCCGGGTTCGAGCGTCATGTCCTCGCCGGGGTGCTGGATCGACTGGCCATTGGTGCGGTCGATCTGGACTACGAAGAACGCGCCATTGCCGCGCCGCTCGGCCTCGCCCACGGTTTCGCCGGTAAGCGCGCCGCCGGGAAGCGCCTCAACGACTTCGAGGTCCAGCCCGAAATCATGGAGGTTGCGCCGCACCGCACCGATGTCGCCATCTTCGCCCAATGCAGCGCCTGTGGCGGGGTAGAGGATCATTTCGACGATGCGTTCGGCGCCGATGTGGGTGGGCATCACCACTTTGTCGGCTCCTGCGTGGAACAGCTTGCTCTCGGTCGTAGGTGCCTCGCCGCGCGCGATGATCTCGATGCCGGGGTTGAGATTGCGCGCCGACAGCGTGATGAACACGTTGGCGGCATCGTCCGGCAGCACGGTCGCCAGCACCGTGGCGCGGATAATGCCCGCCGCTTTCAGCGTTTCCTCATGCGTGGCTTCGCCGACCATGCAGAGGTAGCCTTGCGCCTTTGCGTCTTCGGCCTTGGCGTGATCGCGTTCGAGAATGAGGAACGGACGTTTGGCCTCGGTCATCGCCTTGGCGAGTTGCACGCCGATGCGGCCATAACCGCAGATGATGACATGGGCGTCGAGCTTTTCGATTTCGGAAGTCATGCGGTCCAGTCCCAGCAGGCGGCGGAATTGAAACAGGGTGAAGACTTGCACGAGCGCGCCGGTCAATACGATCATGCCGGTGCAGCCGAGCATGATCGTGCCGCTCGTCCACCAGCGCAGGAATAGCGTGTCGACCGGGCGGATCTCGCCATAGCCGACCGAAAATATCGTCAGGAGCACCATGTAGCTGGCATCGCCCAGCGGCCAGCCTGCGAAGACAAAGCCGCAGGTGGACACGACGAACACGGCCATCACGTAGATCAGGGTACCGGTGAGCAGGCGCAGCGGCGATCCAAGCACCGAATTGGCACCTTGAGTTAGCGCCGAAGCATTCCCATCCACGTCCATCAAAGCCCCTTCCTTCCCGGTGATAGGAGGTGGGCAAGGGCCTTGTCCATATCAGGAAGGGCCGAGGCGCTGTGCCAGCCAGAAAAGGGCGGCGAGCCCGGTAAGGGCGGCCAGTGCCAGTCGGGCGCTGGCTCCATGTTTCCAGCGGGCCAGTGCCAGCAGCAGCGGCACGGCAAGCACGACGATGCCCAGTTGCACCGCTTCGATCCCCAGGTTGAAGCCGAGGATTGCCGTCGCGCGTGTCGTCATTCCCAGCCCGAAATTGCTGACCAGCGTGGCGAAGGCAAGGCCGTGGACCAGCCCGAACAACCCTGCGACCAGCGGCTCGCGCCCCGGAAACACGGGCCGCGCGGCATGAATGGCCGAAACCAGAACGGACAAGGCGATACCCGCCTCGACCGGCTGGGCAGGCAAGCGCAGGCCAAGGAATGCCGCAAGGATCAATGTGGCCGAATGGCCGATGGTGAAGGCCGTGACGATCCAGGCGAGCTTTTTGAACGTATCGCGGCTTGTGCGAGGGGTGGTCCAGCGCCCTGCGGCGGCAAGTAGCGGCGCGGGCAGCAGCAGAGCTAGCAGGAACAGCAGATGGTCATAGCCTTGCGCGATGTGGTGCGCGCCCAGGCGGAAGGCGTTGGCAAAGAGGCTGCCAAGGCCCGCGTGGCCCCGGTCGATCAGCAGTTCGGGACGGGTGGCGGTGAGTGCGCCGACCAGTTCGCGCTCGCCCTTCAAGCCGCCCGCCAGATCGGCGCCGATTACCAGCAGTGCGAAGTGGTTGGGTGCTTCCCGCGTCACCACATGCCAGCGCCACAGCAGTTTGCGGTCCGATGCGCCGGGCGGGGCGGTGAGTGTGAGCGTCAGGTGCAGGTCGGGCGGACCTGCAATCGTTTCGAAGGCGATGCGGTTGACGGAGATTGTCCATGGCCTGCCATCAGGCGAAAGCACCGCCATGTCCGCCATAACGCGCGCCTTGGCCCTTGCAAGACTGGCGGGCCGGTTGTCGGTGGAAAGGCCGGTGGCATAGGCGAACTCGCCTTGTGGCACGACGATATCAGCGGTCACCGCGCCGGGTGCAAAGGCGAGCCGGATTTCGGAATTGGGCGTGAGGTGGGCGAGCGCAGGCCCGGGCAGCAGCGCAAGGACAAGCGCCAGTGCTGCTCGGATCAGGTGCTTAATCGTGGCCGAACCAGATGAAGCGCGCTGCTGGGTCGGTCGCCTTTGGATTGAGATCAAGCGCTTCCTCCCGCGCGTCGTCTGCTGCGCCATCGTCACCCAGAGCGGTGTGAGCGTCTGCCAGCGCAAGATAAAGTCCGGCGCTGCGCCAGCCCGTCTTCTCCGCGCGTGCGAGTGTTGCCAAAGCCGCCTTGGCATCCCCGGTCAGGAGTTGTGCGCGGGCGAGCAGGATCAGGCTGGCGCCGTGCGGGCGGCGGGCGGCATCGGCCTTTGCGATGGGCACGGCCCGCGCCGGATCGCCAAGAGCCAGTTCATGCTCGACCAAATGGGCCGATGCAGCCTCGGGCAGGACGCGGTAGCGTTCGGCCCAGAGCGTCGCGGCTTTTTCAGCCCATGCGCGGCTTTCCGCACCGCGCCCGGCGAGCCGCAAGGTGAACGCGAGCGCATCCATCACTTCAGGTAGCGGCGCTCTTGCCAGGATGGCTTCGTAGCGCTTGACCGCGCCATTCACGTCGCCTTCCAGTGCCTGCGTCTGCGCGACGTAAGCCTGCGCGAGCGGATAACCGGGGAAGAACTTGTCGGCAAAGCGCGCCCAAGCCGCAGCTGCCTGCCAATCGCCGGCGCCGTAGGCGATGGTCGCGCGTTGCAGCGCCACTTGCGCCTTCACAGATCGGTTGAGCCTGGGCGCGCGCAGGATCGCATTGACCCGCCGCCGTGCCAGTTCGGCATCGCCGCTGCGCAGTGCCAGCATCGACTGACGCAGCGCGACGGCGGTGTTGTTGTCGAAATCTTCGGCGCGGGCATAGGCGAGGCGTGCCGCCTTCATGTCGCCACGTTGAAACGCAACGTCGCCGTGCACGCTCCATGCGCCCGCCGATTCCTCGGCGTCGGGTTCGCCCACTTGCGCAAAGAACCGGGCGAGGCCCTTGTCTGCAGCGTCTAGGCGGTGGGCGAGCAACGAGATTTCGGCGCGGCTGAGACTTGGACCGGCAGGCGCGACCGAGCCAGCCATGCCCCTGTCGAGCAGAACGTCGGCTTCGGCCAGATCGGCATAACTGCCGGTGGCGCGGAAGCGCTTGATCAGAGCGCGGGCGAGCATTTCCTGCCGCAGCCATTCGCCGGGCGCGAGGGCGAGCCTTGCCCGCGCGCCATCCACGCCGACGATGGCCGCCTGTTCAAGCTCGATCTGGCTGCGCGGACCGAACCATGGCTGGATTTCCGACGGTAAGGGATCGGGCGGGCCTTGCCGCGATTTCCATTTATCGTAGGCAATCGCGCCCGCGCTGACCAGCAGCACGGCCGCCAGCAGCAGCCAGGGCCAGCGCGCGGCGCGCGGCTTTGTCGTCATTGCCCGAGCAACCGCGTGCTGGTCAGGTTGTTGTCTTGGTGGCGCAGATCTTCAGGCCGAGGCTCTCGACATCATCGCCGATCAGGCCGAACAACTTGTCGAGTTCGTGTTCATACTCCTCGAAGTACTTCTCGTTGGTCGCATCGCCAGCCGGGGTGTCGTCGTTATAGGCCACCTTCTTTGATGAACTGATCAGCGCCGTGGCGATAGCCGGGTTGCCCATGCGGTCGACGCTGACATAGGCTGAATCGGGATCCGTGCGGAAGTTGAAACCCGATCCGGTGCCGCTTGCCACTTGCGGCGTGCCGTTTGGCGTTGCCAGGAAGGGGAACGTCAGAAGGAAGAACTTGTCATTCCCCGGCGGATCGAGCGGCACGTTGGCCAAGGTGTTCGGCCCTTGGCCGGTCACGCTCATATCAAGCAACAAGGTTGCCAGTAGAATGTCGACGACCGGGTCCGCCGGATGACGCCCATTTGGGAAGCGGGTTGACCGGGTCAGGTCCAGCTTGAGCGTATCGGGGATGATGAACGACTTTAGATTTGCGCCGTTCTGGCCCTGAATTGCTTGCGTAAAGCAGTTGGTGGAGTTGTAGGTAAGCGCACTTGCCGTGGGCGTTGGCGTTGCGGTCGCAGTTGAGCTTGGCTGAGGCGCAGGGACCACGACCTGGCCACCGGCACCGTCTTCGCCGCATGCGGAAAGTGACAGGGCCAGAGCTAGGGGCGTGGCGGCAAGAGCGAGGGCGCGCAGGCGCTTGATCGGCTGGAAAGTCATCAGATGTTCCCTCCAAAGCGGGCTGTCTGGCCCCAGAGGCCGATGTTGGTTACGCCTGCACCCAGCTTTTCGTCAGGAATTTCGAGGACGATGGCGGTATCGTTCTGCCCGTCGAAAAAATTGCGATCGTTGCGGATGCGCAAGACGCCGGTGGAGCGGGTCTCGCGGAAGCCGATGAGATCGAAGAAGAATGGTTCGTCGAATAGGCCGACGCGAACTTTCACCCCATCCTTTTCAAGATTGGTCTCGACAGGGCCTTCCACTGCGCCGGTGACGCCGGGAATGCCTTCGATGCGCACGCCCCAGTCTTTTTCGCCGGAGCCTTTGCCGAAGCGGTACTTGATCGTGAATTCGGGCGTGCTCGCGGGCGCTGCAGTCGAGATGTTGATCTTGTAAAGCACATCGCGGTCATAATAGAGCGGGGTGGTTCCCGCGGCCGAAACCGGCCCGGCGAAAGTCATTGCGATCTTGGTTGTGCCGTTCGAATGCCATGAAAAGACGTCGGCAATGTCGGCAGGAATGTCGGGCGTGGCGTCAACCCCGCCGTCGGTACGGCCCGGCGGATCGAGGTGATCCGCGCTGGTCGCAACGCCGGTCGGCACCAGCATGAGCGCTGCCAGGGCGGCTGTGCCCGCGGTCCCTGCCAGCAATGTCTTGATCATGCCACGCATGGCGAAACTCCCCGGAAAGTCTGACGAAAGACGGTGCGACCACTCTTTCGCCCCATTCTGTCCGAATCGCTGTGCGATGCTGCACACCCTTGAAAATTGCGATTCAGCCGGAGGCCGTTTGTGCCAGCTTAAACCGTAATGGCGAGGTTGGTGAAGGGGAAATATCGCAGAAACACTTAGTCGGCCTGCACGAGCGCCGAAACCAGCCACACTACGCCGACCAAGAGGAACACTCCGACGACATCGAGCGCGAATCCAGCCTTGATCATCGAGCGCATCGAGCAGTGTCCCGTCGCCCATGCCAGCGCGTTCGGGCCGGTTCCGGCAGGCAACATGAAGCCCCAGGTGGCGGCGAAAGCGGCGGGCAGGGCGAGCAGGATTGGGTCTGCCCCAAGCGCCGCGACCAAGGCGGCGACCACCGGCATGATCCCGCTCGCCGCTGCGATATTGCTGGCAAATTCGGTAACGAGAATGACGAAGGCGACCAGCACCAGCGCGACCACCGGCAGTGGCACGTGGGCCAGCGGAAGCAACATCTCGCCCATCCATTTGGTGAGACCGCTCTCCGTCATGCCCATCGCCATGGCCAGCCCGCCCCCAAACATCAGCACGACATCCCACGGCGCGCGGTTGGCTTCGGGCCAGGTCAGCATCGGCCGTCCCGTGCCATCGGGCAGGATGAACAGGAGCAGGCCCGCAATCGCCGCGATCGACCCATCGGTCAGCCCGCCTTTGGGAAACAGCCCTTCCAGCAGCGGCTGCGCAACCCACGCAAGAAATGCGAGGATCACCAGCGGCATCAGACGCTTTTCCGGCAAGGTCCAATGAACCGAATGGCCGATGGCGTCGCGTGCGGAGACGGGATCGAAACTGTCGGCGTCAAGCTTCTGGACGTGGGCGATAATCCATGCGGCGAGCGGCACCGCGATCAAAACGATGGGCACGCCGTACATCGCCCACATCAGGAAGGTGATCTCGGTGCCGAGCGCCTTCTCGATCAGCCCTGCGGCGATTGCGTTGGTCGGCGTGCCGATCATCGTGGCGAGCCCGCCGATGGATGCGGCAAAGGCGATACCCATCGGCAAAGCGCCTGCCATGCCCGACGTCTCGCCCTCGCGCACGCCGCCCGCCGACAGCATCGCCAGCGCCATCGGCATCATGATGAGGGCAGTGGAGGTATTGGAAATGAAGCTGGAGAGTACGGCGGTTGCGGCCATGACGCCGAGCAACAGTTGTCCGGGCCGGGCGCCGGCAAAGCTCATGATGAACAGCGCGAGGCGGCGGTGCAGGCCGGTGCGCTCAATCGCCAGCGCGAGGAAAGCGCCGCCGACGAACAGAAACATGATCGGCGAATAATAGGCGGAAGCGGTCTTGTTGGCGTCGGCCACGCCGGTCAGCGGCAAGACGAGGAAGGGGAGGAAAGCCGTTGCCGAAAGCGGCAATGCCTCGGTCATCCACCACGCGGCCATCCACCAGACGAGGCCCGCCGCGCTCCAAGCGGCATCCGGCATACCGGCGGGCGGGGCAGCCAGTAGCGTGACGATGAATCCAAGCGGTCCGGCCAGAAGTCCGATCCTGCGCGCGTCGATCACTTTGGCCCTGCTCCCCCTGATCCCGCGGCCTGCCTAGCAGAGGCTGCAGACAAAGCGAAAGGGCGCGTGGACTCAGCGGGTCAGATAAGGCTCAACCAGCAGCCGGGGGAACACCTCTTCTACCTGTTTGACGTCGGGCATGACATAGACGTAGCCGCCTCTCCGGCCGAACTGCTGCTGCACTTTGGTATAAGCCGCCTTGGGCACGTTTATGCAGCCGAACGTGATGCGATTGTCCTCGCCAGTAGGCGAAAGCATCCGCTTGACCCGCTGTTCCTTGGGCTTGCCGGTGGGGATGGTGTGGATCGCGACCGACGTTGCATAGTCGACCCACAGGACCTTCTGCTTTCCTGCCGCGATGCCATACCGGGCAAGGAACCGTCCGGCCGGGGTCGTCTTTTCGGCTGGGCCGATCTCGGACAGGTTCTTTGAGCCGATTCCGGGAGTAGCGTCATCTCCGAGCGCGATTCCGAGGAGGACCGGCGCCTTGGCCAGTTGCTTGCCCTTGGCATCGAACAGGAACATTGTCGCGGCCGGCTTGTCGATGACGATGTAGGGCAAGCGCCCATTGTCGCGCGCCGCCGAAATCCAGTTGACGACGCGTGTTGCAGCTTCCGATCGATCCGCTTTCGCTAGCACCACCTGCGAAACTTCGGGCACTGCCGGGTCTTCTGCTGCCTGCGCGATGGCAGGGATAGTCAGCGCAAGTCCTGCGAGCGCCTGAATTGCATGGTTCATCGATTGTCGCACTCGGGTTGGATCCTCCACCGGCAGGGTGTGCCGGCGGAGGCGGAAACGGCTGGATCGGAAGCTGAGTTTGGGCCGATATTTAGTTGCGCGGACGCTTGCGCTGGGCTTCCATCATGCGCTGCTCGACGCCGTCGACGCGGCCATTGATCTGGTCGATGCGCTGGGTGTTGGTGGCGGACTGGGCACCAGCAGCCTGGGCTTCGGCACGCGCAGCCTTGGCGGTGGCGTCAGTGTCGGCAAGGCGGGTTTCGACGCCGTCGATGCGCTGGTTAACGGTAGCGATCTGCTCGTTCACATAGCCCTTGGTGGCACAACCACCGAGGCCGAGTGAGCCGGCCATGATGGCGACTACGGGGATGATCTTGAATGAGGGTGTCATGGAAAACTCCTGATTTTTTTTGGCGAACCGGGAAGCGAACGCGCAGGAGCAAGATTCGGGCATGACGTTAGCGGTGGGGCGTTGTCGGCGCGGGGCCAGTCGCGGAACGATCTCGCGCGGCGCGCCGGAGTGTTTTTGGGTGCCGTCCAACGGAAAAGGGCGCACCTTGCGGCGCGCCCCTCTGGCCTGTCAGGAAACGGTATATCGCGTTTATTTCGGCGCGAGAACCATCAACATCTGGCGACCTTCCATGCGAGGGAAGGCTTCGACCTTCGCCACTTCCACCACGTCGTCCTGCACCTTGCGCAGCAGGTTCATGCCGATTTGCTGGTGCGAAAGTTCGCGCCCACGGAAACGCAGCGTGATCTTGACCTTGTCGCCATCCTCGAGGAACCGAACGACGTTACGCATTTTCGTATCGTAGTCGTGGTCGTCGATGTTCGGACGCATCTTGATCTCCTTGATCTCCTGCGTCTTCTGGCTCTTGCGTGCGGCGTTGGCCTTCTTCTGCGCCTCGTAGCGGAACTTGCCCACGTCGAGGAACTTGCAGACCGGCGGATCGGCGGTAGGCGACACTTCGACAAGGTCGAGGCCGACTTCAGCTGCCTGATCGATCGCTTCGCGGGTGTACATCACACCCAGGTTCTCGCCATTTTCGTCGATCACACGCACCTTGGGCACGTTGATCATCTGGTTGAAGCGAGGCCCGCTCTTGACGGGGGGCGCCATACTGCGCCGGGGTGGGGGAGCTATTGTGCTTTCTCCTGCAGTTGAAACAAATATACGATTGGCGCGCTCATATCACAATGCGCGCCCAGATAAAGCGCGCATTGTGCCAGATTCAAAAGCACACCGTTCAGGCGGCCGCACGCCAAAGAGCAAAGCGGGCGAGGCGGCTACCTGCGGGCACGATCGCATCGATGGCGCGGGCTGGTTGCAACGCGCCGAGGATTGCCGGATCGCCCGCGTCCATCCCGCCGGTCAAGGACCCGAAAGCAGGCAGGATCAGGCGGTTTTCGCTGGCTACGGCGCAGGCTCGGGCGATGGATCGACCGCTGACCTTGACGCGCAGTTTTGGGTGGAAGTGGCCGGAAATCTCTGCCCCGGCAGCGCCTTTGCGGGCAATATGGCGCAGCGAAAAGGCGCTGACAGAAAGTTCGTCCACCACGGTTCCGCCGGGCGCGCGTGCGTCTTCATCGTGGTTTCCGGTGATCCAGACCCAGTCCGTGGCGCGAGTGAGGGCGTCGAGCATCCCGGTTGCGTGGGGTTCGAGACGGTCCACTCCGTCCGAGTCGTGGAAGGAATCGCCGAGGCAAAAGACGCGGCGTGCGCCCGTTTCGCGCAGCGCGCCTGCCAGCCGTTCAAGCGTGGCGCGACTGTCATAGGGCGGGAGCATTTGGCCATGGCGGGCAAAGAAGCTGGCCTTTTCGAGGTGCAGGTCGGCCACGAGCAGGGCGTTTTCCTCGGCCCAGAATAAGGCTCTGGACGCACCCAGCCGAAATTCCTGATCTGCGAACGAAAAGGGAACCATGACTTCCCCTTGCCGGATGGCGTTTCCCTTGGCAAGTGCGGCTGCCATGACTGAATGGACTGATCATACCGCCCGCGCCCGCACATGGTTCGAATCCTTGCGGGATCGCATCTGCGCCGAATTCGAAGCGATCGAGCGCGAGGCAGGCTCCGATGCCAGCTTTGCCTATACCCCGTGGAACCGCGAAGCCGATGGCGAGGCGGTCGAAAACGGCGCCAGTGACACTGGGGGCGGTGTGCAAGGGCTGATGAAGGGGAAGGTGTTTGAAAAGGTCGGCGTCAACGTCTCGACCGTGCAGGGCGAGTTCTCGAAGGAATTTGCGGGCACGATCAACGGGGCGAGCGCCGAAACGCCGGGCTTCACCGCCACCGGGATCAGCCTCGTCGCGCACATGGCCAATCCGCACGTGCCCGCCGTCCACATGAACACGCGCTTTCTGACCACCAGCAAGGCGTGGTTCGGCGGCGGCGGCGATCTCAATCCGCCGTTTCCCTATGACGAAGACACGGCCGACTTCCACGCCGAGTACAAGGCAGCGTGTGACCGCCACGATCCGGAATACTACCCCAAGTTCAAGAAGTGGGCGGACGACTACTTCTGGATTCCCCACCGCAAGGTCCATCGCGGCGTCGGCGGCATCTTCTATGATCATCTCGAATGCGCGGACGATGCTGCCTTCGAGGCCAACTTCGCATTCACCCGCGACGTGGGCGAGGCGTTTCTGGGCGTGTTTCCCAAGCTGGTCCGCCGCCGCATGGGAATGGCGTTCAATGACGCGGAAAAGCTCCAGCAGTTGCAGTACCGGGGGCGCTATGCCGAGTTCAACCTCGTATGGGACCGTGGCACGCTGTTCGGCCTCAAGACCGGCGGGAATATCGACGCGATCCTGATGAGCCTGCCGCCCGAAGCGGTGTGGAGCTGAAGCGGTGGAGGTTGCAGGCGAGGCCGTGGGCGAGGGCTACCACAACGTCCGTCCGGGCAACCTTGCATGCATCGTCACCGCGCTCGAAATGCGCGAGCCACCAGCAGGTTTGCGCCGCCTGACGCCAGAGGGCGACGTGCCGGTGCAGCTTGTTCGCTGGAAGGACTGCGCGCCCGAAAAGTACCGGGCACTCTACAAGCGCGTCGGCGGACCGTGGCTGTGGTGGTCGCGGCTTGTGAAGAACGATGAAGAACTCGCTGAAATCCTGAACGATTCGCGTGTCCAACTTTACGCACTGGTCGATCGCGCCCGCGTCGAAGTCGGCATTCTCGAACTCGATTTCCGGGTTGAGGGCGAATGCGAGATCGTGTTCTTTGGCCTTATTCCCGGTGCGACCGGCAAGGGGCTGGGCAAATGGTTGATGCGCAAGGCTTTGCAGATGGCCTGGGCGCCCGGCGTTTCGCGCGTCTGGCTGCATTCCTGCACGACCGACGATCCGCGCGCGGTGCCGTTCTACATGGCCCGAGGCTTCGTGCCGTTTGCGCGCTATGTCGAGGTCTACCGCGATCCGCGCCTGTGCGGGCTATATCCTGAAGATGCCGCGCCGCAGATCGCCCTTGTTCGCTAAACCCGTGAATCATTCGAATTTACGCAGCGTTCCCACTTGCCCTAAGCGCCCGCTTGCCTCCATCTAGGGGCAGATGCTCCGCCAGTACGAACTTGTCGAACGTGTTCTCGCTTACGATCCCGATGCGGATGAGGCGATGCTCAACCGCGCCTATGTGTTTACCGTACAGAAACACGGCACGCAGAAGCGCGCCAGCGGTGACCCCTACTTCTCGCACCCGGTAGAAGTGGCGGGCCTGATGACCGAGCTGAAGCTCGATCAGGACACGATCATCACTGCGCTGCTCCACGATACGGTCGAGGACACGTTGACCACGGTCGAGGATATCGAGCGCCTGTTCGGTCCCGACGTTGCGCGGCTGGTCGACGGGGTGACCAAGCTCTCGAAGATCGAGACGATGAGCGAGAGCGAGCGTGCGGCGGAAAATTTGCGCAAGTTCCTGCTGGCGATGAGCGAGGATTTGCGCGTTCTGCTGGTCAAGCTGGCTGACCGCCTGCACAATATGCGAACGCTGCACTACATCCGCAGCGACGAGAAGCGCCGCCGCATTTCGCGCGAGACAATGGAAATATACGCCCCGCTGGCCGAGCGCGTGGGCATGTATGAATATATGCGCGAGATGCAGTTGCTGGCGTTCGAACAGATTGAGCCCGAGGCCTACGCCACGATCACCGGACGGTTGGCCGCGATCCGTAGCGAGGCAGGAGCGCAAGTCGATTCCATCGCGCTGGAGATCAAGCAGTCGCTGGCTGAGGCGGGGCTGCGCGTCGAAGTCTCTGGCCGCGAGAAGCATCCTTATTCGATCTGGCGCAAGATGGCGGAACGCCATGTCTCGTTCGAACAGATCACCGATATCATGGCCTTCCGCGTGGTGACCGAGAACGAGGACGATTGCTATCAGGCGCTCGGCATCCTGCACCGGGCGTGGCAGATGATTCCGGGGCGGTTCAAGGACTACATCTCGACGCCGAAGATGAATGGCTATCGCTCGCTGCACACTTCACTGATCTATTCCAACGCGATGCGGGTGGAAGTTCAGATCAAGACACGGGAAATGCATGAGCTGAACGAGTACGGCCTTGCCGCGCACTGGTCTTACAAGCAGGGCGGCACCCAGCCCGATGCGCAAGTCGGGTGGCTGCGTGATCTGGTGGAAATTCTGGACGCCAGTCACGACGCCGAGGAACTGCTCGAAAACACGCGCATGGCGATCTACCAGGATCGTATTTTCGCATTTACGCCCAAGGGATCGCTGTTCCAGTTGCCCAAGGGGGCAACGCCTATCGACTTCGCCTTTGCCGTACACACCAATCTGGGTGCAGCAGCCGTGGGCGCCAAGATCAATGGTCGTCACGTCCCCTTGCGCACGCAGCTCGGCAATGGCGACGTTGTGGAGATCATCAAGAGCCGCAATTCCGAGCCGCAGCTATCGTGGCTCGGCTTTGTCGTGACGGGCAAGGCTCGTGCGGCCATTCGCCGCTTCGTCCGCCAGAAGGAGCGCGGTGAGGTCGCCGCTATCGGGCGCAAGCTCTATGAGGAGATCGTCGAGCGCCTGCCGACCAAGATCGGCAAGAAAGCCACCGCCGATGCAATCAAACGGCTGAAGCTGGGCACCGAGGAGGACTTCATGTTCGCCATCGGCTCGGCCAAGATCGATGACCGGCAGGTGATGGAGGCACTCGTTCCCGGCAGCGCCGCCAACCTTCCCGAAGAGGACTGGCCGCGCCAACAGCGCGCCATAGCAGTGCGGGGCCTCACCCCCGGCATGGCCTTCAAGCTGGCGGACTGCTGCCATCCGGTGCCCGGAGATCGCATCGTCGGTCTGCGCCGACCGGAGAAGGGGGTGGAAGTCCATGCCATCGATTGCATGGTGCTGGCGGACGGCGTCGATGCCGACTGGATCGACCTCGCTTGGGACGCACGCACCGATGGCGCCATCGGCCGACTGCGCGCGGAACTCTACAACCGCCCGGGAACGCTTGCCGAAATGGCGGGCATCTTTGCCAAGAATCACGCCAACGTCGTGAATCTGGAAATGACACAGCGCGAAAATCCGTTCCACACCTATGAGGTGGATCTGGAAGTGCGCGATCTCGCCCACCTGACGCGCATCGTCAGCGCCCTGCGCGCCAGTGAAGCGGTGGCGCAGGCGGAGCGGATCTAGAGGAGGCTGACCACCACTGCCTGCTCGTTGAGCGTGGCACTGCCGAAGATGGTCAGGAACGATATGTCCGCCGCATCGCGTCCTACCCCGATGATCGCGGTGTGCGATGGCTCGGCCATGCCGGTCGCGTCGATCAGATGCCAGCTTCCCGCCAGCCAGACTTGCGCCAACGCGTGGAAATCGGGCGGTGTCACGTTGGGGGCATATGCACTGACGAGGCGCGCCGGGATGCCAAGGCCGCGCACCAGCGTGACCAGTAGATGCGCGTAGTCGCGGCACACCCCTTCGCGGGCGTGGAATGTATCGAGCGCGGTGGTTCCGGCGTGGCTTGCGCCGGGCACATAGGAAAGGTGGCCGCCGATCCAGTCCCGCACCGCGAGGACGCCCGCGCCGCCGGTCAGCCCACCGAACAGGTCGTCGGTGGCGGCGTGCATCGTATCCACCGGGCAATAGCGCGAGGGCAGGAGGTATTCGACGACATCGGCGGGAAGGGTCGGCAGCGGGTCGGCCGGAAGTGCTTCGATGGCAAGGTTGGGCCGGTTGATCGCAACTTCGGCTTCATAATGGATGAGCAGGCGGTCGCTTGGCATGAGCCACGACCGTTCGCCCACATTGCCATGAGCCGCCACGTGGATCGCGTCCGCCAATCCCGGAACGCTCAAGTTCTCGCGCAGGACATGCTGATCCGGCAGGCGGGCGACGGCGATCTGCAACAGGACCGGGGAGGGAGCGGGGAGCGCGTAGTCAAGGGTGGCGGAAACGAGGAGGCGTTGGGCGTTTGCTGACATGTGGCCTAAACTGGTTGGGCGGGGTTTGGCTCCGCAACGCCCGAAAAAAGGGAGGATGCATCTTGTTCATTGGCGCTCAAGTCATTCCGCACCGCCTGGCGGATTGTTGACTGAATGACGAACAAGTTCACCCCGGCGCAAGGCTTCAGTCGCTTCCATCAGGCGCTGATTTGCCCAGGCCTCGGGCAGGCGGCCAAAGCGCCCGGCGCCTATGCCCCGCCGAACTATGCGCGCTGGGTTGCCCGACACCACGCAATCATCCGGAACATCGCGCCGCACGATAGATCCAGCGGCAATGATTACGCCATTGCCGATGGTCACGCCCGGCCCGATCATCGCGCCTGCACCGACGAAACAGTTCCCACCTATCATCACGGGAGCGGTCGTGCCGTCATCGCAAAGTGACGTAATGGTGCTGTGCAGGGCCAGAGCGCTTGATGGACCGATCAAGATCGACCCACGCCTGTTGCTGACAAACTGCGTAGTGAGGGAAATGTCCACGTCATCAGCGAAGCGCACGCCAACCCGGGCGCGCAAATATAACCGCAAGACGCCGAGCACGACATTCCTGATGGAACCGTATTGGGAAAGCCGTCTGCGCGTCATGCAGGTTTCGTAAGTCGATGACATCGCATATGCAAAGGCAATCTGGGCTGCGTTCGGACGTATCAGGGATCGACAGGGGCATTGCGTGACAACTGACAAAGGACCGGCCCGAGCGCGGCGCAAGAGTTTGCGGCAACGGTTCCAGCAAATGGTCCGCCACCGGTTCTGGAGGATGGACATCGCCCCGAGCGCATGGATCGCACCGACGGCATCGCTCGACAGGAATTGGCCGCAAGGCATCCGGGTGGGCGACGGAAGTGTGATTGCCGAATGGGCTATCGTCCTTTCCCACGATCATACGCGAGGAATCTATCGTACTACGGTAATTGGCGCGCGCAGCACCGTTGGCGCCCGCGCGATCATCATGCCCGGTGTGGTAATCGGCGACGATGCCTATGTTGAAGCAGGCGCTGTTGTCACGCGTGACGTCGACCCGGGAAGCCGCGTGACCGGGAATCCGGCAAGAGCGGTGAAGGCCACTGTAGCGGCGTGAAACCGCCATTTTTGACCTTGCCACCGATCTGGCGTATAGGGTGGCGACGACACTGGATTGGCCGCGCCACGAACTGGCGATCAGGCCCCGTTTTGTCATTGCGAAACGGTTGACGTTGCAGGCGAAACCGCCTAAGCGCCCCTTTCACTCTCAACCGTCAGGGTTTTGCGCAGCCAAGGGTAATGCCTTGTAACTGCCCTGATTTGGCGGTTTTCCGGGAGTGTTTTTAGCGATGAGATAGGGCGTCCGGCGCGAGTCGTTCGACCTGTGGAGCAAAACGGAGAAGCAAGTGGCTCGTATTGCCGGGGTAAACATCCCCACCAACAAGCGCGTGATCATCGCGCTTACTTACATCCATGGTATCGGGGCTCACAAGGCCAAGCAGATCGCCGACAAGCTCGGCATTGATCAGTCGCGCCGTGTTCAGGACCTGTCGGACGCTGAAGTCCTCCAGATCCGTGAAGCGATCGACGCCGATCACACCGTGGAAGGCGATCTTCGTCGCGAAGTCGCGATGAACATCAAGCGCCTGATGGACCTCGCCTGCTATCGCGGCTTGCGTCACCGCAAGGGCCTTCCGGTCCGCGGTCAGCGCACGCACACGAACGCCCGCACCCGCAAGGGTAAGGCCAAGCCGATCGCCGGCAAGAAGAAGTAAGACCCGAAAGGGCCTTCTTCCGTCCCAAGTTTCTCGAGGATAGAAATCAATGGCACGCGAACCTCAGCGCATTAAGCGCCGCGAGCGCAAGAACATCACCAGTGGTGTTGCGCATGTTAACGCCAGCTTCAACAACACGATGATCACCATCACCGACGCCCAGGGCAACGCGATTTCGTGGTCTTCGGCTGGTATGATGGGCTTCAAGGGAAGCCGCAAGTCGACGCCGTATGCCGCGCAGGTCGCAGCAGACGATGCCGGCAAGAAGGCTGCCGAGCACGGCGTCCGCACTCTCGAAGTCGAGGTCAAGGGCCCCGGTTCGGGTCGTGAGAGCGCTCTTCGCGCCCTCCAGGCGGTCGGCTTCACCATCACGGCGATCCGTGACGTGACCCCGATCCCGCACAACGGTGTTCGCCCGTCGAAGCGCCGTCGCGTCTGATCCAGCTTATGGCGAACGGGACGCAGGTACCGGCGTCCCGTCCCGCCCAATACTTCGACCGGATGCGGACGCTCTTGTCTGACATCCGGCAAGCCCGCACAAACCCCAGGGGAATTCCATGACTGTCAACATCAAGAACTGGCAGGAACTGAAGAAGCCCAACAATCTCGAGATCAAGTCGGGCAACGACTCCAAGCGCCGTGCGACCTTCGTCGCCGAACCGCTGGAACGTGGCTTTGGTCTCACCCTCGGCAACGCGCTGCGCCGCGTGCTGTTGTCCTCGCTGCAGGGCGCAGCCGTCACCTCGATCAAGATCGAGAACGTCCTTCACGAATTCTCGTCGCTCGCCGGCGTGCGTGAAGACGTGACCGACATCGTCCTGAATGTGAAGCAGATTGCACTGAAGATGCAGGGCGAAGGCCCCAAGCGTCTCCAGCTTTCGGCAACCGGTCCGGGCGAAGTCAAGGCAGGCGACATTGCCGTCACAGGCGACATCGAAGTCCTCAACAAGGACCTCGTGATCTGCAACCTCGACGAAGGTGCAACCTTCAACATGGAACTGACGGTCGATACCGGCAAGGGTTACGTCCCCGCCGTGTCGAACCGCCCGGTTGACGCGCCGATCGGTCTTATCCCGGTCGACTCGCTCTATTCGCCGGTCCGTCAGGTCTCGTACAAGGTCGACAACGCGCGCATCGGTCAGGAGCTTGACTACGACAAGCTCAACCTGATGATCGAAACCGACGGTACGGTGACCCCTGAAGACGCCGTGGCCTATGCCGCGCGCATCCTGCAGGACCAGCTGTCGCTGTTCGTCCACTTCGACGATCAGGTTCCGGTCGGACATGTTCCTTCGGTTGCGGGCGTTGCTGCCCATGCGCCGGAAGAAAGCGATGCCAACCAGCTCAATCGTTACCTTCTCAAGAAGGTCGACGAATTGGAGCTGTCGGTCCGCTCGGCCAACTGCCTCAAGAACGACAACATCATCTACATCGGCGATCTCGTCCAGAAGACCGAAGCCGAGATGCTGCGCACGCCGAACTTCGGCCGCAAGTCGCTCAACGAGATCAAGGAAGTTCTCTCCTCGATGGGTCTGCGCCTCGGCATGGACATCCCCGGCTGGCCGCCGGAAAACATCGAAGAAATGGCCAAGAAGCTCGAACAAGAGCTGCTGGGCTGAGCAATTTCAGGGCGTCCTTCGCGGGACGCCCTGTTTTCGGGGTGATTTGGCGGCAACCCGTAACAGCCGCCTGGATCGGGGTACCTCGCACGGCCCCCCTACGAACTGAAGGAAATACCCATGCGTCATAAAATGGGCCAGCGTAAGCTTGGTCGTACCTCGGCTCACCGCATCGCGATGCTTCGCAACATGGCGGCAGCGTTGATCAAGCATGAGCAGATCACCACGACCACGCCAAAGGCACGCGAACTGCGTCCTTATCTCGAAAAGCTGATCACGCTGGGCAAGAAGGGCGGTCTTTCGAACCGCCGTCTCGCACACGCACGTCTGCTCGACGATGCGCAGCTGCAGAAGCTGTTCACCGTTCTGGCCGAGCGCTATGCTGATCGCAACGGCGGCTATACCCGGATCATCAAGGCCGGTTACCGCGCTTCGGACGCCGCTCCGATCGCCGTGATCGAACTGGTTGACCGCGACGTCTCGGCCAAGGGCCAGGACTCGGGTCCGGTGATGACCGCTGACGAGGACGAATACGAAGCCGCATAAACTGCGCTTCGGTTCAGCCGAACACATGACGGGCGGGGCTTCGGCTCCGCCCGTTTTTGTATGGGCATTTCGCGCTCCGGCGCTTGCATGTGCGGCAATCGCGTCTAGTTTCCTGTGCAACCGGAATGACTCACCTGAAAGCCTTTCCATGCCAACGATCCGCACCCTTCTTGCCGCATCCGCGGCGGCGCTCCTTGTCGCGCCAGCAAACGCCCATGCACAGGACAGAGCCTTGAACTATCCGTCAACAGTACGCGGACCAGTGGTCGATACGGCATTCGGCCAAAAGGTTGCCGATCCCTACCGCTGGCTTGAGGCCGACGTGCGCGAGGACAAGGCGGTTGCTGCGTGGGTGGAGGCACAAAGCAAATTCACCGCTGATTATCTGGCCCGGCTTCCCGAACGGCCCGCCTTTGAAAAGCGACTTAAGGCCTTGTTTGATTTTGAACGCGTCGGGCTTCCGGTGAAGGCAGGCAAGTTGCTGTTCTTCCGTCATAACTCCGGCTTGCAAAACCAGTCGGTCCTTTATGCGCGCAATGTGGACGGCACAGGGGAACGCCGCGTGGTGATCGATCCCAATGCCTGGGCCAAGGATGGGGCAACTGCACTCGATGACTGGCAACCGTCGGACGATGGGGTCCGTCTTGCCTATAGCGTGCAGGATGGCGGGTCTGACTGGCGCACGATCAGGTTTCTTGACGTCGCGACCGGTCAGGTACTGCCGGATACGCTCGAGCACGTGAAGTTCTCTCATATCGCGTGGGCCGGACGCGATGGCGTGCTCTATTCGCGCTTTCCTGCACCCAAGGACGGCGAGGCTTTCCAAGCGGTGAGTTCCAACCAGTCGGTGTGGTATCACAAGCTCGGCACGCCGCAATCGCACGACCGCCAGGTTCACACCACGCCCGTAAATCCGCGCCTCTATCATTCCGCCGAAGTCAGCCATGATCAACGCTGGCTGGTTGTCTCGACCAGCACAGGCAGCGAGAAAGGAAATGCAGTCGGTGTCGCGGCGCTGGGCAAGGGCGAGTGGACGGTTCGACCGCTTGTTACCCCGTTGACCGATGAATGGTCGTTGATCGACGGGATCGGCGACAAGTTGTGGTTCGTCACCAGCAAGGATGCGCCGCGCAAGAAGGTGGTCATGGTGGACCTTGCGGGGCCTCAGCCCGTGTTTTTGACAGTGGTGCCAGAAGATGAAGCGGTGCTGGAAAGCGCCAGTATCGTTGGCGACAAGCTGGTGCTGAACTATCTGCGCGATGTGAAGGCCGAATTGCGGCTCGCCACGCTGGACGGCAAGCCGGAGGGGACGCTGGCATTGCCGGGAATCGGCAGTGTTGGCGGGGTGCAGGGCGATCCGGGAGACTCGCAAGGGCACTTCGTGTTCAGCGGCTTTACCCAGCCTGCGACGATCTACAGTTTCGATACAGGCAATGCCGCCTCCACCAAAATCTGGGCAGCGCCCAAACTGACCTTCGATCCCGCCCGGTTCGAAACGCGGCAGGTGTTCTATCCGTCCAAGGATGGTACGAAGATCCCTATGTTCGTGATCCGCCGCAAGGATCTGGCCGGGCCGCTACCGACGATCCTCTATGGCTACGGCGGGTTCAACATATCGATCCTGCCCGGATTCTCGGCGGCGCGCATGGCCTGGCTCGATGCGGGCGGCGCGTATGCCGTGGCCAACATCCGAGGCGGCGGAGAATATGGCGAAGCGTGGCATCTGGCGGGCAAGGGCGCGACCAAGCAGAACGTTTTCGACGATTTCATTGCTGCAGGCGAATGGCTGAAAGCCAACGGAGTGGCTGCAAAGGACGGACTCGCGGTCGAGGGCGGTTCCAACGGCGGGTTGCTCGTCGGCGCGGTGGTCAACCAGCGTCCCGATCTGTTCGCGGCGGCGCATCCGGCTGTCGGCGTGATGGACATGCTGCGGTTCGACCGGTTTACTGCCGGTCGCGAATGGGTGTTCGACTATGGCTATCCCGAGAAGGAAGCCGATTGGCGGCTGCTGCGGTCCTACTCGCCCTATCACAACGTTGCTGGGGGCAAGACGTATCCGGCGATCCTGACGACGACCGCCGATACCGACGACCGCGTGGTGCCGGGGCACAGCTTCAAGTATGCGGCGGCATTGCAGGCGGCAGATATCGGGCCGAAACCGCACCTGATCCGCATCGAGACGCGCGCCGGACACGGCGCAGGGACGCCGGTTTCCAAAATGATCGAGGAGTCTGCGGACGTCTACGCCTTCCTCGCGCACTGGACGGGGCTGAAGCCGCAGGACTGACCTTCAATTCATCTCGCCACTGTGCCGCTTGCGGTGCTACTGTGCGGGCATAATGATGTGGGAGAAGGATCTGTTGGCCCGGCGCGCTTTTGGCGCGGCGGTGATCGCGTCGCTGGTTTTGGCGGCAGGGCCACTGCGTGCTGAAAATGCAGCGGAAAGCATCGGCGTTCCGGTCACCACATCCAGCGGAGCAACCGCGGCGCCAAGCCGCCTGATCCTGCCGCGTAGCGCCTATCCGGCAACCCGCAGCGACGCGCTGGTCGAACAGGCCTTTGGCGAGCGGGTGGCCGATCCGTTCCGCTGGCTTGAGGGTGATCCCCGCCGTGATGCGCAAGTCGCAGGCTGGATCGCCGGGCAGACCGCGCTTTCGTCGGACTATCTCGCGCGGCTGCCGGGGCGTGACCGCTTTGCCGCGCGCATCCGCAGCCTGTTCGATTTCGAACGCTATGGCCTGCCGCGCAAGGCAGGTGGCCGCTATTTCTATACGCGCAATTCGGGCTTGCAGAACCAGTCGGCATTGTGGGTGCGCAAGGGTGTGAACGGTGAGCAGCGGCTGCTGCTTGATCCCAACACCTGGAGTGCAGATAGTTCGCTGGCGCTGGCGCAGTGGGAGCCAAGCCCGAGCGGCAGGTTCCTGGCCTATGCCGAGCAGGAAGCAGGGAGCGACTGGCGGCGGCTGCGCGTGGTTGAAGTGGCAACGGGCCGCGTGCTTGACGACCGGCTCGACTGGGCAAACGACACCGAAATCGCTTGGATCGGTGATGAGGGCTTCCTCTATTCGCGCTTTCCGGCGCCTGCCGCTGGCGCAGATGCGCGCGCGCCGCGCTTCGGCAAGGCGGTATGGTTTCACCGCGTCGGCACGGCGCAGGACCGGGACGAGCAAGTCCATGCCACGCCCGACCATCCCGAATGGAGTCACAAGGCTCAAGTGACGAGCGACGGGCGCTGGGCCGTGATCGTCAGCGAAGTCAGCACCGACAAGCGCAATGCCGTCCACCTGATCCAGATGGATGGGCGTAAGGCGGGACAGTGGCAGGCCGAGGCGCTTGTACCTGAGATTGCTGACCACTGGAAACTGGTGGCAGGCACAGCTAACCGGCTGTGGTTCCTGACCGACCGTGGCGCGCCGAACTTCCACCTTGTTACCATCGACCTTGCCAATGCACGCGAAGGCTGGCGCGTGATCGTGCCCGAGCGTGGGAACGCGCTGGAAGGGGCGCGAATGATTGGCGATCGTTTCCTGCTGTCCTACCTGAAGGACGGCCAAAGCGTTGCGGTGATGACCGACCGCAAAGGGCGGCCCGGCAAGGCGATCACGCTCAACGGCATCGGCACGGCGAGCGGCTTTGGCGGAAGACCCGGCGATGCCGAGACGTTTTACCAGTTCAGCAGCTTCGCCACACCGCCCGCGATCTACCGTATGAATTTGCGCAGCGGCGAGGTGACGCCCTTTGCCGTGCCCAAGATGGCGTTCGATCCTGCCGACTACGAAGTCGAGCAGCGCAGGTTCGCGTCGAAGGACGGGACTCAGGTGCCGATCTACATCGTACGCAAGCGGGAATTCGCGCAGGCGCGCAGGGCGCTGCCGACGCTTCTCTACGGCTACGGCGGTTTCGATATTTCGCTGACGCCCGCCTATTCGCCGGTGCGGATGGCGTGGCTCGAGGCGGGCGGTGCGTTTGCACTGGCCAACATTCGCGGCGGCGGAGAGTTCGGGAGGAGCTGGTACGAGGCCGGGCGGCGCGAGAACAAGCAGAACAGTTTCGACGATTTCATCGCGGCGGGCGAATATCTGATCGGTGAGGGCATCGCGGCCAAGGGCGCGCTGGCCATTCAGGGCGCTTCGAACGGCGGGCTGTTGGTCGGCGCGGTGGTCAACCAGCGCCCTGATTTGTTCGCGGCTGCCAATCCCGATGTTGGTGTGATGGACATGCTACGGTTCGACCGCTTCACCTCGGGGCGGTTCTGGGTGGATGACTATGGCCGCCCGGACCGCGAGGCGGATTGGCGAACCTTGCGCCGGTATTCGCCCTATCACAACATCGCGGGCGGTAAGGTCTATCCAGCAATCCTGGTCACCACCGCCGACAATGACGATCGTGTCGTGCCTGCGCACAGTTACAAGTATGTTGCCGCTTTGCAGGCGGCCGAGATTGGTGACAGGCCGCATTTGCTGCGCGTCGAGACGCGTGCAGGCCATGGCGCGGGCAAGCCGGTGGACAAGGTGATCGGCACAGGCGCCGACGTACTGGCGTTTCTCGGTTATTGGACGGGACTGTCGCCCGCCGAATAGTTGTTCATATTTTGCGGGATTTTTATGAACAGCAGCTGTCCTGCCGGTTCAGCGTCATCTCACCGCGGCTCAGGCAAACCTTCATTCATGGCGGGGAGTGGCCCTGCCGATGAAGTGAAGGATCGGACCATGAAGACATTCTCCAAGGCCCTGGTCGGAACTGCCGCCGCCGCTGCGGTTGCAGTGTCTTCGGCCACTCCGGCGATGGCGCGTGATCATCGCGGCGGAATCGACGGCGGCGATATCGTTGCGGGCGCACTGGTGATCGGTGGCATCGCCGCAATTGCCGCTGCTGCGGGCAATAACAACGATCGCTATGATCGCTACGGCTATGGCGACAACGACTGGCGCGGCCGCGATGGTTGGAATGACGGTCGCTACCGTGACAATTACTATGGGCGCGGCAACGCGCGCAGCGCGATCGAGCAGTGCGTCAACACCGCCGAACGGACCGCATCACGTTACAGCTATGGCCGTGCCGACGTGACCGACGTGCGCGACATTCGCCAGACCCGTTGGGGCTATGAAATCCGAGGCCGTATCGCGGTCAATTCGAACGGGCGTGACTGGCGCCGGGGTGATCGCGATTATGGTCGCGGCTGGAACGGCGATTATCGGGGTTGGGACAACTCGTTGCGCGGCTACGACAGCGGCTCGTTCAAGTGCAAGGTCGAGCGCGGACGGGTTGTCGATATCGACTACAGCGGCATCCGCGGGCTGTAAGGTCGGCAGGGCGGTTCAGGCATCGGAAAGCCTGGACCGCCTAACCCGCAAGGCATAATACGGGGTTTCGGCGGCCAATTCGTGGCCAGCGCGAACCGGCAAAGGGTTCGGACCATGGCGCGCATTTTTGCAAAATCGGCACTGGCACTGGCTGGTATGGCAACTGCCATGATCCCGCTCGCCGCAGAAGCGCGGCCCGGTTGGGGCGGCGGCGATCGTCACTGGCACCGGGATCGCGGGATCGATGGCGGCGATGTGCTGGCCGGCCTGCTGATCTTCGGCGGTATTGCCGCCATAGCCAGCGCTGCATCCAAGTCGAACGATCGCCGCGACGACAACTATCGCTATCGCCCTGAGCCAGCACCAAACGACACCTACCGCCAGGACGATTGGCGTCCGAATGAAACCCGGCCCTATGAAGGGCAGGGCACGTCTCCTCGCGCGGCGACGCGCGGCATCGACGATGCGGTTGAGCGCTGCGTGGACGAAGCTTCGCGCAAAGGTGACGTCGAGGAAATCTATGATGCCACCCGCGCCGGGAACGGGTATCGGGTCTCGGGCACGCTTCGCAACGGAGATCGGTTCTCTTGCGACGTGAACGGTGAGGGTGGCATCCTGCTGGACTTGCGCCGCAGCAACTTCTGACGCTGCCGGGACCCGCAAATCTTTCGTTGATCCCTTGCAGCAGCGGCGCGCGCTGACTATCGGCTAGGGAAAGCTTCTTTTGAAGGATTCACCGGCCCATGACCACTTTCGACGATCGCGAGAAGGCTTTCGAGGCCAAGTTCGCCCGTGACGAGGAAATGCTGTTTCGTGTCCATGCACGCCGCAACCGGCTGCTGGGCACCTGGGCGGCCGAGCGCATGGGCCTCGATGCGGCCGAGACCGAGGCTTATGCCAAGTCGGTTGTTCAGGCTGATTTCGAGGAAGCGGGCGATGAAGACATGGTCCGCAAGATCCTGGGCGACCTGACGTCGGCGGGCGTGGAAACTGACGAAGCCGAAATCCGCCTGGCGATGGAGGCCAGGTCGGTCGAGGCGCGCCGCCAGTTGATGGGCGAAGCCTGATGGCAATGCCCGCCGCAGAGATCGAGGCCTTGATCCGCACCGCGCTGCCGGATGCCGAGATCGAGATCACCGATCTTGCAGGTGACGGCGATCATTACGCGGCGCGGGTCGTATCATCCGCCTTTGTTGGCCTTCCGCGCGTGAAACAGCACAAACTCGTGTATGATTCGCTTGGCGGGCGCATGGGCGGCGTGCTGCACGCCTTGCAACTGACCACCGCCGTTCCCAACTGAGTACGGCGTGAAAGGAACAAGATCCCCGATGTCCAGCACCACCGAAGAACGCCTGACCGAAATCGTCAAGGGCAACGATGTTGTCCTGTTCATGAAGGGCACGCCGCTGTTTCCGCAGTGCGGCTTTTCGAGCAAGGCCGTGGCCATCCTCGAACACCTCGGCGTCGAATATTCCAGTGTGGATGTTTTGCAGGACATGGAAATCCGCAGCGGCATCAAGTCGTTTTCGGACTGGCCGACGATCCCGCAGCTTTACGTGAAGGGCGAATTCGTCGGCGGATCGGACATCATGATGGAGATGTTCCAGGCCGGTGAGTTGCAGGAACTGATGGACGAGGCTGGCGTCAAGGCCGCCTGATCAGATCCAATTGACGGTTCCGGGCGCGGTCGGCTTTGCCGGTCGCGCCTTTTTCTTGGGCTTTGGTGTTTTTCCGGGAGGTCCCGGGAGAGGCGGAGCCAAGGAGACCGGGGGGACTGGCTCCGCCTCGAGAAGAAGCTACTCTTCGGGACACAGCTAACAATGCAGGAGCCGTGCCAAATGTCGCAAACGGCGGATTTGCGCAATTCTTGACCAGATGATTTTGCGGAATCAAGGCTGATTGTAAAAACTGCCGACACAAACTGCCAGCTTGGCAAGGCCAGTGCGGCGGGACATGATGGACAGGTAATGGAAACCAACGAACTCGACGCCGACACTTGGCTGGCCAAGACAGCTCAGGCAGCAACCATCGTGATCTTTCGCCGCGACACGGCGGGCGGGCCGGCGCAATTGCTGATGGTAGAGCGTAATGCCAGCCTTGTGTTTGCAGGCGGTGCCACGGTCTTTCCGGGCGGCAGAATCGATCCTGCCGACCGCGTACTCGCCGCGCGGCTGGGTGGAGAGCCTGACGACATGGCCGCGCGCATTGCCGCCGTGCGCGAAACACTTGAGGAGACGGGCCTCGTCGTGGGCATCGACGGCATTGTCGATGGAGCGATTGCTGCCGAGGCGCGTAAAATGCTGTTGGAAAGCGGCGAACTCGCGCCTGTGCTCGATGCTTTCGGCTGGACATTAGTGCCTGACCGGCTGGTGTCGTTCGCGCGCTGGTGGCCGCGTCAACGCGCTGAAAGAATTTTCGACACCCGCTTCTTCCTTGCGGACCTTGGCACCGGTGCGGTCGACATAACCGTCGATGCGACGGAAAACCGTCACTTGTTCTGGGCCAGCGCTGCCGAAGCGCTCGAACTTGCCGAGCAGAAGAAGATAAAGATCATTTTCCCCACCCGCCGCAACCTTGAACGGCTCGCCCGGTTCGATAGCTTTGAAACGGCACGCGCGCATGCCGTGGCCACGCCGGTCGGGACGATCAGCCCCTATGTCGAGGAGCGTGATGGACAGATGTGGCTGATGATACCGGATGGCCTTGGCTACCCCGTGCGCGGCGAACCGGTGGAAACGGCGCTGAGGGGGTAGGGATTTCCCCTGAACCAGGTTTCACTGCGGATTGAGGATTTTGGCGCAGGGTAACCGCCGAGGTGACCCCATGACTGGTTCGCATGCCCTGTCTGCCGAATACTCCGTGGTCGCTCGGCGGGATGCTTCCCAGAGCGGTCCGCGATCTGCCGAGCCGATCGACCCGCCGGTGCGCTCGCCTGTGCACGAGTTGCAGGATCAGTTGATCATGCGGCAGGCGGCAGGTTTTGGCGATGCTACGGGTGAAGAGCTCCGCCGCGCCGACGCGGCACCGGGGTGGGTGCGGCTTTCACTTCCGTTTTCGCTTTCGCTCGGGTTGTGGGCATTGATCTTCTGGATCGTGAGCCTTGTCCGGTGACCGCTGCGTGCCGTAACGATTTTTTATGGGTTGAAGGCTATCTAGGTGTTCATGCGTAGCCCACTCGACAACTTGACCCCAGGTCAGATCGCCCGCTCCGGGACCTGTGTCGCAGTCGCGACAGCCCTTGCGCTTGGTTATGGATATGTCACGGACATGCTGACGCCGCTACTTGCAGGCCTCGGCGGTTTCGTGCTGGCGTGCAGTCTGCTGCTGGCCGCGCCAAAGCAGCGGGCAACCGAACTGCTCGGTGCCGTAACGGTATGGATGTGCTTTGCCGAATTTCTTTCGACGATGCAGAGCGGGCACTTCGCGCTGTGGCGGTTGTGCGTATCGGTAGCCACCCTCGGCTGCGTCATGGCGGTCATTCGCGTGCAGCACTTGCGCGATCTTACCCGGCGTGCGCCCGATACACGGCTGGCTGATCTTGATCGGCGCACGATCAGCGGCATCGGCGTCTTGCCTCCGCTCGATGCGAAACTGGCCCAGCTGCGCGGCGAGGATGTTCCCGCAGCTTGATTGCCGAATGCCCGGCGTAAAAGGGTGCCGAGCCGCATTGTAACGCTGCGCCAACCGCTTATGCTCGCGGATGACCGAAAGGAAATCCATGAGCTTGCTCCACCGCATTGTCGCCTTGGCTGTCCTTGCCGCCCCAATGTCGGCCTATGCAGCCGAGAAGCAGGAAGCGCTTACGCTGCTGCGTCCTGACGCGGTGTTCGATGGCGAAACTGCCGTTTTGCACAAGGGATGGGCGGTTCTGGTGCGCGGCAACCGCATCGAAGCGGCGGGACCGGGCATTGCCGCCCCTGCCGAAGCCTCCGTCATCGACCTGCCCGGCACCACGCTCATGCCCGGCATGATCGAGGGGCATTCACACCTCTTCCTGCACCCATATAACGAGACGCCGTGGGACGATCAGGTCCTGCATGAATCGGTTGCCCTGCGCACCGCGCGGGCGACGGTTCATGCGCGCGTCACGCTGATGGCGGGCTTCACAACCGTGCGCGATCTTGGCACCGAGGGGGCGGGCTATGCCGATGTCGGGCTGAAGCAGGCGATCGAGCAGGGAATCGTGCCCGGCCCGCGCATGCTGGTGGCCACGCGCGCGATTGTCGCGCCGGGTGCCTATGGACCGCGCGGTTTCGAGCCGGGCACAGTGACGCCGCTTGGCGCGGAGGAAGCAGGCGGGCCGGCGCTGGTCGATGCGGTCCGGCGCCAGATTGCTGCCGGGGCTGATCTGGTGAAGGTCTATGCCGATTACCGCTGGGGGCCGGGCGAGCCGAGCCGCCCGACCTTTACCGAAGGCGAGTTGAAAGCGGCGGTCGAGGCAGCGCACAGCGCGGGGCGGCAGGTCGTTGCTCATGCCAGCACCGCCGAGGGGATGCGCCGAGCGATAGCAGCAGGCGTCGACACCATCGAGCATGGCGACGAGGGTACGACCGAAGTCTTTGCCGCGATGAAGGCCAAGGGCATCGGCTTTTGCCCGACGCTGGCCGCAGGCGACGCCATCGCACGCTACCGCGGATGGAATGGCGCGTCGCCAGTGCCTGCCAGCGTGCAGGAGGGTTTTGACGCGCTGGCAAGGGCACGCAAGGCAGGCGTGGCGATCTGCATGGGCGGAGACGTCGGCGTCTACGCACATGGCGATAACGCGCGCGAGGCCGAAATGATGGTCAAGGCCGGGATGACGCCGGGCGAGGTCGCCATTGCCGCAACGTCCGGCAACGCGCGGATGTTCGGCATCGGCGGCAAGCTTGGCGCGGTGAAGCCGGGGCTTCTGGCGGACCTGGTGGCGGTCGAGGGCAATCCGCTTGTCGACATTGCTGTGATCCGCAAGGTGGCGCTGGTGATGAAGGATGGTGTGCTGTGGAAAGGGCCGGTGGAGCGGTGACCTTCAGGCCTTCTGGCTGACTTTCGGCTCATTCAGAAGGGCTGCTGCCAGTGCTTTGTAGTCCGCGCAGTCCGATGTCCCCTGCAACCGTGATTGCAAGGCGCGGTAGTGGCTCAGCACCGCATCGCCGAACGCGGTCACTTTCGCGCCGCTCCCTTTGGCGCTGCCGGGACTGGTCTCGACCAGAGGTTCGAGCCAGCAGCGGTTCATGGCGTCGACCAGCAGCCAGGCGCGACGGTAGCTCATATCCATCCGGCGGGCGGCGGCGGAGATCGATCCCTCTTGCGCGATGGCGACCAGCAGGTCGGCTTTGCCTGGGCCCATCGCGATTTCGTCACCGCAGTAGAGCTGGATCTTGAGTTTGAGGCGTTGCATGGCACGCAGGGTACCGATGCGCGAGGCGGACTTGCAACTTGTTTCGGTGGCAACTAGCACGCTGCAATGATCGCCCAGGTAGAACCGTTCCACGCCATCGCCGTCAGCCGCCTTGCCCACGAGATGGAAGCTGAGGGCGCCAGCGTTATCCACATGGAGTTCGGGCAACCCTCCACCGGCGCACCGGCCCGCGCTATCGCGCTGGCGCACGAAGTGCTCGACAATGAAGCGATGGGCTATTGGGAGAGCGTACCGCTGAAGAGCCGGATCGCGCACAGTTATGCCGAGAATTACGGCGTGATGGTTGAGCCGGAGCAGGTGATCCTGACGTGCGGTGCTTCGCCCGCTTTCGTCATGGCGCTGTCGTGCCTGTTTGTCCCCGGCGCACGGGTCGCGCTCGCGCGGCCGGGCTATGTGGCCTACCGCAATACCTTGAAGGCGATGTATCTGGAACCGGTAGAGATGGAATGCGGGCCGGATGAGCGTTTTCAGGTTACCGCTGCCGCGCTCGACGCACTTGATCCGGTGCCAGACGGCCTGATCGTGGCAAGCCCGGCCAATCCGACCGGCACGATCATCCCGCCCGAAGATCTGGCGGCCATCGCCCGAGTCTGTCGCCGCAAGGGAATCCGCGTGGTTTCGGACGAAATTTACCACGGCCTGAGTTACGGCACACGGGCGGCCTCTATGCTGGAGCATCTGCCTGACGCGGTGATCGTCAATTCGTTCTCCAAGTATTTCAGCATGGCAGGCTGGCGGTTGGGCTGGCTGGTGGTGCCGAAAGACCTGATCGGCGCGGCGCGGGCGCGCATGGGCAATCTGTTCCTGACGCCGCCGGTATTGGCACAGAAGGCGGGGTTGATGGCGTTCGATTGCCGGGAAGAGCTTGAGGGCCATGTCGCGACTTACGCGCGCAACCGGGCCATCTTGCTCGAAGCCTTGCCGAAGATGGGGCTGGGGCGCATCGCCCCGCCCGACGGGGCGTTCTACATCTATGCCGATGCCAGCGAGTTCACCTCTGACAGCCTTGCGTTCTGCGAACAGCTGCTGCGCGACACTGGCGTATGTACCGCGCCCGGGATCGACTTCGACCCAGTTGGCGGGAAGCACTTCATCCGCTTCAGCTTCGCGGTTTCGACCCCGTTGGTAGAGGAAGCAGTGCACCGCATCACGCCATGGTTTGCGGCCCAAAGATGAACTGCGGTTTCGCCAAACGTCACGTTAAATTCATTTATAAACTCTATATTTCAAATAGTTGAATTACCTATAAGGGTAAGACTCTGGCAAGACCTTCGGTTGCTTCTGGCATCATTGTCAGCAGCAGAAGTTGGTAAACAGTGCCACGATTCCTTTCCAGACTTCGCCGCAGCCGGGCAGGGAGCGTGCTACCGCTAGCCGCGGCGAGCGTGCCGGTAATCGTAGCGCTGATCGGCGGCGGGCTCGACATGAGCCGCACCTACAAGGCGCGCAACCGTCTTCAATCAGCCTGTGACGCAGGCACGCTGGCTGGCCGGCGCGCCGTTACCACCAATGGCTATGATCAAACCGCAAGAACGCAAGCCACCACGTTTTTCAACACCAATTTCAATCAGACGGATGTGGGGGCAAGCGGCACAACGTTTGCGACGAGTTCCCCCGACAGCGGCAATCTTGTCAACGGGACGGCTTCGACAGCCGTGGAGACCGTGGTGATGGGCCTGATTGGGGTTGAGACGATCGACGTTTCAGTTGATTGCAGCGCGACGATGGGGGTCGGTAACAGCGACATTACGATGGTGCTCGACACCACCGGGTCGATGGGTTGGGAGCTTTCGGGCACCTCGACCACAAGGATCGACGCCCTTCGCGCGGCCATGAAGAATTTCTACACGACGGTGAGCGCGGCAACGCAGGGGTCAAACGCCCGGGTGCGATATTCGTTTGTTCCCTATAGTTCATCCGTGAATGTCGGTCGTCTGATCAACAATCTGGACCCGGATTATCTTGTCGATGAATGGCCGATTCAGTCGCGGACACCTGTTTACAATACCGTAAATGAGAATGTGTTTGTTGGCTGGGGCAATCCGGTAAACAGCAGTCAGGAGGACTATAGCACCCCGACCAACGGAACCGATACGGTGTACAGCAATTCATCGTACAAAAAGAAGGGTGACTGCGAGGATGACTTGCCTGCAAATGGATCGTGGGTAAACGATGGTGATCCCTATCGTAACCCTCCAAGCACGACGATCAATGGCAATGGTCAGCAGGTAGTGACTGTTAAAATCGACTATCCTCAGAAGAGAAATACATATGTCTGTCTGAAAGATGATAAAAAATACTATATCTACACTAGAACACAGTCCAGAAAATATTCTGTCTACACGTACGAAACATCCGATCCGGTCTACGAAACACGTTCAAGGCAGGTTTTTAGTCACTTTGCGTACAAGCAGGTGACCTATGACGTCAGCAGCTACAAGAATTTCCAAGCGGCAAGTGTGCCCAACGGCACGGATGGCGCAACGATTTCCTACACATGGAAGGGCTGCATCGAAGAGCGAGAAACTGAATCCGACAGTGCGTTCAGCTACACGAAACTCACGGGCATGAGCCCGTCGACTGCTCTTGACCTGGATATCGATTCCGCGCCTGAGTCAGGCGACGATACGACCCGTTGGGCTCCGATGTGGCCCGAGGTCGCTTATTATCGCACCCAGCGTGTGAATGATCGAACCAGCCTTACCAACGTCTCCGAGACTCTCCGGGGGGACAAGGCAGATTCGTATTGCCCATACCAAGCGCAGTTGTTGCAAACGATGAGCCAGTCGGCTTTCTATACTTATGCCGACTCTTTGCGGGCAGAAGGGTCAACCTATCACGATCTGGGCATGATCTGGGGCCTGCGCCTCAATTCGCCGGATGGGCCGTGGGCCGACACTGTGAACATTGCGCCGAGCAATGGCGGCAAAGTTTCTAGGCATATAATCTTCATGACCGACGGTGAGCTGGCTCCGAGCAATACCATTCAGTCGACGTACGGGATCGAATGGCACGACCGTCGGATTACCGATGACGGCAGTTCGTCACAGTCCAACCGCCACTCCGCTCGCTTTCGCGTGCTTTGCGATGTCGCGAAGGCCAAGGGCTTCAGGGTTTGGGTGATCGCGTTCGCCTCTGGCATGACAACCGATCTCGGCTATTGCGCCTCGGACAACAGTTCCTACACCGCCACGAATGCGGCCCAGCTCAACACAGCCTTCCAGGAAATCGCCAAGAATGTCGGCGAACTGCGGGTCTACCAGTGAGGCGAGGAGCACCCTTCCTTTGGTCCTGCCGGCTGGTCGCAGATAGTGCGGGCGTCACCGTGATCGAATTCGCGCTGATCGCACCGATGTTCCTGCTACTGATCGTCGGCTGTCTTGATCTTGGCCAGATGGTCTATGCTGTGGGCGTGCTCGATGGCGTCGTCGAAAAGGCTGCTCGCGATTCCTCGCTGGAAACAGGGGATACCGCTGCTGCCGACGCCAAGGTGCAAGAGGTCATTCTCAAGGTTCTGCCCGGCGCTGACGTATCCTCAACCCGCCGCAGCTATTTCGACTTTTCTGACATTGAGCGGCCCGAACGCTGGAACGACGCCAACAACGATGGCGCCTGTTCCGAGGGCGAGAACTATGTGGACGAGAACAACAACGGCGATTGGGACTCCGATGTCGGATCGACCGGCAATGGCGGGGCAAACGACGTGGTGATGTACACCGTCACTGTCCGCTATGACCCGATCTTCGCGCTCCCGCTCGTGCCAATCGACTGGAGCAGACGCGAGATCGCCTCGACCGCGGTTCGGCGCAACCAGCCCTTCGCCACGCAGGATGCCCTCGGTTCACAGAGCGGCACATGCTGAAGCGCGCGGGCCAAATCGTCCGGCGTCTGGCCAGCTGTCGTTCGGGCGTTTCCGTGGTCGAGTTCGCGCTCGTCATGCCGGTCATTCTCTCGATCGGGCTATACGGGGTCGAGATCGCCTATCTGAACACGGTCGACATGAAACTCAGTGAAATTGCCCTGACGCTGGCGGACAACGCTTCGCGCCTTGGCCAGACCGACAACAGTGCGGTCACGCCGACGGTGACCGAGGACGATGTCAATGAAGTCATGCTGGGTGCGCGCGCGCAGGGGGACACAATCAACATCGGGACGCGGGGCCGGATCATCCTGACCAGCCTTGAGCGCGACTCTGCTACCGGCAAGCAGTTCATCCATTGGCAGCGCTGTTTCGGCAGTCTTGCCCGGCAGTCTGCCTATGGCAACGCGACATCGCGCAACGGCTTGAACGGCGCAGTCATCACCGGGCTGGGCAGTGGTCCGAACAAGGTAACGGCTACCAGTTCCAGCACCGCCGTGATGTTCGTCGAGGTCTATTATTCCTACACAGGTCTGGTCGGCGACACGTTCGTCTCAAACCGCGTAATCAAGAAGGAAGGCGCCTACCTGATCCGCGACGAGCGCAACCTCACTCCCGGCGTGACCGGCACCGGCGGGCAGTATCCTTGCTGAATCTCAGGGCTTCTGCGCGAACCAGATGACGTGCGTAACGCCGCGGTCCTTGCCGATCTCGGGCACGATCACCTCATCGACATCGAAGCCGGTATCGCGCAGGCGCTTGGCGAATGCCTCGTCGGGTTCGGCCGACCACACCGCGAGAATGCCGCCATGGCGCAGCGCGGCCATCGCAGCCTGCAACCCGTTGCGATAATAGAGGTCGTCGTTGTCTAGCCGGGTCAGGCCGTCGGGACCATTATCGACATCGAGCAGGATCGCATCATAGCCTTCGCGCGCCGAATCGATCAGCAAGGCGACATCGTCGTTGACCAGCGTCACGCGCGGATCGTCAAGGCATCCCGCCGTCAGCCCGTGCATCGGACCGTGCGCCCATTCGATGATTTCGGGCACGATCTCAGCCACGGTCACACTGGCATCAGGCGCCAGCACGGCCAGTGCGGCGCGCAGGGTATAGCCCATGCCATATCCGCCGATCAGCCATTCCTGACCGTCATGCTGGCCGAGCCGTGCGTAAGTCATCGTCGCCAGCGCTTCTTCCGAACCGCTGGCACGAGTGCTCATCAGCTCGGTGCGTTCGAGCAGGATCGTGAACTCGTCGCCATACTGCATCAGGCGCATTTCTACGCCATTGGGGACGTTGGCCGTGCCGATCCACGCGTGATCGAGCAGCGCTGGGGTTTCTATGATGAGCCTTACTACTTCTTGCGGGCCTTGCGCGCAGCATAGCGCGCATCGCGGGCCGCCTTGCGCTCGGCTTCGGTCATTTCAGGCTTGATCGCGGCCTGAGCGGCTTCGGCGAGCTCCTGCTTGCGCAGCAGTTCTGCCTCGCGCTTTGCCGCGCGTTCAGCTTCGGCGGCCTTGCGCTTCTCGGCCTGCGCGGCTTCGCGAGCGGCGGCCTTGGCGGCAGCCTCTGCCAGTGCTGCAGGGTCGGGAGCGGGCTTGGCCTTCAGCTTTGCGAGGGCCTTTTCGCGTGCGATTTGTGCCGCGGCGATCCGGTCGTTGAACCCTGGTTCCTTGTATCCTGCCATCTGTTTGTGCTCTAAAACCTGAACTTGAGTAAAATCGGGCACGCCTGCACGTGCCGGGATGCAAGGACTGGGAGAACTGGGCCGAGGTGCAAACGCACCCGAATTCGTCGCCAACGACTATGCACGGGCGCCCCTAGCACGACCTTACCGTGATTGACCAGAGCCTGAGGGCGCGGCCCGCCTGGGTGGCAATCCTGGTGTGCGGCTTAGTGCACCTCGCGAGAGCGCCATGCGCGCCGGGGCAGGGAAGCAGAAGGGTGATATCGGCGTGGCACACTCGGATTGCCATGTGATGTGAGCGATTTCGCAAACGCGCCCGGTCCAGTGCATCTGCCACTACCGTTCTGGCTGGCGGAACAGCGGGCAGCTGCAATGCTAACAGATGCGAAGATCGCGGCGCTCAAGGCACCCGCAACCGGGCAGGATGAATAATCGGCAGGGGCGGGCTTCGGTTCGCCCCATGCCAGATACGAGCAACCCATGAAGGTTAGTTTCAAAGGCGGCAAGGGCATCGAGGCCGCACTGAATTGAATATCTCGACGGCCCGAGTGCGCGGTATGGTTTGTAAACACCGGGTCGTTTGATATGACTCCGGCATGGGGTACTGGCGCGAAATCGCAGAGAGCGCGGGGAGGCAGGCGCTTAAGGACGCGAAGCTTGATAGCGCGGTGTCAGCAGTGATTGCCTTGCTGGTCCAAGCCCTGATCGCCATTGGGATTTTTATCGGCCTCGGCCAGTTCACTGAAGCCACTGCGCTTACGCGCGCATATACCGCGCTGACCCCTTTCCTGACGTTCCCAGTGGCTTTCGTGATTCGCTTTGCTTTCGCGCCTGCCCTGCACTTTCACGCCCTACAAGCGGCGACGGAGGAAAATGCGGAACGGTTACGGGCCCGTATAAACCATCTAGAGAATCCACCGCCCCCTGATGGCAAAAACGAAACTATATATCAGGATGGAAATGCAGTCGGGAACGTCGTGGGGGCGACCACGAGGAAGGGTCCGCTGCTGATTTTTGATGAAATTGAGAACTGCACCGCAGACCTTGGTCGCGCCTTCGTGTTCATGGACGAAATACTCTACTTCCAACGAGAGCGGAATTCCGCACAAATGATTATGGGCGGACCAATCCCGCGCATGAACGTACGAACGGGCGTAGAGGCATTCGCTCTAGGAACCCTGTCGAGCGTGAGCATTCCGGTTTAGTCTTAGTCAGCTTCCAGTTCGCGCAATGCTTCGGGCCGCGATGGCTGATCGGGCTGGGCGTCTATCCATGTGTCGAGCATGCAGTTGTCAGCTATGTGTTACCTGCGGGGCTTCAGGTAACCGCCTTGACGTCTGAAAAACCATGTATATTGGCGCGCCCGGCAGGACTCGAACCTGCTGCCTCAAGATTAGAAGTCTCGCGCTCTATCCAGATGAGCTACGGGCGCGCGCCGAGTGCCCCATAAGCCGCTTTTCGCCATGTGCAAACCGCGTTAGCAAGGGTTCCCATGAGCGATCCCCAACTTTCCCAGATTGATGGCACCAGCAGCGCGCGCCGCCATTTCCGCTATTTCGACTATGTGATGGCATCCTTCGTAGCCATTCTGTTGCTGTCGAACCTGATCGGTGCGGCCAAGCTGGCGCAAGTGGACGGCTTCACTTTCGGCGCAGGTATCCTGTTCTTCCCGGTGTCCTATGTGATCGGTGACGTGCTGACCGAGGTTTACGGTTATGCCAACGCACGGCGCTGCGTGTGGATGGGCTTCTTTGCGCTGATTTTCATGGCTTTCATGAGTTTTGTCGTCGTTGCCATGCCGCCCGCGCCCGGTTGGGACGGGCAGGCGGCTTATGAAAGCGTGTTCGGGTCGACCTGGCGTATCGTGCTGGCCTCGGTCACCGCGTTCTGGGCGGGCGAGTTCGTCAATTCGTTCGTGCTTGCCAAGATGAAGATCCTGACGGGCGGCAAGATGCTGTGGACCCGAACGATCGGCTCTACCGTGTTCGGGCAGGCAATCGACAGCGCGATTTTCTACCCCATTGCCTTCCTGGGCATCTGGACGAAGGAGCAGGTGCTAACCGTGATGGTCACGAACTGGCTGATGAAAGTCCTGTGGGAAGCGGCGCTGACGCCGGTGACTTATGCCGTGGTCAGTTGGCTAAAGAAGCGGGAAGGGGCCGAAGTGTTCGACACCGACACCGACTTCTCGCCCTTCGCAAAAGCACCAGCCGCATAAAGGAAGCCCCGCCTCTCCGGGGGCTGGAGAGACGGGGCAGGGGGGGCTGGACTGGCCTTTGGGGTGCCGGATCAGTCGGCGATCAGGCCGATGAGCAGATATACGACGATGGCCGAGCCGAAACCGAGCACGGTGGCGATGGCGAAAGCCACACGGACCAGAGTTGCGTCGACGCCGAAATAGTTGCCGATCCCGGCGCACACGCCCATCATCTTGCCGCGAACCTTGTCGAGGCGGAAACCGCCTGACTTTTCGACCGGACGCACTGCGGAATCATCGAAGCGAAGTGGGCTCATCAGATCATCTCCATCTGCGAGGCGGGAGTGCCCATCTGGGCGGGAGTGGAGACGGTGCCGGCAATCAGCGCGAGGCTGAGCGTCAGGGCAGTGGCGGCGGCTGTGATGCGCTGTGCAAAAGTGGTCATTGGAACGGTCCTCATGTTCGGGTCGCTGTGTCTGTGTGGAGCCGGATCGGCCCATGTCTCTTGCATTGCATGGCTCGTGCCAAACGTAGAAAATGGCGGAATTGCGCCAATCTCCTAGTCGGGCGGCCAAGTTCCAACCTGAACGAATGCTGACAGTTGGGAGTTTTCGCCACAGATTGGGGGTTGGTTTGTGCGGCGAACCGGAGAGACGATTGCGCCTTGCAAAATTCCGCTGACGCGCTTATCTGCGCCTCATCCCGACATTGTGAAAGCAAGGTCAGGCTGGAACCAGACGGTCCCGGCTCGGCACCGCTTTTGCATCATCGGCTACCGGAGAACACATGGCTGATATCGCGCGAATTACCGAGGTTGTTGAGCCAGAGGTCAAGGCCCTCGGCTTCGATCTCGTGCGCGTGCGCTACTTCAAAGGCAGCGAAATCGGTGATGAGGAGTTTACGCTCCAGATCATGGCGGAGCGTCCCGAGACCGGCCAGTTGGTGATCGAAGATTGTGCCGCGCTATCGCGCCGCGTGTCCGATCGTTTCGATGCGCTTGAGGAAGCGGGCGAAAACCTGATTGTGGACGCCTATCGCCTCGAAGTATCGTCGCCCGGCATTGATCGTCCGCTTACCCGGCCCAAGGATTATGTGGCCTGGGCGGGGCAGGAGGCACGCTTCACGTTGTTCAATCCCGTCGAAGGTAACCGCAAGTCCCTCCAGGGCGATCTGGTTGGGCTGGAAGACGATGTGGTCACGCTTGATGATCGCAAGTCCGGCCGTGTGACCTTTCCGCTGGCCGACGTGCAATATGCCAAGCTTGTCCTGACCGACAGGCTGCTGGCATCGACCCGCCCACTGGACACCAGCGGCGCGGACGAAGAAATTCTCGGTTCGGACAGCGAACCGGGCGAAATCCCCGAAGAACAGGAAGACTGACCCATGGCCAGTGCGATTTCCGCCAATCGTGCAGAACTGCTTGCGATCGCCAACGCGGTCGCCACCGAGAAGATGATCGACAAGTCGATCGTCATCGAGGCGATGGAAGAAGCGATCCAGAAGTCTGCCCGTAACCGTTACGGCGCCGAAAACGACATCCGCGCCAAGCTCGATCCGCGCACCGGCGATCTGCGTCTGTGGCGCGTTGTCGAAGTGGTCGAAGTGGTCGAGGACTACTTCAAGCAGGTCGATATCAAGCAGGGCGAAAAGCTGCAGCCCGGCGCGCAAGTTGGCGATTTTATCGTAGATCCGCTGCCCCCGGTCGATCTCGGCCGTATCGATGCGCAGTCGGCAAAGCAGGTGATCTTCCAGAAGGTCCGTGATGCAGAGCGTGACCGCCAGTTCGACGAGTTCAAGGACCGCGCGGGCGAAGTCATCACCGGCGTGATCAAGTCGGTCGAATTCGGCCACGTGATTGTCAACCTTGGTCGTGCCGAAGGCGTGATCCGCCGCGATCAGCAGATCCCGCGTGAAGTGCCGCGCGTTGGTGAGCGCGTCCGCGCACTGATCCTCAAGGTTGAGCGCCAGAACCGTGGTCCGCAGATCTTCCTCAGCCGCGCGCACCCCGAATTCATGAAGAAGCTGTTCGCGCAGGAAGTGCCCGAAATCTACGATGGCATCATCACCATCATGGCCGCTGCCCGCGATCCGGGCAGCCGCGCCAAGATCGGCGTGATCAGCCGTGACAGCAGCATCGATCCGGTCGGCGCCTGCGTCGGCATGAAGGGCAGCCGCGTTCAGGCGGTCGTGCAGGAACTGCAGGGCGAAAAGATCGACATCATCCCGTGGAGCGAAGACACCGCGACTTTCGTGGTCAACGCGCTCCAGCCCGCCACCGTCAGCCGCGTGGTGATCGACGAGGAAGAGAGCCGCATCGAAGTCGTCGTTCCCGACGACCAGCTTTCGCTCGCCATTGGTCGTCGTGGCCAGAACGTACGCCTCGCCTCGTCATTGACGGGTTCGGCTATCGACATCATGACCGAGGCGGAAGCTTCGGAGAAGCGGCAGAAGGAATTTGCCGAGCGCTCGAAAATGTTCGAGGAAGAGCTCGACGTCGACGAGACCCTGTCGCAGCTGCTCGTGGCCGAAGGCTTCAGCGAACTCGACGAAGTGGCTTATATCGACCTTTCCGAACTGGCTGCCATCGAAGGCTTCGACGAGGAACTCGGTCAGGAACTGCAGAGCCGCGCCGCCGAAGCGATCGAGCGTCGCGAGGAAGCCTTGCGCGAACAGCGCCGCGCTCTGGGCGTCGAGGATGCTCTGGGCGAACTGCCGCATCTGACCGAAGCTATGCTGGTCACGCTGGGCAAGGCTGGCATCAGGACGCTCGACGATCTCGCTGATCTCGCCACCGACGAACTCATCGCCAAGAAGCGCGTCGAGCAGCGTCGCCGCAACGACAAGGCCCCGCGTGAGCGGACCGAGCGTTCGGAGCGCAGCGAAGACAAGGGCGGCGTTCTGGGCGAATATGGCCTGAACGAAGAGCAGGGCAACGAGATCATCATGGCCGCGCGCGCCCATTGGTTCGAAGATGAACCACAAGCTGAGGAGGCCGCCCATGCGGAACCCTCACAATGAGCCGCTAAGCTCCGACATTATCGGCAAGGCCGCGGCGGGTAAGACCCCGCCGGAGCGCAAATGCGTGCTGACCGGGCGTCATGATGCGCGGGGCGATCTCATTCGTCTCGCGCTCTCGCCCGATGGCGACGTGCTGCCCGACGTGCTGGCGCGTGCCCCTGGGCGTGGCGCCTGGATCGGCGTGCACCGCGCAGACCTTGAAAAAGCCGTTGCCAATGGCAAACTTAAGGGTGCGTTGGCGCGTGCCTTCAAGGGTTCGTCACTTTCCATTCCGGCTGACCTTGGCGAACGGACTGAACTCGCGCTGAGGCGCGCGCTGACCGATCGTCTGGGTATTGAACTGCGTGCAGGCAAAGTCCTGCTTGGCACTGAGCGGATTGCGCAGGGCGCGCGTTCGGGGGCGGTCACGTTTCTGGCCCATGCGTCTGATGCAGGAACGGACGGGCCGAACAAGCTGGCGCAGGCATGGCGCGTTGGTGAAGAGGCCGAAGGGTCCGGACTCAAAGGCATTATCTTGCCGCTGGACCGGGCGGCGCTGTCTGTGGCATTGGGCCGCGACAACGTCGTACACTTGGCGCTGACCGACCCGATTGCGACGACACGAGTCGCCGGGCCGCTGCAGCGTCTGATGCACTTTCTCGGGCACGAGACCGATGATGCTGCCGAGCCGGATGACGGCATGGCAGCGAACGACGATATTGATACGAAGGGCGAATGAGTTCGATGAGCGATAGCGACAAGAAGCCTACTTTGGGCCGCAGGCCACTGGGCCTGAAGACCGCGGTAGAGGCAGGCGAGGTCAAGCAGACCTTCAGCCATGGCCGCACCAACAAAGTGGTGGTCGAGGTCAAGCGGCGCAAGCTGATGGGCCGTCCCGGCGAAGCTGCGCCCATCGCATCGGGCGCCGCAGCGCCCGTTGCTGCCCCCGAGCCGACCCCGGTCGCTCCGCCGCCACCCCCTCCGCCGCCCCCGCCGCCACCTTCGGCCAGCCGGGAGACGCGTCAGGAAATGCAGGCTCGCCTGCTGCGCGAAGCTGAGGAAGCCCGCCTCAACTCGCTCGAAGCCGCCAATCGCCGCGAGCAGGAAGAACGCCTGCGCGCAATCGAGGAAGAGCGCCGCCGCGTAGAAGAAAAGGCCCGTGCTGAGCAGGAGCCCGCTGTCCAACCCGAAGCCGCGCCCGCTCCGGTTGCTGCTGCACCTGCACCTGTCGTTGCAGCACCCGAGCCTGAAGTCGCCAAGGCGCCAGAAGCGGCTCCCCCCGCTGTTGCCGCTGCCGAACCTGCCGCAAAGGTCGAGGAAGCGCCGGCTGCGCCGGCCGTGCCTGCTCCACGCCGCTTCACGCCGGTTGCGTCGGCAGCGCCTGCCAAGCGCCCTGAGCCTGCCGCGAAAAAACCCGCAGGCGCACCGCGCGACCGCAAGACTGAGGACCGCCGTGGCGGCAAGCTCACCGTTTCGCGCGCGCTCAACGACGATGAGGGCGCCCGCGCCCGCAGTCTCGCCGCCCTGAAGCGTGCCCGTGAAAAGGAAAAGCGTGCGCACTTTGCAGGACAGTCGCAGCCGCGTGAAAAGCAGGTCCGCGATGTGGTCGTGCCTGATGCGATCACCGTGCAGGAACTGGCCAATCGCATGGCCGAAAAGGCTGCAGACCTGATCAAGGCGCTGTTCAAGATGGGCATGATGGTCACCATCAACCAGACCATCGACCAGGACACCGCCGAACTGCTGGTCACCGAATTCGGTCACAACATCGAGCGCGTCAGCGACAGCGATGCCGATATCGATACCTCGGCGGATGTCGATGCCGACGAATTGTTGCTGCCGCGTCCCCCGGTCGTCGCCATCATGGGCCACGTTGACCACGGCAAGACCTCACTGCTCGATGCCCTGCGCGGCACGGATGTTGTGCGCGGCGAAGCTGGCGGGATCACGCAGCACATCGGTGCCTACCAGATCAAGACCAAGGGCGGTGACAAGATCACCTTCCTCGATACGCCGGGCCACGAAGCCTTTACCGAAATGCGTATGCGCGGTGCGAATGTCACCGACATCGTTATTCTCGTGGTCGCGGGCGACGACGGGTTGATGCCGCAGACGATCGAGGCGATCAACCACACCAAGGCCGCTGGCGTGCCGATGATCGTGGCGATCACCAAATCGGACAAGCCGGAATTCAACCCGCAGAAGATCCGCGAACGCCTGCTTGAACACGAAGTCCTCGTGGAGGCCATGTCGGGCGAAGTGCAGGACGTTGAACTCTCGGCCAAGACTGGCGCGGGCCTTGACGATCTGATCGAGAAGATCCTGCTTCAGGCAGAACTGCTCGAACTGCGCGCCAATCCGGACCGTGCCGCCGATGCAACAGTGATTGAAGCCAAGCTCGACAAGGGCAAGGGGCCGCTGGCCACCGTCCTGATCAATCGCGGCACACTCAAGGTGGGCGACATTCTCGTGGTCGGCACCCAGTCGGGTCGCGTCCGCGCGATGCTCGACGACAAGGGCCGTCAGGTGAAGGAAGCCGGGCCGTCGCTACCGGTCGAAGTGCTCGGCCTAGGCGGTGTGCCAATGGCGGGTGACACGCTGACCGTCGTCGAAAGTGAAGCGCGTGCGCGTGAAGTGGCGGCTTACCGTCAGGAACTCGCCACTGCCAAGCGCACCGTGCAGGCTCCGGTCAATCTCGAAAACATGTTCTCCGCGCTCGCCACGAAGAACGCCGTTATCGAGTATGCGCTGGTCGTGCGCGGTGACGTGCAGGGGTCGGTCGAAGCGATCGTCAACGCGCTCAACAAGATCTCGACCGACGAGATCAAGGTGCGCATTCTTTCTTCCGGCGTGGGTGCAATTACCGAAAGCGACGTCAATCTGGCGCAGGCCAGTGGCGCGCCGATCGTCGGCTTCAACGTTCGTCCCAATGCCAAGGCGCGCGAGCTGATCGAGCGCAACAAGGTGCGGATGAAGTATTTCGACGTGATCTACCAGCTCACCGACGATATCCGTTCGGAAATGGCGGGCGAGCTGGGTCCGGAAGCGATCGAAACGGTCGTCGGTCGTGCCGAGGTCAAGGAAGTGTTCCCCGCGGGCAAGAAGGACAAGGCGGCAGGTCTGCTCGTTGTCGAAGGCGTCATTCGCAAGGGGCTCCATGCCCGTCTCACGCGCAACGATGTCATCGTCAGCCGCACCACCATCTCGTCGCTTCGCCGCTTCAAGGACGATGTCGCCGAAGTGCGCGGTGGTCTGGAATGCGGTGTGCTGTTGACCGATACGAACGACATCAAGGCGGGCGACCAGCTGGAAGTCTTCGAAGTCGAGATGCGCGACCGGACGCTTTGATAGGCAATTATTGGAAAGGCCTACCAGCTGGATAGCAGAGCAAAGTATGGTGTTGGCTGTCTGCTGGTAGGGCTTTTCGCCATTTTGGCGGCAGTCCTGCTGTTCATCTGGTTTGTCGCGAGGAACTAGAGGCGCGCAGTCCCTTTTAGATAAACGTCTTTCCGAGGTCGCTGCTGGCGACAGAAGGGGAGGTGATTTTTCTGAAAATAGAGACAGTAGTGGTTCTGGTTCTCGGCGTCGCGACACTCGTAGTCGGTTTCGTCGGTCTGGTGATCAAGCTCATTGAGCTTGGCCGCAAGTAAGCCAGTGAGGGGGCGCTGTAGCAGCAGCGCTCCCGATACCAAAAGAGCCCGAACGTAGCAGCGTCCGGGCTCCGGGATGGTGAAATGAAAATTTCGACCGTAGTGGTCTGCCGAACATAACACTCCTGCCGGAAAATGCAAGAATGACCCGCTACGTCGCCCTGTTCGGTTCCATCAACGTTGGCGGCAATCGTCTGACGATGGCGGACCTGCGCTATGCGTTCGAGCGGGAAGGGTTGACCGGGCTTGAGACCGTCGTCGCCAGCGGAAACCTGCTGTTCGACTATGACGACCGCCCGCTGGACGGCCTTGAAGACATGTTCGCCCATGTCATGCAGGACCGTTTTGATTTCGATAGTTTCGTCGCTGTCCGCAACCGCGAGGCCATGGCCGAGGCGATCGAGGGCAACCCGTTTACCGGCATTGGCGCGGACAATCAGGTTCACACCATGTTTCTTGGCACGCAGCCCAATCAGGCGGCTTTCGACAAGCTGGCGGCGGATCAGGCGATGCGCGGCATGGAAAAGTTGGCAATCGGCAACCGCAGTATCTATATCGATTTCGCGAACGGCGTGGCCGAAAGCAAGTTGACCGGCGCGTTTATCGAGCGCCGCCTCGGCTGCCGGGGCACCGCGCGCAATGTGCGCTCGATCGCCCGTATTCTTGCAAAGATGAGTTGAATTTGGCCAAGCAGATCACGCCTGAAACCCGCTCTGTCCGCCTGCTGAAAGTGGGCGAACAAGTGCGCCATATCCTGTCCGAGTTGCTGATGCGCCAACAGGTGCATGATGCTGTGCTGAGCGCGCATACCGTTTCGGTCACCGAAGTGCGCATGTCGCCCGACCTGCAGCATGCATCGGTGTTCGTGAAGGCGCTTCTGGGCGAGGACGAGGAACTCGTGCTCAAGGCGATGCGGACGCACACCGCCTATTTTCAGCGCGAAGTGGCCCAGCGCCTGCGGCTGAAGTTCGCGCCCAAGGTCAAGTTCCTGCCTGACGAAAGCTTTGATACGGCAAGCCGGATCGATGCGCTTTTGGCTGATCCCAAGGTCAAGCGCGATCTCGGCCCGGCTGAACCTGAAACCGAAGGCTGACCGGCCCGGCGGCATGGCCAAACTCTATTTCTACTATGCCAGCATCCTTGTGTGTGTGGTCAACAAACTATTTTGATCCTCGTTGAGCAGCGTCTGCTGGCCAAAAACGATTGAGACGCATTGCTTGCGTCACTGCTCCAAAACTCGCGAAGGATAAAAGCATCGCGCCAGATACTGTTTGGCCAGAATCCAGAAACCCAATGAATAAGGTAACGCCGAAACTGTAGAGAGCAGCGACCAACAGGCCTCGGTCGAACCCCTTCATTGACAGTCCATATTTAAATGCCTGTCGGTTCGATCCAAAACCAAGATCGGTAATCGACCTCATGCCGCGACCAAACATCCATCGCACAATGAACATCTGGGCGATTAAAAACATCAGGGCTGCTGCAATATACATCGCCAACCCATGCCTGCTGTCTAACGCGATCGACAAGAGTGCTATAGACACGTTGACCATGCAGATAATTGCGATTTTGCTTCCGAGCCAATCGGCAGTTCTGGCAAATGCGGAAGGGCGGGGCGATGTCACCTCCTTCTTATAGATGCGCAACGCTGGGTGGCAAGTTATCCAGCGTTGATCACCAATGGAAGGCATGATTTCCTTGTAGAACTTACTGAGCGTAGGCAAAGCCCGCATATGGCCAAGTTATATTTTAATTATTCGTCCATGAATGCGGGCAAATCGACCAATCTGCTACAGGCGGAGTTCAATTATCGTGAGCGCGGCATGGCGACGATGCTGTGGACTGCCGCGCTGGACAGCCGGGGTGGTGACCGCGCCATTGAAAGCCGCATCGGCCTTTATGCCGAGGCCAATCGCTTCGATCCAGACACTGACATGTGGATCCGCGTGAGCGCTGCCCATGCAGTTCAGCCGCTGTCGTGCGTGATGGTCGACGAGGCGCAGTTCCTTACCAAAGCGCAAGTCTGGCAACTCGCGCGCATCGCCGATGAAGCCGGAATTCCGGTGCTCTGTTATGGCCTGCGCACCGATTTTCGGGGCGAATTGTTCGAGGGCGCAGCGGCACTGCTGGGCATCGCGGACTCGCTGGTCGAACTGAAAGCTGTGTGTCACTGCGGCCGAAAAGCGACGATGAATCTGCGCGTGGACGAAAGTGGCGCCGCGGTTCAGGCCGGGGCGCAAACCGAGATCGGCGGCAATGACCGCTATGTCGCGCTGTGCCGCAAACACTTTTCCGAGGCGATGCGATGAATCCCGACAGCCTGATCTGGACCATCGCCACGGTCGCAATCCCGATGATCCTCGCCATCGTGTTTCACGAAGTGGCGCATGGCTGGATGGCGCGGGCGCTGGGCGATCCTACGGCGGCAGAGGCCAAGCGGCTCAGCCTCAATCCGCTGCGTCATGTCGATCTATTTGGCACGATCATCCTGCCCGGGTTGCTCAAACTGACTGGCGCGCCGGTGTTCGGTTGGGCCAAGCCGGTGCCGGTCGATTTCCGCCGGTTGCGCAATCCGCGCTGGGGGATGGTGGCCGTTGCCGCTGCCGGACCGGGTATCAATTTCGTGTTGGCTGCCGTTTCCGCCGTCGCGCTAGGCCTGCTGGTTCGGGCTACTGACAACACGGTGGAGCCGGGTTTGGGTGTGCTTTTCCTGGCCGATAACCTCAAGAATTTCCTGTTGGTGAACCTGTTCCTCGGCATGTTCAACCTGCTGCCGATTCCGCCGTTCGACGGTTCGCGCATTGTCATGGGCGTGCTGCCCGCACCGCTCGCGCGGGTATATGGCCGGATCGAGCCGTTCGGCCTGATCGTGGTTTTTGCGCTGCTGGTGATCCTGCCCTACTTTGCGCCCGACCTGCATCTGGTCGAACGTCTGGTCGGCCCGCCAGTCGAATGGGCGAGCAGTCTCCTTGCGCAACTGGCCACCATGGTTGCCGGTCCGGAGCCGATGTAATCTGATGGTCGATGGCTGGATCATTCTCGACAAGTCGCTGGGGCTTGGATCGACCCAAGGTGTGGCGGCGGTAAAGCGCAACTTGCGGCAGGCCGGCTTTGGCAAGGTCAAGGTCGGCCATGGCGGCACGCTCGATCCGCTCGCCACCGGAGTCCTTCCGATCGGGATAGGCGAGGCGACCAAGCTGTGTGGGCGGATGCTCGATGCGAGCAAGGTCTATGCTTTCACCGTCACTTTCGGCGCGGAAACCGATACGCTCGATCTTGAGGGCAAGGTGGTCGCAGCGAGCGAAACAAGGCCGTCGTGGAGCGCGATTGAAGCGATCCTGCCGCTGTTTACCGGGCCAATCTCGCAGATTCCACCGGCCTATTCGGCGCTCATGGTAGATGGGGAGCGTGCTTACGACCTTGCCCGAAAGGGGGAGGACTTCGAACTCAAGTCACGCGACGTGACGATCCATTCGCTGCAACCTTCACATTGGGATTTTCCGAATGACCGTGAGGTGCCCGTAGCCGATCTGACGCTCACCGCGCACGTCTCCAAAGGCACCTATATCCGCAGTCTCGCGCGCGATATTGCCCGCGCGCTCGGCACCGTTGGCCACGTTACCATGCTACGCCGTTTGCGTGCCGGGCCGTTCGATCTCGCGCAGGCGATTTCGCTGGACAAATTGAACGAGGTGGGTCAAGGCGCGCCCCTTGAACACGTACTCTTGCCGCTGGAGGCAGGGCTGGTCGACATCCCGGCTCTTAACCTCGATCCCGAGCAGGCAAGGGCGGTCCGACAGGGCCGCGTTCTTACGGGATTGCCCTTTGATGACGGGCTTTACTGGGCGCGGGCAGGCAATGTGCCGGTCGCGCTGGTCGAGCTTTCAGGTGGAAGTCTGAGCGTCACGAGAGGCTTCAACATCGCAGATGTCGCGGAGTGAATGACATGTCGATTACCGTAGAAAAGAAGCAGGAAGTCATTGCGAGCAATGCACGCGCCGAAAACGACACCGGTTCGCCGGAAGTCCAGGTCGCGATCCTGACCAGCCGCATCCAGACCCTGACCGAGCACTTCAAGTCCCACCACAAGGACAACCACTCGCGTCGCGGCCTGCTGATGATGGTCAACAAGCGTCGCTCGCTTCTCGATTACCTGAAGAAGAAGGATGTGGCGCGCTACAACGCACTCATCCAGAAGCTCGGTCTTCGTAAGTAACAACGCGGAGCGGCCCCTAGCGGGCCGCTTTTGCGTTTAGGCGGCTTCACAATTCGGTGGAACGCCTTCGGGGCACGACAATCGGCCCCACACCGGACCGGGACGGGAAACCCCGGCAGCAAAAACCCGCGCGCAATAGGGCCGTGGGCTGAAGGAAGTTAAATGTTCGACGTCAAAACCGTATCGCTGGAATGGGGCGGCAAGACCCTCACTCTGGAAACCGGCCGCGTTGCCCGTCAGGCAAATGGCGCGGTCATCGCCACGTATGGCGACACTGTCGTCCTGTGCGCGGTCACCGCCGCCAAGTCGGTCAAGGAAGGGCAGGATTTCTTCCCGCTCACCGTCCACTATCAGGAAAAGTTTTCGGCTGCAGGGCGCATCCCCGGCGGCTTCTTCAAGCGTGAGCGCGGCGCGACGGAAAAGGAAACGCTGGTTTCCCGCCTGATCGACCGTCCGGTCCGCCCGCTGTTCCCTGAAGGTTTCTACAACGAAATCAACGTGATCTGCCAGGTTCTCAGCTATGACGGCGAGACTGAGCCTGATGTTGTCGCGATGATCGCGGCCTCGGCTGCGCTGACCATCTCGGGTGTGCCGTTCATGGGTCCGATCGCCGCTGCGCGCGTCGGCTTCAAGGAAGGCGAATACCAGCTCAACCCGTCGCTTTCGCAGGTTGCCGAAGGCCGCCTCGACCTCGTCGTTGCTGCGACCGATTCTGCCGTGATGATGGTGGAATCGGAAGCCAAGGAACTGACCGAGGAAGAAATGCTCGGCGCGGTGATGTTTGCTCATGACGAAATCCGCAAGGTTGTCGGCGCGATCATCCAGCTGGCTGAAAAGGCCGCCAAGGAGCCTTGGGACGTTGATCTGTCGGACAACACTGCCGACATCAAGAAGAAGCTCAAGGACATCGTCGGCAAGGACGTTGCTGCTGCCTACAAGCTGACCGACAAGTCGGCCCGTTCGAATGCGCTCAACGACGCCCGCGCGAAGGCAAAGGCTGCGTTCTCGGACGAGACCCCGCAGACCCAGATGGTCGCCATGAAGACCATGAAGAAGGTCGAAGCGGACATCGTTCGCGGCGCCATCCTCGCAGACGGCACCCGCATCGACGGCCGCACCACCACGCAGGTCCGCCCGATCGAAGCCATGGTCGGCTTCCTGCCCCGTACGCACGGTTCGTCGCTGTTCACCCGCGGTGAGACGCAGGCGATCTGCACCACCACGCTGGGCACAAAGGACGCCGAGCAGATGATCGACGGCCTCGACGGCCTGTCGTATCAGCGCTTCATGCTGCACTACAACTTCCCGCCCTACTCGGTCGGTGAAGTCGGTCGCTTCGGCGCTCCGGGCCGCCGCGAAGTCGGCCATGGCAAGCTGGCATGGCGCGCGCTGCACCCTGTTCTGCCGACCAAGGACGAGTTCCCATACACGATCCGCGTCCTTTCGGACATTACGGAATCAAACGGTTCGTCCTCGATGGCGACCGTTTGCGGCGGCTGCCTTTCGATGATGGACGCCGGCGTTCCGATCGATCGCCCGGTTTCGGGCATCGCGATGGGCCTGATCCTCGAAGGCGACAAGTTCGCAATCCTGTCGGACATCCTGGGCGATGAAGATCACCTCGGCGACATGGACTTCAAGGTTGCGGGCACCGCCAACGGCATCACCACGATGCAGATGGACATCAAGATCGCGGGCATCACGCGCGAGATCATGGGCAAGGCGCTCGAGCAGGCCAAGGAAGGCCGTGCACACATCCTTGGTGAAATGACCAAGGCTCTGGGTGAGGCTCGTACCGAACTGTCGGCTCATGCTCCGCGCATCGAGTCGCTGCAGATCGACAAGTCGAAGATCCGTGACATCATCGGCACCGGCGGCAAGGTGATCCGCGAGATCGTCGCCACCACCGGCGCCAAGGTCGACATCGACGATGAAGGTCTGATCAAGATTTCGTCGTCCGACACCGCCCAGATCGAGGCTGCCAAGGCCTGGATCCTCGGCATCGTCGAGGAAGCTGAAGTCGGCAAGATCTACGACGGCAAGGTCGTCAACATCGTCGATTTCGGCGCTTTCGTGAACTTCATGGGCGGCAAGGACGGTCTCGTCCACGTGTCCGAAATGAAGAACGAGCGCGTCGAGCGCCCGCAGGATGTCGTGAAGGAAGGCCAGGCCGTGAAGGTCAAGGTGCTCGAGATCGATCCGCGCGGCAAGGTTCGCCTGTCGATGCGCGTTGTCGATCAGGAAACTGGTGCTGAACTGGAAGACACCCGTCCGGCCCGCGAACCACGCGAACCGCGTGGTGATCGTCCGGATCGTGGTGGCGGTGACCGTCGTGGCCCTCGCGGCAATGACCGTGGCCCCCGCCGTGAAGGTGGTGGTGACCGCGGCCCGCGTCGTGAAGGCGGTGATCGTCCGCGCCGTGACCGTGAAGATGGCCCGGCCCCCGATCACATGCCGGCGTTCCTCAAGTCTGACGACTGAGGATAGGCTACCAAGGCTGATAAAGGAAAAGGCCCCGCCGCGAGGTGGGGCCTTTTTCGTTTGGGCCGGATTGGATCAGGCGGGGAGCGGACTGGCTGACTGTCGTTTCAGGTTGCCACCAAGCAGGCGGGTCAATGGTTGCTCGACATGACGATGGACCATGATGCCGACGAGCGTTGCAAGTCCGGTCGCCAGCGGAATGATTACCAGTGCCTTTGCTGGATAGCCTGCGAGCGGCGCGACGAGCAGGTTGAACGTGGCAAAGTGCATCAGGTAGATCGCAAACGATGCGTCGCCCAGTGTCGCCAGAAATTTCATCGGGAGTCTCTCGGGCGATGGCAGCTTTGATTCAGCGCCAAGCGCGCCACCGATGATCAACAAGGCAGGAATGGTGACTGCCAGAGTGTAATCAGGCGAACTGGTGTTCGCAAACCACGCCATCAGGGTAAAGCCGAGCGGAACGGTCCAGGCGGGCAGGCGGATTCTTGTCCAAGCGATGACCATGCCGCCAGCAAAGTTCAGCAGGCCGGGGTGTGCATAGAATGATGCCAGAGCGTTTCCGGGGACCAGCGCCGTGACCGGACTTACAAGGCACAGGATGCCAACGGTAACCGGGATCGCCCACCGCCGCGGCATGACCATCGCGGCTGCGAACAGCAGGTAGAACGCCATCTCGAGGTAGAGCGTCCAGCCCACCTCGAGCACCGGTCCGGCGGCCTTTGGTGCCCCATCAACCACCATCGGCACAAACAGTAGCGACGGGGCGAGGCGTTGCAGGTCACCGGGATGGGTCAATCCAGCAGCAAACAGGAACAGCGTGGCCACCCAGTACAGCGGAACGACGCGAAGCAGCCGCCTCAGGATGAAGTCACCCGGATCGTTGGGACGTTTTGCTGTCGAAACGACCATGACAAATCCGGAGATCACGAAGAAGATCGCGACGCCATGCTTCATCCACTGCACGCTGCCGCGCGGCAGGTCCGCGACCATGCCATAACTGAAGATGTGATATATGACGACCATCAGCGCAGCGATGCCACGCAGGTAGTGGATCGACCGGTAGTGCTGCTGCTTTATCGGATGATCCCCGGCCATTTCCACGGTCTAGGGTCAACCGGTCTAAAATTTGGTAAATCCGGAGTTTAAGCAGGCGGCGCGTGCGCTTTCGCCGAGGTTGCTTTTCTGGTGCTTTGCGCCCATGGCGATCACATCGATGAAATGACCACTGTAGGCATCATCGGCTGAGAGACATCACGCGCTCCCGCTTACCAGCCGGGAGCCTCGCATGGATCTCAATCTTCTTTATTCGCAGCACCAGCACGCGCTGATGCGGGCGAAGTCCAGCACCAGCAAGACTTGCCGCACCCGCCACCTTGCGTCTGCAGGCTCGTTCGCGCGCCGGATCCAGACATGGCAGCTGTCCGAGGGCGCAAGCGCGGCGGGCAGCTGGCTTCATGAAACAGACGACACCGATTTTGCCGAAAGGATCTGCGCATGAGCCGCGCCATGAATATCAGTCTTCCCGAAGCCAAGGTCCGGACAGCTTGCGAAAAAGCCAAGGTCTCGGTCAGTGTGCTGGAAACCCTGCCATCGGGCGGAACGCGTCTGGTTTGCACGCGGGAAGAAGGCGCTGAAGAAATGCGCGTAGTGTTCCGCACGCAAATCATCGAAGGAAACGTCAAGCGCTACACCTTCCAGCGCAGCCAGAACTCACACTACGCATGATCCGTTCGCGGGATGCCATGCTCAGGCGGCATCCTGCAGCGGTGGGGGTTCCTGTCCGGCGACGAGGATCTGATTGCGCCCAGCCTGCTTCGCGGCATAGAGCGCTTCGTCTGCCGCGCGCAGGGCATCGCTGCGCGACGGATAGGCGAACACGTCGGCTATCCCGCCCGAGAACGTGACCCGGCCGAATGGCATGTCGTTTGCTCGGTTGACCAGCCTGCGTTCGGCGATCTCTTCGCGAGCGGCTTCCAACCTGTCCCACGCCTGTTGCGGGGTCAGTGCTCTGAACAGCACGGCGAATTCCTCGCCGCCATGCCGTGCAACGTGGCATCTCGAATCCGAAATCCGGTTGAGCGTTTCAGCCACGACCTTTAGCACACGATCACCGGCGGCATGGCCGTGGGTGTCGTTGATGCGCTTGAAATGATCGATATCGCAAAAGGCCACGCACAAAGGCTCTCCGGCCTCGCCGGCGCAGGCGTGTTCCTTCTCGAACAAAGTCTCGAATGCGCGGCGGTTAGGTAGGCCAGTGAGGTGATCTTCGTCGGCAACGCGTCGGGCTTCGTCCAGATTCTGTTGCAGTTTGAGCGCGCGCTGCTCCGACTCGTTAAGTTCGTGTTCGATTTCTCGGGTCCGGGTCACCATCGCCCGCGCAAGGCCGGCCAGTTCGGTGATGACGACGCCTGCCTTGCTCACCTGTTCCAGATCATCGACATGCTGCTGCAGCGCAGCGCCGTATTCGCTGGTTGCGGCCTTCGCGGAGGTTGTGGTGCGGGAAAAGTCGATCAGGCTCTCTTCCAGACGCGACATCAACACGGCAAGCAATTCCGCTGTGCCGTCTCCTTCTTCCTCGCTATAGATCTGCTCCAGCCAGTTGAGCGTCACAGCCTGGCCGGACTCGGTGCGTTCGAGGATGAGTTGGGCCACGCGCGGGTTTGCCCCTGTCACGCAGTCGTAGGCGATTTCGAGAGTCCAGGGCAGCACTTCCAGATCGTGATCGATCAGAAAATCGGCAACCTTGCCCAAAAGGCGGCGTTTGGCCGGGAGCCATATTTCCCGCGCGGTGGGGTCTCTGAAGTTGGCCAGCTCGGCAGGAGGAGCATCCTCCGCGCTTGCGTTTTCGGCCGAGAGGCCGAGCCATTTCATCAGTCGAGAGCGCGATCCGCGCGCGGGGTCTTCCTGGGTCATGGCCAGAAGGACGGCGGGCGTGAGGCGGTGTTAACCACGCTCACGCCCGCAAATAGTCCGTTACGGACTTGTTTTGAAGCAAACTCCGCGAGGGATCAGCGAACGCGCGGACCACCAAACGGCATCGGCGGCGGCGGACGGCGATGGCCGCGCGGCAACTGGGCCTGATAGGCGCGGCCGCAATGTTCGACGCAGTAAGGGAAACCGGGGTTCACCTTTTCACCGCAGAAGTGGAAGTCTGGCTCGCCCGGATGCCCCATTGGCCAGCGGCAGATGCGATCGTTGAGATCGAGCAGGCTGGTCTTTTCCGAGATTTCGGGGCTGGGACGCGCGGGCACGAGGCGGCGCGGCGGCGCAGGCGGGATCGGTGCCTGCTGATCACCGGGCCCTTGGCGCAGAAAGCCGCCAGGGCCGACCGACACGATTCTGGGCGAAGGCTTGGGCGCCGGTAGCGCGTCGGCATTGCCGTCGGCTGCTTCGACACGCGGCTCCGGCGTGGGCGCAGGCGCGCGCGGTGCAGGTGCTGCGACGGGGGCAGGTGCAGGGCGAGCGGGCGCAGCCATCTTCGGTTCGGGCGCTGGCGGTGCGGCAGGTTTGACGGTCTTGGGCGCAGGGGGCGCAGTCGGAGCCTCGGCCTTTTCGTTGGCTTTGACCGGCGAAGGACGTGCTTTCAGGCCAAGACGGTGGGCCTTGCCAATCACGGCATTGCGGCTGACACCGCCCAGTTCTTCGGCGATCTGGCTTGCGGTCGAACCGCCTTCCCACATCTTGGTCAGCTTCTCGATGCGTTCTTCGGTCCAGCTCATGCCTTCAAGCGTCCTTCATGCGGCGGGCAGGCCCGGCCGGTAAAATCCTGTCCGGGCTGGGCCCGGTCGGCAATATCTTGCCATTCACCAGCCCGCGCGATACCGCGACAGGCATGGCCGATCAACTGCAGCCCCGAGATGGGGCCATCACCCGCAACGCCGGAAACTTCACCCCACCCGGACAGCCGGTTTTCCGCAGCTTCAACAGTTTGGGGCTGTGGACCCTCTATATGAAGGAAGTGCGGCGTTTCTTCAAGGTCCAGACCCAGACGATCTGGGCACCTGCTGTTACGACGCTGCTTTACCTTATGATATTCACGCTCGCGCTGGGCGGCGGGGCGGGCGGCACGCGCATGGTTCTGGGCGTCAACTTCGCCAGTTTCGTTGCGCCAGGCCTGATCGCGATGGGCATGATCAACAACGCCTTTGCCAACTCGAGCTTCAGCCTGCTTGGTGGCAAGATTCAGGGCACGATCGTAGATTATCTGATGCCGCCGATCAGCACGGGTGAGCTGATGGCCGCTCTGGTCGGTGCTGCAGTGACCCGCGCAGTGCTGGTCGGTTTCGCCGTGGCCGGTGCCATGCTGCTTTGGCCGGGCGTCAGCCTCGCCGTTGCGCATCCGTGGGCCGTCGTCTGGTTCGGACTGATGGGCTCCATCCTGCTGGCGCTGATCGGGGTACTGACCTCGATCTGGGCCGAAAAGTTCGATCATAACGCGGCGGTCACCAACTTCGTCATCACGCCGCTCTCGATGCTTTCGGGCACGTTCTACGTGATCGACAATCTGGCACCGGCTTTTCAGGCGGTCAGCCGAATGAACCCGATCTTCTACGTGATTTCGGGTTTCCGCTTCGGCTTTCTCGGGCAAAGCGACATCGGTGATACCAACACGGCAGTATTGCACGGCGCCATCGGCCTGGGCCTGCTCAACCTGGTAATCGCGGGTCTGCTCTATGCATTGCTGCGTTCGGGCTGGAAGCTCAAGAACTGAAGGAGAGGGGCATCAAAGCCCCTGAGCCACTAATGCGATAGGCTGCGGCGCAGGCGATATCGCCCGTTGCGGAAACCTTCGAACATCTCGTCAAGCGAGGGGTGGTCGATCGGACCCGCGTCGGCATCGCCAAGCAGGTTCTGCTGGCTGACATATGCCACGTAGCTGCTCTCGTCGTTCTCTGCGAGGAGGTGGTAGAACGGCTGGTCCCGTATCGGCCGCAAGTCTTCGGGAATCGATTCGTACCATTCCTCGCTGTTGGCGAAGACCGGATCGACGTCGAACACCACGCCGCGGAATTCGAAGGTGCGGTGGCGCACCACGTCCCCAATCGAAAAGCGTGCCGATGAGACGGGAGGGGCCGAAATATCGCGTCCAGCCTGAGGCGAAAAGAAACTCGCACGGTCCATATCTCGACATATAGGCGCAGGGCGTTGCGCAAACAAGCGAGGTCGTGGAAAAGGTGGCAGCTTTTCACTTGGCAAGCGTGAATCCATGCGCTAACGGCGCTCTTCCTCGACCGGGACGGCCCTCACGGGCCACCCAACGACACTTCGCGGAGAGGTGGCAGAGTGGTCGAATGCACCGCACTCGAAATGCGGCATACGGGTGACCGTATCCAGGGTTCGAATCCCTGCCTCTCCGCCAAGTGCCTCTGAAATATAACGATATTTCCCCGATTTCCGTCGAATTCCCTTAAAATTGCCCTTAAACGGCTGGCGGCTTGCACCGGTTGGCAATGAACGTGTCCGGTCGCTCCCCCTCTTGCGATTTTGTTCTCATAATGTTCTTTTTAGGAAATGACACGAATCGAAGAACGGCAAATAGCCGAAGCCCTGTTAGCTGCGCCCGGTTGGGCGCGTGTTGGGATTTCCGATCCTACGCGATGGATGCGAGAGGATGCGGCGCGGGAACTAGCCCACGAAATCATGCACCGCGCCGAAACGGACCAGCCCGAGCGGCCCGACGCGGCTGGAATGATCCTGTGATATGCGCTGGTCAACGGCAGGCCTTATGGCTCCGACGTCCATCCTTGAAGCTGCTACCCTGCACAATGCAATTATGCCGGTTTGCACTTGTGGACATTCTGCCCGGTTCGAAGCGCATTGCCTTTGGTGGCATTTTGAGCGTCGCGGGTGGGATGATCGGTTGACCGCCGCACGCTGCCGGTTCTGGTGCCGAGTGTGCGCGTCGGGCAATCGCAGGAAAGTAAGGCCCGTCCGGTTGGAAATAGTCCACCCTGAAAAGGGCGACGTTGAATTGCCTTGGCCAGACGAACGAATCTGGAAACGGGCAGTCTCAAGGCTTCGCTAGGGCGGCAACGGGTTCGGCGCGAAAAATGGGGTTAGCGTTTTAATGCCGGAGTTTGACCGCCCGCGTCCCTGATCTGGTCAACCTTTCACATGCCCCCGGCCAGATCATGGGTTCATGGAAGCCTTTGTGCGCATGAGCGTAATGGTCCGACCTGCAGGTGCCGCCCGGCTACTCTAGTTCGTCCGGTATTTTCGCCACGGCCCGGGTCATTGCCAGCGCGAAAAGGTATAGCAAACTCAAATCGAGGCCGTCCCGCTGTTCGATCCAGACGGCCAGGTAAAGGCCTGGTTCGTCCGGATCGCAATGCAGGGTTTGGCTGCATGGCCGCAGTTACTCGCCAGCCTGTGATGTAGTACCTGCGGCGCATGTTGCTGCAAATTGGATTCGAGTAAGGGGCCTCAACCCCCGCTTCGAACCAGATCCAGTGCGACATCGACGATCATGTCTTCCTGCCCGCCGACCATCTTGCGGCGGCCCAGTTCAACGAGGATCGCCCGCGTGTCGAGGCCATGTTCCTTTGCGGCCTTTTCGGCATGGCGCAGGAAGCTGGAATAAACCCCTGCATAGCCCAGCGTCAGGGTTTCGCGGTCCACCTGCACCGGGCGGTCCTGCAGCGGGCGGACCAGCGCCTCGGCGGCATCCATCAGGGCGAACAGGTCGCAGCCGTGGTTCCAGCCATGGCGGTCGGCGGCGGCAATGAACACTTCAAGGGGCGCATTGCCTGCGCCCGCACCCATGCCGGCAAGGCTCGCATCCACCCGGATCGCCCCGTTTTGCACCGCAACAATCGAGTTGGCCACGCCAAGGCTGAGATTGTGATGAGCGTGGACGCCGCGCTGGGTTTCCGGCTTGAGCACCCGGTCATAGGCCTGGCAGCGCGCGGCATATTCGTCCATGTTCATCGCGCCGCCACTGTCGGTGACATAGACGCAGTGGGCGCCGTAGCTTTCCATCAGCAGCGCCTGCTGGGCGAGCGCATCCGGTTCCGACATGTGGCTCATCATCAGGAAGCCCGAGACGTCCATCCCGAGATTTCGTGCGGCCTCGATGTGCTGCTTCGAGACGTCGGCTTCGGTGCAATGTGTTGCAATGCGAACCGATCGAACACCAAGGTCATAAGCGTGCTTGAGGTCATGAACCGTGCCGATGCCGGGGAGCAGCAGCGTGGTCAGGACGCTATGTTCCAGCACGTCTGCGACTGCGGCAATCCAGTCCCAGTCGGTATGCGCGCCGAAGCCGTAGTTGAAGCTGGAGCCTTGCAGACCGTCACCATGCGCAACCTCGATGGCATCGACCTTGGCCCGGTCCAACGCGCGGGCAATCGCCTGAACGTGGTCCAGCCCATACTGATGGCGGATGGCATGCATGCCGTCGCGCAGGGTGACATCCTGGATGTAGAGTTTCTGGGTTACGGGGTCGAAGCTCATGCTGCCATACTCGCAGTCAATTTGGCCGCAATACGCTCGGCGGTGCGGAGCGCTGCCGAGGTCATGATGTCGAGATTGCCCGCATAAGCAGGCAGATAATGCGCTGCGCCTTCCACTTCGAGGAAGACCGAGACCTTGAGGCCGGTAAACTCGGTCTGGCCGTGCTTGGCCATCTCGGGGATGTGCAGGGGTTGGTTCGACCCGATATGCTCGAACTGCACGGCTTGCTTCATCCGGTAGCCGGGGACGTATGCCTTCACTTCCTCGACCATCGCCTCGATGCTCTGGCGGATGGCGTCCTGATCGGCATCTTCGCAAAGACAATAGACCGTATCCCGCATGATCAGCGGAGGTTCGGCCGGATTGAGCACGATAATCGCCTTGCCGCGCGTTGCTCCGCCGACATCGACAATCGCTTGCGACGTGGTCTCGGTAAACTCGTCGATATTCGCGCGGGTGCCTGGCCCGGCGCTCTTGCTTGCGATCGAAGCGACAATTTCGCCGTAATGCACTTTGGCGACGCGGTTGACAGCCGCAACGATGGGAATCGTCGCCTGCCCGCCGCAGGTCACCATATTGACATTGGTGGCGTCGAGGTGATCAAGTCCGTTGACCGGCGGAATGACATAGGGCCCGATCGAGGCGGGCGTCAGGTCGATCACCCGCTTGCCGTGGGCTTGCAGTATCTCGTTGTGATGTTTGTGCGAGCCTGCGGATGTGGCATCGAACACGATTTCGATGTCAGCGAATTCTGGCATCGCAACCAGCCCGTCGATGCCTCCAGCAGTAATCGCAATGCCCATCCGCTCGGCCCGCTTCAGGCCATCCGATTCAGGGTCAATGCCGACGAACACGCCCATTTCCAGCGTCTGTGACAGCCGCATGATCTTGATCATCAGATCGGTACCGATATTGCCCGAACCGATGATGGCTACCTTGGTTTTTCCACTTGGGGTTTTGCTCATCGGCCTCAAGCCTTTGCGTAAGTGAAGCTGGCTTCACCCAGACCGCCGACAATCGCGCGGACATGGTCGCCGGGGTTGAGCGCCACCATCGGGCCGAGCGCCCCGGCCAGCAGGATGTCGCCAGCTTTCAGCGGCTCCCCCCGGCGGGCCAGCGTCTGTGCCAGCCATGCGGCGGCGTTGAGCGGATGACCGAGCGCGGCAGCACCTGCGCCGAGCGAGAGCACGGACCCATTGATTTCCATCACCATGCCGCAAGTGAACAGGTCCAGCCCGGCCAGCGGCTTGCCATGGTTTGCCAGCACGAAGAATGCCGAAGAGCCGTTATCCGCCACCGTATCGGCAAAAGTGATCTTCCAGTCAGCGATGCGGCTGTCGACGATTTCGATGGCTGTATGAACGGTCGCTACGGCATCGGCGACCATTCGCGGCGTGGTGTCCGTATCGGGGAGGTCCTTGCCGAGCACGAAGGCAATTTCTGCTTCCGCCTTGGGCTGGAGCGCGCGGGCGGGATCCAGCTTGCCGCCATCAGCCACCGCCATGTCGTCAAACAACACCCCGAAGTCCGGCTGATCGACACCGAGCTGCGTCTGAACCGCCTTGGCAGTGAGGCCAGCCTTGCGTCCGACGATGCGGCGGCCCTTCGCCTCCCAGAACCGGGTGTTGATGGTCTGAACGGCATAAGCGCCGTCAGCATCGACCGGGTCGAGTCCGTCACGAAGAGGCGGCACCGCGCCCTGTGCATAGGCATCGCGCAGACGCCGGGCGAGATCATCGTGCGAAGGGGTGGTCATGGCTGTGATCCTTTCTGTCACGTCGACTGATACGGTGCTTGAGAACTTGGCACCAGTGCCGCAAACCGCTATCTTCTCATAATATGAGAGATGGCACACCGCATATCAGCTCACTCAAGCGGACCTTGATCATGCTTGAGGCCGTCATTGCAGATGGCGGACGCAACAGCTTGTCCGGGCTTGCCCGGCAAACCGGCATGCCGGTTGCCACGGCGCATCGCCAGGTGACGACCTTGGTTGCCGAAGGCTATCTTACACCATCGGGGGGTGGCCGACATGTAGCAGGACCCCGGTTGCTGGGATTGCTGCATCGCCTCGATGAGAAGCAGATCGTCGCCAATGTCGCAGCGTCTCTGCTGCACCGGCTCGCAGCCCGGGTGCGCAGCGTGGTTCAGCTTGGTACTTTCGAGAATGACATGGTCACCTACCGGATCAAGACTGGTCGAGGCGCGAATGACCTGTTTACGCGCATCGGCATGCAACTGGAGGCCTATTGCTCCGGGATCGGCAAAGTGCTGCTAGCCCACCTGCCCGAACATGGACGCGATGCCTATCTCGCCGGGGGACCCTTTGTTGCACTGACCGAACGCACGATCGTCGATCCCAACCGGCTGCGCGCAGAACTCGATGGTATCTACCAATGTGGCTACGCAATCGATGATGAGGAAATTGCGCCCGGCCTGCGTTGCATGGCAGTGCCGCTGCACAACAGCGCTGGCACCGTGATAGCGGCAATTTCGGTGTCACAGGCGTTGTCGTCGCGCCACCGCCTGGATGATCCTGAATTGCTTGGGCTGCTTATGGAAACGGCACGGGCAATCGAGCGTGAGGCATTCGCCTGAGGTTCCGCCCAGCGTGTATTTCAGGACACCGTCACCAGATAGTCGCTACGCTTTTGCTCGTTGCCAATCTCTAGGTGCTGTCGGAACGGTAGCCAGAAGCTGCTACGATGGGGCTAGAGGCCCGCTCGTGTACCACCAATACTCACTGGCCATTCTCGGCATCGTCGACGCGCCGCGCATGCTCGCGGTAAAGCGCAGGGCTGCAGCAATGTGAAGCGGTCTCTTGCAGCGCAGTTAGTCATCCGGGACACTTCATAGTGCGTGCAATCGATTCGTCATTGGCGGTCCGAGGCTGGTACTTTTCCCATTTTTTGCCTTCTGCGATTCCCTGCTTCTCGGCCAAGAGACCTCTCGATGTCGACCCGACAGGCTCCAAAAACTCCTGGAACATGGATGATTCGAGGTGCGTTTAGGTGTGCCCCTGCGCGGCACTGCCTTGCAGGGCGCGTGTCGGCAGCCTGAGTTTAGTTGCCGTCCGCATCGACCGTGAAAACCATCGGCTTTCCGCGAGATGCAGGCTCCCATCCAGCATTTAGTGCGGCCTGAATACCCCGGGATACGATCGCGTCGCCGATCTGAAGGCGGCCGCGTTGCAAACCTTTGAGCAGACGCTTCGGTGGAGGAAACTCCAGCAAGGCGCCACGCTGGGTGTTCTTTTGCAGCAATGCAATGGTCATTCCCTTCCAGCCTTCGAACTCGCTCCACTGCGGCTCGTTCCGCAGCTCCCATTCGTACTGCTGGCCGCCGACTTCGACGGTTCCGGAATATCTGTGGCTGTTGCTCATCGGGCTGTGCCTAGCAGGTCTGAGGCCACAAACCACCGCGCAGTCAGCAAAACCGCGACTTCGACCCGTTGGGCACCGTACATATTTAAAGCACGGAGCACAAATGGTGCCAAAAGCTTCTGACTGGCATTCGGCGTGCGCTATTCGGCCATCAGGCTGCCTACGCTATCGCGGACCCTGCACAGCGCGGCGTCGACGGGTGAGGTCTCGCCCAGCATGGCGAATGTCCCGTTCATGGCAAATACGCAGTGGCCGTGGACGCTCGCCAGCAGGGATCGGGTAAGGGCTTCGGACTCGCATTTCCGGGCGGGCGGTAGTGCCTGACGGACTTCGGCAATCACGATGTCAAAGATCGCGCGCACTTCGGCCTGATAGCTGTCGGGCGGGGTGCAATCCTCGGGCAGGCGGAAGTCGTATATCGCCGCCCAGGCATGGCGGTGATTGGTAGCGAATTCGAAATAGGCGATGATCGCGTGGCGTAGCCGGTCGTCTTGCACGCCTGACAGACGGCGCAACAAATGATCGCGCCACAGTGCCAGCGTGCGGCCGTTGATAGCAAGGATCAGGGCATCGTAGCTGCCGAACACGTTGTAGATGGTGCCGATCGAGTAGCCGATGCGCTTGGCCACTTCGCGCGCAGAAAAGTGCGCGAAGCCCACTTCATCCATGTGCCTGTGCCCAGCGGTGACCGCAATCTCGCGCAGTTCTTCGCGGCTGTGATCCGATCTGCGTCCCATGCTTCGGATCGTAGTCGCGAAACTGAACACTGTCCAATATTTTAATTGAACGGTGTATATTTTTGCAGTAACTCTACGATTCGGAAGAGGGCGTCGGTCCTTAACCCCGCTGGAACCCTTGTTCCGGTATGGCAGCATCGAACACGTGAAAGGTGCCCATGTCCTCCCCAGATTTCAGCCTCTTGGGCAAGCGTCGCTTCGGACCGATCTTTACGGTCCAGTTCCTTGGCGCGTTCAACGACAACCTGCTGAAGTTCGCGATGCTGTTCCTGGCGAACTTCGGAATCTTCGCCACTGACCCCGCTCACGCAAAGCTGCTGGCGGCAATTGCCACGGGCCTGTTCATCCTGCCCTATTTCCTGTTTTCGGCGCTTGCCGGGCAACTGGCCGACGCGGTGGACAAGGCGCGGCTGATCCGCTGGATCAAGGGCGCCGAAGTGGGGATCATGGCGCTGGCGCTCGGCGGTTTCTGGTTCCTGTCAATCCCGCTGCTCCTGACCAGCCTGTTCCTGATGGGGCTTCACTCGACCCTGTTCGGGCCGGTCAAATACTCGATCCTGCCGCAGCACTTGCGCGAGGGCGAGGTCATGGGCGGCACCGGCCTGATCGAAGGCGGCACCTTCCTTGCCATTCTCGGCGGGCAACTGCTGGCCGGCGTCATTCCGCCATGGGAGGCCGGGATCGCCGCTATGGCGATCGCGCTTGCAGGGTTCGCGTTCAGTTTCGCGGTCCCTGCCGCGCCGCCCAGCGGCAGTCGCCACCACATAGACCGCAACCTTTGGCGCGCGACAAAGGCTATCCTCGGCACTGCGCGCGAAGGCCGCGGCGTGTGGCTCTCAATTCTGGGCATCAGCTGGTTCTTTGCTGCAGGCGCGGTGCTGGTCAGCGAATTTGCTCCGTTGGTGTCCGGCACGCTTGCCGCCAAACAGGAAGTCGCCACGCTGTTTCTCGTGGTGTTCTCGGTCGCCATCGCCATCGGTTCGCTGATCGTGAACCGTTTGCTGAAGGGCGAGGTTTCGGCGCGCTATGTACCGATTTCGGCCCTCGTTCTTGCAGGCGGGCTGATTGATCTTTGGATCGCCACCAGCGGCTTCGAAGTGCGCACTGCTGGCGCATCTACCGCACAGTTCCTTGCCACGCCCGGTGCCTGGCACATCCTGATAGATCTTGCGGTGATTGCGGTTTCGGGCGGAATGTTCATCGTACCCCTCTACGCGATCCTTCAGATCGCCAGTCCCGAGGACAAGCGCTCGCAGATCATCGCGGCCAACAACGTCGTCAATGCGGGCCTCACGGTTGTCGCGGTCCTTGCTATCACTGGTCTGCTGGCTGCGGGCGTCGATGTCCCCGGACTGATCGGCGCACTGGGTTTTGCCACGCTGTTCGTTGCGCTTGCTTCGGTCTGGCTGCTGCCCGAAACGCTGTTCAAGGATGTGATTCGGCTGACCTTGCGCGTGTTTTACCGCGTGGAAGTCATCGGCATGGAGAATATGCCAAAAGCGGGTGAACGCGCAGTCGTTGTCGTCAACCATGTCAGCTTCCTCGATGGCCTACTGCTTGGCGCATTCCTTCCCGGCAAACCGACTTTCGCGGTCAACACCCAGATTGCCCGCTCGGTTTGGATCAAACCGTTCCTCAAGCTGTTCCGCGCCTTCCCGGTCGATCCGACCAACCCGATGGCAGCCAAGGCGATGGTCAAAGCAGTGAAGGAGGGCCGCACGCTGGTGATCTTCCCCGAAGGCCGCATTACCCGCACCGGCGCGCTGATGAAAGTGTTCGACGGTCCCGGCATGGTGGCCGACAAGGCAGACGCACCGATCATTCCGGTGCGCCTTGATGGCCCGCAATACACTCGCTTCAGCCGCATGCAGGGCAAGGTCCGCCTGCGCTGGTTCCCCAAGGTGACGCTGACCGTCCTGCCGCCGCGCCGCTTCGCCATCGAAGGCGAGATGACCGCGCGCCAGCGCCGCGCCATCGCCGGTCGCCGCCTCTACGACGAGATGAGCGCGATGATGTTCGCGACGTCCGACACCCACCGCACGCTGTTCAGTGCGCTTGTAGAAGCCCGCGCCATCCATGGCGGCAAGGCGCTGGTGGTGGAAGATGTGAAGCGCGAACCGATGAGCTATGACAAGCTTGTCGCGGCCACCACTCTGCTCGGCAAGCGGCTAGCAAATGGCACTGCGCAGGGCGAGGTTGTCGGCCTGCTCATGCCCAACGTGAACGGCGTGGTCGCCGCGTTCTTTGCGCTGCAATCCATCGGCCGTGTGCCCGCGATGCTGAACTTCACGGTTGGCGTTGCCAACATGCGCTCGGCGTGCATGACCGCTGCGATCCGCACCGTCGTCACCGCGCGCGCCTTCGTCGATCAGGCCAAGCTGCATGACGTAATTGCCGCGCTGGAAACCGACGGAATCCGGGTCGTCTGGCTCGAAGACCTCGGCGCTACCATCGGCACGTTCGAGAAGTTGCGCGCCCTGCTTGGCGTGAATGGTGCCGAACGCCGCCACCTGAAGCTCGGCATCGCGCCCGAAACGCCTGCGGTGATCCTGTTCACCAGCGGTTCCGAAGGCGTGCCCAAGGGGGTCGTCCTCACCCATCGCAATCTGCTCTCGAACTGCGCACAGCTTGCCGCGCGGATCGATTTCAACGCGAGCGACATTGTGCTCAACGCGCTGCCGGTGTTCCACTCGTTCGGCCTAACCGGAGGCACACTGCTGCCGCTACTCAGCGGCATCCGCGTGGTGCTCTATCCCAGCCCGCTGCACTACCGGATCGTGCCTGCCTTGGCCTATGATGCCAATGCCACGATCATGTTCGGCACCGACACGTTCCTGTCAGGTTATGCCCGCATGGCGCACGGCTATGATTTCTACTCGCTGCGCTACATCTTCGCAGGCGCGGAGAAAGTGCGCGACGAAACGCGGCGAACTTATGCCGAGAAGTTCGGTTTGCGTATATTCGAAGGCTATGGTGCGACCGAGGCTGCGCCGGTCATCGCAGTCAACACGCCAATGCATTTCCAGGCCGGAACCGTGGGCCGCGCGCTGCCCGCAGTCGAAACGCGGCTCGAGAATGTCCCCGGCATCGCGGAGGGTGGGCGCCTCTACATCCGCGGCCCCAATGTCATGGCGGGATATTATCTCGCGTCAGACCCCGGCAAGCTTCAGCCGCCGCACGAAGGCTGGCACGATACAGGCGATATCGTCACCATCGACGAGGCCGGATTCATCACTATCCGTGGTCGTGCCAAGCGCTTTGCCAAGATCGGCGGGGAAATGGTCTCCCTCCCGGCAGTGGAAGGCTATGCCGCCAAGGTCTGGCCAGGGCTCGACCATGCCGTGGTCACCCGTCCTGACCCGAAGAAGGGCGAACAGCTCGTTCTATTCACCACCGCGCCGGGCGCTGGCCACAAGGCCTTGCAGGCATGGGCCAAGACCAATGGGGTGACGGAGTTGATGATCCCGCGCGACATCCGGATCGTCGAAGCGCTGCCTGTGCTCGGCACCGGCAAGCTTGATTATGTCACGATGGGCGAAATGGCTCTGCAGTCCCCTGCAAGTTCTGTTTCAGTTGAGGATGCCGACGCCGAGGCGGAAGTCCTCCAGAACGGTTGACGTTCGCTGCCTGGGGGCGAGACTCCCGGACGCTTCCCACCGAATAATTGAACGCTGTATATTTATCTATTGAACAATGTCCAATTTCAATGCAAAACAAGCGCATTGGGGATGAGCACTATCATGATCAGCCGTTTTGCCATTGCCGGTTGGGGGAGCTATCGCCCGCGCCAGATCCTATTGTCGCTGGATATGGACAGTCGCCACGGCCACGCTCCGGGCTGGACTGAGGCCGAGTTCGGCATTTCTGCCCGCCATATCGCGTCACCCGACGAAACGACATCTGGGATGGCTGCGGCGGCGGCGCGCTCCGCGCTGGACCGGGCAGGGTGGGATGGCCCGCCCGATGTCATCATCGGCGGGTGCGGAGTCATGGAGCAGCCCATCCCCTCGACTTCGGTTCTGGTGCAGGACAAGCTTGGCTTGGGCCGGTCGGGCGTGCCCTGCTTCGACATCAACCAGACCTGCCTGTCGTTCGTCGCCGCGCTTGATGTGGCTGCAATGGGTATCGCGGCGGGCCGTTGGCGCCGGGCGCTGGTCTTTGCCAGCGACATCGCTTCTGCCGGTCTCGATCCAGCTGTGCCGAAAACCCGTTCGATCTTTGGCGATGGTGCGGCCGCCGTGGCAATCGAAGCTTGCGACGATGCGCAATCCGGAATGCTCTCGATTGCCAGCGTGACGATCGGCGCGCATCACAGGCTGGCGCAGTTGCGGGCCGGTGGCACGCGGCTGCGCGTCGAGGAAGGATACGAGGCGCTGGTTGCGGGATCGCATTTCGAGATGGACGCCTTCGGCATCTTCAAGGCCGCTGCGAAGGCGCTACCAGGCGTGATCGGTCGTGCGCTGTCCGATGCAGGGCTGTCGCATGACGCTATCGCCTGCGTTATCTGCCATCAGGCAAGTGCGCCCGGCGTGGCCCACATCAAGCGCCTGTTCGCGCCGCGAAGTGACCGGGTGGTCGACATCTTCGCCACCACCGGTAACCAGATCGCCGCCTCGATTCCTGGCGTTCTGGCTCATGCATTGGATAGTGGCCGGGCGAAGCCGGGCGATGATGTATTACTGCTCGGCACTGCCGCCGGGATCAGCGCGACCGCCATGGTGCTGCGGCTGTGAGCGGGCGGCGCATTCTCGTTACGGGAGCGACCGGCGGTCTGGGCCTCGCCATCGTGCGCGAGGCCTTGGCACGGGGCCATCAGGTGGTGGCAACCGGACGTTCGCACTCTGCGGGCGAGGCGTTGCAGGCGATGGGCGCCGAATTCTTAGCGCTGGACCTTGCCGATGATCGGGCGGACGTCATGCCATTGCTCGGCGGATGCGACAGCGTGATCCACGCGGCGGCCCTTTCAGCCAGTTGGGGACCGGCCCGCGACTTCGAGAAAGCGAATGTCACCATGACGCGGCGATTGCTGGAAACGGCAGCACTAAGCGGGGTGGGGCGCTTGGTCTTTATTTCCTCGCCGTCGATTTTCGCGGCCTATGCTGACCGCCTGTCGATTGGCGAAAACGACTTGCCGACAGCAAGACCTCTCAACCTCTACGCGCAGACGAAACTTGCCGCCGAGCGATTGGTGCTGGCACCGCGTAGCGATGCCATGGCCAGTTGCGCAATCCGGCCCCGCGCTCTGGTCGGACAAGGGGACCGGGTCATGCTGCCTCGCCTCGCACAACTGGCGCGGCGCGCGCGCATGCCGCTGCCACGCGGCGGCAAGGCTCTGATCGAACTGACAGAATTGCGTGATGCGGCATGGGCAATCTGTGAGGCTGAAGAGCGCGCGCCATCGCTCAGGGGCCGCGCGATCAACATTTCGGGCGGCAGCCCAATTGCCGTGCGTGATGTGGCCACGCGTCTGGCAGCAAGCCTTGGCGAGCATCCTCGCCTCGTCACGCTTCCGCTGTTGCTGGCGCGACCGCTGGCGGCTGCCATGGAAGCTATTGCGCATTTTCGCAGGTCGCAAAACGAACCAGTTCTGACGCGCTACACGCTCGCCACATTGGGCTGGACGCAGACGTTCGATCACGAACCGGCGCAGCGTCTGCTGGGCTACACCCCGCGCCATGATGCGCTGGAAAGTCTGCTGGCCGAAGCCCGCAAGCTGGTCTCGGCATGAGGCGTGTCGGCTTCCGGTGGCTGGAACGCGGCTCCTGCCGCCATCCAGAGCGCATGACGATTGCCGGTGGCAGTTTGTGCGCGATCGAGTTTCCCGCGATGGTAGGTGTGATCGATCACCCTCAGCGCGGCCTGTTTCTGTTCGATACCGGCTACGATCCAGCGTTCCTCGAAGCGACGCGGCCGTTTCCCGAACGGCTCTATCGCTGGACAACGCCCGTTTCCATCGGGGACCGCGAACGCTGGCAGGTTTGGCTCCATAGCCACGGCATCGACGAGGCGGCGATTGCGGGGACTATCATCTCGCACTTTCACGGCGATCATGTCGCAGGGGTGCAGCACCTTGCGCACCTTCCAGTTCATTGTGCTCGCGCAGGCCTTGCCAAGCTGCGTGCGCCGGGCCGGTTCGCCCGCGTCAGAAACGGGTTGCTGGCCGCGCTTGTGCCGCCTGAGGTCGATGCTCACGCGCGGTTCTTCGAAGATGCCCCCGTCCTCACATTGCCAACCGCCTTTGGGCCGTTTTCAGAAGGCCGCGACATCCTTGGCGACTGCAGCCTGCTGGCGATTGAGCTGCCCGGACACTGCGCCGGTCACTGGGGTCTCGCTTTTGAAACGCATGAAGGACGCCCCGTCCTGCTGGCTGCGGACGCGGTATGGTCAGGGCGCTCGATTGCCGAGAACCGTCCGCCCCCGCGGCTGACCACCGCGCTGCTGGGCGATACGCGGCGTTATCGGGCCACCCTGGGCATGCTCGGCGCAGCAGCATCAGCAAACAAAGACCTGACGATCCTGCCTTCGCACTGCGCCATCAGCGCCAAGGCATTCTGCGGCAAAGACGTTGCAGGCTGAACGCATCCTAGCATCTTGGCTTCGCACCCGTCGCGCGATGGCGCAGTCGGCGGCAGACCTTGCCAAGCTTCGCCAGCGGCAGTGGGCGAATCTTCAACCCGCCATTGCGCGAACCCCCGCTCTGGCCGCCTATGCAGGCAAGCCGCTGGCGCAGTTCCCTATCACGCAGATAGAGGGGCTGCGCAGGGACTACGGCGCTTGGAACAGCCTTGGGCTGGGAGACGCCGATCTGCGCAGGCTGGCCGACGCTTCGGAGAGCGGCAAAGCGGGTGAAGACCTCACGGCGGGCTGGTCCACCGGCAGCAGCGGCTGTACGAGGGGGCTCTTTGTAGCCAGCAAGGCCGAACGCGCCGATTACATCGGCCAAAGCCTCGCGCGGCTCCTGCCGTTTAGCGCCCTGCTGCGGTCGCAGCGGCTGGCGCTCCATCTTCGCGCCAGTAATGCGCTCTACAGTGATGCCGGGCGCAGGCGCATGGGTTTTGCGCACTTTCCGCTCGATCTGCCGATCCACCAGACGGCGGCCGCGCTCGCGCAATATTCTCCCACTATCCTGATCGCACCACCATCAAGGCTGCTGGCGATGGCGAGTGCAGGGATCAGCTTGCCCCGGTTGCAATTTCTGTTCTTCGGCAGCGAGCCGATGAGCGCTGCCGAAAGCGAATGCGTTTCTGCGCACTTCGGCATCAGGCCAGGGGCGATTTTTCAGGCGACCGAGGGCTTTCTCGGCGCAGAATGCCGTGAAGGCAGGTTGCACCTCAACGATCATGCGCTGGAAATCGAACTCCAACCTGTACCGGGAACCGACGGGTTCCGGCCGGTCATCACCGATCTCAGGCGCGCCAGCCAACCCATCGTGCGCGTGGCCGGAGACGACTTCATCGAGCTGGATGCGCAGCCCTGTCGCTGCGGCTTTGCTGGACAGGTCATCCGAGCCGTCCAAGGGCGAGTGGTAGATATCTGGCCTATTTCCGGTCGCCACGTCACTCCGCCACAGGTTGTCGCAGCGGTGGAATCGGAATTGGGTGCGCTCTGGCGCTGGCAAGCGGTCGCATGTGCAGACCGCACGGTTTTGTCTGTGCAATCCGATTGCTCCCCTGACATCGGGCACAGAGCGTGCGCTGCGCTGGAGCGACTGACCGGAAGATCCACAACGCTCAGTCGCGATCTCTCCGAATGGACCGGGCCGAAGCGGCGCAAGGTCGTGTGGTCCGGTGGCTAACTCTGTCCTCATCACTGGCGCGCGCTCCGCAGCCGCGCTCGATCTTGCACGCGATTTCGTCGCAATCGGGTGGGATGTCCATCTGGCCGACTGCGTGACGTCACGCATGGCGCGCTGGTCGCACCTTGGCACCTCGCACCACCGCTACCCATCGCCGCGCAAGCAGCCACAGGCGTTCCGCAGTGCTATCATGCAACTCGTAACGCGCCACAACATCGACCTCGTCGTGCCGACTTGTGAGGAAGTCTTCCACCTTGCAGCCCCGGCGCTCCATGCGCTGCTCGGGCAGCGGCTATTCGCCCCTGATCTGCCGACCCTGCATTGCTTGCATGACAAGCTCACCTTTGCCCGCTCCTGCCGCGAATGGGGCCTTGCCGCGCCTGAAAGCCACCCGATCGATGATGCAGCCGCGCTGACAGACTACATCGAAACTTGCGGCGACTGGGTATTCAAGCCGCGCTTCAGCCGCTTTGGAGACCGTACGCTGGTATCCCCCAATGCTGAAACGCTGCGGCGCCTGAACATCAACAGCGGATCGCTGTGGCTGGCACAGCAGCGCATTCACGGCGAGGAAGCCTGTTTCCAGGCCATAGCGCGCCAAGGGCGTGTGGTCGCGTTTGCCGCCTACCGCTCAAGCTGGCGACTTTCCGGTGGTGCCAGCTACGCCTTCGAGCCTCTGGACCCTGACAGAAGCGGGATGCTCCAGGACGTTGCCGCGACGATCGCTGCACGCGCACCCGTTCACGGACAATTCGCCTGTGACGTGATATTCGGCGGTCAAGGCGGACCCATCCTGCTGGAGTGCAACCCCAGGTCAACCAGCGGCATCCATCTGCTCGCCGGGCAGGGCAAGCTTGCCGGGGTGATTGAAGGCGCAACTCCCTTGGCCGGTGAAGTAGTTCCCGGCGCACCCCGCCCAGCCTTTCTGGGCGCTGCCATGTGGGTCTTCGGCCTGCCACATGCCTTGCGGACAGGTCGCCTTCGGGAATGGCGCACCATGCTGGCTACAGGTAGCGACGTGATTTCGCGCCCCGATGATCGTGCGCCATTGGCCGGTGCGATGATCGACGCTGCCATGTTTTCGCTCAAGGGACTGGCGCGCGGGCTTTCGGCAACTGCCGCAACCACCTGTGATATCGAGTGGAACGGAGAGGATCTGGAACCATGAGTTTTCCGGAGAGCGTGCGCAACGCCTGGCACATGGTGGCGCTGGCCAAGGACATTCGACCCGGCACCGTGCGGAAAGTTGAACTCTGCAACACGCCTGTCGCGCTGTTCCGCAACGCCGATGGCCTCGGCGCGCTGGTCGATCGCTGTCCCCACCGGAACTACCCCTTGTCCGAGGGAAGGGTCACGCGCGGTGGGCTGGAATGCCCCTATCACGGCTGGCGTTTCGGCCGTGATGGCACCTGTCTCGAGGTCCCCGGCTGTGCGGTGGAAATTGCAGGCGAGCGGCGATTGGAGGCCAAATCCCTGCGCGTGCTCGAACGCCATGGCGGCATATTCGTGGCGTTGAACGATGTCGCGCCGCCAGAACCCGACCTACCTCCCGATTTCGGCAACCCAGATCTCGACCACTTCTGGTGGCAGCAAGGCACATGGGAGGGGCGCGCATTCGATGCCATCGAAAATGTGATGGACCCGTTTCATACGAACCACCTTCACCACGGTTTCATCCGCAGACGCGACCGGCGCCTGCCCGTGAATCTCATCGTCACAAGCCATGGCGATGGCATCGAAATGGCCATAGAACAGACCCAGCCCGATCTCGGCCTCATGTCGCGCTTTCTTGAAAAAGACAGGCAGCGCAGCATCTCCCGCTACTATCCGCCAACCATGGTGCAGGCGCGCTGGGAGGGAGCGCAAAGGCTGACCCTTTGCGTGAACGCAGTCTTCACGCCCGCCACGGACAACAGCTTCACGCCGTTTGCGCGTTTCTCCACGCCCAAGGGTTTCGCTCCTGCTTGGCTGAAACAGGCAGCAATCCGCCTGTTTCTTGCGCCGGTAGTGGCGCAGGATCGCAGGGCGCTCGCACTACAGCATGGCGTCATGACCCGGTTCGGCAACCCGCATTTCGTCGAAGGCCCCGGCGACATCCTTGGCAACAGGTTGCACAAGTTGTGGAATGGGCAGCCGCTGACACCGTCTGTGGACGACCCCGTCGAAGCCACGCTCTGAGAAAACGGGCGGCCCAGATACTCAATGGGACCCTGAGGCGGCCATAAAGCGCGCCTCGTCGGCCACAAAGGCGCGGATGGCTTCGACATCATCGTCGGGCAGTTCCGCGCCGAATTGCGGCATGCCATTGGCCAGCAAGGCGCCTTCCTTGACCACCATCCGAAATGCTGCTGCGTCATGCATCACGAGCGAGCGGCGAAGATCGGGGAGCACATGGCCGCTGATCGCGCCAAAGCCGTGACAAGCCGCGCAGAACACGCCGTACTTCTCGGCACCGCGGCGCAGGACGGCCTTGTCGCTGGTTACGGCACCTGGCGGGTCGACCGGATCGGGAGCAGTGTCTACCCGGTCATAAGGCAATGTTCCGCCCAGTTTGAACACCAGTACGCGGCCGGTTGGCAAGGCTTTGCGCTGGGGCGAACTAAGCCCGCCTGCCAGCCAGTGCGAGCCGCCGTTACCGATGGCAATCGCGACGTATTGGGTGCCGCCTATGCGATAGGTGATCGGCCCGCCCATGGCAGTCGCCTGCGCATCAAACGTCCACACCGGTTTGCCGGTCATGGCGTTGATTGCACGAAAGATGCCGTCGGCACCCGATTGGAACACCAGATTGCCGTCCGTGGCCAAGAGGCCGCCATTTCCGGCAAAGGCATAGTCGAGCGTCCACGCCGGCTTTTGCGCAGCCACATCCCATGCGATCAGCTTGGGATTGACGCTTCTGGCGATGGCGGAACGCAGGACCTTGTCTTGCGGAATGCCACCGCCCGGCATCAGCCCGCTGGCACGAGTATTGGCTGTAGGCTGATAGTGCGGATCGGCCTGAAAGGTGGCGGCATAGTCCTGCGTCGGAATGAAGGCGAGCTTGGTTTTCGGGCTATAGGCCATCGGTTGCCAACTGTGCGCGCCCATGCCGGTGGGGTGCACCATCACCCGGGTGTTGCCGGGATAGCGCGCCTCGGGGTTTTCCAGCGGCCTGCCGGTCTTGAGGTCGATGCCATAGGCCCAGCTGATCGGCGCACCTTTTGGCGTGTCGGCGGTCTTGGCCATGGGCACGATGTTGCCGGCCGACAGCAGTTTGCCGGTGCGCCGGTCGATCACGTAGAAAAATCCGTTCTTGGGTGCCTGCATCAGCACATTGCGTGATTTTCCGGCGATTTTCATGTCCGCAAGGATGATCGACTGGGTTGCGGTGGCGTCCCATGTGTCGCCCGGTGTCGCCTGATAGTGCCAGCGATACTGGCCTGTGCGGGCATCCAGCGCGACAATCGAGGCGAGAAACCAATTGTCACCCTTGTCTGCCGAGCGCACCTGCCGGTTCCACGGTGCGCCGTTGCCCACACCGATGTAGACTTGGCCGAGTGCTTCGTCATAGGTGATGGAATCCCAGACTGTGCCGCCGCCGCCCTGCTTCCACCATTCCCCGGCCCAGGTCTTGGCCACTTTTGCCATGACCGGGTCGGACGCGGCGTGATCGGGTCCGTCAGCGGGATTGCCAGGCACGGTGAAGAATCGCCAGGCCAGCTTGCCGGTATCGGCGTCATAGGCCGTGACATAGCCGCGTGCGCCAAGGTCCGCCCCGCTGTTGCCGATCAGCACAAGGCTGCCTGCCACGCGCGGAGCGCCGGTGATGACATAGGGCCAATTGCCGCCGTCGAGTGTCTGGGTGGACCATACCTGCTGTCCGGTTTTGGCATCGAGAGCGATCAGCCTGCCGTCCAGCGCCGCCACAAAGATCCTGCCGTTTCTATACGCCAGCCCGCGATTGACGGCGTCGCAGCAAGCTCTGGCTCCGACCGACCGATCGACGCCGGGGTCGAATTCCCACAAGGGTTTGCCGTTGGTCGCATCAAGCGCATAGACCACACTCCACGCCGAGGTGACAAAGAGCACGCCCCCCACTTCAAGCGGGGTCGCTTCCACGCCGCGCCCGTCGCGCATGTCGAAGCGCCATGCCAGTCCCAGTTGAGACACCGTGTCGACGTTGATCTCGTCAAGCGGACTGAACCGTTGTTCGCTCGCGTCGCGGCCATAGCTGGTCCAGTGGTTGTCCGGTGTGGACGATGCGCCGGTCAGGGCCAGCGCGGCGATGATGAAAGCGTCACGCAGCTTCATGGACCAGCGCCTTCGGCAGCAAGCAGACCAGCAGTGCACACAGCGCCATGGGCAGGGCCATGCTGCCGATGATATGGGCTGGCGGGATTTGCAATGACATCATGCTGGCCAGCGCCAGCGGCCCGAAGATCGATCCCACCCGGCCGATGCCGCTCGACCAGCCCACGCCGGTTGCGCGAATTTCTGCTGGATAGAAGGTCGAAGCGAGCGATCCGAGCGCCAGCTGCGAACCGATGGAACCCGCTCCAACCGCAATGATCAAACCGATCCATGCACCCTTTGACGACGGTGCGGTCGCGATAACGGCAAAGGCAATCGCTGCGATCACATAAGCACTGGCAAGCGCCGGGACCGCGCGGCCCTTGTCCGCCGCGCGTGCAAGCAATAGCCCGCCCGCGATGCTGCCGAGTGCCAGGAAGCCGGTTGCGCGCATGGCATCCGGCCGCGCCCAGCCCGCAGTCGTAAGTAATGTCGGAAGCCAGCTGATCAGCGAATATGTCGCGAACAGGCTGATGAAGAATATGCTCCAGAGCAGGATCGTGCGCAGCCGGTAGGGGGCGGAAAACAACCCCGCCACCGCAGCAGGCAAGCTGGTCGGCTTGGGCGCAGAGCGTTCGGCTTGTGAGGCGGGGGGAGCATCGCGCATGGCCGCGAATGCCAGTGCAGCGAGTAGGGGCATGGCGGCGCCGACGGCGAAAATCCCGTGCCAACCCCATATTTTGTCCAGAACTGGCGCCAGCAGACCAGCGGCAAATGATCCGAGCCCCGAACAGGATGCAATCAGGGTGACGATCAGCACGCGCCGTGTGGCAGGTGCTGCTTCGGCAGACATCGTCACTGCCAGCGGCAGGAGCGCGCCCATGCCCAAACCTGTCGCAGTGCGCCATACTGCCAGTTGCCCCGGCGTCACCACGGTGAACAGGGCCGCGGTTGTCACTCCGATCAGTATCAGAGAGAACACCATCATCTTGCGCCGCCCGATGCGATCGGCATAGGGCGCGAGCAGCAGTGCACCTGCAGCCATGCCTGCCAGCGAACCGGACAGCGCGGGAGCGAATGCCGTTGGCGTAACGGCCATGTGCTGCGCAAGGCCGGGGATCGCCAACCCCAGCGCCTGAATGTCATATCCATCGAGAAAAGCGCCAAACCCGCATAGCAGCAGGACCTGACGCGGGCTCACAGCGGGGCCTCGGCGCGGGCGATTGTGGCCCGTGCTGGCGCGATCACCACCGGGTCGAGAAACTCGCCATTGGCCATGCCTGCGCCTTCGTTCGCCGCTGTCAGTTCTTCCATGCGGGCCAGTAGTGCGCGCGCGCGGGCAAGTTCAGGCTCGGTCGGGCGGTAGGCCTGATGGACGACCCGCACTTGTTCGGCGGCCAGCACCAACTTGCCATCAAACCCCATCATCGCGCCCCACCGCGCGTCTTCGGCCAGCGTGGCGTGATCGTTGATCAGTGGCCAAGGCGCATCAAGCGCCCACAATCCATAAGTGCGCGCCGCCAGAATGATCCGTGCGCGGTGGAAATGGTACATGTCGCCCGGATAAAGCGAACGGTCCATGAGATAGGCAGAAATGTGCATACCCAACGAGCCCGAAAGATCGCCGATGGCAAAGCCCAGCGCTTCGACATTGGGCGAACACGAGGCCAGCATGTCGATATTGGTCAGGGCATAGGCGGATTCGATTCCGACGACATAGCCGATGGGGTTCGTGAATCCTGCATGGGCGCGCAAGGATTCAATCTTTCCATCGATCCAGCGGATTTCCTCGACCTTGTCTGGCTTGGACAGGAACAGCGTATCGACCCGCGCGCCCGCTTGTCCGACGATCACGTCAAGGTCATCGGCGGCAAAGGCTGACGAGACGGCGTTGATCCTCACCGCGCGTGCTGACCGGCCCCAGATATCCTCACGCAGCAACCTGACAATGCGGTCACGTGCTTCGGCCTTGCGCGGCGCTGCTACGGTGTCCTCTAGATCCAGACAGATGAGGTCAGCACCACACGATTGGATCAGATCGCGCTGAGCGGATTCGTCCATGCTGCCGGGTATGAATATGGTTGTGCGGCGCAGTTTCATCGGGCGTGGTTCCTTTCAAGGATCGCGCAATGCGTCGGGTTTTTGCCCCTTTTGGTCTGACGCATCGGGACTGATCCCTCCTTCTCCAACATCATATTATCGCTGTTCAGGTGTCATTTCCTGCTTTTTAACGCTGGTATTTCTGGCGTTGCGGTCATGGAGATTACCATGCTGCGCCTCTTTTGGAATATTGTGACCCTTTATCAGGGTCGGATGCATTACCGCTCTCGTTTTGCCCCGATCTCGATCCTCCCCGAACGGCTGCAAGGCAGTGCCTGATCTCGAAAAATATCGGCACCCGCTTGACAGTGCGTCGATTCGCAGTGCACCATTTAAGGGTATTAAATAGAGGCTGAAAGCCCAGATGGAGAGGATCGGGAAAATGATCACCCGGCTTGATGTGCCAATGGCCGTCATCGGTGAGGGACCGGTGTGGGACGTTGCCGAGCAGGCGCTTTACTGGATCGACATTCTGGGAAAGCAGGTGTTTCGCCATGATCCGCAGTTGCATGAAACGCGGCAGTGGGCCTTGCCAGACATTGTCGGCTCGATGGCCGTGCGCGCCGGCGGGGGCGTAATCGTCGCGCTAGGTGACGGGGTCTACACACTCGATCTTGAAAGTGGCGAATGCGCCTTGCTGGCCACCAGTCCACATCTCAACGCAGAGGTTCAGCTTGCTGATGGCAAGGTGGACCGCCGGGGGCGGTTCATCGTCGGGTCGAGCGATCGCGGGATGAAGGAAGCGCGCGGCAAGCTGTTCGCGCTCGATCCCGGCGCCACGGAATTGCGCGTGATCGATGACGACATATTCCTCGCCAACGGTCCCTGCTGGTCGCCCGACGACGCGACGTTTTACCATGCCGATTCCATCCGCAAGACGATCTTCGCCTACGACTACGATATCGCCACGGGCACGCTCAGCCATCGCCGTGCCTTTGCCAGCACCGAGGATCTCGGCGGTATACCCGATGGCGCGACGGTCGATACAGAAGGCCATATCTGGAGTGCCATTTGCGAAGGCGGCAAGATCGTCCGATTCCGCCCCGACGGCAGCATCGAACGTATTGTCGACTTTCCGCAGAAACTGCCCGGCAGCGTGATGTTCGGCGGCTCGGCGCTTGACCGCATGTTCGTGCCCACGCTCAGCCCGGCGTTCCTGGGGCGCGAAGCTGATCCGCAGGACGGTGCAATGTTCGTCATTGACGGCCTCGGCGTGACCGGCCTGCCTGAACCGAGGTTCGGCGCGTGAAGGGCCCGATGCCTCTTCTGCTGGTGCTGGTGTTTCTCAACATCGCCGGCTTCAGCCTGATCCTGCCGCTGCTGCCATTTTATGGCTCGCTGTTCGGGGCATCCTCGTTCGGGGTGGCCTGCTTGTTTGCGGCCTATTCGCTGGGCAATGTGTTCGGCGAGATCTTCTGGGGGCGCCAGTCGGACCGCATCGGCCGCAAGCCGGTGCTGATCATGACGACCTGCGCCGCCGCGCTGACCTATGTGGCATTTGCCTATGCGCCGAGCCTTGGCGTCGCCATCACCATCCGCATCATCAGCGGCTTTTTCAGCGGTACGCTCGGGGTGGTGCAGGGGGTGATCGCTGATATTACGCCGCCACAGGACCGCGCGCGCAGCATGGGCTATTTCGGCGCAGCATTTAATCTGGGATTCGCGGTCGGCCCGGCCATCGGAGGCTTGCTAGCGGTGCCGGAACTAGGCGCAGCCGGGTTCCACCCGCCTATTTTCGCCGCCGCCTTGCTGGCCGCTGGGGCATCGGCATGGGCGCTGCTCGCCTTGCCCGAAACGCGGCCGACGGATGGGCAGGCACGGCCAGCGCCGCGCTACCGTGAGGCCTGGGTTTTCGTCGGCAGTCATTCGCTGTTGTTGCGGCTGTTCCTGATCGCCTTTTTCGGCATCGCCGCATTTTCCTCGATGGAGGCGATCTTCGGGCTGTGGACCGCGCGCAACTTTGGGTGGAGCGCGCATGAGGTCGGGCTGACATTTATTGCGGTGGGCGCGGCAGGCTTGTTCGTCCAGGCTTTCCTGATTGGTCCGCTGGTCAAACGCTTTGGCGAGGCTTGGATCATTGTTGGCGGCTTGACCGTCCTCGTCGTCGCAATTCTGTTGCAACCGATCATCAAGCTGCCGGTCGCGTCAGTGGTGCTGATGTCGCTGTTGATGATGGGGCACAGCCTTGCTTTCCCCAATGCCGGAGCGCTCGTGTCGCGCGGAACGCCGCCTGAACGGCAAGGCAGCGTGATGGGGCTGCTGATGGCCTCCAATGCGCTTGCCCGGATCATTGCGCCGCCCTTCTTCGGATGGACGTTCGGCCAGCATGCGGATGCGCCCTATTTTGTTTGCGCGGCCATGATCATGCTGATGATGCCGGTTGCGCTGTCGGTGGTGCGAACGCGCCAGAGGGAGGCCTTGGCATGAGCCCGATCAACCCCGCCGCATGGCGTGCCTTTGCCGCCGCAATCGGCAAGGAACAGGTTCTGATCTCGGAGGAGGACCGCAGCGATTATGCGGATCACTTCGCGGCAGACGAAACGAAGCATGAGCCGGCAGGTGCGCTTGCTCCCGCCAATGCTGAAGAAGTGCGCGAAGTGGTGCGCATTGCCAACCAGTACCGTGTGCCGCTCTGGCCGATCAGCCGGGGCAAGAACTTCGGCTATGGCGGATCGGCGCCGGTCACGCGCGGCGCGGTGGTGCTCGACCTGTCGCGCATGAAGAAGATCGAGGTCGATGCCGAGACCGGCACCGTGCTGGTCGAGCCGGGCGTAGGATTTTTCGACCTCTACGATCATCTGCAGTCCAAGGGCATTCCCCTGTGGCTGTCGGTGCCGGGCAACAGCTGGGGCTCGGTTGCGGGCAACGCGCTGGACCGGGGTGTGGGCTATACCTCCTATGGCGATCATGCCGCGCGGATCTGCGGGCTGGAGGTGGTGCTGCCCGATGGGGATCTGGTGCGCACCGGCATGGGTGCGATGGATGGCTCGCCCAACTGGACGCTCTATCGCAACGGCTTCGGTCCCGGCTGGGACACGATGTTCTGCCAATCCAATCTGGGCATCGTCACCAAACTCGGCCTGTGGCTGATGCCTGAACCTGAGGCGGTGGCGGGCTATGATTATGAATTCGACAAGCCCGACGATCTCGGCTGGGCCATCGACACCCTGATGCCGCTGCGCCGTGACGGGCTGATCCAGCAATCGCCCAGCATCGGCAACTGGCTGCGATCGGCTGCGGTGATGACCACGCGCGAACAGTGGACCAAGGACGGCGGACCGCTTGACGACAAGGTCGTGGCCGCCATCCGTGACCGGTTCAAGATCGGCTGGTGGAGCGTGCAAGTGCGGTTCTACGGCCATCTCGATGTGGTCGAAGCGTCGATGCGGGTGCTCGACCGGGCGTTCGACAAGAAGCCGATCCAGTCGAAGAAGCCCGCCTTGTGGAAGCGCGGCGATCCGCCCGAAGGGTCGCCGGTTACAGGCGTCCCGGTCAGCTTTCCGCTGGCCAACGCCAATTGGCACGGCGGGCGCGGTGGGCATGTCGGTTATTCGCCGGTGCTGCCACCACGGGGGGATCTTGCGATGGACCAGTTCAAGCGCACTTATGCGCTCTATCAGCGCTATGGCATGGATTACCACGCCAGCTTCGCCATGGGCGAACGCAGCCTGACCAACGTCAATCAGATCCTCTACAACAAGGATGATCCCGCGATGATGGGCCGGGTGGATGGCATGTTCCGCGCGCTGGTCGCCGATGCAACTGCTAATCGCTACGGCGAGTATCGCACGCATATCGACTACATGGATCTTGTTGCCGATTGCTATGATTTCAATGACCACGCGCTCCGCCGGTTGAATACGCGGGTAAAGGATGCCCTCGATCCCAACGGGATCATCGCACCGGGCAAAAGCGGCATCTGGCCGAAAGGCCAACGGGCATGAAGCGGGCCAGTTTGATCATCGCCTCGCTTGCCCTGTGCGGGGCTGCCGTTGGCGCGCAGACGCCGCCTGCCAAGGAGAGCGGCGCGCAAGTGACAAACCCGTTTCGCGGGGTGATGCAGGATCGTTCTTCGCGGTCGCCAGACGAGGCGCTGTTCGTTGAAAAATGCGCCATGTGTCACCGCCAGATGGGGATGGGCACGGTCCTGCTGGCCCGGCGGATGGACCTGTCCATCGCGAAGCTTGAACAGCGTGACGACCTGACGGCGGACTTCGTCAGAATGGCTGCGCGGCAGGGCATTGGCAACATGCCGCGTATCCGCCGGGGTGAGGTGAGCGACGCCCAGCTCGACCGGATCGCCGCCTATCTGGCCAAGGGGAAAGTGCAATGAAGACTGCACTGACTCGCCGAGCCTTTGTCGTGGTGGCCACTTCTGCAACGGCACTGGCTGCCGAAAGCGGTATGCCGGTGATGGCGCAAGCAAAGCCCTTCGCCGCGCCACTCGCCTTGATCGACGCGCGGCTTGCGAAAACTTCGCCAGACGCCGGTATCCTGCTGGGTGATCTGGTCCGGCAATGGCAAACCGGCTTGCGCGAACGTGTGGCAGCCAGTGGAGCAATCGCGCTGGTGCGATGGGATATGGCCCTGATGCTACGCCAGCTGGGCCGTGAAGCGCGGCTTTCGATCAAGGTTGCGCCACGCGCGGACGGTGTGTTCGGCGTGGATCTTTCAGCGCGCGCTGCCCCCCAGTCATCACTTTCAAAACCCGAGGATGCACCATGCAACAAAAAGTAGCCCTTCTTGGCGCCACCGGATTTGTCGGAGGCCACATTCTCGGCGAAGCCCTGTCTCGACCCGAACTTGCTGTCACAGCAGTCACGCGCAATCCGGCTGCGCTCGCCGCGCATGATAAACTCACCGCCGTCGCTGGCGACGTATACGATGTGCCTGCGCTGACCGAAGCCTTGCGCGGCCATGACACGGTCATTCACGCTTTCCATCCCGGCCGCAACTCCAGCCCGGATGAAGTCTATGACCAGAGCGTTGCCGGTCATCAGGCGATCATTGACGCCACCCGCGCTGCGGGTGTTCCGCGTCTCGTTTGCGTTGGTGGTGCGGCCAGCCTGATGACGCCCGAAGGCAAGGAGTATATCGATTCCTCCCATTGGGACAAAGAGTTCGACCCATATCGGAATTCAATTCTGGGCACCCGCGCGCTCTATTACATGCTCAAGGACGTAACCGATCTCGATTGGGTTTTCCTGGCCCCGTCGGCATGGCTTCGTCCGGGCGAGCGCACCGGCGTTTTCCGCACGAGCGCCAATGACATGCTGTTTGCCGCCGACGGCACCAGCCGCATTTCATTGGAAGACTATTCCATGGTGCTGATCGACGAGGTTCTAAACCCCGCGCATCACCGTGAACGCTATACTGTGGGGTATTGAACATGAAAGCCATGCTTATCCACTTCGATATCACGCCGGGCAAACAGTCGGATTTCGAGGCTGCGGCAACGCAGCATGTCCACAATATCCGTGAGCGCGACCCGAGCTATTCGCTCTATAACCTGACCCGCGATCGTGATTGCGATACGCGCTACGTATCGATGCAATTGTTCGAAAGCTGGGAAAGCCAGCTTGCGCATCAGACCTATGATTACGTGCTGGAAATGATGCCAGCGATGAGCGCGTGCCTTTCGGGTCCGCCCAAGGTCGATTGGCTTGAGGTCGTCGCCTGATGGCCCGCTTTTCGGGCAAAGTGGTGCTGGTGACGGGCGCGGCGGGCGGTATCGGCCTTGCCGCAGCGCAGGCCTTTGCGGCGGAAGGCGCGCAAGTCGTGCTCGCCGACCGCAACATCGCTTTGGCCGAACAGGGCGCAAAGGCCATTGCGGATGGCGGGGGCATCGCCAGCGCGGTGTTTGTCGATGTGTCCGATCCGGCATCGTGTCAGGCGATGGTCGCGGATACGGTGGCCAATTATGGAGCGCTGCATATAGCGTTCAACAACGCCGGGATGCCATCGGCCATCGGCGGCGCGTTCGAGGATTTCTCGGTCGAGAACTGGGACACCTTGCTCGCCACCAACTTGAGCGGCGTGTTCTACGCGATGAAGGCGCAAGTGCCTGCGCTCAAGGCCTCTGGTGGCACCGCGATAGTCAACACCGCGTCTATCGCCGCCTTGATCGCCGCGCCGGGCATGGCCGCCTATGTCGCCAGCAAGCACGGCGTGGCCGGGCTCACCAAGGCGGCGGCGCTCGACCTGATCGGTCACGGAATCCGGGTCAACGCGATATGTCCGGGGTTTGTCGATACGCCGATGCTGGCAGGCGCCTTGGCGCAGCCCGGCGCGCGTGAGGCGATGAATGCGCAAGCGCCTATCGGCCGCATCGCGTCGCCACAAGAGGTTGCGCAGACCGCACTGTTCCTTTGCTCTGACGCGGCCTCCTACATGGTTGGCGCCTTGCTCAGCGTGGATGGCGGCGTGGTGATCCAATGAGGAAAACGATATATGCATAACATCGTCATCAGCGGTGCCTCGGGTGATCTCGGGCGGCGGATCACCGCCATCCTGCTCGATCAGATCGCGCCCGCCAACCTGGCCCTTGTCACCCGCACGCCCGCAAATCTGGCAGATAGGGCGCAGGTTGGCGTGGCCGTCCACGCGGGCGATTACAACGATCCGGCAGCGCTGGAAGCCGCCTACGCGGGCAGCGACGTGCTGATGCTGATCAGCGGGTTGGCCGTGACCAAGCGCGTGCCCGAACATCGCAATGCGATCAATGCTGCCAAAAAGGCCGGTATCAAACATATCGTCTATACATCGGTTGCCGGCATCCATCCCCGCAATCCGACGCTGTCGGCTACAGATCATATCGTGACCGAGGGCGATTTGCGCGATTCCGGGCTGGGCTACACCATCTTGCGCAACGCGACATATGCCGAGGTTTTCCCGACGATTGCGTCGCAGCCAGCACTGCGGTCCGGCAAATGGATTCAGGCAGCGGGTGAAGGGCTTATGGCACCCGTTTCCAAGCGCGACATCGCCTTGTGCGCGGCCACGTGCCTGATGCACCCGGACCTGCACAATGCCGCAACATACGAGATCAGCGGAAGCGAGTTGGTCAGTTTCCGCGACATCGCGGCGATCACCTCGGAAGTCTACGATGTGCCGATCGAATATGTGCCGGTGACGCCTGAAGAGCGTTATGCCCAGTTCGATGCGATGGGCGTGCCCCGCACCTACTCTGAAAGCATGGACGCGCACCCTGATACTCATCTGTGGGCCAGCGACGAAATGGTGACCGCCGACATCGCGTGGAGCATGGGTTTCCACGCCATTCTCTCGCACCACGTCAAGTTCATTACGGGTAAGGACCCCTACACGCTGCGCGAAGTCTTCGAGTTCTGCAAAGGTCGCAGCTATGACGATTGCTGACTCGAACGGCGCAAGCCGGCGACCTGTTCTCGACCTGAAGACTTTGGCCAATACCGGGCGTCCGCTGGTTCTGCCCGGCGCACATGATGCTTTAAGCGCACGCATGATCGAGGCTGCGGGATTTTCTGCCTATGGCGTGGGTGGTTCCGCATTGGCCGCCGTGCAACTTGCGTTGCCGGATGCGGGCCTGCAGAGCTTTGGCGAGTATCGCGATGCGGTTGGCCGGATCATGGAAGGTTCGCAACTTCCGGTCATGGTCGATGGCGAAAACGGCTTTGGCGATGCCAAGGCGGTCACGCGCACCGTGCGCAGCTTTGAAAAGCTGGGTGTTGCGGCGATTGCCTTCGAAGATCTCGTGTTGCCGCCCCGGCTTGACCGCCCGCCCACGGTTTCGACCCGGGAGGAAATCCAAGGTAAATTGCGGGCCGCACTCGCAGCCCGCAGTAGCGAGGATTTCCTGATCGTCGGTCGCAGCGATGCGGCCTATGCGGTCGATCTGGATGAGGCCATTGCGCGCGCGGTGTCGTATCAGGACATCGGCGTGGACGCGATCATCGTCCCCGGCCTTGCCAATGCCGACGCTTTCAAGCGTCTGCGCGATGCGGTGCATATACCCATCATGGCAGTGATTGTGCCCGGCACACCGTGGTTTGCGCCCTCGCTCGACGAACTTGCCGAGATCGGGATTGACGTTGCGATCTACCCCGCCGCGATCCTCTGGCGCGTGGTCATGGCCATGCAGCAAGGGCTCGACGCCATCCGTCACCAGGACGGAGCGCCGCCCGCCGATTTCGATCCGAGGATCATCGGGCAATACCTGAAAACAGCCGAATGGACCGAAGTGGATCGCCATTTTGCCTGATCGTCGTGCGAGGAAGCCATTGTGAATCCCGACTATATCGTGATCGGCGCAGGGTCGGCGGGCTGCGTCCTCGCCAACCGGCTGAGCGGGGCAGGTGGCGGCAAGGTCCTGCTGCTCGAGGCGGGTGGCACAACCCGCGGCATCCTGTACCGGATGCCGCTGGCCGCGACGAAACTGTGGTTCAACCCCAAGACCAGTTGGGGCCTGTGGAGCGAACCCGAGCCGGGTCTGGACGGACGCAAAATTCCGGTCCCGCGCGGCAAGGGGCTGGGTGGCAGTTCGGCGATCAACGGCACAATCTACAATCGTGGCAGCCCGCACGATTACGATAGGTGGCGTGACCTTGGCCTTGAAGGCTGGGACTATGCCGCCTTGCTGCCCTATTTCAGGCGCATAGAAAACCACTGGCGCGGTGCCGATGCCGTTCATGGCGGCCGCGGGGAAGTGACCGTTTCCCAAGTCAGCAGCCGCAGTCCGTTCACCCCGGCCTTTCTCGAGACGGCCCGGCAAATGGGCTGGCCGGTGACCGAAGACTTTCTCGAGCATGAGGGCGAAGGCGTCGGCCTTTCCGATCTCAATGTCGATCGTCGCGGCCGCCGGATGAGTGCAGCGGACGCGTTCCTGCGCCCTATCGCCGGCCGCCCAAGCCTGCAGATTGAAACATTCGCGCAAGTGCAGAAGATCATCATCGAGAACGGTCGCGCCACAGGCGTGGAATATCTGCACAAGGGAGAGCGCAAGCGAGTTCACGCTGCACGCGAGGTAATCCTTGCCGCAGGTGCCATCGCCTCGCCCCAGATCCTGCTGCTTTCAGGGATCGGCCCTGCAGACGAACTGCGCTCCACCGGGATTGAGCCAGTGCTGAATCTGCCGGGCGTAGGCCGCAATTTCAACGACCAGCCCGGCGGCAGTTTTGAATTCACGGTGCAAAAGCCGCTCAGCTTTGTCCGCAATTTGCGCGCTGACAGGTTGGCGCTGTCGCTCGCACAATGGGCGCTGGGGCTGGGCGGCATTGCTGCGGGGCCGCCGATCGTGGCGATGGGATCGGTCAGGACCAACACTATCGATCGTTCTCCCGACCTGCGCTTGAATCTTGCTGCGGCGACGATGCAGTCGAAAGTCTGGTATCCCGGCGTCACCAGGCCCGGCCCGCACAAGCTGATGATGAGCTTCGGGCTGGCGCATCCGGAAAGCCGGGGCAGCATCACGCTGTCATCGGCCGATCCTGCCGCGCCGCCGCGCATTTGCTACAATCTGCTCACCGCGCCTCACGACATGGCGCGGATGAAGGCCTATTACCGGCTGCTCACCAGCGTGATCAGGCAGCCTGCTTTTGCCGGCATAGCGGGCGAAATCACCCGCCCCCCAGCGCCGCCTGCAGACGATGCAGCCCTCGAAACTTATCTGAAATCGGTTGCGGGGACCACCTCGCACCCGATGGGGTCGTGCAAGATGGGAACCGACGATGCCGCCGTCGTCGATGCCGACTGCAAAGTGCGCGGCATCGCCCACTTGCGTGTGATCGATGCCTCGATCTTTCCGGTGCAGGTTTCCGGAAATCCGCACGCTGCGATCATGGCGGTGGGCGACCGGATGTCAGACGTGATCCTTGGACGAGCCGCATCGTAGTGATGAATATTGCCTAATCTGGGCGGGCAGTGAATAGGGCGCCGATGGAGAAAAAGCCGACCCTCGATACTGCCGCCATTCGCGCGGCAGGCCTTGCGATCCTTCAGGCGGAGGGTTTCGAAACACTCAGCCTGCGCAAGATTGCCGACGTTTTCGGCGTGCAAACTCCGGCGCTGTACTGGTACGTCAAGAACCGCGCCGAACTTTATGGCCTGATGGCCGAAGCCTTGCTGCGCGAAGTTCTGGCCGAGGTCGATTTCACCTTGCAGGGGCGCGAATGGCTTGTTGAACTTGGCAGGGCACTGCGCCGAAGCCACCTGCACAGGCGCGATTCCGCTCGCCTGATCGCTTATGTTGCGCCGACCGAGGCAATGGAAAACGAACTGGCCGAACGGATCGACGCACATCTGGTGGCAGGTGGCATGACCGCAGCAGAGGCCAGACTGGCCCAATCGACGATCAATTCGTTTACGCTGGGCTGGTCCTTGTTCGAGGGCAACAGGCGATTGGACACCCTCATGGTCGGCGGGGCCGATCCCGAACTGGCCTTCGATGCCGCGCTCAACGCCGTTGCTCAGGGGCTTTCGAATATCTCGGCCGTCATGCCCGAGGCGAGGCAGGGCCCCACCATCAAGGTAGAGACCCACCCGCCAGACCATAGACCGACGCCCTGACATTGCGGATGGCAGTGAATGTTTTGCCACGGCTCACAATGTCCGCAAGCAGGCCTTCGATGCGTGGCTGGATAAATCCGTCGAAGTCATTCCAGTGGACCGGGCGAGCGGCGTCCGGCGGCCCGAGTGCAGCGGTGCGCGCGGCTTCGTAGAGTGCGGCAGTCGCGGGCGACAGCACAGTGCGCGCGTCATAGCTGTCGCCTACCAGTTTGGCGCGTAGTTCAACGGCCTGCACACCGCAGAACAGTGCGACGGCCAGATAGTGCTCAAGCACATCAAGGCTCTCGCGCGCCAGATTGGCGCTGTTCATCGCCTGACTGTTGATGTTCTGGTTGAACTGTTCGGCGTGGGTCGGGAAACGGTCGACGATGGACTGCCCGTAGAAGCTGATCAAAGGCATCATCGAATTGCCGCCGATCTGCAGCGACTTCAGCCCGATATTCGAAGGTCCATCGGCGTTCCCCACCAGCGAGGCGTTGAGCCCATAGCTGAACTCGGGCGTCATCAGCAGGGCAATCTGGACATCGATATGCTTGGCAAGAAGGCCGATGAAATAGCGCGTCTGGTCCATCGCCACGCCGGTATATTGGGCCAGGAAATTGCCGGTGTGGAAGATCTCGGAGGTGTCCGGATCGATCAGCGGATTGTCGTTGGCGCAATTGGCCTCGACCGTCACCTGCCGCGCTGCATTGACGATACCGTCCACGATCGGTCCGAGATACTGGGGCAGGCAGCGCAGCGAATAGCGGTCCTGAATCAGTTTGCCGAAACGACCTGCACGGTCACCTGCAGCCTCATTGCGCATGATTTTCGATCCGGCGACAAGCTCCGCCATCTGCTGTGCGGCCCAGACCTGGCCGGAGTGCGGCTTCATCGAATGAATGAACGGATGAAAGCTCTGGTCGGTCGAGAGCATCGCTTGCGCGTAAAGCGCGTGGATACCCAGCGTCAGCGCCAGCAGATCGAGCGCGCGGCCCGATGCGTTGGCGGCAACTCCGGTGCAGGCCCCGGTGCCGTTGTTCAGCGCCAGCCCTTCCTTGGGCTCCAGTGCCAGTGGCTTCAGCCCCAAACGCGACAGCACCGTATGGCTGTCGAGCGTTTCACCGTCCACGTCGACGAGGAACGCCTTGTCGAGCCCGAGAATGGCACCACCGATATAGGCCAGCGGCACCAGATCACCCGATGCCCCGATCGACCCGCGCTGATAGACATGGGGGAGAGCGCCGGCGTTCAGGAACGTGACGAAGCGTTCGATGATCTCGGTTCGAATGCCCGAAGCACCCTTCATCAGCGAATTGGCGCGCAACAGCATTGCGGCTCTGACATCCTCTGCGGGAAGGCGCGGCCCGGTGGTGCTCTTGTGCTGCCAAAGCGCAAGGCGCTGCACTTCCTCGAGCAGGTCAGGTCCGACGTATTGATCAGCCATGCCGCCAAACAAGGTGGTAACCCCGTAGATCTGTTCGCCGCGTGCAATGCCCGCCCGGATCACGTCACGAGACGCAGTGAGCTTCCTGTGAATTTCGGCATCGTCTGAGAGCTTTACGGTGGCCCCGAGAGCGACCCGGCGGATATCTCCAATGGTCAGATCCTCGCCGCTGATAATCACGATTTCCACAGCCATCCCCTTATTCTTGACGAGGGGCAGATTATCCACTTCAGCAGGTCATTTCATGTTTTTCTGGATCGTGAATCTGGTATAAGACGTCATCACGTGACCTATAACATAGAACTTGTGGTGCTTTATGACCTTTTCAAACTCCGACAAAAAGATCCTGCGGATTCTTCAGGCAGACGGCCGGATGCCGAACGTTGCACTGGCCGAGCAGATTGGCATGTCGCCCAGTCCCTGCTTGCGCCGCCTCAAGCAGCTTGAAGATGATGGCGTCATTTCGCGCTATGCTGCAATTCTTGATCGCGAAAAGCTGGGACTGGGCATCATGGCCTTTGTCGAGGTCAAAGTTCCGCAGATTGCAGAGACGTCTATCGTCGATCTCTTCAAGGACGCAGTCCGGCGGGAGCCATCGATCATCGGATGTCATCTGACGGCAGGGCAGTTCGATTTTCTGTTGACCGTGGTGGCGCAGGACATGACCGCCTATTCCGCGCTCGCGCAGAACGTTTTGCTGCGGCTTCCGGGCGTGCAGGACATGCGGTCCAGCTTCGTTTTGGAAGCGATCAAGGACACCACCATGCTGCCGATTGCCTGAGGGCTGTTGCCAGCCGGTCACATTTCTGAATGCTGCAGGCAATTTTCTCACAAATGTTACCTTTTCTGGGTAAATCCGTACGGAATTAGGTTGGAAATGACCGACACCGTATGTTATTCATCATAACCAGAGCATGACGGAGCTTGGCTCCGGAAAAGATGCTCGATGGAACAGGAGGGAGTGGAAATGCCTAGCTTCAGGTCGAAGAATCTCACGCGCGCCACATTGAGCGCGGGTCTTTCGGTTGTCGCACTTTCGTCATCGGCTTTTGCGCAGGATGCTGCGCAGCAATCTTCCGCAGATTCGTCGCCGGGTGTCGCCGAAATCGTCGTTACGGCTCAGTTCCGCGAGCAGAAGCTGCAGGACACGCCGATCGCGATCACTGCAGTCGATTCAGCAATGCTCGAAGCGCGCAGCCAGTCGAACCTGACTGAAGTTGCCAACCAGGCTCCGAGCGTCGTTCTGCGTCCGACCACTGCTGCTTTCGGTCCCTCGATTTCGGCGACGATCCGCGGCATGGGTCAGATCGACTTCAACCCCGCGCTTGAGCCGGGCGTTGGCCTCTATATCGACGACGTCTACTATCCGCGCCTGACCGGTGCAAACTTCGATCTGCTCGACGTGGAGCGCATCGAAGTGCTGCGCGGTCCGCAGGGTACGCTGACCGGCCGTAACTCCGAAGGTGGTGCGATCAAGTTCATCTCGCGTCGTCCCACCGGTGAGGGCGGCGGTTATGTCTCGGCAACCTATGGCAGCCGCAACCGCATCAATCTGCGTGGCAGCGCCGACTTCAAGCTGGCCGAGGGTCTGTTCGGTCGCCTCTCGGGCACGTTCGCCGACCAGGAAGGTTACGTAAAGAACATCGATTACGGCTGCGCCAACCCGGCCAGCGGCGTGCCGACGCGCGCAGGCGGAACGAACTGCGTCGTCAGCAAGCAGGGCGATGTCGGCTACAAGGCACTGCGCGGTATCTTGCGCTATAACCCTTCCGATGCCGTCGATATCATGGTCAGCGGCGACTATAACCGCGACAGCCGCAACAACTCGGCCGAAGTGCTGCTGTTCGGTTCGAACAGCAATCCCAACGTGCAGACGAGCAACGGCGTGCCGTTCGATTCGCGCTTCATCTGCGGAACCTTCTGCAACTATGCGACGACCGGTTCGACGGCCGGGACATTTGTTGCGGGCGCCATTCCGCCGTTGCAGGGCTTGCCCATGCCGGCAGTCAGCAGTGACGGCCGCACGGAATACAAGGGCTGGGGCGTCGCTGCCAACGCCGACTTCAAGCTGAACGATGATCTGCAACTGCAGTCGATCACGGCTTATCGTGAATTCGATACCTCGTTCAGCTCAGACACGGATCTGTCGCCCGCCAATATCGGCTTCGGCATCAGCCAACTCGATAGCTGGTTCGTCAGCCAGGAACTGCGCCTTAACGCCAAGATCGGCACTTTCGCCGATCTGACCGTTGGCGGATACATCTCTGACGAAAAGACCACGTACTACACGCTGCAGGACATCCGCTATGTCGCGATTGCCCTGCCAACCGGTCCTCTGCCGCTGTTCCCGCTGCAGTTCATCGGCAACGATCCGGTCCGTTCGAAGTCCAAGGCCGCGTTCGCAACGGCAATCGTTCACCCGACTGAAGCGCTCACGGTAACGCTCGGCGGTCGCTACACGCATGAATCCAAGGACTATACGTTCTTCCGTTTCAATCTGGACGGCAAGACGATCAACGGGTTCCTCGATCCGGTCGGCGCTGCCAACGGCATCGGTTATTCCGGCCCCAACGGCACGGCGCTGTCGGGCCGCACCGGCAGCTACGCGGGCAACAAGTTCGACTACCGCGTCAGCGTCGACTACCGCTTCTCGCCGCAGATCCTGGCCTACGGCACGGTGTCGACCGGCTTCAAGGGTGGCGGTATCGCTCCGCGTCCGTTCAACGCAGCGCAGGCTGTGCCGTTCGGTCCGGAAAAGCTTACCGCATTCGAGCTTGGCCTGAAGACCGATCTGTTTGACCGTAAGGTTCGCTTCAACGTTTCGGCCTATTTCAACAAGTTCAAGGATGCGCAGCTGACCTTGCTGTCCTGCCCGCAGTTCGGTGGCCCTGGCCCCTGCGCCGTGCCGCAGAATGCTGGTGACGCCGACGTGAAGGGTGTCGAGTTTGAACTTAATCTGCGTCCCATCGAGGGTCTGCAGATCGATGCTTCGGCCTCGTTCCTTGACTGGAACTGGAAGTGCGTGGTTCCGGCGGTCGTGAATCCGGCGGGGGCAACCTCGGGTTGTTCGACCGACCCTGCGCTGGTCAGCCAGTTGGTCGCTCCGCCGCGCGGTGTTTCGAAGTCGCAGTGGAGCATCGGTGCGCAGTATGAAGCGCTGCTCGGTTCAGCAGGATCGATCACCCCGCGTATCGACGTGGCGCGTCAGGGCGCTATTGCCGGCACCGCTACGGTTCCAGTTGCTGGTTCGGCATCGGCCCGCTTCTCGACTGCAGAGGCGTACACACTCGCCAATGCACGCCTGACGTGGCGCAATGCGGACAAGGACCTCGACATCTCGCTCGAAGTCACCAACTTGTTCAACGAATACTACTTCCTGTCGAAGTTCGACCTTTCCGGTGCTGGCGCCGGCGTCGTTTCCGGTCTTCCGGGACGGCCACGTGAATGGGCGGTTTCGGTCAAGAAGAAGTTCTGACCTGGTGGGCGGGGACGCAACGGCGTTCCCGCCCTACCTTTTTCCGGATTGCACTCGATATGGCGTCGACAGACGAATGGACGAGCGCAGGGTCCGCCGGTTTCAAGGACCACCTGGCGCTGCAACTGGGCATTGCCAGCGCATCGCTTACAGCCCGATTGCAAAGGCAGCTTGCAGCACACCGGCTTACGCCGCGTGAGGCGATTGTGCTGTGGCTGGTCGATGCCACTCCCGGAGTGACTCAAGCGGGTATTGCGGCATCGCTGAGGATCACCCCCGCCACCATCAGTCAGTGTGCAAGGCGACTGATCGCTTTGCATTGGATCGAGCCGGTGTTTTCTGCCGATGGCAAACGCCGGTGCGGGATGCGGCTCACGGCAGCAGGCTCCGTGGTTCTGGGCAAGGCCCGCGCGGTGATTGACGCGCATGAAGCGGTGCTTCGCGCACAACTGGGGCCAAATTCAAGCCGTTTGATGCTCGACGGACTGGCCTCTTTGCGCTGAAATTTCAGCAAACATGCCCGGCAACGCGGGCTGTGCTGGAATCGGTTGGCCGGCCAATTCCGTCCCGAACCGCAGACCCTTTGGATCGCCGCGCCATACCCGCTTCCGACCGGTAGTGATTGGCCAGATATTCCGCAGCGAGCCGCAACTGGCGGTCGAACGCTGCCGTTTCGTTGGTGAGCATAACCACTTGCGGGGCGGGCAGGGCAAAGGCCAGATCGAGCATTATCAGGCGGTGGGCCACCGTGTCAGCACGGCCGCTTTCGGCGAACATGCAGGCAAAGCTGCGCGAATGGCCGACGGAGGCGAGGATTTCGCTATAGTCGTCGGTTTCGATTGCATGGTGCACGGTGCCAAGGCCGCAAGCGCTCAGCGATGCGTCGGTTACATGGCGCAGCGGATGCGCAACGGTCAGCGTCGCATTGGGATAATCGGCAAGGTCGGCCGCCGTAACGCCCCGCTTGCCAGCCAGCGGGTGCGTTTGCGCGACGAATATGGCCAGCGGTTCATCGATAATGATGTCCTTGCGCACAACACCTTCGTGTCTCTCCCCGTCGGAGCTGTCGGTAATGGTGATGGCGATGTCGAATTCACCGCTGGCGACCATGGCGGTGATCGCTTCGGTCTCGCGGTCGCAGATGTCGGTCGTGATGGCGCGGTCGGGGTAGCGTTTGCGCAATTCGGCCACGCGGCCCAGGAGATTACGGCTGACATAGGGCGCCAGCCCAATGCGCCAGTTGGGTCGGATGGAAAGGGGGAGCAGGTCTGCCTCAAGGTGATTGACTGCGGCGATGACGGCGCGTGCGCGTTCTGCCGCCAATTCCCCTGCAGGCGTCAGTACAGGCGGCCCGCCACGGCGTCGGTGAAATAACGACACACGGAGGCGATCTTCCAGCGCGCGGATATGCTCGCCCACCGCCACCGGCGATAGGCCCAACGAAGCGGCGGCCTTGCGGAAGCTGCTCTGCTCGATGACAAGCAGAAGAATTTCCAATTGGCGCAAGGTGATGTGACACTGCACCCGGATCATCCCCCATGGCACCGGTCCGCTTCAATCGCGGACGGATCGCGCGGGAAAGACTAACTCGAACGCTTGCGCGAAGCAATGGAAGCGGGCGCGCCGGTCAGCCGATCCAGAGAACGGTCACCAGTCTTGCATCGGGCCGGATCGTCAGGCTGGCGGGCAGTTCGAACGCGGGGAAGGGCCGGTCGTTCAGCCTCACCCCGTGGTCGAAACGCACATATTCCGCGAGCAACGCGGCATTGGCAGGGGACAGCAGAGCCGTCAGCTTGCCAGTCGCCCGACGGCGCGTCTGGGCAGGGTTCAGGAACGTGCCGGTTTCGATCCGCACCTCGGCGGGGAGCTGCTCGACACCATGGACCAGCCCCTCTTCGACGATGTCGAAGGTTGCGGGCAAAGGCCGTGCCAAGGGTGCGTCGGGCAGGGACATTGCGGCGGTGGCGACCGCGCTCGCGTGAAGAAACTCGCGTCGTCCTATCATGGCGCGGCCTTTACAGGTGCGGGCTGCCGAGCGATCCACCTCGCCAGTGCGCGCAGGTCAGCATCGCTGATCTCGCTCGCATGGAAAGCTGGCATCCCCGGTGCGCCGTTGCGGGCAGCGGTGACAATCAACGCTTCGGGCAGATTGATTCCCCGCAATTCCGGCGCTCCAGGCACGCTTCCGTGGCAATAACCGCAAGTCGCCCGCCAGATGGCCTCTGGCTTCGTCTGCGGTGCCGCGGTTGGTTGCGGCTTCGTTGCGAGCGCAGGAGCGGCAGCTGCAATGCCAATTGCAACGACGACGAGCGCCCTGTTCATACCCTGATTCCCGATTTGCCGGGAGCGATGATCCCGCTGGGGTCGAGCGCGCGCTTGATCCGGCGATTGATGTCGAGATTGGCCTCGCCGTGCAGGCTCGCCACCTGATCCATGAAGCCGACCGATGTGCGATACATGCCAAATCCCGCCTTGGCCATTGCGTCCACCATTTCGGTGTAGCAGGCCCTGACGCGCGCCATCTGCGCCTTGTCCGCGCGGTCGTAGGTCAGGGGCATGACATTGAGCGCGGCGCGCTCGCCAAAGGCAGTGCCGACCATGAAATCAACACCGTGGCGGTCGGTGATTGATTGTGCCAATTCCAGCTGGCGTTGCATATCCTTGCCGCGCATCGGCGAAACGGGTGCGCACCAGGTCAGCCCGCCGCCACCGATCCAGTTGAACAGGGCGAAGGATTTGAGCGTCAGCTCGTTGATCTGCTGTTCGTCCTTGGCATCGGGTATCAGCGTAGCGCCAGCCGCTTCAAGCCTGCTCTTGGCCTCCTGCCAATCGGCCTCGACCCGGTCTGGCCGCCCATACAGTGTGAACACATAGTTCCACGCGCCAAGGCCCATTTTCTTCAGTTCGGCAATGGCCAGTTCCTGCGGGATCGCGCCCGGCCCGTCATATACTTCGGTCTTGCGGCGGGTTGCTGCCAGAAAGATGCCGGCATTGCCCAGAACGCCCTCTGTCTGGATCGTGCCGTCGAGGCGCAGCCCGCGCACCGCGTCGGTCAATCGGACGATATCCGATGCGTCAGGCCAGTGCGCGATCACCGTTTTATGCGCTTTCGGGGCGGGCATCAGCCACAGGCCCATCCTGGTCACGATACCAAAGTTGGACTGGGTGAAAATGCCGTCCAGCGTCGGTCCATAGCCATAGCGGAAGGCCTGCCAACTGGTGGTATCGGCTACCCCGCCAAGCCCGGTGCGAAACAGTGTTCCATCCGAAAGTAGCACTTCGAAACCGCAACTGTGGGCGAAGTGATCGCCATAGGGGGTCACCCCGTGCCCGCGTTCGAGCGTGTTGCCGATGGGCGAAACGATCGGGCCGGGCCCTGGAAAATCGAGCCAGAAATCATGGCCGGTTGCTTTGATGAACTCCTGCAACTGGTGGTATGTGACGCCCGGCTCCACCACCACCGTGCCAAGCTCGGGGTCGAATTCGCTGATGCGGTTCATCCGCCGCAGATCGAGCACAACGGTGCCGCGATCCGCCACCGATGACGAGCCATAGCCGATGTTGCGCCCGGTGGAGGTGGGCCAGAGCGGCACGCGCAGCCGGCTTGCGATGGCGACAACGGCCTTCACTTCATCGAGGGTCGATGGACAAATCGCCGCCGACGGCATGTGGTCGTCATCGTCGAACGGCATCGCCACATGGCCGTAGGGCGTAACGTCCTGAGCCGAGGATTTGACCCACTCAGCTCCCACAGCGGCTTCGCAGGATTTCAGAAAGCTTTTGAAATCAGCCGGGGACGTACCTGGCGGTAATAGAATGTCAGCCATGCTCTCCAGCCATTGTCGTTTTGGACTTGCAGCATCTTGTCAAATTCCGGCCCGGTCCTGTCAATCGCCGTCGACGAGCGCGCGCATGGTGCAGTGGCGGGGTGAAAAAGACAGGTTTACATTTGCGACATCGCCGCCGGACAATTCTGGGTCGCCGTTCTTAGTGTAACATATTGTGATGAAACAAACTTCTTCACTACCTCAAAATAGGGAAGGCCTTCGCCGACGTAACCGCCTGCTGCGCATGTGAGAGGTTAAATCCTTACACCTGATCGGTCGTTTCCACATTCTTTGCAAAGGCCTTGCTGCCCTATCCTTCAACCGTCGGAATGATGAAGATGGTGCCCATGTCTGGGATGCCTTCCGCGCCGACAGGACGAGGAAAGACCTGACATGACAATCACCGGCGGTGAATCCTTCCACAGCGATAGCCTTGACCTGCCCTGGGCCCAGAACTGGTCCGGCAACCCGGCGATCGAACTTAAACTGCTGATGTCCGATGTCGAAGGCGGACGCTATGCGGTGCGAATGCGGTTCCGCGCAGGGCTGCAGATCGTGCCGCACAAGCACACCGGCGAAGTCCACGCCTATACCTTTAGCGGCAAATGGACTTACCTCGAATATCCTGACAGTCCGGCCAATATCGCCGGATCCTACCTGTTCGAACCGCCGGGCACGGTCCACACCCTGAAAATCGCCGACGATGCGGGCGATTGGACCGAGATACTGTTCATCCTTTATGGTGCCATGATTCACTTGGACGAGGCCGGCACCATCCTCGGCATCACCGACGCAGACAGCGTGATCGACGAATATGCGCAGCGGCTGCAGGAACAGGGCGATCCGGTTCCGGCTGCGCTGCCGCTGGGTGGGCGCATGGCCTACCGTCCGTTGCTTACCGGGCAGGAGGCGGCACAATGACCGACCGCATCGACGCGCTGGAGCGCCGGCTTGCCGCGCAGGATGAACGCATCGCGCAATTGTCTGCGGCCATCGCTCACCAGGAAGATCGGGAGGCCATCGAGCGACTGCAATATGCCTATGGCTATTTCATAGACAATCGCATGTTCGATGAAATGGTCGATCTGTTCTGCGAAGATGAACCCTGGATGGAGATCGGCCAGCGCGGGCGCTATTTCGGGAAGGCCCGCATCCATTCGTTCCTGCTCGATGTGCTGGGCGACGGCCGCTGGGGACTGCTGCGCGATGAGGTGATCAACCACGTTCAGATGCAGCCGCTGGTCACCGTTGCAGCCGATGGTATGACCGCGCGATCACGCGCCCGCGCACAAGTGCAGGGCAATTCACCGCCCACGACCGAGTTCTTCCTGCTGGCCGAGGCCATCTATGAAAACGAATATGTCCGCGAAAGCGGCGTGTGGAAGATCAAGGGGCTGGGCGTTGCGATGACCTACTACACGCTGCTCCCGCGTGAAAAGATCTGGTTTCATTCCGCCCCGCCAAGCGAAGCCTTTCCGCCCGATCAGCCGAGCCTGCCCGACGATCCGGGTCTGGGCCGCCAGTTTGCACCCTGGCACTTCACACACCCGGTCAAGGGCTATGCCCTGCGCGTGCCTGCCTCCAATCCCGTGGAGAGCGCACGATGACCCGTTATGCTATCACCGGCGCGTCGGGTCCTTTCGGTCAGGGCGTAGTCCACCACCTGCTCGCACAAGGCATACCCGCCAGCGACTTGATCCTGCTTAGCCGGAATCCCGACAAGCTGGCCTCGTTTGCCGCTGCGGGGGCGGTGGTTCAGCGGGCCGATTTCGATGATTACGGCAGCATGACCAATGGCCTGTGCGGCGCAGACCGGATGTTGATGATCAGCGCGCTGAAAGTCGGTTTCCGTATCCCGCAGCACACCCGCGCCATCGATGCGGCACGCGAAGCGGGCGTGGGCCATGTGGTCTACACCTCGTACATCGGCAAGGAGCCAAATAATCCGTCGCTCGCTGTGGTCGATCACCGCGGCACCGAAGCGGTGCTGCGCCAGTCGGGGTTGGTGTGGACATCGCTGCGCAACGCGCAATATGCCGATGCCCTGGTCGAGGCGGCACCGCGCGTGCCCTTGCGCACCGGGGTGTGGCAAGGCGCAACAGGCGAAGGCCGGATGCCCGTGGTCACCCGCGACGATTGCATACGCAGCGCCGCGTTTGCGCTGCTCGCGCCCGATACCGCCAACCGCACGTTCAACATCACCGGGCCGGAATGCCTGACCTACCGTGCCATTTCGCAGATCATTGCCGAAGTTGCGAACTTCCCGATCCGCTGGGTCGATGTGACGCCCGAGGAACGTTACGCCTTTTTCGATGCGATGGGCGTCCCGCGCGAGGCAGTTCCTGATCACAGCGTCGATGCGATTCCGTGGTCGAGCGATGATATCGTGTCGATGGAAGTCGGCATCCACGATGGCTGGTTCGATATCCAGTCCCGCGATGTCGAACTCTTGACAGGAACGGCAGCACAATCATTCCGCGATTTTGCTCTGAGCCGTCAGGACGATCTGCGCGCGCTCGTCGCGGAAGGGGCGCTTCTGGCAGAGCGGACGGGGCGCTGACATGACCCGCTTCGATGCAGACATCATCATCGTCGGTGGCGGTTCGGCCGGCTGCGCGCTGGCCGGGCGCCTCGCTGATGCAGGCGTCGATACGCTGCTGGTCGAAGCGGGCAAGCCCGACACCGATCTGCGCACGATGGTGCCCGCGTTGACCGTCGCAGTGGTCAACAACCCGGATTACGACCGGGGGATCACCGCCGAACCCGATGACACCATCGGCGGTCGGCAGGACATCTGGCCCGCTGCCCGGCGGCTGGGCGGTGGCAGCGCCATAAACGGCATGATCTACGTGCGCGGGCACCGGCGCGATTACGATCGCTGGGCCGAACTGGGCGCAACCGGCTGGGCCTATGACGACGTTTTGCCCTATTTCCGGCGGATGGAAACCAACAGCCGGGGCGGCGACACATGGCGCGGCGATTCCGGACCGATTGCGGTAAGCGACAACCGCGTCAGCTATCCGGTGATCGGCCAGTTTATCGATGCAGCTGCGGCATTTGGCATTCCGCGCAACCGTGATCACAATGGCGAGAAGTCGGGCGAAGGCACCGACTATTCGCAAGCCACGCAAAGCGGCGGACTGCGCTGCAGCGCCGCGCGCGGCTATTTGCGCGGCAAGCTCAGCCGGTCCACCCTTCGCGTGATGACCGAAACAGAGGTCTTGCGCGTTGTGATCGAGCAGGGCCGCGCCACCGGCATCGTAATACGGCGTCACGGGACCGAAAAAACTCTGCGCGCACGCAAGGGCGTGGTGCTGTCCGCAGGCACTCTGAACACGCCGCGCCTGCTCATGCTCTCCGGAATCGGCCCGGCGGACGAACTGCAGCGCCATGGCATTGCGTGCGTGGCAGACAGCCCTGAAGTGGGCAGCAACTTGCAGGAGCACGTCGGCACCCACCTGATTGCCGCAACCCATACGCGCTCGATCAACAGCGATATTCGCGGGTTGGCTGCCGTGGGGCAGGGCCTAGACTTCGTGTTCCGGCGGCGCGGGGCGATCACCTCTTCAATGTGCCATGCACAGGCGTTCGCCCACTCGTCAGCGGCTGAAGGCATTCCCGACGTCCAGATTTCGCTTACGGCTTTTGCCTTTGAATTCAGCGCGCAAGGTCGCGCCATCCTGCTCGATCGGCCTGCGGTCAGCGTCACCGTCAGCGTTGGCCGACCCAAGGCACGCGGGCGCATCACCTTGCGGTCTGCCCGGCCAGAAGATCCGCCGATTATCAAGCACCGGTTGCTGGCGGCTGAAGAGGACGTCGAGCGCCTTGCCCGCGCTATCGAGATCGGGCGCGAGATTCTGGCCCAGGCGCCGATTGCCGCATCGATCGAGGCCGAACTGCGCCCCGGCCCGGAGGTTACCGGAACGGCCCTGCGCGCGTTCGTGCGACAGGCGGCGGTCCCGCTCTATCATCCTGTCGGAACTTGCCGGATGGGATCGGATGCCACCTCGGTGGTCGATCCGGAACTGCGGGTGCGCGGCGTCGATCGGTTGTGGGTGGTCGATGCCTCGGTCATGCCTTCGCTGCCCATCGGCAACACAAACGCCACCGTGATAATGATCGGCGAAAAGGCCAGCGATCACCTGCTGCGCGCCATTGCCTTGTAATAGCTAAACCCGCTCCCCGCAGGGGAGTACTGGAGTACCCCATGAGCTTCGATATGATCCGCACACCGCACCTTCGCCACCCCGACCGGCTGTTCATCGGCGGTCAGTGGGTCGAAGCATCGTCTGGCCGGACGATTGACGTGATCTCCGCTTCGGCAGAAGTGGTTGTCGCAAGCGTTGCGGAAGCGGCGGAGGCGGATGTAGACGCAGCGGTTGCGGCTGCTCGTGCGGCATTTGACCATGGCCCATGGACGCGCATCACGCCCGCGGAACGCGCGGGCTATTTACGCCGGATGCAGGTGGAACTGCAACGCCGCGAACCTGATCTGGCCGATGCCTGGGTCGAACAGATCGGCGCGCTGGCGGCGGTTGCGCCGTTCGTAATCGGCGGGGGCACCGCGTGGTTCGGCGTCTATGCAGACATGGCCGAAACCTTCCCATGGCAGGAAGAGCGCGCTCTGCTCGATGGTCCTGGCCGAGGCGTGGTCCTGCGCGATCCGGTAGGCGTGGTGGCGGCCATTGCGCCGTGGAACAACCCTTACGGGATCATGACCGGAAAGATTGCGCCCGCCTTGCTGGCAGGGTGCACAGTGGTGATGAAGCCCGCGCCTGAAACACCGATCGAAGCCTATATCATTGCAGAAGCCGCGGAAGCCGCGGGCCTGCCGCCTGGTGTGATCAACCTGGTTACGGCGCATCGTGACGTGTCCGACTATCTCGTACGCAATGCAGGCGTGGACAAAGTCAGCTTCACCGGGTCGGTAGGCGCAGGTGGGCGAATTGCTTCGGTCTGCGGGTCGCGCATAGCGCGGTGCACGCTTGAACTGGGCGGGAAATCAGCCGCCATCGTGCTCGACGATTTCGACATCGAAAGCGCCGCGCGCACGCTCGCGCAGACGATTACGATGTCGGCAGGCCAGATTTGCGCGACCTTGAGCCGCGCAATCGTACCTGCCGCGCGCAAAGATGATTTCGTGGCGGCGGTAGAAGCCGCTATGCGCGCAATCACGGTTGGTGCCCCGCGCGATCCGGCCACGCAGATGGGACCGCTGGCCATCGGGCGGCAGCGCGACCGCGTGGAGGAATACGTCGCCATCGCCCGTGCCGAAGGGGCGCGGCTGGTGACGGGTGGCGGAAGGCCAAAACACCTCGATCGTGGGTTCTATTTCGAACCGACATTGTTTGCCGATGTGGACCCGGCGATGCGGATTGCGCGCGAAGAAGTGTTCGGTCCTGTGCTGGCCGTGCTGACCCACGAAGGCATCGACGACGCCGTCGCCATCGCCAACGCTTCCGACTTCGGCCTTTATGGTGCAGTGTTCACCGACGATGCCGATGCGGCCATGCGCACGATGCGCGGCATGCGCGCCGGGACCATCTCGCACAATGCCTTCCGCTTCGACACGGCCTTGCCTTTCGGCGGGTTCAAGAAGTCCGGGCTGGGCCGTGAAGGCGGGCGCGAAGGGCTGGCAGGCTACACGGAAATGAAGTCGCTCATGCTCTGAGCGCAAATCGCGCCTCGCCACCCGCCACCGCGAACGCCGGATGTGCCCGCGCTCAGAGCCGAGCATGACGTACGCAAGCTAACCGCCCTGCAACATGCCTTGGACACCGCCCACGCAGATCTGTCCGAGCCGTGACCATGCCCCGCCCAAAGGAATGAACGGGCAAGATCAGGAGTTTCAGGCAGCGGTCGCAAAAGGATCAGGCAGGTGCGGCATCACTTTGTCGAGGGTCAGAGGGAATGAGCGCAGGCGCGCCCCGCAGGCGTTGTAGACCGCGTTTGCGATGGCCCCAGCCGCGCCGCAAATGCCCAGTTCGCCCACCCCCTTGGCCTGAAGCGGGCTGGCCGCCGCATCGCGTTCCTGTTCCAGCAGGATCACTTCGAGCGCGGGGACGTCGGCGTGAGCGGGCACGTGATATTCCGCAAGATCGTGATTGATGAGGTGACCGTCGCGCAAATCGAACGCCAGTTCCTCGGTCAGCGCGCTGCCGATGCCCCAGACCATGCCGCCAAGGCACTGCGACCGCGCGGTTTTGTTGTTGAGAACCCGGCCAAACCCGAACACGCCCGTCATCCGCCGCACGCGCGTTTCGCCGGTGAAGGCATGGACGGCCACTTCAGCGAAAAACGCGCCGTAACTTGCCTGCGCGAAGTCTTTCATCGTTTTGCCCGGCTTGATCGAGCCGACTTTGGCAATGTCCTTGCCGGCCAGCAATCGCTCCAGCGGGCAGGTGTCTGCGCCGTCCGTCGCAACACCATCCTTCAGTTCCAGCGCGTCCTCGTGGCAGCCCAGCACCTTGGCGAGCTTCGCGCGGATAGCCTCACAGGCCCGCATCACCGCCGATCCGGTCGAGATCGCGCCGAAACTACCGCCAGATCCCGCACCTGTCGGGAAGTCGGTATCACCAAGTTTCACTGTCACTCGCTCAATCGGTAGCCCGAGCATTTCCGCGGCAATCTGGCCGAGAATGGCGTAAGATCCCGTTCCGATATCCGTCTGGTCGGTCTCGACCAGCGCCGTGCCGTCGGCCTTGAGCGTTACCCGCGCCTTGGCAGGCACGAGCATGTTCACGCGCGCAGCACTGGCGACCCCCATGCCGATCCACCATTCGCCTTCACGCGTCTGGCACGGCTTGGCCTTGCGCTTGTCCCAGCCGAAAGCCTCGGCGCCTGTTTCCAGCGCTTCGGTCAGCATCCGCGAGGAATAAGGCGTGCCCTCAACCGGCACTTCGGCGGGCAGGTTGCGTTTGCGCAAGTCAATCGGGTCGATGCCTATTTTCTCCGCCAGTTCGTCCATCGCCGCTTCGAGCACCTGCATGCCCACAGCTTCGCCCGGCGCACGCACCGATCCAGCCGTCATCCGGCTGATCCGCGCAACTTCCACCGAAAGTAGCCGGTTTTCACCGCCATAAAGAAACTCGGTGGCCTGCGTCACCGGCTCGGCAAAATCCTCTTCCGGCAGATTGGAGACGTGGGCTTCGTGGCCAAGGCCAATCAGCGTTCCAACAGCATCGCAAGCCAATCGCACTCGCTGCCGGGTTTCAGAGCGGCGTATCACCGTCTGGAAAACCTGCTGGCGGGACATCACGACGCGGACCGGACGGCCCAGTTCCTTTGCCGCGATTGCCGCAGCCACGGCTTCGTGCGTGATCCCCAGCTTCGATCCAAAACCGCCGCCGACGTAAGGCGAAAGTATCCGCACTTTCTTGGGCGAAATGCCAAGACTGTCCGCGATCTCCTTCACGTTGTAGCCGAGCATTTGGTAGCTGCCGCGCAGGATCAGGTGGTCGTCCTGCCATTCTGCGATAGTCGCATGGGGCTCCATCGCCGCGCTGGCATGGCCGGGCGTGTCGTATTCCACGTCCACGCTGAACGCTGCTTCGCGCATCGCCCGGTCCAGATCACCGCCTTTGACCGGCTTGCTGTCCGATGGCGTTTCCACTTCCGCATCGGGGCTATCAGGATCGAAGGGCACGGGGGCGCTCGCCAATTCATAGTCCACGTGCAGTGCCAAGGCCGCGTCGCGGGCCTGCTCGAAAGTGTCGGCGACGACCAGTGCGACGGGCTGGGCGAAGTACTCGACCGTCTCGGCACCTTGCGCGGGCGCTTTTCCTGCAGTGCCTTGGGCCGGTCGGCGGAGCATGGCCTCGTCAGCCAGAACCGTAATCACCCCCGGCATCGCCAGCACAGCTTGCCGGTCGATAGCCTTGACCGTGCCTTGCGCAATGGTAGCCAGAACCAGCACGCCCTCAGCGCAATCAGGCAGTTTCCATTCCGCCGCATATGTAGCGGTTCCGCTGACTTTCAGAGGTCCTTCGGGGCGGTCGAACGGCTTGCCGATCACGCCCTGCTTCATGTGATCCAGCAAATTGCGGTCGTCGGGCTTGTTATACATGTCTGCCAGGGGAAGTTGCATCGAATCAGCCCTTCGTCGCGTCGTTGAGAGTGGCGGCGAGCGCACGGCGAGCCAGCGCGATCTTGAAATCGTTCGCTCCGAACCCGCGTGCATCGCGCAGCAGCACATCGGCGGCCTTGTCGAACAGAGCAGGGGATGGCGCTTCGCCCACCAATACTGCCTCCACTGCCGGGTCACGCCATGGCACCGTGCCGAGGCTGCCAAAAGCCAAGGTGCAACGGACTATCCGGCCATTTTCCATGCAAACGTCGGCAGCAACCGACACCAGCGCGAATGCATAGGACGCGCGGTCACGAACTTTGCGATAGACTTGTACGCCGCCGGTGGGGGCGGGAAGCGTGACAGCGGTAATCAGTTCGCCCGCCTCCAACACATTGTCGCGCGAGGGATCATCGCCCGGTTGGAGGTGGAACTCGCCCACTGCAATTTCACGGCCGCCGCGTGGTCCCTCGGTATGCACAACCGCGTCCAGTGCCAGCATCGCCACCGCCATGTCGCCGGGATACGTAGCGATGCAGGCATCGCTCGTGCCCAGAACCGCGTGAATGCGATTGAAGCCGTCCTTTGCGCTACAGCCACTGCCTGGCTCGCGCTTGTTGCAGGCTTGAGTGGTATCGTAAAAATATCCGCAGCGCGTGCGCTGGCACAAGTTGCCGCCGGTCGTTGCGCGATTGCGCAATTGCGGGCTTGCACCTGCCAGGATCGCCTTGGCGAGGAGCGGCCAAGACTGGCGCACCCGCGCGTCGGCAGCACAGTCGGCGTTGGTCACCAACGCGCCAATACGCAGGCCGTCGCCATCGGCGGCAATGGCATCAAGTCCAGTGCGGCGGACTGACAACAGCCGATCCGGCGTGGCGATCTGCAGCTTCAACAGGTCAACCAGATTGGTACCACCGGCAATGGCGGTGGCACCTGCTGCAAGCCCCGTGACCGCTTCAGATGCAGACTGCGCATGATCGAGCGTGAACGGCTTCATGCTGAAACCCTCCCTGCAACCGGGTCGGCCGCCATCACCTCTTCAATCGCGGCGATAATGTTCGAATAGGCGCCGCAGCGGCAGAGATTTCCACTCATCCGCTCGCGCAGTTCCTCACGCGTGATCGGCGGCGGCGCAGCGATATCTTCTGTTACTGTGCTGGCCCAGCCGTCTGCCAGTTCCTGCATCATGGCCTTGGCCGAACAAATCTGGCCCGGCGTGCAATAGCCGCACTGGAACCCGTCATGCGTGACGAACGCTTTCTGCAGCGCCGACAGGTCGGTGGCGCTGCCGATAGACTCGATCGTTTCGATGGTGTCACCCTCGTGCAATTGCGCGAGCGAAAGGCACGAGTTGATCCGCCGCCCCTCGACCAGCACTGTGCATGCACCGCACTGACCATGATCACAGCCCTTCTTTGATCCGGTGAGATTCAGATCTTCGCGCAGCCAGTCGAGCAACGTGCGGCGAGGGTCTTGCGGGAGGGCTTCGTTCCTGCCGTTCACGCAGGCGAATGATTGAACCGTTGCCATGTTGCTTGGCGCACCTTGTTGTGGGATTTCCCCCAACGAACGACCGAAGCGCCGCATTGATCCACGGCACTGGGGATTTCTCTACAGGTCTGGCGAACCGCATTCGCCGGGCTGGCTTCGGCACAGGTCTGCCTTGCTCCATCCGCCGCCAAGCGCCTGATAGAGCGATACGAACGCCAGCAAATGGTCCGTCCGCGCCTGAACCAGCGCTAGTTCAGCACTCAGCAACCCGCGTTGGGCGTCAAGTTGTTCGAGATAAGGCGAATAGCCGGCGCGGTAGCGGTTCGTGGCGTTGTTCAGCCCTGCCGCCAGCGCCTTGCGTTGCACTTCGAGCGCCTCCTGCTGTTGTCCTGTCCGGTTCACCCCGGCAAGCCCATCCTCAACTTCGCGGAACGCTGCAAGCGCCGCTTTGCGATAGGCAAACGCCGCCTGATCGCGGCGCGCGGCGGCAAGGCCCTGCTGCGCTTCCAGCCTGCCCCCGCTGAAGATCGGCGCCAGAATGCTTCCTCCCAGCGCGAATACGCCGACAGGACTGGACAGCGCGGTCGTGAGGACGACGCCTGCAGTTCCGGTCAGCGTTAGATCGGGCAGGAAGGCCGCGCGCGCGGAATCGAGAGAACGGTCCGCCGCCACAAGCGTCTGCTCGGCCTGAAATATGTCGGGCCGGCGCCGAAGCACATCGGCAGGCATGCCATCGGGCAGGGATGGAGCGGTCAAGCGGTCGATGGGGATGCCTCGCGCGATTGCTGCAGGTTTCTCGCCCAGCAGCAAAGACAACGCGTTCTCCTGCCGCGCTATTGCCAGTTGTGCTTGCGCGATCAACTGCTGCGTCGCTGCAAATTCTGCCTCGGCCTGATGAAGTTCAAGCGATGAAGTATAGCCCGTTTCAGCCCGCCGCCGCGCGATCCGCAGCGCTTCGGCGCGCCCAGTCGCGGTCGCCTGCGCAATCGCCAGCCGCTGGTCCAGCCCGCGCAGGGTGACGTACCCGCCCGCCACGCTGCTGACGAGCGCCAGCCGCACCGTATCGCGCGCGCCTTCGCTGCCGAGCAATTGTGCTTGCGCCGCCTGGCTCGCCAGCCGCAATCGCCCGAACAGGTCGAGGTCGTAGCTGATCGACAGTCCTGGCTGTGCGCTAACCGCCTCTGCTGCTGTACCAAATGGGCTCAGCGACTGCCCGCCCGATGCCCCTATACTGCCGCCGACTTGTGGGTTGAGTTGGGCACGTGCGAGTGCGAATTGGGCCCGCGCCTCGTCAATCCGCGAGGCGGCCAGCGCAAGGTCGGGATTTCCGACCAATGCTCGCGCTTCAAGCTCGCCCAGCACGGGATCGCCAAACCCGTTCCACCATTCCGCGCCAATTGCCTGGCGAGGACCGGCCATGTCCGTGCGCCAACCCGCCGGCGCCGTAACCGAAGCGCTGGCGGGCGGGGCAGGGCGGGGTCCGGCGCAGCCAGCCAGTGCCGCTGCGCCCAGCAAGACCGCAAAGGCCAACCCTCGCATCAATTGCCCGCTCCCGATGTATCCACCCGCGCCTGGACGGACATTCCCGGCCGCAACCGCGCGCTCAGATCCTGTCCTTTGTCGATCCGTATTCGAACGGCAATCCGCTGCGGCACCTTGGTGAAGTTCCCCGTGGCATTATCCGATTTCAGCACCGCGAATTCCGATCCCGCTGCAGGGGAAATCTGTTCGACCCGGCCCGTCAGCCGCGCACCGCCAAGCCCGTCGACGGTAAAGGTGGCAGGCTGGCCCACCCGAATGCGCGCGGTTTGGGCTTCCTTGAAATTGGCGATCACCCACGTCTCGGGCGGAACCAGGAACAGCAATTGCGATCCAGCGGTAACGTATTGGCCGATGCGTACACCAACCTCGCTCAGCCGTCCTGCCTCTGGCGCGCGGATCACAGTGTTGGCCAGATCGATACGCGAAAGTTCGAGCGCTGCCGATGCTCCTGAAACGCCTGCCTTTTGCCCGCCGCGCCCGACTTCCACCGTGCGGATGTCCTGCCGTGCAATTTCGCGCGCGGCGCGGGCCTGCATGACTGCTGCCTGTGCCTGTCGCAGAGCCGCGAGCGTCTGGTCACGTTCGCGCAAGGAAACAGAACCGTCAGTAATCAGGTCATTCACGCGCGCCATGTCCGCGTGCGCCCTGAGCAACTGGGCTTCGGCACCGGCCATGGCGGCATCCTGCGCCGAGAGGCTGGCGGCACGGCTGCGCGCTGCCTGATCGGCGTTGGCCAGTGTCGCCTGTTGCGTTGCCACTTGCGCATCGGCTTGTGCCACCCGCTGACGAAAGATGCGGTCGTCGATGCGAACCAGCGGATCGCCCGCTTTCACCATGTCGAAATCGCGCACATAGACTTGCATGACATAGCCGGAAAGCTGTGGGCTGATCACGGTCGTCCGCCCGCGGACAAAGGCGTTGTCAGTCGAAACCGCCGCAGTGGAAAAGGGTGGCAACCGCCACGCAGCAAGGATCGCCAATATCCCGGCGACGGCAACGATCACGATTGCGATCAAGACTTTGCGGTTCTCCCGTTTGGGCTGCCAGCCCGATCCCGCAGGCGCAGCGGGCGCCGGTTCGGGCGCTGCCTCCTCAAGCTCGTCCAGCCGCTCGTCCGTTACCGGAACCGGATCAACAGGGTTGCGGACTTCGGTCATGCGGAGGACTCCATCCGGCGCTCACGAAGGCGCCGCCTGATCAAAAGGAACAGAAGATAGCTGAACGTGCCGGCGGCCAGCACCGCGATCAGCTGAAACACGTCGTTATAAGCCAGCACATTGGCCTCGCGGCTGGTCGCTTGCGCCAGAAGCGCGCCGCCCTCGGCCTGCCTTAGCGCGGGGTCGCCTACCGTGCGCGAAACCGCGCTCGCGCCAAGCTGGATGCGCTGCGCCACGATTGGATCGGTCGGGTCGATGGTCTGAACCAGTTCCACACTGTGTGCCCTCTCTCGCATCTGCTGGTAGCTGCCGAGCAGCGCCGCCCCGCCAAGCCCGCCCAGCGAATTTACGATCCCGAACAGAGCCAGGAAGCTGATCACATGGCCGGACCCTTGGCTTAGCGCCCGGCTCATCCCGAACAGCAGCGCCGGACCGAAGAACAGCGTTGCCGAAAACGCGATTAGCGCCTGCGTGAAGTAAAGCTGCGGTGCCCGTGTCAGGCTGGTCGAGCTGGAATCCAACCACGCGGCCACGGCCACCAGACCGATTGCCAGTATCACCGGCTGGGTCAGTCTGGTCAGGTCGAGCGTGATCGCGCTGACCAGCACGCCAGCCACAGACGCGACGAAAATGATGGCGAAAAATGTGCCCAACTGGTCGTTGTTCTGCCCAAACAGCGTCAACATGCCCACCGCCGCCGTGTTTTGCTCCGACAGCACGATGCGCGCCATGATCGTCACCACGGCAAAGCGCAGGATGTCGGTGCTGGCCAACCAGCGCGTGTTGATCAGCGGATTGCTCCGCCCATGTTCGATGATCAGCGCGGCCGCCAGCAGCGGAATCGCCGTCACCAGCGCCCAGCCGATCCAAGGCGCATTTGTCCACCACACGATCCGCCCAAGTCCCAGAACGGCGGAGATCAGCGCCATCGACACGGCAAACAGTGTAAAGGTCACAAAATCGAGCGGTTCGAACGCCTTTTGGCGGATCGTCGGTGGCAGACGCAGCCACGCCACCGATGCCAGTGACAGCAGCGCCAGACCTAGTTCGAACAGATAGAGCGTGCGCCATTGCGACATCGCCAGCAGTTCGGGCGAGAACAGCCTTGCCAACGGCGTTGCGCATTGCGGAATGCCCAGCCCGATCACAAGTGCTTTCAGCCGCCATGATGCGGGCAGCGCCTGCATCATGTAATACAGCCCCAGAGTGGTCAGTGCCGCGCCTGCCATGCCGCTCGCCGCCCGCACGAATATGGCCGAGGTGAAGTCGAGCACAAACAAGTGCGCGAAAGTCAGTACCGCGTAGATGAACAGGAAAATGAGCGTGAAAGGGCGCAGGCCGAATTGCTGGCGGAATTTGATCAGCAGCAGGTTGATGCTGATGTTGGTCATCACGTAAACGGTCGGCAGCCAGGCGATCTGTGCAGGATCAAGCCCGAGCGCGCCCTGAAGCGTCGCTGTGTTCGCCGCAACCAGCGCGTTGCCCAGCCCACCGGTAAGCCCCAGCAGCACGGAAATCGTGCCATAGGCCACTCGCCTTTGTATGGGATGATCGGGCGATCCCGGTGATCCGGGCAGGGCCGGAGTTTCATGGGGGGCAAACGCCCACTCTTCCTCGCTGAGAAAGTGCCGAATCCGGTGCACTGCTCCTGCCATGGACCGCCGTTACCCCTGATCGGCACTATTGCTGCCGCGTTTCCACAATCGTTTTCGGAATGACTGGTTCCGCCACAACGATGTGCCGGAGCGAAGCACGGACGTGGCAGGGCGCTAAGAGTCTGAATTTCCGGTGGTATATTATGTGTCGCGGGAGCGCCGCGCTTGATCTCTGCACAGGCGGGTGAGGCCCCCGACTTGCAAAATGCGATGCTGCACTGCACAAGGGCCCTATGCGCATTGCCGTCGTCGACGAAAGTGCCAGCCGCGCGGCTGTCATCCAGGAAGGACTCGCAGCCCTGTCGGACTGCGAGATCTTCGTCGTGACAGAGCGGCGCGGTCTTGTCGCGCGCATTGGCGAGATCTCGCCCGACATCGTGCTGATGGACCTCGGCAATCCCTCGCGTGACGTGCTGGAAGAATACTTCGCGGTAAGCCGCGTGTTGGACCGGCCCATCGCCATGTTCGTCGATGAGAGCGACGAGGAGGCCATCGGCGCCTCGATCGATGCGGGCGTGTCGTCCTATGTGGTCGACGGTCTCGCGCCCCACCGCATCCGCCCGATCCTCGATCTCGCCGTCCGTCGGTTCAACGCCTTTTCACGCCTCCAGTCCGATCTCGCCGAAGCCAAGGGCAAGCTGGCTGATCGTGAAACGGTCGATCAGGCCAAGCGCATTCTCATGCAAAGCCGCGGTTTTACCGAGCCTCAGGCTTATACCGAACTGCGCAAGACCGCGATGAATCAAGGCAAGCGCATCGCCGACATTGCCGAAGCGGTCGTCACCGCGCACAAGTTGATGGGAGGGATTTGATGGTCAAGCAGGGCGAACTGACCGTTGGTTTCCTGCCGCTTGTCGATGCCTGCCTGCCGATTCTCGCGCGCGAACATGGTTTCGCCGAGGAGGAAGGCCTTTCGCTCCGCCTGCTCAAGGACATGAGCTGGGCCACTGTGCTGGATCGCCTGCTCTATGGCCACAGCGACGCCGCGCATATGGTCGCGCCGCTCGCCATTGCCACCACGCTTGGACGCGGGCGACCGGCAGTGCCACTGTCCGTGCCGTTCGTGCTGGGCCTCAATGGCAACGCGATTACTCTTCGCAACGATCTTGCGGACAGGGTCTGCCCGCCGGGCGCGCTGGGTGATCCCAAGCTTGTCGGTGCGGCGCTGGCCGCAGTCGCCACCGAGCGCAAGGCGGCGGGCCGTCCCCTGCGCTTCGGCGTCGTCCATCGCTATTCGAGCCATAACTACATGCTGCGCTACTGGCTTGCGGGCTGCGGCATTCGCCCCGACGCCGATGTCGAGATCACCACGGTTCCGCCACCGTTCTGCGCCGATGCGCTCGACGCGGGCGAAGTGGACGGCATCTGTGTGGGCGAGCCGTGGAACAGCGTGGCAGTAGAGCGCGGGGCAGGGCGCATCGTCCTGCTCACTGCGCAGATCTGGCGGCGCGGTGTCGAAAAGGTGCTCGCCTTGCGGGAACCGGTGATGGAAGAGCGCCGTAGTGAAGTAGAGGCGCTGATCCGCGCCATGCGCGCGGCGGGCGAACACTTCGTCGATCCCGCCAATCTTGAAGCCAATGCGGCTATTTTGTCACGCGCAGAGTACCTTGATGGTGATGCGCGGTTGATCGAGCGCGCCATTTCCGACCGGCTGCTGCTGGCACAGGGCGGCGAGGTGCTCCACTACCCCGATTTCATGTTCCAGCATCGCGAAGCCGCCAACTTCCCGTGGGTCAGCCAGGCGGAGTGGCTCTACAGCCAGATGGTCCGCTGGGACGGGGCTGGATTCGAGGCTGGAGACGCCGCCCGCGCCGCCCACGTGTTCCGGCCCGATGTGTACCGCAGTGCACTATTGGGGACTGGAGACCCCTTGCCGGGAGCCAGTTCCAAAGTCGAAGGCAGCCTTGCCGGACCCACATCGGTCAGCATGCAGCAGGGTGTGATAACGCTGGAAAACAACAGTTTCTTTGATGGCAAGGTGTTCGATCCGACCCACCTTCCCGCCTACGTGGAATCACAGGCAAAGGAATAAAATTCTGCTGCGGTGCAAAAAGGACTTGCCCAATGAGGGGCGAATCACATAGCTTTGCACGCAGCAGATGAAGCGCCGCCCAAAGTTGGACGGGATCACGCTTAACCGGCTTCCAGTTTTCATTGCGTGGCAACGTCGCCGCCCGATCTGACCTTGTGGTCAAGTCGAGGCGGCTTTTTTGTGTTGTCCACGCCGACCAAAGGGGTGGTTCGAATGGACGGATTTCGCAGGATCAATCGCCGCGGCATGATGGCCGTGCTCCTCGCCAGCGTTGCGCTGGCAAGCTGCGGCAAGGGTGCTGATGCTCCAGAAAAGCCCGCAGCTTCGGCAAACGGCATCGAAAAGCCCGTGCTCAAGCTCGGCTTCATCAAGCTGACCGACATCGCCCCGCTGGTCGTGGCGCAGGAAAAGGGCTTCTTCCGTGAAGAGGGCCTCACCGTGACGCTTGAACCCCAGGCGAACTGGAAGGTCTTGCTCGATGGTGTGACTGGCGGGCAGCTTGATGGCGCACACATGCTGGCAGGCCAGGTCCTCGCTTCGGGCGCTGGCATAGGCTCCAAGGTCCCGCTCGTCACCCCGTTCTCGCTCGATCTCAACGGCAAGGGCATCACTGTCTCCAATCAGGTCTGGGACATGATTGCCCCGAATCTGCCCAAGGGCGCAGACGGCAAGGTGCAAATGCCGATCTCGGCAGCCGCGCTGAAGCCAGTCGTTGCCAAGTTCAAGGCCGAGGGCAAGCCGTTCAAGATGGGCATGGTCTTCCCCGTCTCCACCCACAACTACGTGCTGCGTTACTGGCTGGCAGCAGGCGGCCTCAACCCCGGCTTCTATCTGCCTGCCGACACCGCGGGCGTCACCGGCGCCGAAGTGCAGCTTTCGGTTACCCCGCCGCCGCAGATGCCCGCCACGATGGAAGCTGGCACGATCAACGGCTATTCGGTGGGCGAACCATGGAATCAGGCCTCGGTCGCCAAGAAGATCGGCGTGCCGATCATCGTCGATCCCGACATTGCCGGGACCACGGGCGACAAGGTGTTCGGCCTCACCGCAGACTTCGCAAAGAAGAACCCGAACACGGTCAAGGCGCTCACGCGCGCTCTCATCCGTGCCTCGATGTGGCTAGATGCCGAAGGCGGCAAGAATCGCCCTGAAGCGGTCAAGATGCTCGCCAATTCGAAGTATGTCGGTGCAGATGAAAAAGTGCTGATGGCCTCGATGACCGGCAAGTTCACGTTCGGTTCGGGCGACACCCGCGATACGCCTGAATTCAACTTGTTCTTCGATCAGCAGGCCAGCTACCCGTTCTATTCGGACGGTATCTGGTTCCTGACGCAAATGCGCCGCTGGGGTCAGATCTCGGAAGACAAGTCCGACCAGTGGTATCTCGACACCGTGAAGTCTGTCTATCGCCCGGACCTTTACGATGCGGCGGCCCAGTCGCTCGTTGCGGACGGCAAGGCCACCGCGGAGCAGTTCCCCAAGACCGACGGCTTCCGCGTCTACTCCCGCAAGGCGATCGACGGCGTGGCCTTCGATGCGCACAAGCCCGCCGCCTATGCCGCCAGCTTCTCCATCGGCCTGAAGCCGGGGCAGAAGGTCACGCCGGCAGGCGTCAAGTAAGACAGGACGATCAGCCATGAACGCCGTACCGCTCCGCAAGGATGAATTCCTTGAAATCGTGACCCAGGAGAAGGAGGAGGACACAGTTCTTCTTCCCACGCCGAAGGAACCGTCAGTGACGTCCACTCCCACGCTTCCTTTCGGTCTCAAGCTGCCTGCGGGGCGGGCGCTGTTCAACGATATCTGGCCGCCACTGGCCGGAATCGGCGGGTTTCTGGCGCTGTGGGCTTTGCTCGCGCCGCTGGTTCAGACTTCGCTGGGCGCGCTGCCGGGGCCGGGTGATGTCTGGACCGCGTTCCTCGGCCTGCTCGACGAGGCCGCCGCCTCGCGGGTTGCGGCAACCGAAGCCGTGGCGGCAGGGTATGTCTACACCGGCCCGCCGACGTTCATCGACCAGATCTTCACCAGCCTTGAAACGGTCGCCGCAGGCTTCGTCCTTGCCACCATCGCCGCCGTGCCGCTCGGCCTCGTCGCCGGCATGTCGAAGCGCTTCAACGCCGCGATCAATCCGCTGGTGCAGGTGATGCGCCCGGTCAGCCCGCTGGCTTGGCTGCCGATCGTGACGATGGTCGTCTCGGCCTCGGTCACCAGCGATGATCCGACGCTGGCGAAAAGCTTCATCATCTCGGCCGTCGTGGTCATGCTCTGCTCGCTCTGGCCGACGCTGATCAATACCGCCATCGGCACCGCCAGCATCGACAAGGACCTGATCGCGGTGGGCCGCGTCCTCCGCCTCGGCTGGTTCGCCCGGCTTACCCGTCTCGTCCTGCCCTCGTCGCTGCCTTACATCTTCACCGGCATGCGGCTTTCGCTCGGCACTGGATGGATGGTGCTGATCGCGGCGGAAATGCTCGCGCAGAACCCAGGCCTCGGCAAGTTCGTTTGGGATGAGTTCCAGAACGGGTCCGAAAAGTCGCTGGCACGCATCATGGTCGCGGTCGTCGTGATTGGCCTGATCGGCTTCGCTCTCGACCGCGTGATGATGGCCATGCAAGGCTTTGTCAGCCGCAACCGCAACGTCTGAGAAGGGACCATACGATGGCCACGATCCTTTCGCTCAAGGGTGTTCGCAAAAGCTACACCGGCAAGGCTGGCGGCGTCAGCGAAGTTCTCGGCGGCATCGACCTCGATGTCGAGGAAGGCGAATTCATCGCGATCCTCGGCTTCTCCGGAGCAGGCAAGACCACGCTGATTTCGGCAATTGCCGGGCTGGTCGAACCCGATGCTGGCGAGATGCTCCTGCACGGCAAGCCGATCACTGGTCCGGACAAGGATCGCGGCCTCGTCTTCCAGTCCTACTCGCTGTTCCCCTGGCTCACGGTCGAACAGAATGTCGCGCTGGCTGTGGACTCGGTCCACAAGGATCGCAGCAAGGAAGCCCGCGCGGCGCTCGTCAAACAGAAGGTCCAGCTTGTCGGCCTCGCCCATGCGATGGACCGCAAGCCGGGCCAGCTGTCGGGCGGCATGCGCCAGCGCGTCTCGGTGGCCCGCGCGCTCGCCATGGAGCCGGAAATCCTCCTGCTCGACGAGCCGCTTTCCGCGCTCGACGCGCTCACCCGCGCCAAGCTTCAGGACGAGATCGACCGCATCCGCGAGGAAGAAAAGCGCACGATCATCCTTGTCACCAACGACGTCGATGAGGCGCTGCTGCTGGCAGACCGGGTGGCTGTGCTCACCCCGGCACCCGCCGCACGGATCGGCAGGATCTTCACTGTAAACCTGCCCCGCCCGCGTGACCGCGAGGCCGTGAACGACAGCCCGGCGTTCCAGTCGCTCCGCACCGAAATCGTCACCTATCTGGGGGGGCTTGCGGGCGAAAAGGCGGCCAAGGGCAGTGACGCGGGCCAATTGCCCAATGTCACCCCGCTCGATCTGGCACCGCCTCCCAAGGCCTATCAGGACGCGGCAAGGAAGGGCGCAACCCGGCGCTACATGGAATTCTGGAAGCTGAACAAGATCTACCCGACGCCCAAGGGTCCGCTGACCGTGGTCGAGGACTTCAACCTGTTGATGGACAAGGGGGAATTCGTCTCGCTCATCGGCCATTCGGGCTGCGGCAAGTCCACAGTGCTGACGATGGCGGCGGGGCTGAATGCGATCAGCAAGGGCGGGATCATTCTCGATAACCGCGAAATCGATATAGCCGGACCGGACAAGGCGGTGGTGTTCCAGTCGCCCAGCCTGATGCCCTGGCTTACCGCTCGGCAGAATGTCGCGCTTGGCGTGGAGCGGGTCTATCCCCATGCGACCCGCGCTGAACGGCGCGAGATCGTGGATTATTACCTGGAACGCGTGGGGCTTGCCGATGCGCGCGACAAGATGGCGGCGGAAATGTCGAACGGCATGCGCCAGCGCGTCGGCATCGCCCGCGCCTTCGCGCTCAGTCCGCGCCTGCTGCTGCTCGACGAGCCGTTCGGCATGCTCGACAGCCTCACGCGCTGGGACTTGCAGGACGTGCTGGTCGAAGTGTGGAACCGCACCAAGGTGACCGCGATCATGGTCACCCACGACGTCGACGAAGCGATCCTTCTGGCCGACCGGGTGGTGATGATGACCAACGGCCCGAACGCCACGATCGGCAAGATCCTGAAAGTCGATCTGCCGCGCCCGCGTGACCGCAAGGCATTGCTCAAGCACCCGGATTTCTACGCCTACCGTCAGGAAGTCCTGCATTTTCTGGCAGAATACGATCACGGACCGCACGAGAAGGTGGCCTGACACCAGTTTGAGGATGCCTGATCGGCCTCAGGGACGATCAAGGGGAAAATCATGAAGAAGCATATTCTGGCGGCGGCGCTGCTCGCGTCGCCGATCGCTCTCGCACACCCTGCTTTTGCAGCAGACAAGCCGTTTGGCGATCCGGTGCCGATGGCGGATGGACTGACCTTCGATCCGATCATCGACGCGCGCATCCGTTATGAAGCGGTGGATCAGCCGACCGTCGATGCCGACGCGGTCACCGCGCGCTTGCGCGCCGGGTTCGAGATCAAGCACGCGCCCTCGCACCTGTCATTCCTTGTCGAGGCCGAAGGCACGCTCGGGCTCAACAACGAATACAACGCCTTTCCCTTCGCGCTTCCCGGCAGCTCGCAGCGCCGCCCCGGATTCGCGGTGGTTCCCGATGGTGAAAGCATCGACCTCAACCGCCTGCAGGTCCAGTACAAGACCAAGGCCTTCGCGCTGACCGTCGGACGCCAGCGCATCAATCTCGATGACCAACGCTTCGTCGGCTCGGTCGGGTGGCGCCAGAACGAGCAGACGTTCGACGCGGTGCGCGCCGAAGCCACGCTCGGCCCCGTCAGCCTCGATGGCACTTACGCGATCCAGCAGGATTCGATCTTCGGATCGGAAGCAGGGCCGCGCCGCAGCATGGACGGCGATTTCGTTTTCCTCAATGCTAGCGCCAAGGTCGGGCCTTTGACGGCCAAGGCATTCTCCTATCTGATCGACTACGACGAAGCCTTCGCTTTCACCAACTCCTCGCAGACGTACGGTGCGCGGATCTCGGGCAGTGTGCCCTTGTCGAAGGCGGTCAAGCTCAACATCCTGGCGAGCTACGCCCGTCAGATGGATATGGGCCGAAATCCGGTGAACTACGAAGCCGATTACGTGGCGGGCGAACTGGGCCTTGCCGTCAAGGGCTTCACTCTGACCGGTGGTTACGAATTGCTCGGTGCAGACAAGGCGGCAGGCAAATCGTTCCAGACGCCGCTCGCCACGCTGCACAAGTTCAACGGCTGGGCCGACCTGTTCCTGACCACGCCCGCAGCGGGCCTCGAGGACACTTACGTCTCGCTCGCCAAGGTCTTCCCGAAGGTCAAGGCGCTGCCAGGGCTCAACGCCAGCGTCGTCTATCACGAGTTCCGCAGTGATCTTGGCAGCACCAAGTATGGCACCGAATGGGATGCCAGCCTCGGATTCAAGGTCAACAAGGTCGGCCTTCTAGTGAAGTTTGCGGATTACAACGCCAACAAGTTCGGCGTGGATAAACGCATACTGTGGCTTCAGGCAGAAGTGGCGTTTTGATCTAGCCAGTCTCGCTTCCCTCCCGGTTGCATGAGCGGTTGGGGGAGGGCGTGTTAGTCGTCGTTGCTGCACTGCAAAATAACGCTTGCAGTGCAGCAGCCGAATCGGTTAGCTTCCCTCTCGAAGGCCGATGCGCCGCCCAAGGTTGGGCGGACAATCGCAAGGCCGGAAATTTCAACATTGCGTGGCAACGTCGCCGCCCAGACCTCCCTATTCGGGATGTGTTCGGGCGGCTTTTTCGTGTTGCGCGTTTGGTCAAGGAAGATGCGCAGTGAACGCCCCGACAACATTGAGCGAGAAGGACCGCACGGCGCAGGTGCGCCAGCGGTTGGTGGTGATCGGCAACGGCATGGCCGGGTGCCGTGCGGTCGAGGAAATCCTCGCCCGCGATCCCGCCCGGTTCGACGTGACGATCTTCGGCGCCGAGCCGCGCGTGAACTACAATCGCATCATGCTGTCGCCGGTTCTGGCCGGTGAGAAAGCATTCGAGGACATCGTTATCAATGGCGACGTCTGGTATTCGGGCAATGGCATCACGCTGGTTTCCGGTGACCCGGTTGTCTCGATCGACCGCGCGACTCAGACAGTCATCGCAAAGTCGGGCAGGGTCGAACCTTATGACCGCCTGCTGATCGCCACCGGCTCCGATCCCTTCATCATTCCGGTGCCAGGCAAGGACTTGGCGGGCGTGGTCACGTTCCGCGATCTGGATGATGTGGACAAGATGCTGGCTGCCGCCGAAAAGGGTGGCAGCGCAGTGGTGATCGGCGGTGGCCTGCTCGGGCTGGAGGCAGCGCATGGCCTCTCGCTTCGCGGCATGAAGGTCACCGTCGTTCACCTGATGCCCACACTGATGGAGCGACAGCTCGATGAGGCTGCGGGTTACTTGCTCAAGACCGAACTTGAACGCCGGGGCCAGACCATCGTCACCGGCGGCGATACGGCTGAGATCGTCGGCAAGGACGGCCACGTCTCTGCAGTACGCCTCAAGGATGGACGCGAACTTGCCGCCGACATCGTGGTCATGGCCGTTGGCATCCGCCCTGGCACCACGCTCGCCAAATCTGCCGGGCTTGAGGTCGAGCGCGGCATCGTCGTGGACGATCACATGGTCACCAGCGATCCCGCAATCATGGCTGTGGGTGAATGCGTCCAGCACCGGGGCAACTGCTACGGCCTTGTCGCGCCGCTCTGGGACATGTGCCGTGCGTTGGCGGACAATGCCTGCGAACAGCCTTCAGGCTATGAAGGTTCGGTCACTTCCACCAAGCTGAAAGTCTCCGGCATCGACCTGTTTTCTGCAGGCGACTTCTCGGGAGGCGACGGCGCGGAGGACATCGTCATGCGCGATGCCGCGCGCGGGCTCTACAAGCGAGTTGTCGTGAAGGACAACAAGCTGGTGGGCGCGGTGCTCTATGGCGATACCGCCGACGGCTCCTGGTATTTCGACCTTCTCAAGAGGGGCGAGGACATTTCAGACATCCGTGAGGCGCTGATCTTCGGCCAGGCCTTCGCGTCCGGAGGCGCCCTGCTGGACCCTAATGCCGCCGTTGCAGCACTTTCCGACGACGCAGAAATCTGCGGCTGCAACGGCGTTTCCAAGGGTACCGTCGTGGCATCGATCAACGCCGGGGCCTGTAGCCTCGATGCAGTGCGCAGCACCTGCAAGGCCTCGGCCAGCTGCGGCAGTTGCACCGGGCTGGTTGAAAGCCTGCTGGCGCTGACGCTGGGCGGCGAGGTCCAGTCCGGGCCCAAAACGATGTGCAAGTGCACCAGCTTCGGCCACGATGACGTCCGCCGCCTGATCCTCGAAAAGAACCTCCGCTCGATCCCGCAGGCGCTACAGGAACTGCACTGGAAGACGCCCGACGGCTGCTCCTCGTGCCGTCCCGCGCTCAACTACTATTTGCTCTGCGCTTGGCCGGGCGAATACGAGGACGACCAGAAGAGCCGCTTCGTCAACGAGCGGATGCACGCCAACATCCAGAAGGACGGCACCTATTCAGTAGTCCCGCGCATGTGGGGCGGGCTGACCAATCCCAAGGAACTGCGCGCGATTGCCGATGTCGTCGAGAAATACAACGCCCCGATGGTCAAGGTGACCGGCGGCCAGCGCCTCGACATCTTCGGGATCAAGAAGGAAGACCTGCCCGCAGTCTGGGCCGATCTCAATGCCGCCGGGATGGTTTCGGGCCATGCTTACGGCAAGTCCTTGCGCACGGTGAAGACCTGTGTCGGCTCGGAATGGTGCCGCTTCGGCACGCAGGATTCGACCGGGCTGGGCGTAAAGCTGGAGCGGATGACCTGGGGGTCGTGGATGCCCCACAAGTTCAAGATCGCCGTATCGGGCTGCCCGCGCAATTGCGCTGAAGCCACGATCAAGGACTTCGGCGTCGTCTGCGTGGACTCTGGCTATGAACTGCACGTCGGCGGCAATGGCGGGATCAAGGTCCGCGCCACCGACCTGCTGACCAAGGTGACGACCGAGGACGAGGCGATGGAAGTCTGCGCTGCGTTCATCCAGCTATACCGCGAACAGGCGCATTATCTGGAACGCACCGCGCCGTGGATCGAGCGAGTCGGGCTGGAGCACGTGAAGACCGGACTGTTCGGCCAGCCCGAAACGGTCAAGCGTCTCGCCGCCCGCTTCCGCCATTCGCAGACCTTCTGTCAGGATGATCCATGGGCCGAGCGCGTGGCCGGCAAGGACGCCGACCTGCACCAGCACCTTGCCGAGGTGCGCCCCCTTCAGATGGAGAATGCGCTGTGATCGGCGATTGGCTCGATATCGGTCCGGTAGACCAGATCACCCCCGGCACCGCGCGCACGCTGCCCGTGGTGGGGCATGATGAAATCGCGGTGTTCCGCACCCAGGCCAACGAGTTCTACGCGCTGGTCAACAAGTGCCCGCACAAGCAGGGGCCGCTTTCGCAGGGCATTGTCCACGGCAATGTCGTGGCCTGCCCCTTACACAACTGGAATATCTCGCTGAAAACGGGCGAGGCTCTCGGCGAGGACAAGGGCTGTGTGCCGACGATCCCGCTTCGGGTCGACGCAGGCCGGATCTACCTGCTGCGCTCGGCCGTGATCGGGAAGCGCGCGGCGTGAAGGACGTCCGCACCACTTGTGCCTATTGCGGGGTCGGTTGCGGCATCCGCGCGACGGTGACGGGGGAGCGGACAGTCACGATCAAGGGCGATGCCGCGCACCCTGCGAATTTCGGCAAGCTGTGTTCGAAGGGCACGCATCTTGGTGAAACGGTCGGGCTGGAAGGGCGCCTGCTCGCGCCGATGATCGGTGATGCACCGGCGAGCTGGGATGCCGCGCTCGATCTGGTGGCGGGGAAGATGCGCGATTGTATCGAAACCCATGGCCCAGACAGCGTGGCGTTCTATGTCTCGGGCCAGTTGCTGACCGAGGATTACTACGCCGCTAACAAGCTGATGAAGGGCTTTGTCGGCAGCGCCAACATCGACACCAACAGTCGCCTGTGCATGGCGAGCGCGGTGGCCGCACACACCCGTGCGTTCGGTGAAGACATCGTTCCGGTCACCTACGACGATCTGGATGAGGCAGACTTGATACTTCTGCTCGGATCGAATGCTGCGTGGTGCCATCCAGTGATCTGGCAGCGGATCGAAGCGGCGCGCGAAACCAGGGGCACGAAGATCGTGGTGATCGATCCGCGCCGCACAGAAACCGCCGAGCAGGCCGATCTGCATGTGCCGGTTCTCCCCGATGGCGACGTGGCGCTGTTTGGTGCGCTGCTGGCCGACATGGTCCGGCGCGGACTGGCGCAAGGCGATGATGCGGCCGTAAATCACGGTATCGATCCCGAAGTGTTCGCTGCGCTTGCCGATATGGTGGCCGAGCATCCGCGCATGGTCACGGTTTTCTCGATGGGCGCGAACCAGTCGGTGGCCGGGACCGACAAGGGCAATGCGATCATCAATCTGCATCTCGCCACGGGCCGTATCAACGTGCCGGGCGCCGGGCCATTTTCGATGACCGGACAGCCCAATGCCATGGGCGGGCGCGAAGTGGGCGGGCTGGCCAACATGCTGGCCTGCCACCTCGGCTTCACGGACTCCGAACGCGTTGATGTGGCGCAGTTTTGGGGCACCGACCGGCTTTGCGCGGGACCGGGTCTGAAAGCGGTGGATATGTTCCGCGCGGTCCATGATGGCCGGATCAAGTTTCTCTGGGTGATGGCGACCAACCCCGCTGTGTCGATGCCTGATGCGGGCTACGTGCGCGAGGCGCTGGCCCGGTGCGAGACGGTCGTCGTGTCCGATGTGATTACCGATACCGATACGGCGAAATTCGCGCATATTCGCTTGCCTGCACTCGGCTGGGGGGAAAAGGACGGGACGGTCACCAATTCAGAACGCCGGATCAGCCGCCAGCGCGCATTGTTCGCAGCGCCCGGCGAGGCGCGTGCAGACTGGACGATCATCGCCGATGTTGCAGCGCGGATGGGCTTTGGCGAGGCGTTCGACTGGTCGTCGGCGGCAGCAGTTTACCGCGAATATGCCGCCATGACGTCACTGACGGTGAAGCATGGCAAAGTGCTCGACCTGACTGCCCACGCCGCGATCTCGGACGAGGAATACGAGGCGCTGGAGCCGTTCCTGTGGGGCGGGCGACACCCGATGGCGGGGCGTGCGATGCGCCATGTGCCCGTCGAAGCGCGCACGCGGATGGCCGATCCGGCATTTCCGTTGCGGTTGAACACCGGGCGTTACCGCGACCAGTGGCACACGATGACGCGCACCGGCCTTTCGGCGACGCTGGCGCAGCACAGGCGCGAGCCGCTGCTGGAAGTCCATCCCGCTGATGCAGAGGCTGCGGGTGTGACTGACGGCACGCTGGCGCAAGTGGTTACGGCAAGCGGCAACTCGGTGTTCCGTGTTTGTGTGACCGATGCGCAAGCGCCGGGCCAGGTGTTCGTGCCGATGCACTGGAGCGATGCCATGGCCAGCGGCGGGCGCGGCAACCTGCTGCCCGATCAGTCGGTCGATCCCGTCTCGGGCCAGCCCGGCTTCAAGAACAACGCCTGTCGCATTGCGCCCGTGACAAGCGACTGGCGCGCTTTTCTGGTGCGCGCCGACGCGGTCGCGCCAGCGGATGTGGTGTGGTGGAGTCGATCGCGCGTGGCGAATGGCTGGCTGCACGAACTGGCTGGAAACGGAACGGTCGATGCAGACGCGTTGCTGCCTGAGGGCGAGCGGATCGAAGTGCTCGACGAAGTGCGCGGCATGCGCCGGATCGTGGTGCTCGACGAGGGCGGCAAACTGCGCGCCGGGCTTTATGTCACGCGCAGCGGCACCCTGCCATCGCGCGACTGGATCGCCGGACAATTGAGCGTGGACGGTGCGCAAACGGCCGAACTTCTGGCCGCGCGCTCAGCCTCGCCTGCACCCGATCGCGGGCCAATTGTCTGTGTTTGCCATGGCATCGGCACGCGGCAGATCATGGCCGTTGCGGAAGCCGGGGCAGCGAGCGTGGCCGCCGTGGGCAAGGCCTGCTCTGCCGGGACGAATTGCGGATCGTGCCGTCCGGCGATTGCCCGACTTCTGCGTGAGTGGAACGAAGACTTGGCGGAGGCATCGTGATGACAGACTTTCCGGATGGCATGGTCTGGCTTGTGGGCGCTGGCCCCGGCGATCCCGAACTGCTCACGCGCAAGGCCGAACGGCTGATCCGCACGGCAACCGTGGTGTTTTACGATGCGCTGGTCGGGCCGGAGGTGCTCAGCTGCGCGACACCCACTGCGCGACTGGTCCATGTCGGCAAGCGGTCCGGGCGCCATTCGAAAGATCAAAAGACGATCGACCGGCTGATCGTTGAGGCGGCGCTGGCGGGCGAACGCGTGGTGCGGCTGAAAGGCGGCGATCCATCGATTTTCGGGCGGGCGACCGAGGAGCTTGCGGCTTGCCGTGCGTTGGGCGTGGCGGTGGCGGTGTGCCCCGGCGTGACTGCGGCCAGCGCGGCGGCGGCCGGGCTGGGGCGTTCCCTTACGCTTCGCGGGCTGGCGCGAAAACTGGTGTTCGTGACTGCCCATGCCCGTGCGGGCGAGGCGCTCGATCTGGACTGGAAGTCGCTGGCTGACCCGGAGGCGACGCTCGCGGTCTATATGGGCAAGGCGGCCGCAACAGACGTTTCGCGGAACTTGATTGCTGCAGGATTGGCTGCGGATACGCCGGTGGTACTGGTGGAAAATGCGAGTCTGCCAACCGAGCAGCATTTCCAGACCCGGCTCGACCTTTTGCCATTGGCTGCGCGCACGGCGCTTGGCGATGGACCGGCGCTGCTGTTGATCGGGCAAGCCATGCGCGAAACTGCCGTGTTGGAATGTTTCCCCGGAGAAACTCTCCAACATTTGGCGATATGACAATTGTTTACGTCCAGAACCTTAGACGCGATTTCAAAGAAAACCTGCCAGGTTACTGTTGTCTTGGCATGGTGCAATTGTGGCTGCAGACAGCGGTCCTCGCCATGAAAAGACCGGTTTATGCTTTAAGCTTTTTCCAGTTCTTAAAAAGCGGAAGCAAATTCATGAAAGAAAAAGATTTATTCCGGTTCACCCAGTCGCACCAGATCGGTCAGGACCTGCAGTGCCGGACTGGTCATGGCGTTGCGCATGCCAGCCTTCAGAACCGCACCGTTGATCGATTCAATTTCAGTTGCGCGGCCGGCGAGACGGTCCTGCAGCATCGAAGGTTTATGAGTGCGATGATTGGCTAACGCGAAATCGACTTTTGCCGCGAGGCGCGTGGCATCGACCATGGCGCCTTCCGCCTCTGCAATATTGACGATCTCGGCGATCACAGCGTTCGCGGCACTGCGGCCCGCCGCATGATCGAGCCCGCCCACCGGCAATCCGCTGACCGTGCAAAGCGCATTCAACGCGGCGTTGAAGGCGACTTTTTCCCATACCGCGACTTTCACATCGGGATCGGCCACAGCGTTGAGGCTCGCGGCTTTGAACAGGGCTGCAACGGCCGTGGCGCGTTCATCCGCACCATCGGGATAATTGCCGAGAAAGATGTGGCCCTGTCCGTGCGAGGCCACCCGGGTCGGGCCTTCGAGATCGGCGGGGAAGTCTGTGACGCCCCACAGGACGCGGGCCGGGGCAAAGACTTCGGTGATTGCCTCGACGTTGCCAAGGCCGTTCTGCAGCGTGAGCACGGTGCAGTCTGTTGCTGCGAGATGGGCAACCGAGCGGATCGCCGAAGCGCTGTGCATGCCCTTGGTGAACAGCATCAGCAGATCGACCGGGCCGTGGATATCGGCAGCGAGCGCGGCATCGAGTTGTGCGATGTGGTGGCCGCTATCATCGTCGAGCGTGATACCTTCGGCTTTGATTCTGGCGAGGCGGGCGGGATCGACATCGACGACCGCGACCGATTTGCCCGCTAGCGCAAGCCGCGCCGCGAACAGGCAGCCCATGGCGCCCGCGCCGACAATGACGATACGCTCGATCACTCTGGCCATCAATCCGGTCCCCTCCCGTGTGCACACGTGCAGGCGTGCGAGTTTGGGGCGGGGAAATGCGCGGTCAAGGGGCGAGCGGGAAGAGCTCGACGAAGCGGCGGGCGGCCTCGGGTAACAGACCCGAACGGCGGCGATGGAGAATGAAGCTGCGCTGCGTGGCGAGTTCGGGCACGTCGAGGCGGCGCATGGTGCCGCTGGTGACATGAGCAGCGAGGAGGGGTTCAGGCAGCCAGCAGAGCAGGTGGCTGCGCGCCGAGATCGCGATCATCGCCTCGACCGAAGCAGTCTCGACCGCGACGCGCGGAGCGACAAGCCCCTGCGCGCGGACGACGCTTTCGAAGGTCTGGCGTGGGGTGAAGGCCGGACCGGGCATCACCCAGTCCTGAGCCAGCGCGGCTGCCAGGCCGGGAGCGGTCGGCAGGGGGTGTACCGCCGCGCAGAACACGGCAAAGCTGTCGGCATAGGCGCCAGGGCCGATGGCGGTGATGTCCGCATGATCGAGCGGGCTGGCGGCTACGACGAGATCGACGCGGCGGGTTACGAGGGCGTCGAGTAGTTCACCATCCACCGCTTCGATCAGTTCGACGCGCAGGCCCGGAGCGCCTTCCAGCAGCTTGCCGACGGTATCGGCGACAAGCGTGCGCATCACCGCGGCAACCGCGCCGATCCGCACGACGCCGCGCTTGAGGCCGCGCAGGGCGGCTAGTTCGTCACGCGTGGTCTGCATTTCGGAGACGATGTGGCGCGCGTGGACGGCGAGAAGTTCGCCTGCGGGAGTGAGCGTCATGCCCTTGCCACCGCGATCGAACAGCGGGTGGCCGAGACGGTCCTCCATGCCCTTTACCAGGCGGCTGAGCGAGGGCTGGGTGAGGTTGGCGACGCGCGCGGCGCGGCCAAGGCTGCCGGTTTCGGCTATGGCGAGAAAGGCGCGGAGTTGGCGTTCGTCAAAATCCATGCGTCGAGCGTATGACTTTGGTGGTAATTTGCAATTGTTTCTAATGGTGGAGCAGTTCATTCTGCCGCCTGAAAAAATACCGGGAGAGACCATGCCAACCGTTCGTGACGTGACCATCGGCCTCATGCGCGAGCTTGGCATGACCACCGTGTTCGGCAATCCGGGGTCGACCGAACTTCCGATGTTCCGCGATTTTCCCGAAGATTTCCGCTATGTGATGGGGTTGCAGGAAAGCGTCGTGCTGGGCATGGCCGATGGCTTTGCTCAAGGCACGCGCACGGCGGCGCTTGTCAATCTGCACAGTTCGGCGGGTGTCGGCCATGCGCTGGGGAACCTGTTCACCGCGTTCAAGAACCAGACGCCGCTGGTGGTGACAGCCGGACAGCAGGCGCGTTCGATCCTGCCATACGAACCGTTTCTGTTCGCCGAGCGGGCGGCGGAGTTTCCACGGCCCTTCGTGAAATGGTCGTGCGAGCCGGCGCGGGCCGAGGACGTGCCTGCGGCGCTGCACCGTGCCTGGCTGGTGGCGATGGAGCCGCCGTGCGGGCCGACATTCGTTTCAATCCCGATCGACGATTGGGACCGCGATTGCGCGCCGTTTTCTGGGCGCAAGGTGCACGCAGGACGTGCCCCGGATGCGGGCGCTATTGCGGAATGCGGACAGGCGATGGCGCGGGCGAAGCGCCCTGCCATCGTGGTGGGCGCGGGCGTGGCGCGTGATGGGGCGTGGGATCAGGTGGTGGCGCTGGCCGAGCGGCACAGTGCTGCCGTACTGGTCGCGCCGATGTCTGCGCGGTGCAGCTTTCCCGAGGATCATGCCCTGTTCGCCGGATTTTTGACGGCGGGGCGCGAGGCAATTGTTGCGGCGTTGGCGCACTTCGACTTCGTGTTGGCGCTGGGCGGTCCGATGAGCCTGTACCACGTGGAAGGCAGCGGGCCGCACGTGCCGGACGCTTGCGAGGTCTGGCTGATCGGCGACAATCATGTCCATGCGGCCTGGGCGCCTGCGGGCACGGCGATTGTGGCGCAGTGCGACAAGGCGCTCGACCTGTTGCTTGCGGGGCCGGTGCCGGGCGCGCGGACGGCTCCGGCGGGGCGGGTCTTGCCTGCTCCGCTGGATGGCTCGGTGATGACCGATGCTTATGTGCTTCAGCGAATCGCCGCGCTGCGCGGGCCGGAGACGATCATCGTCGAGGAAGCGCCGTCGAGCCGGGGGCCGATGCATGACCGGCTGCCGATTGTCGCCAAGGATACATTCTACACCACCGCCAGCGGCGGGCTGGGCCATGGTCTTCCGGCGGCAGTGGGCATGGCGATGGCGCGGCCGGACGACAAGGTGATCGCGGTGCTCGGCGATGGATCGTCGATGTATGCAATCCAGGGGCTTCATGCCGCCGTGCAGCACGGGGTTTCGGTGAGCTTCGTGGTGATCAAGAACAACCGTTACGAGGCGCTGCACCAGTTCGGCAGGCACTTCGGCATGCAGACGCTGGTCGGCACGCAGTTTCCTGAACTGGACTTCTGCATGCTCGCGGGCGGGCACGGCGTGGCGGCGCGGCGCGCCACCGACGCGGCCAGCCTTGACGAGGCGCTGCGCTGGTCTTTCGCGGCGGATGGTCCGACTTTGGTAGAGGCGGTGGTGCTGTGACGATGCGGCTCACCGACCTTATCGACGACCGCCCGGAAGACGGGGTGTTCCGGGTGAACCGCGCGATCTTTACCGATCAGAGCGTGTTCGATGCCGAGATGCGCGTGCTGTTCGAGGGGGGGTGGGTGTTCCTCGGGCTGGAGAGCCAGGCGGAACGCCCGCACGATTTCTTCACGACCTTTGCGGGGCGCGTACCGATCATGGTGCAGCGTGATGGCGAGGGGGTGTTGCGCGCCTTCGTCAACTCCTGCCCGCACAAGGGCGCGCGGCTGGCGCAAGTACGACAGGGCAACGCGCGGCTGCATGTGTGTCCTTACCACAGCTGGACCTTCGACAGCGCGGGCCGGAACAAGGCGGTGAAGTGGCAGAAGGCGGGATGCTATTCCGAGGCCTTCGGACGCGAAGATCATGGACTGGCGGAACTGCCGCACTTTGGAAACTATCGGGGGTTCCTGTTCGGCAGTCTGGCGGAGGATGTGTCGCCTCTGGCCGAGCATCTGGGCGAGGCGGCCAAGCTGCTCGATCTGGTGGCCGACCAGAGCGAGGCGGGGATGGAACTGGTGCCTGGGCAGGTCACATTTACCTATGAGGCGAACTGGAAACTGCAGCTTGAGAACTGTTCGGATGCCTATCACTTCACCTCGGCACACCCCTCCTACATCCGCGTGCTGGAGCGGCGGCAAAAGGAGATGAGCGGGGACGTGGTCGCATCGGTGTGGGAGAACAGCGACTACTGGAAGGAAGAGACTGAGGGCGTTGGCGGTGGCAGCTATTCCTTCGCCAATGGTCATGTGCTGAATTGGGGCGTGTTCGGGGTGACGCCGGCGATCCCGCTCTATGAAAGCGCTGCGGCGCTGGCTGAGCGGCATGGCGAGGGCAAGCGCGACTGGATGTTCAACATGCGCAACCTGACGATCTTCCCGAACCTGCAGGTGGCGGAAAATGCGTCGAGCCAGTTGCGCGTGATCCGCCCGGTCTCGCCGGGGATGACCGAGATGCGAACGTGGTGCATCGCGCCCAAGGGCGAGAGCGATGCGGCGCGCCGCCAGCGCATCCGGCAGTATGAGGACTTCTTCAACCCGACCGGCATGGCGACGCCTGATGATACGGTTTCCTATGAGAACTGCCAGATCGGTTTTGCCGGGACTGCTAGGCCGTGGCTGCAAGGCTACGCGCGCGGGATGACGGCGAGCGTGGCGGGTGGGAACCGGTTTTCGGACCGGATTGACCTGCAGCCCGAGCGCAGTGTGCTGGCGGATTCGCAACTGTGCGACGAGACGCTCTACCATTCTTACTATCGCGCGTGGGCCGAACGGATGCAGGCGGAGTTTGCGGCATGAGTGGCGTGCTGACCCGTGCCGAGGCCGAGGAACTGCTCTATCGCGAGGCGCTGCTGATCGACAGCGGGCGCTTTGCCGAATGGCTTGAACTGTTCACGCCCGATGTCGAGTTCTGGATGCCGGCGTGGCGTGACGAAACGACGACGACGCAGGACCCCGACCGCGAGCTTTCGCTGATCTATTACAAGGGGCGGCGCAATCTGGAGGACCGGGTGATGCGGTTGACGTCGGGTTTGTCGACCGCGTCGTCGCCGCTGCCTCGCGTGGTGCATCAGGTGACGAACGTGCTGGTGACGGGTGGGGACGATGGCGGCGCGGATGTGTCGGCAGCGTTCGCATGCCACCGGTTCGATGTGCGGATGAACCGCGCGGACTGCTTCTTCGGGCGATACGAATACCGGCTCATTCCCGGTGATGACGGCTGGAGGATCGCGCGCAAGACGATCATTCTGCTCAACGACACAATTCCGACGGTCGTGGACATCAACTCCGTCTGAAGTTTCGGCCAGCGGTTGTATGCTTCTGAAATTTGGTCGCTTTCCCCGTAGCATCCGGTGCTGCGGGGCATTTTTCGTGTCCGGTCCACTTCCGCTCGCTTGACGGAGTGAACGTTCTCATTTAGGTGAACGTTCACAACAGACGCCAGGCGTCGAGTCCCGTAGTCTTGGGGGGAGAGGAAGTTATGAGGTCTAAGCGTTCCATGATCGTGCGTGCGTCGAGCTTTGGCGCGATGGCACTTGCACTTGCCAGCCAGACGGCATTTGCCCAGGAAGCGGCTCCTGCCGAGGGCGAAGGCGAAGCTATTGTCGTGACCGGCATCCGCGCCTCGCTGGCGCAGGCGATGAGCATCAAGCGCAGCGCGCAGGGCGTGGTCGACGCAATCTCGGCAGAAGACATCGGCAAGTTCCCCGATACCAACCTGGCGGAATCGCTGCAGCGCATCACCGGCGTGTCGATCGACCGTTCAAACGGCGAAGGCTCGACCGTGACGGTCCGCGGCTTTGGCCCGGAATTCAATCTGGTGCTGCTCAATGGCCGCCAGATGCCGACGTCGTCGCTGGGCGATGGCGCCAGCGCGCCGTCGTCGCGCTCGTTCGACTTTGCCAACCTGGCATCGGAAGGCGTTTCGGGCGTCGAGGTCTACAAGTCCGGCCGCGCCACGCTGCCGACCGGCGGCATCGGTTCAACGATCAACATCAAGACCCCGCGCCCGCTCGACAAGCCGGGCCTTTCGGGCAGCCTTGCGGTCAAGGGTGTCTATGACAGCTCGCGCAATGACGGCAAGCCGATCACGCCAGAAGTCTCGGGCATCATCTCGACCACATTCGGCGAAGACGACATGTTCGGCGTGCTCGTCACCGGTAGCTGGCAGAAGCGCAAGGCGAGCGTCAATCAGGCCAATGTCGGCTGGCGCGATGGCTATCTCGGTTCGGAAAACAACTGGGGCTCGCTGCCGCAGGCGGGTGATCCGCGCTTTGCCAACGTGCAGAACCGTCCCGGCCCGACCGATGTCTATCAGGTGCAGCAGAACGCAAGCTACGACCTGAACGACATCAACCGCGAGCGCCTCAACGGCCAGTTGGTGCTGCAGGCCCGGCCCGCTGAAAACCTGACTGCGACGCTTGATTACACCTATTCGCGCAACACCGTGCAAGTGCGCAATTCCAACGTCGGCATCTGGTTCAACTTCAATGACGTTTCGAGCGCCTGGACAGATGGTCCGGTTGCCGGTCCGATCTTCTATTCGGAAAAGTTCGGTGCCGCAGAAGGCAAGGACCTGTCTTACTCGGGGTCGCTGACCGAGAACCGCTCCGAGAACAAGTCGATCGGCGGCAACCTCAAGTGGGAAGGGCCGGGCGGTTTGCGCCTCGTGCTCGACGCACACCACTCGACCGCGGAATCGGGTGCGAACAATCCTTATGGCACCAGCACGTCGGTCGGCACGGCGGTGTTCGGCATCGCGCAGCAGACCGTCAATTACGAGAACGATTTGCCGGTCATCTCGGTGGTCATGCATCCGGGGATCGACGCGCTCGACGCTTCGAACATTCAGGCGACGGGCAATGCCTTCCGCAACGCCTACTTCAAGGACACGGTGAACGAGGCCCAGCTGCGCGGCGGCTATGACTTCGATGACTCGGTGCTCGACAGCCTCGATTTCGGCGTGACTTACGTCGAGAACAAGGTGCGGTCGGCTTATGGTTTCATCCAGAACGATACCTGGGGTGGTTCGACCACCAAGGCCCAGATGCCTGACGACCTGTTCACTCTTGAATCGATCCCCGACAAGTTCGCAGGCGTTTCAGGCGCAGGCGACGCCGGGATGCTCCAGAGCTTCTACCGCTTCAACTTCGAGAAGATGGTCGGCTTCCTCGATGGGCTTAACAAGATCTGCGGTGGCGACGGCAACTGCCTTTCGGACTTCACGGTGGACCGCCGCATTCGCGAGCGTACCGTTGCCCCGTATCTGCAGGCCAACATGACCTATGATGTCATGGGCAACCCCGCGCACTTCCGCGCCGGTATCCGATACGAGAAGACCAAGATCACGTCTTCGGCGCTGGTGCCGATTCCGACGGGGACGCAGTGGGTGGCGGCCAACGAGTTCAACCTCGTCTACGGCGCGGCCAAGGACTTCACCACGTTCAAGGGGGAGTACGAGAACTGGCTGCCAGCGTTCGACCTGGACTTCGAGCCGGTCAGCAACGTCAAGGTCCGGGCCAGCTACAGCCACACGATCACGCGTCCCGATTATGCCTCGATGCAGGGCGGGCGCACCGTGGACCAGTTGTTCCGCATCGGCGGTGGTTTCGGCAGTCAGGGCAATCCAGGCCTGCTGCCCTATCGTTCGAAGAATATCGACGTATCGGCGGAGTGGTATTACGACAAGGCCAGCTACCTTTCGGTCGGCTTCTTCGACAAGCGGGTGAAGAACTTCATCTCGTCCGCCCGTATCGATACCGACGCATTCGGCCTCACCAACCCGGCTGATGGTCCGCGTTACCGCGCTGCCATCGCTGCGCTGGGAACGAACGCCAGCACGACCGCGATCCGCAACTACATCTTTGCCAACTATCCCGGCTCGGTTGTGGTGGACAGCTTCGATGCGGCGACGGGCAACTACACCGGCAAGATCCTTGGCCTGCCCGAAGACGGCAAAGTCAACTTCCAGATCTCGACGCCAGTCAACTCGGACCAGTCGGCCCATCTTTATGGCTTCGAATTTGCCGTGCAGCACAGCTTCTGGGACACGGGCTTCGGGGCGATCCTGAACTACACCGTGGTCAAGGGCGATGCGCGTTACGACAACACGCAGCCCTCGAGTGTGCCGCAGTTTGCCCTGACCGGGCTTTCGGACAGTGCCAATGCCGTGCTGTTCTATGACAAGAACGGCTTCCAGGCGCGCGTTGCCTATAACTGGCGCGACGAGTTCCTCGCTGGGACCGGGCCGAATCCGTACTATGTCGAAGCTTATGGCCAGGTGGATGCAAGCGCGAGCTGGGAGTTCCGCAAGGGGCTGACGGTGTTCGGCGAAGCGATCAACCTGACCGGGTCGAGCCGCCGAGGCCATCTGCGGAGCAGCAACAACGTGTTCTTCGCTTCGCCGGGCTACGCCCGATACCAGGCCGGCTTCCGCGTCAATTTCTGATGTGGGTGGCTTGATAACGTTCCTTTGAGGTGGGACAAGGCGGGCCGAGAGGTTCTGGCCTGTCCCACCGGGACGGTTTGACAACGAGACAAGAAGCGCGATGGGCGAGGGTGAAGTCAGGCGGATCGTGATCCTCGGCGGCGGCACCGCCGGATGGCTCTCGGCCTGCGTGCTGGCTTCGCAGCTTCGGGAGCGTGGGCACGATGTTGCCATAACGCTGATCGAAGCGCCCGATATTCCCACCGTTGGCGTGGGCGAGGGCACCTGGCCGACAATGCGCGGGACGCTCGAGTCCATCGGCATTTCGGAAGCGGAATTCCTCTCCGCTTGCGACGGGTCGTTCAAGCAGGGCTCGCGGTTCAATGGCTGGGTGACCGGCGGGGCTGGCGATAGTTACCAGCATCCGTTCACGCCGCCGCCGCCGGGTGACCTCGGGGGTCTGGTCGCAGCATGGGGCCAGCGACCCGGGGTGCCCTTTGCCGAAGCGATGACGGCCCAGGCTGCTGTCGTCGACAGGTTTCTGGCGCCTCGTCAAAGCGCAATGCCCGATTACGCGGGTGCACTGAATTATGCCTATCATCTCGACGCCGGAAAGTTTGCTGCGTTGCTGTCCTCCCTTGCAACCGGCAAACTTGGCGTCGCCCACGTCCGCGACCGTGTCCGCAACACGGTCGCGGACGAAACCGGGCATATTGCCGCGCTGGAAACGGCGACGGGCGGGGTGATCGAAGGCGACTTGTTTATCGACTGTTCGGGCCATGCCGCGTTGCTGATCGGCGGGGCGTGCCAGGTGCCATTTGTGGACCGCAGCGACGTTCTCCTGAATGACCGGGCGCTGGCGGCGCAAGTGCCAGTTATGCCTGACAGCCCAGTCGCCTCGGCGACCGTCTCCACCGCGCATCGGGCGGGTTGGCTGTGGGATATCGGCCTTCCGGGACGGCGCGGGATCGGTTGCGTCTATGCCTCGCGATTCATGTCGGATGACGAGGCGCTGGCGGTGCTGCGCGGCTATGTCGCGGCCCATGTGCCGGGCGCGGATGCGGCGGCGGTGGAGCCGAGGCGGATCGCGTTTCCGACCGGCCACCGCGAGAAGTTCTGGGCAGGTAACTGCATTGCGGTGGGCTTGTCTGCGGGGTTTCTGGAGCCGCTGGAAGCGTCGGCCATCGTGATGATAGAACTGTCGCTGCGGGCCATCGTCGAGAATTTCCCGCGCCGCCGTGCCGCGATGCCGGTGCTGGCCGAACGGTTCAACGCGCTGTTCCGCTATCGCTGGGACCGGATCATCGAGTTTCTGAAGCTGCACTATCTGCTCTCGCGGCGGACCGAACCGTACTGGCTGGCGCAGCGTGACGCGGTGACGGTGCCGGACCGGCTGGCGGGACTGGTGGAACTGTGGCGCGACCAGACGCCGAGCGCTTGGGACTTTCCGCAAGTGGACGAGGTTTTCTCGGCCGCGAGCCACGCCTATGTGCTCTACGGCATGGGCTTTGCGCCGCCGTCATTGCCTTTGCGTGATCCGCAGTCCGCGCGAGCACTCGACGACGTGGGCCAGCGGGCACGGGCGCTCATTGCCGCCTTGCCGAGCCATCGCGGCTATCAGTCCTCGATTGCGCACTCCAAGCCCTTACAGGGAGCCGTTGCCATTCCATGACCCGACACGCCCTTCTTGATTCCTTAGCCCACCGTGACCTTCGCGTGCGGACCCGGAGCAGCGCGGCGCTGGGTGATGCGGTGATGGCCTGCCTTGTGATGCCGGGAGAATTCCGCCGGGCACAGGCGCATTATCCCATCGTGTTCCGGCGCGATCTGGAGACAGGCAAGTTCACCGCGCTGGCGTTGTTCGGGTTCGAGAACGGGGAGAACCTGTTCTTGACCGACGCTGGTTGGGACGCGGCTTCCAAACCTTTGGCGCAGGCGGTGCAGCCGTTTTTGATCGGGCAGGGCGCGAGCGGGAACGCACAGGTTCATGTCGATCTGGACAGTCCGCGCGTGGCCATGGGCGGAGACGACGGTATACGCCTGTTCGATGAGGCGGGGAGTCCCTCGCCTTTGCTTGAACAGGTGTCGCAGGATCTTGGCGATCTCGACGAGGCATACCGTGCGAGCGGAGCGTTTTTTGCAGCGCTGGAACGGCACGGACTGCTTGAGCCGTTTACGCTGGAAGTGCCGCTGGACGATGGATCGCGCCATTCGCTGGTCGGGTTCCACACGATTGATGAAGAGAAGCTGCGCACCTTGGCCGGGGATGCTCTGGGTGAGTTGCAGGCAGAGGGTCATCTTCTCCCGCTGTTCATGGCGGTGGCATCGATCGGGCGCTTTTCCGATCTGATCGCACGCAAGAACGCCCGTGCTGCCGGTGGCTGACGCGCTGGCGAGCCTGCCAGCGGCGCGTGAGATTTCGACAGGAGCGCTCGCGGATGTGCTGCATGGAGCAAGCGAACCGGTAGTCATACGCGGGCTGGTGCTGGACTGGCCGCTGGTTCAGGCGGGCCTGCAATCGGCGCGGGAGGCGCGAGGCTATCTTGCCGCTCATTCCCGGCCTGTGGACCTGCCAGTGTCCATAGCCGACCCCGACCAGGGCGGTCGCCTGTTCTATGACGAGGCGATGGCGGTCAACTTCCGCATGGGCAAGGGCCGGTTGCCCGAAATTCTGGCCGGGTTCGACAAGGCCGAGGGGCGCGAAGCCGATGCTGTGCCGACGGTCTATCTCGGTTCCATCGACATGCGGCAATTCTTCGACGGGCTGCACGAAGCGAACCATGTCGACATCGGGCGCGACGATGCGTTGGCGTCGATCTGGATCGGCAATGCGACGCGGATTGCCGCGCACAACGATTTTCCCCGCAATCTGGCGTGTTGCGCGGTGGGACGGCGGCGGTTCACGCTGTTTCCGCCGGATCAGTTCGCCAATCTCTATCTCGGGCCTATCGACATCACGCCTGCGGGGCGGCCAGTTTCCATGGTCAATTTCGAGACGCCGGATTTCGCACGGCATCCGCAATTCCGCGAGGCTTTGCAGCACGGTGTTTTGGCTGAACTCGAGCCGGGCGACGCGCTGCTGATCCCGCCGCTGTGGTATCACCATGTCGATGCACTGGCGCCGTTCAACGTGCTGGTGAACTACTGGTGGCGCGATACGCCGCGTTATCTGGGGCAGCCACAGACCGCGCTCACCCACGCGATCATGGCGATCCGTGATTTGCCCGAGGACGAGCGCGCGGCTTGGCGGCAGATGTTCGAGCACTATGTTTTTTCGGGCGGCGAAGCGGCGCGGGCGCATGTGCCGCAGGCGGGGCAGGGGGTGCTTGCGCCGCTTGATGCCGCTGCCGCCGCGCGCCTCCATCAATTCCTGCTGAGGAGCCTTTCACAATGACCGCCGCACCGCATCTTCCGCGACGCATCGTGATCGCAGGCGGCGGCACCGCCGGGTGGATGACTGCCGCTGCGCTGGCCCGCACGCTGGGTCCGTTGGCGAGCGTGACGCTGGTCGAGAGCGAGGAGATCGGCACGATCGGCGTCGGCGAAAGCACGATCCCGCCGCTGGTCGCATACAACCGCATCCTCGGCATATCCGAAGCCGAATTCATGCGCGCGACCCAGGCAACGTTCAAGCTTGGCATCAACTTCGAGAACTGGCGCGTGCCGGGCGAAGCCTATTTCCATTCCTTCGGCGGGACCGGCAAGGATCACTGGTCGGCGGGCTTCCAGCATTTCTGGCTGGACGGAAAAACGCGCGGGCACGCCGAACCCTACAGCGACTATTGCCTTGAATTGAAAGCGGCCGAAGCGGGGCGCTTTGCGCACTTGCCGGACGACCGGATGAACTACGCCTACCAGCTCGATTCCGGACTCTATGCCAAGTTTCTGCGCCGCATGGCGGAGGCTGACGGCACGGTGCGGATCGAGGGCAAGATCGCGCAAGTGGAACTGTGCGCGCAAACCGGCGACATCGCCGCGCTGACGCTTCAAGGTGGGCGGCGTATCGAGGGTGACCTGTTCATCGATTGCACCGGTTTTCGTGCGCTGCTGATCGAGGGTGCGCTGCATGTCGGCTATGACGACTGGACGCATTGGCTGCCCTGCGACAGCGCCATTGCGATCCAGACGTCGAGTGTGAGGCCACCGGTGCCCTATACCCGCGCCATCGCGCATGAAGCAGGATGGCAGTGGCGCATTCCGCTGCAGCACCGGCAGGGCAATGGCGTCGTCTATTGCAGCGCGTTCATGGAGCACGAGGCGGCGCTGGATAAGCTGCTTTCGACTGTGGAAGGGGACAAGCTGGTCAAGCCCAACCCGATCCGCTTCCGCACCGGCGCGCGGCGTAAGCAGTGGCACCGTAACTGCGTGGCCGTGGGGCTTTCAGGCGGGTTCATGGAACCGCTGGAATCGACTTCGATCCACCTGATCCAGCGCGCGATCCTGCGCATCGTGCGGATGCTTCCGGCGGGCGCAATCAGCGCGCACGACGTTGCCGAGTTCAACGAGCAGCAGATGACCGACATGGAGCAGATCCGCGACTTTCTTATTCTGCACTACAAGGTGACGGACCGCCGCGACACGCCATTCTGGCGACACTGCGCGGGCATGGATGTGCCCGGAAGCCTTGCGCACAAGATGGAGCTGTTCCGCGAAACGGGTCGCGTGTTCCGAAAGAACGAAGAACTGTTTGCCGAGAATTCATGGGTGCAGGTGATGATGGGACAAGGGATCGTGCCGCAGAGCTATCACCCGGTGGCGGCAAAGCTGCGCGACGAGGAATTGACGCATCTCCTTTCCAGCCTGCGCGAACAGGTGAGCCGTACCGTGGCGGCGCTGCCACCGCATGGCGACTATGTGGCGCGCTACTGCGGCGCTGACGTGCCGGTGGCGGCATGAATCGGGGGAACTCTGGCAATGCGGCGTCAAAACGGCTAGCGGGATTGCCGGACATGCGAGGGTTTTGACGGACGATGGGGCGCAGGCGGCAGGCGGTAACGATCAAGCACGTGGCGGCGGATGCCGGGGTATCGTTGCAGACGGTCAGCCGCGTCATCAACAACGAGCCCAACGTGCGGCCCGAGATGCGCGACAAGGTTCAGGCGTCCATCGACAAGCTGGGCTATGTGCCCTCGATTGCGGCGCAGCGGATGAGTGGCTCGCGCTCGTATCTCATTCTGGCGCTGAACGACCGTGAGCGCACGATTGCCGACTGGCGGGCACGGCAGGGCACCGACTGGGTAGACCAGATGCTGCTCGGCGGGATGCTCGAATGTGCCGAGCAGGGCTACCGGCTGATCTTCGAACTGGTGGATACCCACAACGACCATGTCGAGCGTGAGATTTCCGCTGCCATTGCCGCGCTCCAGCCCGATGGCGCGATCCTGACGCCGCCGCATTCGGATAATCCCAAGATTCTCAAAGTGCTGGAAAAGCACAAAGTGCCCTTCGCGCGGATCGGCGCGCAGATCAGCGAGAAGGGCTTGCCTGCGGGTATTCTCGTTTCGATGGATGACGAGGGCGGCGCGCGTATGGCGACGCGGCACCTGCTGGATCTCGGGCACCGCAAGATCGGCGTCATTTCGGGGCCGCCGGAATACCGGCTGGTTGCCAAGCGCGTCGAAGGCTGGCGCGCTGAAATGTTCGCTGCCGGGGCTTCGGTCGATGGCCTGCTGGAGGCGGGTGACTTCACTTATGCCTCGGGTGTGCGCGCGGCGAGGTCGCTGCTATCGCGCGATGACCGGCCGAGTGCGATCATCGCCAGCAACGATCAGATGGCGCTGGCCACGGTGGAGATTGCCGAGGAACTGGGCCTGGCCATACCGGGCGATCTTTCGCTCGTCAGCTTCGACAACACGCCGCTGGTGCGGTTTACGCGGCCTGCACTGACTGCGGTGGACCAGCCAATTGCCGAGACGACCGCGACGGCGGTGCGGATGCTTATCGCCGCACATCGCAATCCGGACGCCGACATGGGGCCAGTGGTGATCCCGATGGGATTTGAAGTTCGCGCCTCGACCGGACCGGTGTGAACCCCGACCGTAGATTCCTTGGCCTTTATGCGCTGGCATGGGCTGGGGCGGCGATTGCCTATACGCCGTTCCTGACGCTGCTGCTGCCTATGCATGTCGACCGGCTGGCGGGCGCTGACAGCGTGCGCTGGCTGGCGCTGACGACATTCGTGGGGGCGATAGGTTCGAGCATTGCCAACATCGTGTTCGGATGGCTGAGTGACCGGACCGGGGGGCGCCGGATATGGGTGATCTCCGGTCTTCTGCTATCGAGTGGGCTGCTTTGCCTGATGCCGATGGTGCGCGCGTTGCCGCTGCTCATTTCGCTGATTGTGGCGTGGCAGATTGGGTTGAACATGATGCTGGGTCCGCTTTCGGCATGGGCGGGTGACCGGGTGCCCGATGGGCGCAAGGGCATGTTGGGCGGATTGCTGGCCTTTGCACCGGCGTCGGGCGCGCTTGCCGGGGCGCTCGTGACAATTCCGGGCCTTGCCGATCTGCCTGAGCGCTTTGCGATTGTGGCGGGGATCGTGGTGGTTTGCGTGATGCCGCTGGCCTTGTTTGGCGAAGATGGCCGGTTGGATCGGCCCGATAACGATGCCCCGCCCGTTACTGCAGCGGCGAAGGCGTTGCTGCGTGCCATGGCAACGCGGATGTGGCTTGCGCGGTTGCTGGTGCAGATTTCCGAGGCCTCGCTGTTTGCCTATTTCTACCTATGGTTCCGCCGCGTCGATCCTACCTTTGCCGATGCCGGGATTGCCCGCGTGCTGAGCCTTGCCATGCTGATCGGTGCGCCAACGGCCTTGCTGGCTGGGCGCTGGGCCGACCGCCGTGACCGTCCGGTTGTGCCGCTGGCGCTGGCTTCGGCAGGCGCAGCGGCGGGACTTGTGGCAATGGCGCTGGCCAATGGCCGCGCAGAAGCGATTGCGGGATACCTGCTGTTCGGGCTTTCGACATCGGTGTTCCTTGCGCTGCACACCGCGCACACTTTGCGCGTTCTGCCCGACGGGGCGCGGCGCGGGCGCGACCTCGGCTTGTTCAACCTGACCAACACGATCCCGTCGCTGGTCATGCCATCGCTGACTTTGGCGTTGGTTCCGTCGTTGGGGTTTGAGGGGTTGTTCGTGGTGCTGGCGGTGCTGGCGCTGGGCGCGATGGTGCTGCTGGCGCGTTCGCCAGAGACTTCCACACACGCCTGATAACGCATTGTCCCAAAGGGGTTGATTTTCGCAGCCTTGCATGACAAACCGGCGTTGGGAACGTTCTCAAGAAATAATCCGGGGAAGTCGATGTCGATGCGAGTTGCTGCACGAGGCCTTGCGGCCATGCTGGTTCTGGGTGTGAGTGCGGGTGCGCTGAATGCACAGGCGCCCGGCGGCGTGGCCGATCCGGCGAAGTGGCCTGCTGCCCGCAGTCCGTCGGCAATCACCGATCCGGCGACCGAGCGCGCTATCACGCGTTTGATCAAGCGGATGACGCTGGAACAGAAGGTCGGGCAGGTTATCCAGGGCGACATCAGCGCGATGACGCCTGCGGACCTCGCGCGCTATCCGCTCGGGTCGATCCTCGCGGGGGGCAATAGCGGGCCTTATGGCGACGAGCGGGCGGACGCGGCCAAGTGGCTGAAACTGGTTACCGAATATCGTGCGGCATCGCGCAAGGCGGGGGCGGGTATTCCGATCCTGTTCGGTGTGGACGCGGTGCATGGCCATTCGAACCTGCCGGGCGCGACAATCTTTCCGCACAACACCGGGCTTGGCGCGGCGCGCGATCCCGAGCTGATCCGTCGGATCGGCGCGGCAACCGCTGCCGAAGTTTCAGGATCAGGTATCGAGTGGACCTTTGCGCCCACACTGGCGGTCCCTCAAGACCCACGCTGGGGCCGGGCTTATGAGGGCTATTCAGGCGATGCCGCGCTGGTTGCGGCCTATTCGAGGGCGATGGTCGAAGGGTTGCAGGGTGAACTCAAGGCACACACGCCTCTGGGCGCACACAAGGTGGCTGCGAGCGCCAAGCATTTCCTTGCAGATGGCGGGACCGAAGGCGGCAAGGATCAAGGTGACGCGAAAGTAGCGGAAGCCGATCTGGTGCGGTTGCACGCGCAAGGCTATCCGCCCGCGATTGACGCAGGCGCGCTGACGGTAATGGCGAGCTTTTCCAGTTGGAACGGGGTGAAGAACCACGGCAACAAGTCACTGCTCACCGATGTGCTCAAGGGACGCATGGGCTTCGAGGGTCTCGTCGTAGGTGACTGGAACGGGCACGGGCAAGTGCCGGGCTGCACGCCGACCGATTGCGCCGCCTCGATCAATGCAGGGCTCGACCTGTTCATGGCGCCCGACAGTTGGAAAGGCCTGTTCGACAACACCTTGCGTGAGGCGCGCGACGGTACGATCCCGATGGCGCGGCTGGATGATGCGGTGCGGCGCGTGCTCCGCGTGAAATACAAGCTGGGGCTGATGGGGCCAAAGTTGGTGGAACGCGGCGATCCGGCGCAAGTGGGCGCGCAGGGGCATCTCGACATAGCGCGCGAGGCGGCGGCCAAATCGTTGGTGCTGCTCAAGAACGAGGGCGGCGTTCTGCCGCTGCGGGCCGGTGCGAACGTGCTTGTGACCGGGCCGGGCGCGGACAACATGGCCATGCAGGCGGGCGGCTGGACCATCACCTGGCAAGGGACGGACACGACCGCGCAGGACTTTCCCAAGGGCCGCACGATCGGCGGTGCGATAGTCGATGCGGTGAGCGCTGCTGGAGGCAAGGCGCGGATCGATCCAACCGGAGATGCGGCGGGCGGCAAGCCCGATCTGGCGGTGGTGGTGTTCGGCGAGCAGCCCTATGCCGAGTTTCAGGGCGACGTTCCCGACCTGATGTTCCACCCGCGCGTGGGGGAACTGGACCTGATGCGGCGGTTGAAGGCGCAAGGTGTGCCGGTGGTGGCGGTGTTCCTTTCGGGACGGCCGATGTTCGTAGGTGCGGAAATGAACCTTGCCGATGCCTTTGTGGCCGGCTGGCAGCCGGGCTCGCAAGGGCAGGGCGTGGCCGATGTGCTGGTGGCAGGGAAAGACGGCAAGGCCCTGCGTGACTTTAGCGGAACGCTGCCGTTCGCTTGGCCTCAGGACGCCCGCGCTCCGATGGGCGCCCCACTGTTTCCGGCAGGTTACGGGCTGTCCTACGCCCGGCCCGGTACAGTGGGCAAGGTGAGTGAGGACCCGCGGGTCGAGCAGGGACCAGCGCTCAGCGATACAGCCTATATCCGGCATGGCCGGGTGATCGAGCCGTGGCGGCTGGGGTTGGACAGCGTGGTGACGATGCGGGCTGTGGACCTGATGGCGCAGGAAGACGCGCGTCAGTTCACGTGGATCGGGAAGGGCGACATTGCCGTCGACGGCCCGCCGGTGGACATGGAACGCTATTTGAACGGCGGGTTCGCGCTACGACTGGACTGGCGGATTGATGCTCGCGGCGATGCCCCGGTGACCGTCAGCTTCGGCGGAGTGCGGCTTGATGTGTCGGTACTGGTGAGTGCGGCAACGCCGGGCAAGGCCGGGACGCTACTCGTTGGCCTGAAATGCTTTGCCGAACATGGCGCGCCGATCAAGGCGATTGGCACGCCCTTGCGGATGGGCGCGGACAAGGGCTTTGCGGTGACTGTTCGCAATGCCGGAATCGAGGGTATCGGACAGATGCCCGCTTGTCCGCCGCTGGCGAAATGAGCGGAGGTCAGCGCGCGCAGGCGGCGTAATGGCCTGCGCGGCAGGCAGCGACCGCGCGGCGCCACGCGGCCATGTCGCGCTCGTACCGAGCGCGGCTGCTGGCGTAGTCGGACGCGGCGGTGTTCGAGGCGCGGGATTGTGCGGCGTAGCGCTCGTCACGCTCCTTTACCCGCGCTGCTTCGGCAAGGTTGAGCTTGCGGATTATTTCTTTGTCGCGTGCGCGTGCGACGGAGTTGCGCATCGAAGGATCGAGCGGATCGTCGGCTATGGCGGGCGCCGCGATTGCGATGGTCGACACGGCAAAGACCGCGCGCAGCAGAAGCAGTTTCAACGTCGATCCCTCCCGAACGAAGTCACTCGGTAGCAGTGACCGGCCATATTGGGCAGGCCCATGCTTTGAAGCGTTGGTGTCTCGTCGCAGCCTTGAACCGCCCCGGCGCAATGAGGCGTCGCCGCATGAGTTTGGCCGTCCGCCTCGGGACCCAAGCTTCTCCGCTGGCGTTGAGCGCTCACACTCATTCGGAGAAACTTCCATGGAATCAAATACTCCCTACAGCGGCACGGCGACCCATGATGATCGCAGCGAAGGCGATGTCACCGTTCTCAACACGCTGATCGCGACCTTGCTCGACAGCGTGGAGGGTTATCAGAAATCCGCCGAGGATCTCGACAATCAGGAGTTCCGCCGCCTGTTCCTCGAACGCGCCCGCGAACGCCAGAGCGCGGTAACGAAATTGCAGTCGGCCGTGGCGCAGCTTGGCGGCAAGCCAGAGGACGATACTTCTGTGATGGGCTCGATCCACCGCGTATTCGTGGATCTCAAGGCTGCGGTCACCGGGCGCGATGACAAGGCGATCGTCAACGAGGTAGAGCGCGGGGAGGACTATCTCAAGGGCAAGTTCGAAACGGCGATGAACAACGCCGACCTATCGTCGGTCGCTCGCAGCGCTGTCGATGAAGCCTGGGTTTCTGTCCGCGAAGGCCACGACCAGATGAGCGCGCTGAAGCACGGTCTGCAGCACTGATTGAACGGCAGCCGTGCGTAGCAAAAGTTGCGCACGGCTTGTCGTATGATCAATCCTCGATGGCGTAGTGGATGGGTTTGAAGCTGCCGCCATTCGATGCTCCTGCCGAACATGCGGTGAGGCCGATTACGAGATCGCGCCGCGCGCGCAGGCGGATATAATCCCCCGGCTTGCTGACAGGCGGCAGGACTTCGAGTTTGCCGGTCCTGCCGTCCACCGGCACATTCATGAACACGTTGAAGGCAACCGGGATCGCGTCCGCTTCGACGCCGTATGGCGCCAGCGCCTCGGCGAGGTTTCCGAAGCAGCCGCGATGGACCGGCTCTTCCGGGTAAAAATGCCGAAATGTCGCCTCGCTGCACGGAGTGAGCAGGAAGTCGTGACAGCCGACGGTATCCTCGATCACCTCCAGCATCGGATTCGACCGGTTCGACCACAGGATATTGCCGGTAGTGAGGCGGATCGTCTCTTCATAATCGAACGTGCGGCCGGCCGAGATGACTTCGCGGATGTCGTGCGCGTCGAAAGCCAGCAAGTCGCTGACCTGAACGCCGCGGGGATCGATCACACGCAGGATCTGGTCTTGGAGCAGCTTGAACGCGGTGCCGCTGCGGGGCGGGATTTCGTGGACGATCATGCGGCGTTCGCGCGCTTGTCGCTGAACGGGCAACGCCAGCTATCATCAACATGGCGACCGCTGTACTGCGCGGCTTCGCTGATTTCACCGTGGCGGGCAAGCATAGGGTTGATGTCCCCGGCCAGTGCCACATCGCGGTCGAGAATTCGCTCTCGCATCTTGTCGTAGCGGCCTTCTTCACGCAGGCGCTCGAACTGGTCGTGGAGATTGAACACGAGCGTCGGGCGGGGGAACCGACGGGCGGGCCGTGACGCACCAGGATGCAGGCCGACGACGAAAAACGCCTCACCGCCGAAGCTCAGCGAGAAGTGGGGGTCGGACGGGTCGGCGCTGACGCGGTGGTCGTAGGGGTGGCCAAGCCATGCGTCCTTGTCGGCAAAGGACTGGATGCGCTGCCACATCAGCGCTTCGAAACGCGCTTCGTCGAGATCGTCTGGGCCGTCGAACGATACGGCCAGACTGCGCAGCCCGGCTGGGTCGGCGCGGTATTCGGCAGCCCAGTCCATCAGCGCCTGATGGATGACGAGATCATCCCAACTGCTGTCCAAGCTGTGGCAGGCGAGCACTTTCAGCGTGCCGCGTGCCATGGCGGATTTCGCACCGACGCAGGGGAAAACGGGATCGGCGATCGTTTCGAACAGGGCAGTTTCGGCAGAGGCTTGCGTGCGTTGCATTGTGAGCATTCGTCTGGGTTCCTTTAGCCCCGACGAACGGTTGGATTGGCCTCAGGTTCCGCTGCGAACCGGAGTTCTACCGGGTGGTTGTGAGGCGCAAGACCATGACATGGCGATAGGGCTTGCCCGGATCGACCCGCGCTGAGACGAAGCCCGGCTGGTTTGGCGCATCGGGAAACTTCTGCGGTTCGAGCGCAATCCCATCTCCCATGCGGTAGAGGTGGCCGTTCTTGCCAAGGCTGGTCCCGTCGAGGAAGTTGCCTGTATAAAGTTGCAGGCCGGGTTCGGTGGTGAGTACTTCGAGCATACGGCCCGAAGCAGGGTCTTCGAGCCGAGCGGCCAACTGCGGCGTGGCAGTCAGGCCCTTGTCGAGCGCGAAGTTATGATCGTAACCGCGCCCTATACGGATTTGTTCATCGTGCCCATTGCGCAAGGCCTCGGCAAGCACCCGGCCATTGCGAAAGTCGAACGCCGTGCCGGAAACTGGGCGAAGTTCACCTGTGGGAATGAGGGTTGCATCGACAGGCGTATAGGCGGCGGCCGGGATCGTCAGCTTTTGCGCCATCGCGCCATCCACCGATCCATCGCCCGCAAGATTGAACAAAGCGTGATTGGTCATGTTGATGATGGTCGGCTTGGTCGTCGCGGCGCCGAACACGATGGTGAGACTGCCGCCCTCATCGAGCGAATAGGTTACCGTGGCATCGACCGCGCCGGGATAACCTTGATCGCCATCGGGGCTGTGCAGCGACAGAACCACCGACGCGACAGGGCCGCTGCTTATTGAACGGACAAGCCAGACCCGTTTGTCGAAGCCGGCAGTGCCGCCATGGAGGCTGTTTGCGCCGTTATTGAGCGGAAGCTGGTAGCCCACGCCGTCCAACGTGAAGTGGCCCCCGGCTATGCGATTGGCGTAGCGACCCACGGTGACACCGTAGTAATTTGGGTGCCGCTCATAGTCTGCAGGCGTATCCTGACCCAGCACGATGTCGGCAATCTTGCCCGTGGCGTCAGGCGCGAACAGTGATTGCAAGGTCGCGCCGTAAGTCAGGATGCGGGCGCTGATACCGCCAGCGTTGGTTAGCGTCACCGCCTCGATTGTGGTTCCATCAGCGAGCAATCCGGCATTGCTGCGTTCAGCCGTTGCCGCCAATGCTGGCGATCCTGCGACAAGCGCGCCAGCGAGGGCCGAGGCGCAAAGTTTGGATGATCGCATGGCTGTTTCCTCTCCCGATCGGTGCACTGGAGTGCCGTATGTTTACTCCTACAAATATGCTTTCACCTTGTCGAGAACGATGAATTTAATCGTGCGATTGACTGGGGCGGCACTGTTGGCCCAGAACTGTGATTAACATGACGATCCCGCATATGCCCAACGCTGGACTTTCCCCGCTGGCCGACATCGCTGTGCAGTTGGTTGGCGCGGCAAACGTATTGGCCGCTCTGGATGTGGAGTTCGGCGCGGCGGTGAACCGCCTGGCAGAGCTGTGTGCGCCTGCGGGCAAGCTCGACGGGCAATTGCTCGATGTGCACCAGTGGGCCTGTTATGAATTGGCATTCTGCCATGCCGAATTGTGTGCGTCGCGTCTGTTGATTGAAGGTGGAGCAGGCGGCAGAGCGCTCGATAGAGCCCTGGGGCTGGCGTTCGTTGCCGAGGCGGCGCGGTCGGCGCTGACGCGGCTCGAGGGCATTTATCTGGCGACCGGGTTGGACCCGGCATTACTGATACCTGTCCAGACCAGCGCCGACATGCTTGCCTTGCGGCGCGATGCTGGCGGGGCAGGGCATCTGGCCGCGCTGGGGGTTGCGGTTTGCGCGAACGAGGAGGAATTGGGCGATGTGGCGCTGGGTGAGCAGGCCACCATTGCACGAGACACGTTCCGCCGCTTTGCCGCTGACGTCGTAGCACCGCTGGCGCAAGACATTCACCGGCACGACCTGACGGTGCCCGAGAGTCTGCTCGGCCCGATGCGCAAGATGGGCGTGTTCGGGCTTTCGATTCCCGAGCAATACGGCGGCTTTGCTCCGGCCGGTGGCGATAATACGCCGCTGATGATCGCGGTGACCGAGGCCCTTTCCGAAGCGTCACTGGCGGCGGCGGGGAGCCTGATCACGCGGCCCGAAATTCTGGCGCGTGCGCTTCTGGCGGGCGGGACCGAGGCACAGAAAGTCCAGTGGTTGCCGCGCCTTGCCAATGGTGACCCGCTTTGCGCGATTGCCATTACCGAACCGGATTTCGGATCGGACGCTGCCGGGTTGCAGCTGAGGGGCACGAAAACCGAAGGCGGGTGGTTGCTGGATGGGGCGAAGACCTGGTGCACCTTTGCCGGGAAGGCGGGCGTGCTGATGGTCGTGGTGCGAACCGATCCTGATCGCACGCTCGGGCATCGCGGTCTAAGCCTGCTGTTGGTGGAAAAGCCCTCGTTCGATGGGCATGCGTTCGTGTTTCAGCAGGAGCGCGGCGGAGTTGTTGAGGGGCGTGCCATTCCCACGGTCGGCTATCGCGGGATGCATTCGTTCGATCTGACTTTCGACAATGTCTTCGTCCCCGATGCCAATGTCATCGGCGAAAGCGAGGGGCTTGGCCGGGGATTTTACCTGACAATGGCAGGAATGACCGGGGGACGAATCCAGACCGCCGGGAGAGCGCTTGGCGTGATGCGCGCGGCGATCAGGGCGGCGTGTGCCTATGCGCAGGAGCGCAAGGTCTTCGGATCGGCGCTGATCGATTTTCCGCTGACGGGGGTGAAAATCGCACAAATGGCAGCGCGGTTCATTGCGTGTCGGAAGCTCGCCTATGCTGTGGGACGGCAGATGGATGAAGGGGGCGGGCAGATGGAGGCGAGTCTTGCCAAGCTGCTTGCATGTCGTTGTGCAGAACTGGTGACGCGCGAGGCGCAACAGATTCACGGAGGCATGGGCTATGCCGAAGAAATGGTGGTCAGCCGGTTCTGGGTGGACGCGAGGGTTCTATCGATCTTCGAGGGCGCGGAGGAGACGCTGGCGCTGAAAGTGGTTGCGCGCGGGCTGATCGAACGTGCTCAGGCCCTAGATATTGCGACGTCTAGGTAGTGCGCGGCCCGAATGAATCCAGCGGCACCGCGTCTGTCAGGGCGAGTGCGCCAGTTGCGATGCGCTGCTTGAGATAGGCGAAGGTCTGGGCGGTCTGGTTGTAGAGATGCTCGCCGCCCTTGATGGGGGCGTATCGCGGCCTCTCTCCGGGCACGACCGGCTCCACGACATGATCGTAGTTGCAAGCATGGAACAGCGCGAAAGAGTAGCGTTCTTGTGCCACCTTCTTCACGCGGTGGCGCGTGGCGACGTAGCGGCCGTTCGACATGATTTCCATCATGTCGCCGATGTTCATGATCAGCGTGCCGTCGATCAGCGGCACGTCCTGCCATTCCCCATGCTTGTCCACGATCTGCAGGCCCGGCGCGGTGGCGAAGAGCAGGGTGAAGCATTCGTAGTCGGTGTGTGACCCGATGCCTGGCCGGTCGCGTGCGCTGGCGTCGAACGGATAATGGATCAGGCGCAACTGGCTTGGGGGGGTATCGGTGAGCGCGTCGAAGTGGTTTTCTTCTAGATCCAAGGCGAGGGCAAAGCTGCGGAACAACTGTCTGCCGATGCAGGTGACGTGGCTGTAATAGGCCTGAACATCGCTCTTAAATGCGGGCATGTCGGGCCAGATATTAGGTCCCAGCAGTGGGCGGCGTCCCTCGGTGCTGCGGTAATCGAAGCCGATGTCGTAGGCTTCCTTGAGATCGTCGCTGCCGCTGGCAAACTGCTCCTCGCCCACTGGCACATAGCCGCTGTGGTTCTCCGACAGGCCGATGTAGCGCGCCATCTTGGTCTCGACTGGCAGGGCGAAATAAGCCTTTGCCCGCGTGAGGAGCCTGTCAAACAGGGCACGGTCGAGCTGTGCCCCCTTGATGTAGAGGAAGCCGGCATCGGCGCAGGCCCGGTCCAGTTCCCGAGCCACCGCGACCCGATCTTCCAGGCGCTCGCTGCAAAGGCGGGAAATGTCGACGATGGGGAGGACGTGGGGGTCTGGCATGTCGCATCCGAGCATAGGCTGGCGAGGTCATAGCGTAAGTCAGCACATTTTTATGATTTGCATTGATTTGATCTATGCCGTCCTGCGAGATAGGCTGCGCGCATGAGGAGTGACGCCGCAATGAGCGACCGGGTGCCGTTGATCGACAAAAAATTCGCCAGCCGGGTCGACTGGAACCTGATGCGGACTTTTGTCGAAATCGTCCGTGCTGGCGGCATCGGTGCCGCCGCCCGGCAACTCAACCGCCAGCAACCGAGCATCAGCGCAGCGCTCAAACGGCTGGAGGATCACGTCGGCGCCACGCTCCTGCACCGTACCGCGACCGGGGTGGAGATGACGCAGGCGGGCAAGGCGATGATGACGCTGTGCGAGGATATGCTCGAGGCCGCTCGCATGGTGCCGCATCAGATCGCGCAGGCGACCAAGCGCGTCGAGGGATTCGTTCGTATCCAGATCGTGTCCGGGCTGGTTTCGCCCGAATTCGACGAGGCTATCGCCAGCTTCCACCGGCGCAATCCTGCAATCCACATCGAAGTCCGCGTCTCGCCATGGCGCGAGGTGCTCGACGCGCTGGAGCAGGGCGAGGTGGAGATTGGCGTCGGTTATGACAGTTCGGTGCGCGCCAGCCTGATGTACGAGCCGCTGCTGGTCGAGCGCCAGCAACTTTATTGCTCGCGCAGCAGCCCGCACTTCGGCCACCGCGTCAGTCGGTTGAACGAACTCAAGAACGAAGGTTTCGTGCTGACGGGCGAAGACGAGATCGAACTTATCACCCATTTGCGCCGCCGCTACGGGCTGGGGACAAAGGTCAGCGGGCTGGCGGAGGACATCAACGAAGCGCGGCGATTGATCACGCTGGGCGTCGGTATCGGGTTCCTTCCAGTGCTTGCGGCTGAAGCCGCCGTGGCCTGTGGGACGCTGTGGCCGATGCTCCATGCCGACTTTGAACCGTCCTATGACATCTACCTTCTGGCGCGGTCCCAACCGGCGCGCGATACCGCAACCCAGCTGTTCTGGGACGAAGCATTCCGCCGCGTGAGGGCTGTGCGCAGGTCATAGTTCAAATCTATGCCTTTCATCGGGCATTTGTCTCTGCCCTTATGATGCACTGCGGCGCAAATTTCAGGCCTCGAATGGAGCCTGAGCAATGCCAGCAAGCGACACGACGCCTGAAACCTTCAAGGACAAGGTGTTCAATCTGATCCCGCCCGCGATGATTGCCGCGGTGCTGCTGTTCTGGTCGCTGGCACCAAAAGCGGTTGTTGAAAGCGCGTGGACACTCACGCTGACGTCCGCAGGTATCGTGATTTTCGTGCTGCTGCTCGAAATGGTGCATGAGCGTCATGCCGGGTGGCGGATGAACAAGCAGGAGTTCGCCACCGACCTCTACTACTCGGTGCTGAGCGCGACGGTCATTTCCTGGCTCACGGTCAAACTCGCCGAAGATCCGCTGAAGGCCGCCAAGGCCGCGCTTGGCATCCACACCGAATGGATCGCCGCGCTGCCGTGGCTGGTGCAAGTTGCGATGATCGTATTCATCATCGAGTTTGGCCAGTACTGGATGCACCGGCTGATGCACAACTGGACGCCGTTCTGGCTGACCCATGCGCCGCATCACCACATCACCCAACTCAATGCTGCAAAGGGTGCAGTAGGCAATCCGATCGAGCTGTTCCTGATCAGCCTGAGCGTGCTCGCGCTGTTCGACTTTGACAATACGGCGCTGTTCGCCGCGTTCAACACCACCGGCGTCATCTCCACGTTCGCTCATGCCAACGTGAAGGCGAACCCGCCAATCTGGTATTCCTATGTCTTCACGACGATCCGCCACCACAGCCTGCATCACTCGACCGACTACGAAGCGACCCGGTGCAACTATGGTAATTCGCTGATCCTGCTTGACCGCATGTTCGGCACCTATCGCGAAGGCGAAGGCGTGCTGGTAGGGCAGGACGAGCGCAAGCGCCTGTCGATCTGGGAACAGACCCTGTTTCCGTTTCAGCCCTTGATCGACAAGGCCAAGGAACGCCGTGCCGCGCGAAATGACAACGCCGGAGGCACTGCGGCGGCATGATCGCCACGCGCTCCGGACAGATTGACGCTGCGCGCGCCGCGCTGGTCCGGGGTGATCTGGATGTTACACGCAAGCTGGCCGCCGCGCTGGTCACAGAAGCGCCAAATGGTGCCGAGGGGCACTTCCTGCTGGGCATCGCGGAATCGGGTTTGGGCCGCGTTCATGCAGGGATCGAGCATCTGGTGCGGGCGGTGTCGCTCGACCCGCAGGGCGAATATCGCGCCCATCTCGCCCGGCTCTACTCGATGGTCCGCCGGGATGGCGATGCTGCGGCAACCTTGCGTGATGCCGAGATGGTGCTGCCTACCGATGCACTAAGCCGCGATACGATGGGCTGCGTCTATGCCCGCCTCGGTAACCATGCGGCAGCTATGGTCCATTTCGCCGAGGCAGCGAGGCTGCAACCGGGCAACGCCGAATACCGCTACAATCAGGCCGTCACGCTGAACTTCCTTGGCCGCGCAGATGAAGCCGATGCGGCGCTTGAGGCGCTGATTGCGCTCGAACCGGATCATGCGCGCGCCCACCATCTCCTTGCCCGGCTGCGCAAGCACAGCGTCAAAAGCAATCATGTCGAACGGCTCGGCCTGACTTTGGCCCGGACGAATGTCGCCCGCGACAGGCTGCTGCTCGGTTATGCGCTGGCCAAGGAACTGGAAGACATCGGTGAGCCGGACGAGGCGCTCGACCGGCTTTGCGCGGCCAACGCGGAACACCGCCGGACCTTGCCCTATACATTCGCGCGTGATGCTGCGGCGTTCGATGCCATCGAGGCAGGTTGGCCCGCTATTGCGAGTGCTCCAGCGAGTGCCCCGCCTTCTGACGCGCCGATCTTCATCATCGGCATGCCGCGCACCGGTACGACGCTGGTCGACCGCATCCTGTCCTCGCACGCCGAGGTGGAGAGCGCGGGCGAGCTTCAGGCAATGCCGCTCGCGGTGAAGAAGGCAGCGGGCACGCGCACGCCAACGGTCATGGACCCCGAAACGATTGTGGCTGCGGCGCGTGCAGACATGGGCGAGATCGGGCGGGAATACCTGCTGCGGGCCAGTCATCACCGGCGCAACCCTGCTCTGCGGTTTACTGACAAGTTCCCCGGCAACTTCCATTACGCCGGTTTCATCGCAAGGGCGCTTCCGGATGCGAAGATCGTCTGCCTTCGCCGCAACCCGATGGACACGGTGCTCAGCAATTTCCGCAACCTGTTTGCGGTGAGCTCCCGATACTACGACTATAGCTACGATCTTCTTGATATCGCAGCATACTATGTCCGTTTTGACCGGCTGATGGCGCTGTGGCGTGAAGCAATGCCCGGAAGGGTGCTGGAGCTTCGTTACGAGGATTTGATCGCCGATCAGGAAGGCCAGACGCGGCGGCTGCTCGCTCATTGCGGGCTGGACTGGTCCGACGATTGCCTCGCGTTCCACGCCAATGCTGCCCCGGTTTCCACGCCCAGCGCGGCGCAAGTTCGCCGTCCGATCTATGCGGACTCGGTCGCGCGGTGGAAGCGCCATGCCGAGGTTCTGGCACCGGTGCAGCGCTTCTTCGAACAACACGGCATCGCGACCGGCTAGAAGGAAAACAGGGATATGCGACGGTTCCAGGCACTTGCTCTCGCAACGGTATTGATGACCGGCATCGTTTCTCCTGCCTGGGCCGCGACACAACCTGCAACGCGACTCGTTAAGTGCGGGTCTGAAAGCTGCCTGCTCGTGTCAGGCAGGCGGAGCCATGTGGCCGAGATCGTGAGCGTCAACGGTCATGAGGTGAAGGTCGAAGGCGGGCGAAAGTGGCGAGTACGGGTGCCGATGGCCACTGTCCGCGCATGGTCTGAACCTTTTGCCCGGACGATCGAGGTGGCGACTGCCGGGGTTGCCGAAGACGCCGATCTGCCCATCGGGCTGCTTGGACGCGCCGAGAACCTTGCAATGGTCATTGTTCGCGTGAAGTAATAACCATTCCATGCCTCAGTAATAAAACAACAATTCGCGGTTCAATATTGAAAGTTTCATCGCCTGACGCTATGTGGGCCATAGTCGCCGCAGAGTGACGCACGTTCCACGTACAGGAGATGACGATGAAGATTGGCCTCGTGGCTCTTGCCACGCTCGCGTTCGCGACCTCGGTTTCCGCCGTATCCGCCGCTGAAAACCCCTTCGCTCAGGACAAGGCCGTCCTGAACCTCAAGGACCTCGACCTTGCATCCGCCGATGGCCAGCAGCGTCTGGCGATCCGTCTGGATCAGGCTGCGCGCGCCGTTTGTGGTGACCGCCTCGCAGGCGTGCACTTGGCGCTCGAAGCCAAGTCGCAGGAATGTCGCACCGCCGTCACGGCTGATGTCCGCTCGCAGATCGAAGCCCGTATGGCCAGCGGAGCTGCAATGTCTTCGGTCCGGCTTGCTGCGCTTCGTTGAGTTTTGAAACCTGTCGCGCAGCCGGGGATTCTTCCGGCCGCCGACTGGCGGTTTCTATCTGACGAACTGGAGCGGCTCGGGCCACCAGGTCAAGGTGTGGACGTCGTGGGCCGAAGTCCATATGCCGGTGCTGGTGAAGCGCAGCGCGCCGCTGCCCTCCGCCTTGCCCACCCGCGCGCGGACTTCGAGCGTTTGCGGGTCGATCACGACGAAGGTCTGGTCTTCGGTGGTGCGCAGCCACACCATGCCCGCGCCGGTGTCGATGTCGCCCCATTTCAGCACCGGCCCGATCTTGGCCCTGCCGGTCACATCGCCGCTAACCGGATCGATGCGCGCGACCGTGCCGTCGCCCTGTTCCTGAACCCAGACAGCGCCTTCACCTGCAGCGAGAAATCCGGGCTGTTTGCCCAGCGCGGTGGTCTTGGAAACTGTATTCGTTTCGGGATCGACGCGCTGGACCGTCTTGCTCTCGCTGCTGACGGCCCAAAGCGATCCGTGGCCGAACGCGAGGTAGTGCGTGCCCGGACTGACGGTGATGTTCGCCATCACCTTGTTGGTTGCGGGATCAATGCGGGACACGATGCCCTTTTGGTCGCTGGCGACCCAGATCGACCCTGCACCTGCGACGACATTGAGCTCGCCTTGCGGATTAGCGATTCCGGTGGGGATTGTGGCCAGTTTCTGCGCTGTCTGCGTATCAATCCGGACGAGGGCATTTTCCTTGCAGTCTGCAACCCACAGGCTGCCATCCGATATGGCCATTGCGCCGCAGGGCTTGGACATGGCCACCCCCGCCAGCTTGCCCTGTCGCGACCAGCGTTCGACCCGGCCATCGTTCGTCGCCCAGACACTGTCGCCATCCACGGCAAGGAAGTCGGCAAAGCCGGGAACGTCAATCACTTGTTCCGGATGGGCCAAGGCCGAGGACGAAATCGCGGAAATGCCTGCTGCCATTGCTGCGGCCACTGTTCGAAGCTTCTGCATCGTTTGCCCTTTCGTCCGACGAAATGAATTCAGGCTTTCTGCGCGATATAGGCGCGCCAGCCGCCAAGTGCGGTGATGTCTTCGGCCCCGGTCAGGGCGCGCGGTTCGGCGACAAAGCCCTTGACGCTGGTGCCGTCGGACAGGGTCACCGTGCCGATGGCGAGAGGTGCGGGTACTTCGACGACGAAGCTGCCGAATTCGGCGACGCCCATCTCGTAGACTTCGAGCGCGATGGCCGCTCCGTCCTCGCTGTGCACCAGTGCGGGCTTGGGGGGAACACTGTCGGCCATGGCATAAAGCCGGTAGTTGGGCGCGGTCTCGAACGCGCCGACGAATTTGGCATCGCGCGATGTGAGCTGCCAGTGGAGCGGCATGTCCTTGAGGTGTGCGCCAACGACTGCAAGTTTCACGGTTTGCATTTTGCCCTCCAGATCGAGCGGGGGTAGCGGTGGCAGGTCGGCCACCGCGAGATAGGCGTCCGCTGCATCGAGCAGCGCGACATCGGTATCGGCAGGCCCGATCAGGGTAATGCCAAAGCCTGTTGCGTTGGAACGCACGCCTGCGGGCACGGCGAGCGCGGCCATGTCGAGCAGGTTGACGAAGTTGGTGTAGAACCCGAGCGCGCTGTTGAGCGCAATGGGTGCGGCCTTGAGTTCGGCCACGCGGTAAGTCGTGCCCGTGGTCGGGAAGACCATCAGGTCGACGGTTTCCCAAACCTGGTCTGCATGGCGCTTCAGTTCGGCGAGTCGGTAGATCCCGTTAAACAGATCGACCGCACTTATCTCGAGCCCCGGTGCGACGACTTCGCGGACGGCAGGATCAATTGCTGCTGGGTAATCTGCGAGGATGCCGGCCATCGCGGCGGCGCGTTCCGCAACCCATGGTCCGCTGTACAGAAGCTGCGCAGCCTCCTGCAGCGGCGCGTAGTCGATCTCGACCAAGTGACCGAGCTGCCCGAGTTTTTCAAGTGCACGATCATAGAGAAATTCGGATTCGCCATCGCCGAAGAACAGGCGCTGGTCGCGGCGGGGTACGCCGATGGTCTTGCGCGCTATTGGCCGGTTGCCCAGCGGCTTCGAGTAAGGGTCTGCGCTGTCGAACCCTGCCACGACCGCGTCGATCAAGCGGGCGTTCGCGGTGTCGTTGGTGAACACGGTGATGCAGTCGAGCGTCTTGCACGCGGGCACAAGGCCCGTGTTGCTCCACCGGCCCTTGCTCGGCTTGAACCCGACCAGATGCTGGAATGCGGCGGGCACACGGCCTGAGCCTGCGGTATCGGTGCCGAGCGCGAACGGCACCAGTCCTGCCGCCACCGCGCTCGACGAGCCGGAACTGGAACCGCCGCTGACATAAGCGAGATTGTAGGCGTTGCGTGGGGCTCCGAACGGGCTGCGCGTGCCGTTGAGGCCGGTGGCGAACTGGTCGAGATTGGTCTTGCCGACACAGATCGCGCCCGCAGCGGTCAGCCGTTCGATGACGGTGGCGCTGGCTTCGGGCTGGTAGGCGAAGGCGGGGCAGGCGGCGGTGGTCTGAAGCCCCGCAACATCGATATTGTCCTTGGCGGCATAAGCCACGCCTGCGAGCGGCAGGACTTCGCCTGCAGCGATACGGGCATCGACGGCGCGGGCCTGCGCGACCACGTCGTCGCGCGCCGCCCGGCTAATCCAGATCTGCGGTTGGACCGCGTCATAGGCCGCAATTCGGTCCAGGGCCTGCGTCATCACTTCGACTGCGCTGGTCCTGCCTGTGTTGATCGCCTCCGCGATGGCTGCGGCATTGCGGCTGTCGGGCGTGCTCATGCGTGCCTCGTCAGTGCGAGGATCGGTGCGCCAGGACTCACGGGCTGTCGCTCCTGTGCATAAAGCGCGGTCACGGTTCCGGCACCCGGACTTTCGACGCGGCATTCCATCTTCATCGCCTCGATGATGGCGATGGTCTCGCCAGCCAGAACCTCGTCGCCCACGGAAACGAGCATCTTCCAGACGCTTCCGCCAAAGGGCGCCTCGACCACGTCTGCGCCGTCGGGCACTTCGACCGCTCCGGTTTCGATGACTTCCGGCTCTGCCAAGTCGGTGCGGTCAAATTCGCCGCGCCGCTGCCATTCGGCGCGTTCCTCGTCGAACGCGGTCTGACGCTGTGTCTCGAAAGTGGAGATGGCCTCGGCGTTGTCCGCGAGGAACGCGCGGTAGTCGGCGAGGCGGAATTCGGACGGTTCGATGCGGATCGATTGTCTGCCGCTCGGGAAATCCCGCCGCCATTCGGCAAGCTCATCGGCGCTGACGGGGTAGAAGCGAATCTGGTCGAAGAAGCGCAGAAGCCAAGGCTTGCCTTCGATGAAGGCGTCGGTCTGGCGGTGGGTGTTCCACACCTGGATCGTCCGCCCGAACAGCTGATAGCCGCCTGGACCTTCCATCCCGTAGATGCACATATAGGCCCCACCGATGCCTACGACGTTGGGCGGAGTCCAGGTGCGCGCGGGGTTGTACTTGGTCGTGACCAGCCGGTGGCGCGGATCAACCGGGGTGGCGACGGGTGCGCCCAAGTAGACGTCGCCCAACCCGAGGACGAGGTAGTTCGCCTCGAAGATAAGGTTTTCAACCGCCGCCTGATCAGGCAAGCCATTGATCCGCCGAATGAATTCGATGTTGTCCGGACACCATGGCGCATCGTCGCGCACTGCGCCCATGTACTTCTCGATGGTTTCGATTGTCGCAGGATCGCGCCAGCTCAGCGGCAGGTGGACGATGCGCGAAGGGATGGTGAAATCCTCAAGATCACCCAAGCGCTCCTCGGCGGAGATCAGCGTGGCGAGCGCCGCGCTTTGCGTCATGGTCACGCCATCGAAATGGAACTGGAGCGAGCGGATGCCGGGGACGATGTCTATCACGCCGGGGAGCGCCATGCGCTCAAGCTCGGTCATCAGCGCCTGAACGCGGATGCGCAGTTCGATGTCGAGGACGATCGGTCCGTATTCGACAAGGATGTTGCGATCACCCTGCTGGCGATAGACGGTGCGTGGACGCTGCGGTCCTTCGGCGATCTCGCCGAGAATGGGCGACAGCGTTTCGATGGGCCGGGCTGGGCCGGTGCCGTGGATTTCGCCGGTGGCGAGCAGCCTGCGCTGGAGCGTGTCGGCCATGGCCGCGTCGACTGCGTTGACCGGCGCGAAACGCACCTTGTCGCCGGGCGAGAGTTGGCCGATCTTCCAGCGGTCGGCGGCGGTCACCACGAACGGGCAGACGAAGCCGCCGAGTGAGGGGCCGTCAGGACCGAGGATGATCGGCATGTCGCCGGTGAAGTCTACTGCGCCGATGGCGTAGGGATTGTCGTGGATGTTCGAAGGGTGAAGGCCCGCCTCACCGCCATCCTTGCGGGCCCACTGCGGCTTTGGGCCGACAAGGCGCACGCCGGTGCGGTTGCTGTTGTAGTGAACCTGCCATTCGGATGCCACGAAGGTATTGACGTCTTCATCGGTGAAGAAATCTGGCGCGCCGTGCGGGCCGTAAAGCACGCGGAGGGTCCATTCGGTGGACAGCGCCGGAAGGGCGGCGGTGAGCAGCGGCACGTCCCCGCCTTCGTCCCCCAGGTGGAGCGTGTCGCCCGCCAGCAGGCGCCGCGCGGCATGACCGCCGAACTGCCCCAGTTCGAACGTGCTGCGGCTGCCGAGATAGGGCGCGATGTCGAATCCGCCTGCAAACAGGATGTAGCCGCGCAACCCTCCGCCTGATACCCGGCCAAGGGCCAGGGTCTGTCCAGCGGCAACCGCGATCATCATGCCGCGCTGGACTGGCTTTCCGTCCAGCGTCGCTCCGAAATCCGCGCCGGTCAGGCAGATGCGCGCCGGGGTGTTGAACGCCAGCGTCGGCCCGGTGATGGTGACTTCCAGACCCGCCGTGCCTTCGGGGTTACCGAGCAAGCGGTTGCCGAGACGGAACGACTGGTCATCCATCGGGCCGGAGGGCGGAACCCCGACCGACCAAAGCTTCTGGCGTCCCGGCCAGTCCTGCACGGTTGTCGCGGTACCGCCGCTGATGACCTGAATGCTGCGGGGGTGATAGGCGATGGCGTCCAGCGCACGGGTAGAGACATTGCCGCTGACGAACGCCTCGGAGCGGACCACATCGCGCAACCAGCGCAAGTTCGTTTCGATGCCGTCGATCCTGCTGCAGTCGAGCGCTGCCTGCATGGCGGCGACGGCCTGTTCGCGGGTCTCGGCATGAACGATCAGTTTGGCCAGCATGGGATCGTACCATGCGCTGACGGCAGTCCCCGACATGACCCACGTTTCGGTGCGGATATCGGCGGGGAATTTGACAGCGGTCAACGTGCCAGAGGTGGGGCGGTAGTCGAGCGCGGGGTCTTCGGCATAGAGCCTGGCCTGGACCGAGTGGCCCTTTGGCGGGGCGAGCGGTGTGTCGAGGAAGGTGTAGTCCCCGGCGGCACCCCGGATCATCCATTCGACCAGATCGACGCCCATTACCTCTTCGGTCACGCCGTGCTCGACCTGAAGGCGGGTGTTCATTTCGAGGAAGAAGAATTCCTCGCGTTCGGCGTCATAGAGGAACTCCACGGTGCCTGCGGAACGGTAGTTCGCGGCTTGTCCGAGCCGGATTGCGGCAGCGATGAGATCGGCGCGTATGGCGGCAGGGAGCAGCGGGGCGGGGGACTCTTCGACCACCTTCTGGTTGCGCCGCTGGAGCGAGCAATCGCGTTCGCCCAATGCGGTAATGCGGCCTTCGCCGTCACCGAAGATCTGGACCTCGATGTGGCGGGCTTTGCGGATGTACCGCTCAAGGAATACACCCGCATCACCAAAGCTGCCAAGCCCTTGGCGCGCGACGGTGGCGAAGCCTTCGCGCACCGCAGCCTCGTCCTCGCAGATGCGCATGCCGATGCCGCCGCCGCCGGCTGTCGCTTTCAGCATGATCGGGAAACCGATCGCCTGAGCAGCGCTCACGGCTTCGTCTTCGTCAGTGAGCAGGTCGGTTCCCGGTGCGAGCGGCACGCCGTGCGCGGCGGCCAGCGCGCGGGCGCTGTGCTTGAGGCCGAAGGTGCGGATATTGTCAGGCGTGGGGCCGATGAACACGATCCCTGCTTCAGCGCAGGCAGCGGCGAATTCGACGTTTTCCGAGAGGAATCCGTAGCCCGGATGAATCGCGCCTGCGCCCGTGCGCTTGGCGGCATCGATGATCGCGGGGATGTTGAGATAGCTCTCGGCGGGACGCGCGCCACCGATGCAGACCGCTTCGTCGGCCTGCGCGACGTGCAGCGAAGCCTCGTCCGCTTCGGAATAGACCGCGACCGAACGCAGCCCCATGCGAGCCAAGGTGCGGATGATCCGCGTGGCAATGGCGCCGCGGTTCGCAATCAGGACGGTGTTGAAGCTCATGCGGTAACGATCATCCGGACGGGGGTAGGGTTGAACCCGTTGCAAGGGTTGTTGATCTGCGGGCAGTTCGAGACGACCACTGTGACGTCCATATTGGCGTGCAGGTCCACAGTGAGGCCGGGGGCAGAAATGCCGTCGACGATCCCGAGCGAGCCGTCCGGTTCGACCGGCACGTTCATGAAGAAGTTGATGTTCGAGACGATGTCGCGCTTGCCGCGCCCTTCTGTGAGGTTGGCCTCAAGGAAGTTCTCGACGCAGGCGTGTTCGGCCTTGGTGTGGTGGCCATAGCGCAACGTGTTGGATTCGCACGAGCATGCGCCGCCGATGGTATCGTGATAGTCGACAGAGGTGGCCGCGATGGTCATCATCGCCCGGCCTTCGTTCGAGCGCAGTACCGTGCCTTCGCGCAGAAACAGGTTGCCTTGTGCCGCCACCGTGTCCTGCGCACTGTAGCGCTCGGCATCGTCTGCCGTGGCATAGAGCAGGAAATCAACCGCCTGGTTGCCTTCGAGATCGACAATGCGCAGCGTTTGCCCTGCGGCGACATGATGGAGCCAAGGCGCGCGGGCGGGCACGATGATATCGTGGACGACTTTGCCGGCAAGGCCGGCGAGATGTGGATCGACGCTCATGGCAGGACCTGTTCCTTCTCAGCGGCGGAAATAGTCTTCGACGTTCAGGAAGGCGCGCAGGCCTTCGGGCGTCGCGGTGCGGATAGTGTCGTCATCGGGCGTGACCGGCCCGCGCCAAGCCGTCGCGCGCAGCGGGGTGACGGTATATTCAGCGCGGGGATCGAGCACGTGCGGGCAATTCGCGATCACCACGATCACGTCCATTTCCGCGCGCAGAACGACGCTGCGGCCCGGATCGTAGGGGCCGACTTGCGGGACGATTGCGCCATCGTCGGCAATTGTCGCGCCCTTGAACAGGTTCACGCAAGGGTGGACGTCGCGCCGCTGCAGCCCGTGCTTGGCCGCACCGAGCAGAAAGCGGTCGCGCCCGCTGGGGTGGGCACCGCTATTGCTGCCCTCGCCATATTTCGCGGCGTTTGTCGCCGCGTTCGAGGTGCCGCAGAAGGCATCGTGCGTACCCGCGCTATCCTCCAGAATGCTCATCATTACCCTGCCCATATCGGACAGCAGCAACTTGCCTTGCCCCAGATAGGCGTTCCACTGCACCTTCACCGTGTCGGCCACGTTCAACCGCTCGGAGGGCATCTCGGCGTTGAACACCAGCAGCGAGGCACAGGCATCGCCCTTGAGGTCGATCAACCGCAGCCGCGTGCCGCGCGAGAGCCGCCGCGTGGCATAGCCGCCTGCTGCTATGGTCTCTTCCCACACCACATCGGTGGGGCTCACGCCATCGGGGAGGTCGTCCGCGATTGGTGGCAGGACCGGCATTGCGTCAACCACAGTGCCCGCCATGCTGCGCGCATGATCGCGGGCGGCGAGGGGATCGGACAGGACGGCGCTCATGCGGCTGCTCCTTCGGCATTTTCGGCGGCGTCCGGCTCGTAGAGCGGCGGAAGCAGCGCAGTCGTGGTAACAAGCTGGAGCTGGTGCACCCCGCGCACCCGGCGCAGCGCGTCGCACAGTTCCTTGAGGCGGACGGCGGGGCCCTGGACCAGCAGGACTTCGAGCGACTGGTCGTCCTCAAGGAAAACGTGTTGCGAGGAGATCACCTCCTTCAGATAGTCGGTCTGGGTCTGGGCCAGCTGGTGGCGCACGCGCCCGCGATCGCCGCGATAGACGATGGTGACCGTCCCGGCGAGCATCTCGTCGGGACGGGTATAGGCCTCATGCTCGGCGAGGGAATGGCGGATGAGTTCGGCGATGAGCTGCGAGCGCGACGGCAGTCCACGTTCCTCGACCATGACGTCGAGCTGGCGGAACAGTTCGCCGGGGAGGCTCATGGAAAGCCGGGCAAGGCTGGCGGGTTCAGTACTCACGGTGGACCCTTTCTTAGCTGTTGGCGACTTGCGGGAGCGGAATGGGCGCGGCTTCGGACGTGGCGGGTTCCGGGTCCTTGCGCAGGGCAAGGTCGTAGACCGCCGTCGCGCCAAAGCGGTGCGGGGCGTGCGGATCGTGGCGGCGCTTGTCGAGCGCAAGGACGCGCGTGCCGAGTGTGAACGCCTCGCGGATGTCGTGCGTGACCATGATGATCGTCAGCGCATAATCGCGCCAGAGCTGGTTGATCAGCGCGTGCATATCGGTGCGGATGCCAGGATCGAGCGCGCCGAACGGTTCGTCGAGCAGGAGGATGCGCGGGCGCTTGATGAGGGCCTGCGCGATGGCGAGGCGCTGCTGCATCCCGCCCGACATCTGCGCAGGGAACAGGTGCAGGGAATCGCCAAGGCCGACTGCTTCAAGCATCTCGGTTGCTTCAGCGATGGCAGCATTTGCAGACGAGCCGAACAGGCGGGCGGTCAGGGGTGCTTTCGCGCATTCCAGGCCGAAGATGGTGTTGCGCAAAGCGGACAGGTGCGGGAACACCGAATAGCGCTGAAACACGACGCCCCGGTCCGGTCCGCATTCAGGCGAAAGCGGTGTTCCGTCGAGCAGGATGCGGCCGCGCGTTGGGCGTTCCTGCCCAAGAATGACGCGCAACAGGCTACTCTTGCCCGCGCCTGAGGGGCCGACGATGGAAACGAACGATCCTGCGGCAATGTCGAGATCGACGTCTTCGAGGACGATCTTGTCGTCATATTCGACCCACACATGCTGCAGGCTGAGGATGGGGCTGGGTGTGGCGGTCAATGGCTTGCTCCATGGGCCCAGGGGAAGGCACGACGGCTGATCTGGGTTAGCGCCACGTCCATCAGGATTGCCAGCAGCGCGATCCACGCCACGTAAGGGATGATCACGTCCATCGAGAGGTAGCGGCGGACGAGGAAGATGCGGTAGCCCAGGCCGATGTCAGAGGCGATTGCCTCTGCCGAGATCAGGAAAACCCACGCTGGTCCGAGCGCGAGGCGCACCGTCTGGATCAGGCGCGGCATGGCTTGCGGCAGGGCGACGCGGATCATGATCTGCCAGGAACTTGCGCCCAAAGTCTGCGCTTTGACGATCTGTTCGGCGGGCAAGGCGGCAACATGGGCCGCGATGTCCCGCACCATGACCGGCGCGATGCCGATGACGATCAGGGCGACCTTGGCCGTTTCGCCAAGGCCAAGTGCGATGAACAGGATCGGTAGCAGGGCAATGGGCGGGATTACCGCAATGCCAGTCACCAGCGGACCAAAGGTGGCGCGCACCGGCGGGAGTACGCCTAGCACCAGTCCGACAACCAGTGCCATCAGCGTTGCGATGCCGAGTCCGAGGCCGAGACGCTGCAGGCTGGCAGCAGTATCGGCCCAGAACAAGAGCTGCCCGGAAAGGACGTCGGGCCGGAACAGAAGGGCGGACATCGCCTTTGCCATGCCGGTAGGCAGCGGCAGGATCTTGTCCATCGGGTTGGTCGCGTGGCGCTGAGCCGCCGCAATCAGATAGCCGATGACCAGCACCAGGATCGGCAACGCCCCCAGCAGGATACCGTTGTTCCGTCCGACATGACGGTTCACCCAACGCATTGTCGTTCCTTTGTCGTGCGAGGGCCGATGGCGGTGTTCAGAGCTTGCCGCCTGCGGCCAGCTGCATGAAGCTGTCGTCGAAGCGGAGGGTGACATGTTGCGGATCGCCGAGGGTCTTGCCGCCGGGGAAGGACATGCCCACCGCGTCGGCCGACGATGCTCCGGGGAACAGGCCCTTTGAGAAGCTGAAATCGCGCACGAGGGTCATCGTCGAAACAAGCGATGGCGCAGTCGTCGCGGCGACGGCGGCCTTGGGATCGGCGTAGAGGAATGTCGTCTTGAGCTGGCTTTCGAACATTTCGGGCGTGGAGCCAGAGAGTTTGGCCATCGCCGCACGCGCGTCATTGCCCTGCGCATCCTGTCGTTGCATCAGCGCGACAGTCTCGTACCAGATCCCGGCGAGGGCCTTGCCGAGGTTCGGATTGGCCTTGAGCGTGGCGGTGTCGACGACCATGAGGTCGAGGATCTCGCCGGGAATATCAGCCGAGCTGAACACCTGGGTGACGCCTGCCTGGCCCTTCATCACCGCGAGCTGCGGGTTCCAGGCGATGGCCGCGGTAACGTCAGGCGAGCCGAAGGCGCCGACGATGTCTGCGTCCGAGGTGTTGACCGTCGGGACGTCGGTCGATTTCAGCCCCGCCTTTTCAAGGCCGCGGGCCAGCAGATAGTGCGAAACGGACAACTCGACGAGATAGGTTTGGCGGCCCTTGATCGCGCTCAGCGAATTGGCGCCCTTGAGCAGGATGCCATCGTTGCCATTCGAATAATCACCGACGATGATCGCGCTGGTGTCCTTGCCGCCCGCTGCGGGAATGGTCAGGGCATCCATGTTGGTGACAGTGACGCCGTCGAATTTTCCCGCCGTGTACTGGTTGACCGACTCCACGTAGTCGTTGACCTGCACAAGGTTGATCTTGATGCCGTACTTGTCGGCCCATTTCTTCACGATCCCGGCCTGTTGCGCATAGGGCCAGGGCATCCACCCGGCGTAGATGGACCAGCCGATGTTGAATTCGGTCTTGGGTTCCGCCTGAGGGGCGGGGGACTGCGAGCATGACGCCAGCAGAAGCGCTCCGGCCATCAGACTGGCCGCGCCGACCTTGCCAAGAAGCTTGATCATGATTCGATCCCCTTTCGCAGTGCAGCATCACTTCGCTCTGCCTGCTTGTCCATCTAAAATATTACGAGTCGAAAAAAAGGTAATAATGAAAATGTGACTGGCCGATGCCTTCAGCTTTGCCGCCGAGGATCGGGCTTTGTGGCGTTGGAAGCGCTAAAGCCGTGGGTTTCAAACGATTCTTGCACGCCTTCATTCTTGCCCCGTTGGATCCTTGTCGGCCGAATGGCAGCCAGACCGGCGTACGCCTTTTGACGTATGACCGGTCGGCGTGGTGCTCGGTCCAACGGGCCATAACCGACGCGATTCCGCCATTTTGTGCGGTGCAATGCGGCATTTTCATACTGTGCAGCTGCAAAATTATTACGCTTGACCCATTCCGTAATATCCATACCGTCACCCTTGTCAGCCGGACAAGGCCGATATGTGAAGGTGGTGACCGGGCCCATGCAGCCAGCTTGATGGCGATGCTGCGGTCTGGGCAGCGCACGATGAATTCGAGAAGACAGAGCAAAGGCCAATAATGGCTTGCAAGACGCCGACCCGGCCAGTTCGCCGGGCGGGTCAGAGCGTCATGGGGAGTGATGTCACTTATCCGCAGGCAGGATAGCTATGGGGGTCCAAGTGACTATGAAAATGTTTCGCAACACACTGCTGGGCGCGACGATTCTGATGGGCGTCGGCACCACTTCGGCCTTCGCTCAGGAGGCTGCAGCCGATACTGAACAGAGCGGTGAGATCGTCGTTACGGCAACCCGCCGCGCGACCTCGCTTCAGGATGTGCCGATCAACATCAGCGCGGTTGGTGAGGAGCAACTTTCCCGTCAGCGCATCGACGACGTGCGCGATCTTGCAGACTTCACGCCCGGAATGACCATTTCGGACACGGGGCCTGGGTCCACCGGAACCATCGTGTTGCGCGGCCTCAACGCCTCGGATTCAGATTCCAGCGGTGCTTCCTATGATGATGCTCTGGGCGTCTATCTCGGCGAAGTGCCGCTCTACTACGATTTCAAGCTGCTCGACATCGCGCGCGTTGAGACGCTGCTCGGTCCGCAGGGTACACTTTACGGTCTGGGCACACTGGCCGGAGCGATCCGCAACATCCCCAACCGTCCCGATCTCGACAGCGTCGAAGGCGAAGTCCACGGTCGCTTCTTCGGCAAGGAGCACGGCAGCAAGTTCGGGTATCAGGCCGATGGCGTGATCAACATTCCGATCATCACCGATCACGTCGCGTTTCGTTCGGCCACGGGCTACTTCTACGATCCGGGTTTCATCGACTATACGCGCATTCTCCAGACCCCGGGCGTATCGCTTCCCCAGCCGAGCGGCACCGACGGTGTCAGTGAAGCGGACTACATCGCCAATCTGAAAACGCGCAAGGATCTCAACTACGAGAAGACCTTTACCACGCGGAACCAGCTGCTGGTCCAATTCAGCGAAGACCTGAAGGTCAACTTCACTTACGCCTTCCAGGAAACCAAGACCGAAGGCGGGCAATACAACAGCAATGGCGTGCTCGGCACCGGCAAGTACCAGAGCGCGGCCCGCTATGCCGAACCGGTCAAGCGCCGCGCGCACCTTGCCAGCATGGAAATCAACGCAAACCTTGGCGGGATCGCCGATCTTGTGGCGACAACGGCCTATACCGACGTCAAGAACAAGCAATCGTCGGACAACACCGACCTGCTGCTCGATCTCGACTACGGCTACGAGGATTTCCCGGCGTTTTCGAGCTACAACGAGAGCGTGAATACGCGCAAGCAGTTCAACCAGGAAGTCCGCTTCGTTTCGCGTCATGGTGGCCCGTTCAACTGGGTTCTGGGCGGCTTCTACAACCAGCAGAAGCGCCAGTCGGACTACCGGGAAATCCTGCCCAACCATCCCTGGGTCGAATTCGGCACTCAGCCAAATCCCGATGAAGTCGAATACGCCAACTACGTGACCTCGAAGGTCACCGAAAAGGCAGTCTTCGGTGAGGGAACGTTCCGCGTGACGCCGGAGTGGCAGGTCACTGCCGGCGCGCGCTATTTCGGTTATACCTCGGAAGTCGCGGGTCGCTCCACACTTCCTCTCTTGGGTGAGCCGGTCAGCCCTTATGACTTGCCTTCGGCTGGTGGCACTTCGAAGAAGAATGGCTGGGTGTGGAAGTTCAACAGCTCCTACAACATTACGCCCGACTTCATGGTCTATGCCACCTACAGCAAGGGTTATCGCATCGGTGGTCCGAACACGGTGGCACCCTGCGTCCTGCCGCTCGACCCGACACAGCAGAACGTCTGCGCCCTGCCGAACGAGATCCAGTTCGGGCCAGACACGACCAAGAACCTCGAAGTCGGCATCCGCGCGCAGCTGTTTGACCGCAAGCTGACGATGAACGTGAACGTCTTCAAGATCGATTGGGAAGGCATTCAGGTCGATTCCGCCACGCTTAACGGTATCGTCGGCATCACGGTCAATGGCGGCAAGGCCAAGTCTGAAGGCGTGGAGACGTCGTTCCAGATCCGCCCGGTTCAGGGGCTTTCGATCCAGGGCACCTATTCCTACACCAATGCGCGGCTGACCGAGGACGTGCCCTCTATCATCGCGGTGAACAGCCCGGCGGGGAGCTATCCCAGCTCGCCGATCCAGCTGGACGCGCTTTCAGGCGACCGCCTGCCCGGTTCCACCAAGCACAGCGGCAGCCTTGGCGCGACCTACAGCATTCCGATGGGTGAGGGCAGCCTCGTTACCGACTGGACGGCCACATATCGCGGCGATGTTGTGACCCGTCTCGGTTGGGACCGCGCATTTGGTGACAAGCTGCCGGGCTATGTGCTGCACCGCGCATCGATTGCCTACGAAGCCGACCGCTACAGCATCGGATTGTTTGCGAACAACATCTTCGACAAGTACGCAGTGGCCTCGGTTGCCAACGATCGCTCGCGTGTCGGCCTGAACGATGGCGTGCTGCTGCGTTACTACAAGAAGACCGTGATCAATCCGCGCACTTTCGGCATCGAAGCGCGGTTCAAGTACTGATCTGACGGTGGGGGCGGGCGCTGTTCCGAAGGGGATGGCGCCCTGCCGCTTTTGCTTTGCGGGTGAGGGGACAAGGGCGATGATAGTTGCGGCGCGAAAGGAATGGACGACGCGGGTTGCCAGACTGGGTGCCGCGCTCGTGCTCGCTGGTTGCGTCGCTGGTATCCCCACGGTCTCTGCCAAAAGCTTCGACATGCCGAAGCTGTTCGCCGAACGCTGGATCGATGGCACCAATGGCGCCGAGCCTGCCGCGCAAGTTCAGGCGCTTGACGCCGACACCTTCGTCATTCGCCAGTCCGTCCAGACCAACTTCGAAGCGCCGTTTCTTTATCTGCTGTTCGGTCGTGACAAGGTTCTGTTGATCGACACGGGCGCCGAGGGCGGCAGGATCAGGCCGGTCGTGGACAAGCTGATCAGTGATTGGCTGGTGGTCCACAAGCGCAGCGACATTCCGCTCGTGGTCGCGCACAGCCACAGCCACGGCGATCATATTGCGGGCGATGCGATGTTCCGTGACCGCCCCGGCACGACGGTCGTCGGGCTGAAGCCTGCCGACGTCGCCAGTTTCTTCGGCATCGGCAAATGGCCAACCGAGATCGGACGGTTCGACCTCGGCGGGCGGGCGCTCACTATCCTGCCCACGCCGGGACATCAGGCGGCGGCAATCATGGTCTATGATCCCCGGCTGAAAATCCTGCTCTCGGGCGACACGCTCTATCCCGGACGTCTGTATGTGCCGGTCAATTTCCTTGGTGACAACCGCGCCAGCGTCGATCGTCTGGCGGCCTTTGCGGCGCGCCACCCCATTCGTGCTGCACTTGGCGCGCATATCGAGATGTCGCGGGTTCCGGGGCATGACTATCCGCACGAGGCGGCGACTCATCCGGGCGAGCACGTCCTCGAACTGCCGGCGCGAAGCATCGCTGAATTGCGAAAAGGCCTGGAAGCGGACCTGAGTGTGCCCGACAAGCCGATGGTTCTTGTCGACTTCATCATCTACCCGGTGCCCGCACGCCCGGAGTGATGCCTTGAGCGCCTGACCGAACGCAGTCGGCGCGCCTGCCTCCATTTGAAATCGGCTTCCGCGCGTTAGCGCGGAGATCAGTGAATTGTCTGCGCCCCATCCGCTACTCGTCAAAATGCCATCCGCGTTTCCCCAGGGCTGGGCGAGACGCCACTTGACCTTGCCTGCTCCCTATATTAGAATTATCGCTCTATTTATAATCTGGTGTGGGAGACACGCGAATGTTGCCGGTAGAGCGGGTTATCGGGGAAGAGGGGCTGGCGCAGAGCGCCGATGGCCTGAAGCTGGCCATACGCCTGCCGTGGTATCGCTCGTTGCCGTTCTCGGTGGTGGAAGTGGCGAGCCTGGCGATCGATGGTGCTGCCGTGGACTTGTCCGACGCGCTGATCGAATATGACGGGCAGACTTGGCCGCTCGCTGAAAACGGCGAGAAGGTCGACACTTTCTGGTTCGTCCGCGATTCGGCTTTCCTCGTGCTGCCGTCGCAGAGCGCTGCGACCGGGTCGGACCTAGAGGTTTCGCTGAACCTGTTCGTCAGCCCGCCCTACATTCCCGGTATGAAGCGGACCAATCCGCAGACGTCCACGCTGACCGTCGCTGCCTGAGAGAGGACACGCATCATGGCTACCAATGCAACCGGCCCGCAGACCGGCGTCACGCTCTATTCCTTCACTAACGAATGGCTTACCCGCCAGTTCGAGGTCGACACGCTCCTGGCAGAGGTCGCCAAGCGCGGACTTGGTCCGAACATCGAGATCATCGGTTTCCAGCAGTTCAAGGAATTCCCCGACGTTTCGGACGAATATGCAGAGAAGTTCAAGGAACTGATCGCCGCCAACGGCCTGAACCCGGTGTCGTGCGCAATCAATTCCGACCGCTTCCTCAAGCCCGGCCAGCAGCCGATCGAGGATGCCGCACTGGTCGAATATCACAAGCGCCAGCTGCGCTCGGCCAAGAAGATGGGCTTTTCGCTAGTGCGCTACCAGTTCGCGCTGCCCGTGCACCTCCTGCCCGAAATCGCGCCCTATGCCGAGGAACTGGACATCCGCATGGGCGTGGAAGTGCACGCACCGATGTGGGCGGGGCACCCTGCGGTACAGGCCTATGGCGAGATGTATGACAAGCTGGATACGCCATACCTCGGTTGGATTCCCGATTTCGGCGGCACCGCAAGTCGCATTCCGGAATCGATGCTTGATGCCGCGCGTGCCAAGGGGGCGTCTGAAGACCTTCTCGACAAGCTGAAAGAGGTCTGGCTCGAAGGCGGGATGAGCCACGAGAAAGCCGGACGCCTGCGCGAGTGGGGCATGGCGCACGGTCATGCGCCCCTGCACATTCAGGCCGCGTGTCTGGCGTTCTTCATCCTGTCGAACCACGATCCCAAGAGCTGGGCCGCGTTGGTTGACCGCACGATCCACATTCATGGCAAATTCTACGGCGTGAGCGAGGATCTGGTCGAGGAAGCGATCGACTACGACACGATCCTCCCGCTGTTCAAGGATGGGGGCTTCACAGGCACCATGGTCAGCGAGTGGGAGGGCCATGCCTACGACACCCGCGACGCCTTCGAGCAGGTCCGCCGGCATCAGGCGATGGCCCGCCGCATCTGGGGTAATTGAACCATGGCTTTCGAGCTTTCGGTCAACCTGGAATACGGGTTCCACGAAGCGGGAGAGCGGCTGGAAGACCGCATTGCAGCAGCTGCGGCTGCGGGGTTTTCCAAGGTCGAGACATTCACCATGGCAGGGCGCGATGTCGCCTCGGTGCGTGCCGCGCTAGATTCAAACGGCGTGACCTTGTGGAGCATGGTCAACGATCCCCGCACACGTATTGTCGATCCGCAGACCCATGACGAGTTTCGCGCCAACGTGCGGCAAAGCGCAGAGAACGCCGTCGCTTTGGGGTGCAAGCGCGTGGTCATCGCGTCAGGCCCGGCAGTGCCTTACATGAAACGTGCTGTGCAGCTGCAGATCGTGGCCGACGCCGTGGCGAGCGTGGTACCGATTGCCGAGCAGCACGACCTCACGCTGATCCTCGAAGCAGTTAATACCCGCGTCGATCACCCCGGCGTTCTGTTCGCGATGACCGAGGACAGCGCCAAAGTGGCTAAATTGGTCAAAAGCCCACGCGTGCGGCTGCTCTACGATCTGTACCACTCCATCGTCGAGGGCGAAGACCCGGAGGCCGTGCTTCCGGGCGTGATACATCTGGTGGATCACGTGCAGATCGCCGATGCGCCAGGCCGGGGTGAGCCGGGCTCAGGCGCGATTGACTGGCCTGCGCGGCTCGCGATGTTCGAGCGGCTTGGCTACACCGGAACGATTGGCGTGGAATGCAGCCCGACGCGGCAGCCGACGGGCGAGGCACTTGCCTATATCAAGGGCTTGTGCGCGAAGGGCTGAACTGAGCGGACATGAAAAAGGGGCGGCGCAAGATGATTGCGTCGCCCCTTTTTTATCGCCGAACGCGCCGGTTCAGGCGGCCAGCGACAATTCCTTGGTGTCCTTCGTGGTCGGCACGAAGGGCAGGTAGGAAACGCGCATCCGCACAGCGAACGTGATCTTGTGTGTGCCACCGGCGGGCAGGCCGCCGTTCAGCGCGATGATCCTGGCTTTCTCGCCAAAGTTCCAGCGGTCGTCGTAGACCGTTTCCATTTCATCCAGCGTATAGGTTTTGCCGCGCACGGAGAAGCGGATGGTTTCGCGCGGGAGCTGTTCGCCATCGACGCTGACTTGAATGTCCTCGATCATGGAAAGGCCGAGGCCGCGATAATAGGGCAGGCGGCCGAGGAAGGAGAAACCCCCTTCAACCGTTTCGAGGCTGCCTTCGACGATCATCTTGTTGTCCATCATGGGATGGGTCTCCTTATGCCGCGATCGCGGCAGCAGCGCGGGCGCCTGCCTGCGGGTCGGTCTTGATGGCGGGGTCCTGCGCTTCACCGAGCAGGCGGGCGAGCATGACTTGCTGGCGGCGAACCTGCTCGACCGAATCCGGCTCCTGGAAATCCTCGACCCAGCGATTGCCTTCGTATTCCGAGCAGATGTAGCCCTTGTAGCCGCCCTGCTGCAGCACCTTCACGATCTGGTCGTAAGGGATCGAAGGCTCCACGTAGTCCTCGTTCATCTGGTAGAATTTGCCGTGGACGTTGTGGATGCGGTGCATGAAATCGAGCATGCGCTTCGGCTCGAACGCGGCATTGTGGCGCATGGTTTCGGCCATGCCGATGGCCGGGCCGGTGCCGCCCATCTCCTGCACGTTCAGGATCACGTATTCCGAAAGGACACGGTCCTCATAGGCCTTCTCGATGTAGTCGGCGATGTTTTTGGGCACGCCGATGCGCATGAACTTTTCCTTCCACACCGGCGGGAAAGCGAAGAGGAACATGCCCATGTCGGGCAGGAAGCCCAGCGCATCTGAGCCTGATTTTTCAAAGGCTTCGGCGTGGCGGATGATCCACGGATGGTCGAAATGCAGCGGGGCGTGCACTTCGATCAGGATCTTGATGTCCTTTTCCTCGGCATAAGGCGCGGCGGCCACAAGCACCTCGGGCGCAATCGAGACGAGCGCACGGATGAACTTCATGCCGAGCCGCGCGCCGAAGTCGATATCGTTCTTCACGCTGGCGACTTGTTCGGCGAAGGGCATTTCACGGCCCTTGTAGCGCTTGTAGTCGAGCATGAAATCGTGGCTGACGGCGGTGCAATCATACTTGGCGATCAGCCGGTGCCATTCGTCGACATCGGCCTGCGCCACGCCGCATTCAGGCCAGCCCCAGAAGGTCTGCTCGCCGATGATCTCGATGCCGTTCGCGGCCAGTTCGGCACTGGTGCGAATGCAGTCCTCAAGGGTCATTTTGCCCTGATAGGTCTCATTTTGGTAGGAATAGAGGCTGACGCCTCGCTTGATCGTGCTGGTCACAGGACACCTCTTCACGGTGGGTGGGGGCGGCCGGTCGCAGGCCATCGTTTCTGCTGGAAATTCGCCGAGTTTGATGGCGGAGAGGGGCCGGTGGCAGCTAATGCGCCAAGCGCGTATCAGCGCTCTCTCCTGGGGTCTTGTGCCCTGATTGGAATTTATATTCTTATAAATTGATATCCGCGTCAAGCCTTGGCAGGCCCGGGCTGGCGCGCGGACATGTCATTTCGAATGGTTTCTTCGAGACCGTCCATCGGCCAAAGCAGAACGACAATCGTCTGCAAAGCCAACAGAACGACGGCGCTGCCATAGTAGGCCCAGCGGATCGCCTCCCGCGCGGTGTCGCTGACGTTGTCTGGTGCATATCCAACCGCGCCGAGCAGGAAGGCGAACCCTGCCGTGCCCAGTGCCATGCCGAGCTTGGTTGACAAACTGATCCCGGCGGAGAGCAGGCCTTCGCGGCGAGCGCCGTACTTCCATTCATGGTAATCGACCGTTGCGGCAATCATCGCAAAGGCGGCGGTGATCGTGATCGAGGTTGCCAGGCAGGCGGCGATATAGAGCGTCAGGAACAGCGGCACATTATCTTCGGCCAGTGGGAGTGCCGCGAACAGCAGCGCGCCAACGGCCAACACGTAAGCACAGCCCTTGCGCAGGCCGGTGCGGGCGAGGATTGGCGGACCGACGAAGGATGACAGCAGCAGCATGCCCGATACCGCCGGAAGCATGACCGAAATCATCCACGGCTTGCGCAACACCTCTATGGCGAAATAGGCGGTGGACGACATCATCGCGCCAAAGCGGATGAAATAGAGCAGGCAGGATGCGAAGACGACTAGCCAGGCCTTGTTGCGCAGCATTTCGCGCACGGCGGGCATGATCGCGAAATTGCGCGGGGCGCTGTCTTCGTACCGCTCCTTGCAATTGCGGTAGAGCGCGACCGTGCAGCCAAACCCGATAGCGGCAAACAGGATGGCGACAGACTGGAACCCGCGTTGCTGATTGTCACCACCGAACAGGCCGACCAGCGGCAAGGTAGCAGCCGTGCCGAGTACGACAGAGATCGACGTACCGACCGAGCGCATGCCAGACAGCTTCAGGCGTTCGTCCGGGTTGCGTGTCATCATCGGCATGAGCGCTGTGAACGGAATTGCTTGCAGTGACATCAGAATGCCCAGCGCCTTGAACGTTACGAAGGCATAGGCAAGCTGCGCGCCCTGGCTCCACGCAGGCACATGGAACAGCGCGATGGTGACCAAGGCGTAGGGCAGGGCGGTGTAGAGGAAATAGGGCCGCGTGCGCCCTCTAACGGTGCGCGTCTTGTCTACCGCGATGCCGACGCAGACATCGATCACGGCATCCAGGAGGCGGGCGACGAGGAACACCGTCCCCACGCCTGCCGCCGGGAGCCCGACGATGTTGGTGTAGTAAAACAGCAGGAACCCGCTTGCCATGTTGTAGGCGAGGCTGGTGCCCATGTCGCCCATGCCATAGCTCAGGCGTTCGATAACGGTCAGTCGGTCTTGAGCCACGATCCCTCTCCCGGAATGCAGCGGAGTCCATGCGTCAGAGGCCCAGCGTTTCGCGGGTCAACTGCAGCGATTGCGGCATGGGCAGCGTCGGGAAGTATTCCATTCCGATGGCGCCCTGATATCCAAGGTCTTCGAGCGTTTTGGTGACGTGCGCCCAATCGATGGTTCCTGTGCCCGGCTCATGGCGGTCATCCATGTCCGCCACCTGGACATGCGCAACCAGATGCATCCGTCCTGCCAGCACTTGCGCGATATCCTCGCCCATCACGGCGCTATGCCAGACGTCGTAAAGCAGGCGCAGGTTTGGGCTGCCGACGGCTTCGACCAGATCGAGCCCGAGCGTCGTGCTGACCAGATACATCGAGGCAAACAGACGGGTATTGAGCGGCTCCAGCAGGAGCATCACGCCAACGTCTTCGGCAAGCGCGGCGGCTTCCTTAAGCGCGGCGACGGCGTTGGCGAAGTGGTCCTCGTCGCTCATGCCCTCGACGCGGAAGCCGGACGCCACGATCAGCGCAGGCTTGCCGAGGCAGGCGGTTGCGGCGATCGTCTCGCGCACGGCGGCGATCATCTCGGCACGCTCTGCCGGATCGACGATCGAGCGACGGGGATCAACGCAGATGCCGGTCAGCCCGATGCCGGTTTCGGCGAGTGCTTCGGCAATTGCTCCCATTGGCTTGTCACGCCAGAGATGGAATTCGGCGGCGTGGATACCTGCAGCCTTCGCGGCGCGGATACGCGCGGCAAGATCGCCCGCTTCGGCGAATTGCCATTCGATACATGAGGATAGCGCATTTTTCGCAAGCGTAACCGGCACGTCGATCTCCCAATCGGCGGCCCCACGACGACCTTGTGACAAGGTCCGTTTGCCTGGCGACGTGTTGTCGCTACTTTATTAGAATCAAAGTTCTCATTAATTTGTTGAGGGGTCAAGACCCAATCTGGATTGGGGGTTGGTACAGAGCAGGATGGGCTGGTTCGGCTGCGTGGAATTACTCCGCTGCGACAGCAAGGGGGTATGGCTCGAGCCTTACCGGAATGGCAGTCATGCGCGGCATGGCGTTAATCGGGTCAAGATCGCGGTCGGTGCTGATCAACAGGCCGGTATTCGCTCCGTCACGTTCATAGACGGTGTCCTGCGGCAGCGCGCCCCAGCCGTGGCTCATGGAAACGACCCCGCGCCGAAGGTCGGGCTCGGCAGCGACGATAGCCGGGATACTGCCTGCGTCCGATGTGATCATGATCTTGTCGCCTGCCGAAATGCCCATGGCAGCGATTTCGTCCGGATGCAGGTAGGCTTGGTTGTAGGGCATGCGCTTGCGCAACGCGGGCACGTTGCGATGCGAGCTGTTCTGCACTTCGCGCAGCCGCCGCGATGTCAGCTTGTGGGTGAAGCTTTCGCCGTTGCTCGCCCAAGCCCCCGGCTGCGTGGTTTCGGCATGGACTTGCGCAAGTTCGATCACGACATCGGCAGTGGCTACGGTGAAGCGATCCGTGCAGGCGGGGTCTGCTTCTTCGACAAATTGCGGATCACTGTCGAAGATGTGGCCCAGCTCGTAGGATTTCATCGTCTCGAACGGAACAGGCGCATGGCGTGCGACGATGGCAAGCAGGCTGTCGGTGTCCATAGAACCGCTCATGTCGAGCTGAACACCGTCGAATTCGAGGTTCAGCCTCAGTCTTTGCGCAAGTCCCCAATAGATATGCCAGTCCTCCGGCAAGTCTGATCCGGTCGGCGGTGCCGCGATGGCGGGAGTGTAGCGGGCATAGGGCTGCGTATAGAGGCTTTCATACATGTACATGGTGAGATCGGCGCGCTCGTAGCCCATCAGCGTCGGCAAGATGTAATGAGCCAACTTGGACGTCTCGGTCATGTAAGGATCGATATTGACCAGAAGTTCCAACGACTCGAGCGCGCGGATCGTCTTGTGCTGATCGGGCATGATATTGGCCAGGTTGGAGCCGTGCGAGATCAGCGCGCGGACCTGGCCGGCACCGGGAGCCAGTATCTCATCGGCCAGGATGCCGCTCATCATTTCGCCCCACAGGGTTCCGTAATTGCCGATCCTGCTCTTGAAGCCCTGTTCCCACGACCGTCCGATCTGCGCGACTTGCGCGCGCCGGGTCTGGCGTGCGCGCAGCACCCCAGGGTTGACCACACGCTCGCCTGCGCGCTGAAACCGTCCGCACACCACGTTTATCGTTTCGACCAGATGATCGGCGAGGTTCGAGTGCGGTGCCATGCACACACCGGTTCCGGCCAACGCCCCGCCACGCTTGCAATCGCGGGCAAACATCGCGGTGGCACGGTGCAGATCGGCTGCATCGATGCCTGCGCGGCGCGCCACATATTCCGGCGTGAATGGTGCGACGGCCTCGCGCAGCGCATCAAGGTCGGCGACATGCGCCGCGCAGAAAGCATGATCCTGCCAGCCTTCAGCCAGAATGATTTGCAGCATGCCGGCGGCGATCGTCACATCCTCACCCGGATAGGGCTGCAGGAAGACGTCGGCGAACTTCGCGGTTTCGGTGCGGCGCGGATCGATCACGATCAGCTTGAGCCCGCGCGCGCGGGCTCTTTTCATGGCCTTTGTCGGGTTGGACATGTCAAAATCGGTGCAGGTCAGCGCCACGAGCGGGTTGGTGCCGAACATCATCCGTACATCGCTGTCATGCAGCGGGTGGCGCGGTGCAGACCACATGCCGATGCGCCCGGCTGCGATCATGTGAGCAGACTGGTCGATGGTCAGAGTCGTGAAATTCTTGTGCGATCCCATTGCGGATAGGAAGGCCGGCGCCATCGCCATGGCCGAGGCGTTCAGCATGGCCCCGGCACCCCTGAATGCGGCAATGGCTTCGGGCCCATCGCGTTCGATGATCTCGCCCATTTTTGCGGCTATCTCATCGAGCGCCTGTTCGAGAGGGATTTGCACGAAGCTGCCATCGGGCTGACGCTTGAGCGGATGAAGCAGACGGTCCGGCGCGTAGTACGCGCCCGCTGCCTCCAACCCCTTGATACAGCTGTAACCCTGATTCATCGGGTCATCGCGGTCACCACGCACACCCACGACATGATCGTTTTCGTCCAGCGTGACCTGAGTGCCGCAAAAGACCATGCAGAACCGGCAAAAGGAACGGACTTCGCGCATAGGGGCCTCCCAGTTTCGGCGATCATGCATGGAAGGGGAACAGGTCGTTCCTACCGGACGACAGTGGGGACAATCTTCCGCAAGAACGTCGGGAACGGTGGGCCGTCTGGCGGGCAGTTCTGGATCCAGTCGATGGGCACTGGTTTGGAAGTGCGGTTACTCCAACCTAGCGAGGGGCAGGTTACCCGGTTGCTTAACGGCGGACACCGGTAGGCACTGTTCCTTGGCATAGAACGGGACGGCTGCGCTGCATGGAGTGGCGCGAGGAGAGGTCAACATGAGGCAGGGAGAGGGTGCAGACAGCCTTACCGGTCGCGTAGCAATTGTGACGGGCGGCAGTTCCGGTATCGGCTTTGCCATAGCAACGCGACTTGCAGCAAGCGGCGCAGCGGTGATGATTTCCGGTCGCAACGCCAAAACCGGCCTCGCGGCGCAAGAGGCATTGACGGGGTCTGGCGGTGTGGCTGCGTTCCTGCAAACCGACGTAACCGATGAAGTGGCGGTGACAGAACTGGTTGCACAGGCGGCACGCCAATTCGGGCCGCCAACGCTTCTGGTCAACAATGCAGGACCATCGGGAGACGCGTTCGGCCTGGGGCTTGTCCACGAACTTCCCGCAAGTGCATTTGCCGATGCGATGAACGTTGGTGTCATGGGGGCACTGCTGTGTTGCAGAGCTGTTCTGCCGCATATGATGGCACAGGGCAGAGGGGCGATTGTCAACATTTCGGCGATTGCCGCAGCTCGTGCAATACCGCTGATGGGGGCCTATGCGATGTGCAAGGCGGCTTTGGAAGCCCTCGGCAGACAGGTCGCCAACGACTACGCCCGCCATGGCGTTCGTTGCAATAATCTGCAGGTGGGCACGGTCCGGCCGCAGGCAGGCGACGTATCGACATTACCTGACACCTTCGATCACGGATTGCTCGATCGCGCTATTGCCGCCACGACGATGGCCGGGCGGGTCGGCAATTATGCCGAGGCGGCGGAGGCAGCGCTGTTTCTGCTTTCGGATCGCAGCAGCTTTATCACCGGCGCCTCCATACCGGTAGATGGGGGCGCAACCGGCAAGCTCGCTTATCCCGATTACACCGATGCGATGGGCGATTGATGACCGCGCAGATCATGGGCGTTGTCAGGAAGGTTCGGGATCGCATGCCTTACTGTGGTGAAACTATTCAGGGCTTCGGGCAAAGCCCAGACAGCCGATCGGTATGATCCTTCAACCCGGGCCAAGAGGGCAATCGTGATGTGGAGAGCAACAGTACTGCTGCGCAAGCGCGGTGACATATCCGGCGCATCGTTTCAGGAGGCATGGCTGGACAAGGTCGCACCGGCCATCGGCGAAGCGGTGGCCGCGAACGGCCACGCGATCAGGGCGCTCGTCAATGCTGCACCGGAATCGATCAGCGACGCCTTGCGCGATGTTTTTCCGCCGGCTTTCGATGGCTTGCTCGAACTCTGGTTTGACGATGCCGCAAGCGCCGTCTCGTGCCTTGAAATGCTGCGCAGCAATCCAGTGCTGCGGGACCTCGCCCTGCCGGTGATTGACGGCGCGGCAGGCGTGCTCTGGCTGGCGCAGGCCTTTCCGATCAAGCCGGAAGCTGGTTCTGCCGTCAAATTCCTGGCCGGCGGCGATGTGGCAGTGGGCGTTCCGTTGGATGTTGCTCAGGCCTATTACCGGGAAGAGCATCCCCGAGTGGCCCAGACCGCTCCGAAAGTGTGGGAGCCGTTGACGCGGTACACCCAGTTCCATGGCAGGCCTGACCCTCATGTTCCGGACATAGACTGGCTGGCCGCGGCCCGGTTCGTGCCGATGTGCTCGGACATGGGTTTTGCCGACATCGGCGATTTTCTGAAGGTCTACGGCTCGGATCAATACGCCCGGATCGTCCGCCCCGATGAGCAGAAGTTTTCCCGCCCTGGTGAGATGCTCTCATTCATCAGTGCCGAGGAGCGGGTCCTGTTCGATAGAGCGTAACTGTAACTCATTGACACAAAGGGAATAAGCATTGGTCGGCATCGCACAAGACTACACGGCGTTCTGCAACTGGCTTGGGGCAACCGGGGCTGTCGGGGCAGATTGTGAGGTCGTGGGCGTCAAGCAGCCCAAAACCGGGTTTTCGGCTGATACCCTGCTTCTTGAAATCGCTTCCGATACCGGCCTTGCAGACATCGTCGTGAGGATCGAGCGGATTGGCCGTCACATGTTTCTGAATTCATCGATGGAGCGCCAGGCGCAGATGATGAAGGTGCTGGGAACGTCTGACGTGCCCGTGCCGACGGTGCTGGGGTGGTCGACCGACCTTTCGATACTCGGCTCGCCGTTTCTGGTCATGCGCGCTTGCGCTGGTGTATCTCTGCCGCAGTATCCCAGTTATCATGTTGAGGGGCCGCTGATCGAACTGGCCCCTTCGCAAAGAGCACACGCCTGGAACGACGCGCTGGCGGTCATGGCGAAGATCAACCGTATCGACTGGCAGGCCGGTGGCCGCTTCTTGATGGAGCCTGCTTATGGCACGCTTGGCCTCGATCATTATCTGGGCTGGATCGCCGCCTGGCGACACATGGTTTGCCCGCAAGGAAATCCTATCATCGATGCCGGAATAGCCTACCTGCGGAACAAGCAACCCGCAAATGCCAACGCCGAACTGTTGTGGGGCGATTCCAATCCAGGCAACTTTCTGTTCGGGCCGGACGGATCGGTCACAGCCGCGCTCGATTTCGAGGCAGCCTCGATCGGTCCTGCGGAAATCGATCTTGGCTGGTGGTTTCTCGTCGACCGTATGCTCGCCGCTGGCAATACGCTGCCGGATGGGATGCCAAACCGTTATGAGCAGATCGCCCACTTCGAACGCGAACTGGGGCGGGCTATGGAAGACCTGCCGTATTACGAAGTGTTGGCGGCACTGCGGATGGCGCTAGTGATGGCACGCACGGGCGGGATGCTCATCCAATCGGGGGCGCTCGCGGCTGATAACCAGGTTGGCCTCTACAATCCGGCGGCGACCCTGCTTGCCGAGATGATCGGTGTGGTTCACGACGACCGCCTTGATGATTATTTTGCCATGGTGACGACGATGAACGCCCGTTGAGCCGCAGAGCTGCAGGTCAGGCCGACAATTGCTGCTCGAGTATCATGGTGATCCATTTTTGCTTTATGGCTGGATCGAGCGGAGTCCAAAGTTTCCGGATCGCCGCCCCCGAGGCCAGCAGAGTCGCTGTTTCGACGAGAAACCGGGCATTCACTGCGGAATAGCCGAATTGTTCAAACTGCTCTGCCCATCGGCGGTATATCGGCGTGCGTGCGTCTGATATCCGTCGGCGAATTTCCGAAGCCAGCGTTTCAGACTTGGCCGCATGAAGAGTTATGTCGAGCGACACCAAAAACCGATTGTGGCCGAAGTATTCTTCAAGATCGTCCAGAAGATTATTCAGGACATCCCGGGCGCTCTGGACGGGCCGCTGCATAAATTCAGCGGACATAAGATTGGCTTGATCAAAAGCATATTCCACAGCCGCGAGGGTCAGCGAGTTCTTGGTGGGAAAGTAATGTTGCATACCACCTTTCGAGACACCCGCCCGAGCAAAGACGGGAGCGGTGCGAAAGTTGCTGTGGCCCTTTTCAGCAATCTCGTCATACGCCGCCTTGGCCAGCAGGGCGCGCATCTCATCATTACGTTGCTGTTGACTTCGCCGTGTTGAGGAATGTTTGCCGGCAGATTTTGCGGGCTTTGGCGCGGTCACTGGACTTAGCCCTTCGAACTGGGATGTCTGGCAATAGCTGTGTGCGGTCAGGCAATTTCCACATCTTGTCAATGGGCTGACACCGAGACACAAGCCAGACATAAAACCGTCCAGATGGATTATTTTGTTTGACCTCTCCCAAATTATAGAACACTAGTTTATCGATTATGCCGCAAAATGCGGATAGTCTGCACAGCCCCATCAGGCTGGGAAAAGCAAAAGTACGCCATGACATGCGCTGCAAGCGTCATTGCGTGGCTTTGGGGAGAGAGATCAGTGCTCAAAATCAATCACTTTGGCGCAATCGCGTTCGTTATGCTCACCGCCACCTCAGGCACTGCCATGGCGCAGACAACGGTTCAGCAGGACGATGAAGTTGTTTCTGATCCGGTGTACGATATCGTTGTCACAGCCCAGCGGCGATCGGAAAAAGTTCAGGACATTCCAGTTGCCATTTCGGCCTTCGGAGCCGAACAGATTGAACGGTCGGGCGTCGTCTCGATTGAGAACATCGCGCCGCGTGTGCCCAGCTTCTATTTCGGCAGCTTCGGCGCCACGCGCCCGCAGCTGTATATTCGCGGTATTGGCACCCGCTCGTTCGACCCCGGCTCGGAAAGCTCGGTCGGCGTGTTTTCAGACGATGTCTACATGGGCAGGTCGAGCGGTTCGTTCGGCACGATGAAAGACATCGAGCGGGTGGAAGTTCTGCGTGGCCCGCAAGGCACTCTGTACGGACGCAACACGATCGGCGGTGCGATCAACGTCATCAGCAAGGCACCGACGCCGGAATTCACGGGCAACTTCGAAGCAGGCGTCAGCAATTTTGATGGCTATGAGGTTTTCGGCGCGGTGTCCGGGCCGATTGCGGGCGACAAGATCATGTTCCGTGCGGCAGGATGGACGGTCCAGCGCGATGGCTATGTCCGCAATGTGGCAACCGGCAAGGCCTTCCAGGGCATCGATAACAAGGGTGGCCGTCTCCGTGTAACCCTTGCACCCGTCGATCAGCTGAAGATCGATCTCACCGCAGAGTTCACCGAGGATGGTGATGCAAGTGGTTTTGGTGGGTTCAATCAGGGCACTTTCGGTGCGCCAGGCGTTGTTTTCTTCAAGGGCGGCCGCCGCGTCCCCACGGTCAACACTGGCGACTTGCGCGAAGGAACGCTCTCGTTCGACCCTTTCCTTGACCGCAACGCCCGTTCGCTCATCGGCCGTATCGAGTACGAGGGTGAAGCGTTCACGCTTACGTCGATTTCGGCCAATCGCCGCCTGAGGACCAAGGACGGTCGCGATCTCGAAGGATCGTCGCTCAGCGTACTCGACCAACTCAGCCGCGAGAAATCGCAGCAGTTCACCCAGGAAGTGCGGCTGACGTCGGCGCCTGACGGTTCGTTGTCGCTGGGCGGAAAGATTGACTGGATTCTGGGCGGATTCTACTACCGTGATACCAGCGTTCGCGCTGACACGTTTGTGCTGGGGACCGATAGCGCAGTGCGGGCCGCCGCAGGCACGTCGGCTACCGACGTTGCAAGCTCGGATTACAAGATCGAAAGCTATGCCGTGTTCGGGCAGGCGGTGATCCATTTGACCGATGCGCTCGACGTGACGCTCGGCGGACGCTACTCTCACGACAGCAAGCGCGCAGTGCAAACCGGGACAACGACCGACGGCGCGCCAATCATTGCAGCGCCGTTCACCACGACCAATAGCGCGACATACAAGAGCTTCGATCCGCGCATCGTGGTCAGCTACAAGCTGTCTGGCGACGCCAATGTCTATGCGAGCTATTCGACCGGTTTCAAAAGCGGCGGCTTCCAGTATGTGCCATTCTCGAAGGCACAGGCCGACGTCCTGTTCGCGCCTGAAGACATCAAGGCCTACGAGGTCGGCTTCAAATCCGAATGGCTTGATCGTGCGTTTTTGTTCAACGTTGCTGGCTTCAAGTACGACTACAAGAACCTGCAGGTTTCGCGGATCATTCTGGCGGGCAACGCGCCAGTATCACTGATTACCAATGCCGCATCGAGCACGATCAAGGGTGTCGACCTTGAAATTGGCCTGCGTCCGACGCGGAACTTCAGGATCAATATCGCCTACGGTTACCTTGACGCGAAATACGACAACTATGCGTTCAACGCGACGACGGACTTTTCCGGGACCCGGATGGTGCGTGCGCCGAAGCACAGCATGAACATGGGCGCTGAATGGGAAGCGGAACTCGGCGGCGACACGCGGCTGATCCTGCGTGCAGATTACGCTCTGACCGGTACGTTCTTCCACGAACCAGGCGAAGGCAACATTCGTTTCGGCACCGGCATACCGCTGACCCGCGAGGCATCGTATGGTTTGCTTGATCTGCGGGCGACGCTTTCGAATGGTCCATGGCAGTTGACTGCCTATGCCAGCAATGCAGGCGATGTGTCATATCGCCGCACGGTCAATGCCTTGGGCAGCACCGTGGTAGGATTTGCCGGGGCGCCCCGGATTTACGGGGCAAAGATTGGCTACAGCTTCTGACGTTGCCTGTCTGGTCGGTTGCGAACAGAGGCCCACCTTTGGTCGCAACCGACATCCTGTCAGATCGAGAGTTTCGCTCATCGTGTACCAGAACCACAAGCAAAGTGCCGATCGATTGAACGTCCTTCCGCCCCGCCGATCGATACTGGCAGCCGATCCAGCACTGGATCATGTCTTCAATGGCCGCTATCCTGCTTGGCGATGATCATGCAGCCTGTGTCAGTCGGTGGCCCGCCGACGCCCGCCAGTTCGGCACCTGCCGCTATCATCGATTCCGAAGATCCCGCCGTGAAGGAGTTCGCGGCGGTTGCTGCTGGAGGCTGCGCGGATAATCGTGGCGCCGCTGTGGCCATCTACTATGCCGTTCGCGACGGGTTCAGGTATGATCCATATACCGTCGACCTGTCCATCGCCGGGCTCTCTGCCAGCGGCGTGCTGCAATCGGGCCGAGGCTGGTGCATCCCCAAGGCGGCGCTGATGGCGGCATGTTGCCGGGCTGTGGGTATACCCGCCCGCGTCGGCCTCGCCGATGTGCGCAATCACCTGGCCACCAGGAAACTGCTCGACATGCTCGGCACTGACGTTTTCTATTGCCACGGTTATACGTCGGTCTGGCTGGAGGGCCGTTGGATCAAGGCGACGCCTGCGTTCAATCGGGAGCTTTGCACCCGCGCCGGGATCGCGCCGCTAGAGTTCGACGGGTGCGTGGATTCAATCAATCACCCGTTCGACCTGGCGGGCCAGCGGCATATGGAATATCTCGCCATGCACGGCGAATTCGATGAAGTTCCCCGCGACTATGTCGTCGCGACGCTCACACAGCGGTATCCCTCGCTGAAGCAACTGCCCGGTTCCGACTGGGATGAAGACATCGAAGAGGAATTCAAAGCCTCCTGAACGGTTCAGAAATCGTTCTAAGTCACCAGCGAGATCAACCCGGTTGCGCCGCCAAGGTAGGCTGGGAGCAGTTCGGCCTTCACCACTGCATGGTCGAGTTGCAGTTTTTCGCCATCACTGAGCGAGTCTACGCGGCCAGCGCATGTTGAAGCCAGATTCTTGATGGCGGTCATCAAAGTCGGCTGGCCTTCGATCCAGAATCCCGCAGAAACCCGGTCTTGCACACCCTTGGTGTCCGGCTGCTGAGGTCCGAAACCCGCCCGCGCAAGACCCGGCTCAAGCGCAAGTGCGCTGGCAGTGGCTGAGGCTATGTCTGCCAAGGCCGCGTTCACGCCAGCGCTGATGCCTCCGTCGCGCGCGGCCTTGTCGTAGGCCTGCTTGCCGAGGAACATCGTGCGGATCATGTTGCGGGCTTCGCGCCGCTGGATAAGGTGCGAGAAAACCGACATTTCGGAACGGATCGCGCCGTCCATCGGCTGCATCAGGCCGAGTTCCACGCAGTCGAGAATAGCGACAGGGGCGGGCTCATGGCCCAGCATCCTGTCAATTTCGCGTGTCCGATGACGGTCGATAACCTCGGCATAATCGCGATGCGCCAGCGGCCTTGCATGTGGCTGGTCCCACGGCTGGACAGCACGGGCCTTGTCTGACAGCAGCCAGGCTTCAGCGGCGGCTACTTCGCTACCTTCATCGACAATTTCGTCGACAAGCCCTGCCGCAAGCGCCTGAGCGCCTTGCAGGTTGCGCCCCAGCAACAGGACTTCCAAGCCGATTTCCACACCGACGAGGCGGGGCATGCGCTGCGTTCCGCCTGCGCCGGGAAGCAGGCCTACCGCGCATTCGGGAAGGCCGAGCATTGCCCGCTTCGATCCGGTCGCAACCCGGTAGTGCGCGCCCATCGCCAGTTCGCAGCCACCGCCCAGCGCTACGCCCGCGATTGCGGCGGCCACAGGCTTGCCCGCCGTTTCGATCCGGCGGATGGCGTGGCCGAGCGGGAAGAAGTGACCAAATGCCATGTCGAAGCGGTCTGCCGCAGGCGCGGCGGAGATCATGTCATAGGCAACTCCGAGTTCGGTCAGGTCCGCGCCTGCGCAAAAGCCGGTGGTCTTGCCCGAGCGTAGGACCACGCCCTTGACGTCTGCGCCGTGGAGCCATTCTGCGAACTGGCCAAGCTCATGAATGGCCTTGTTCGAGAACACGTTCATCGATCTTTCTGGGCAATCGAACACGAGGTGGACCAGTCCGTTGTCTTGCGGTTCAATGCGGAACTGGGTGAGATCGGGGATTGTCATGTGGCCTCTTTTGTCCGGCTACGCGGCTTTCTGAACTTGCCCGCATCATCGCGGACTGGCTGGCTTGTGCATTTGACCGAGCGCGGGTGCTTGGCCCGAGCCAGATGGTCGCTGAGAAATGCGCTGAGTTGAGGGGCGGAAAGATCGTTGTGGGCTTCGATTGTGGCATGGACGATTGCGCCAAGATCGGCATCGGGCAGACCGAACACCGCGCAACTGCGGATTGCCGGATGGCGGAGCAGCGCCGCCTCAACTTCGGCGGGCCATATGTTGATTCCGCCGCTGATGATCAGGTCGTCCTTGCGGTCGGCCAAGTAGAGATAGCCGTCCGCGTCGACATGGCCGACATCGCCGACGCTTTCCCAGCCGTCTGTTGTTGCGCGGCGGTTTGCGCCGAAGTAGCGGTATGTCGATCCGGGTCCACCGGGCGGCATGGCGAAGACCTCGCCATCCTCGCCCACGGCTGCTTCGCTGCCGTCAGGACGGACGATGCGGATGCGCCCCGCGCCAATGGGCTTGCCAACCGAGCCGGGACGCTCAATCCATTCGCGCCCACCGATCCAGCAGCGCACAAGTCCTTCGGTGGCACCATAGACTTCCCAGATGTGATCCGGGCCGAGCCAGTCGATCCACGCCTGCTTGAGCCACGGGGCCATGGGGGCTGCGGTGTGAACCACCGTGCGCCACTGCGACAAGTCGAACGTGTCCCGCCTGTCCTCAGGCAATGCCATTATCCGGTGCATCATGGTGGGCACCATCAGGGCCCAGTTGATGCCCTCTGCTTCGATCACGCAGAGCGAGGCTGCAGCGTCGAACCGGTCCATCGTCACCACGGTGGAGCCGCTCCACAAGGCGAAAACCGCAGCGCTGAACGGCGCATTGTGATAGAGCGGGCCGGGTACCAGCACCCGGCCATCGCGCGGGATCGCGATGAATGTTGTTTCTTCCGGGAAGCCAGCCGGGCGCGCATCAACGATGACTTTTGGGGTGCCGGTGCTGCCGCCGCTGGTGCAGGCCTTCCAGGACGCCGCGATGTGGCGGCCTGCGTCGAGAGTTGCCGTTGGTGCGTAATACGCAGTTTCCAATAGTGCCGCATCAACGAACAGGCCCGGCTGCATCGTGGCGAGGATGGTATCGCGCTCGGCAGTCGGCAGTCGCGGCGAAAGCGGGGCCGGGGTTGCGCCCGCCTTGTAGATCGCAAAGGTCAGCGCGAGGAATTGCGGGCCATTGGGCAGGGCGTAAGCGACGAGATTGTCAGGGGTGACGCCGCGTGACCGCAACCACCCGGACAGCTCGCGGGCTTGCGCATCGAGTTCGGCAAATGTCAGCCGCTGCTCGCCATGGATCACCGCCTCGCGCGCCGGATCGTGGCGCGTGAGGCAGGTGGCCAATGCCAGGAGTTCGGGTTCAGAAGCCGACGGCATCTGCGCCCTTGAGCGACAGGATTGCGCGGGCTTCATCAGGCGAAGCCACTTCAAGGCCGAGGCCTTCGATGATCTGACGGACTCTGGTCACTTGCGCGGCATTGCTTTGGGCAAGCTGGCCGCGCCCAAGCCAGAGGGAATCTTCAAGGCCCACGCGAACGTGGCCGCCCATCGATACGGCCATCGCGGCCACTTTCATCTGGTTGGCCCCTGCTGCCAGCACCGACCAGCGGTAATTGTCGCCGAACAGTCGGTCTGCCGTGCGCTTCATGTGCATCACGTCGTCAGGATGTGCGCCGATGCCTCCGAGCAGGCCGAAACAGGTCTGGATGAACAGCGGCGCCTGCACCAGTCCTTCGGACCAGAAGTAGTGCAGGTTGTAGAGGTGGCTGGTGTCGTAGCATTCGAACTCGTAGCGGGTGCCGGTGGCATTCAGCGTATCGAGCGCGTAGCGGATGTCCTTGAAGCTGTTGCGGAAGACAAGGTCGTGGCTGGCTTCGAGCATTTCCGGCTCCCACGCGTGCTTCCATTCGCGGTCCTTCTTCAGCATCGGGAACAGGCCAAAATTCATCGAGCCCATGTTGAGGCTGGCGACTTCGGGCTTCCACACTTCGGCAGGCTTCACCCGGTATTCCACCGGCATGTAGGGCGATGCGCCGGTCGTCAGGTTCACCACGACGTTGCTGCTCTGCTTGATCACGCGCAAGAACGGCTCGAAATCCTCGGGCGTATGGACCGGCTTGCCCGTTTCGGGATCGCGCGCGTGAAGGTGGACAATGGCGGCACCGGCTTCGGCGGCACCCAGCGCGCTCTCGGCAATTTCCTGCGCGGTTACCGGCAGGTAGGGCGACATCGACGGAGTGTGGATCGAACCGGTAATCGCGCAACTGATGATGACTTTGTTCGCGGCCATGGTCATTGCTCCTTCAGGGCGTTCATGCTGTCGCGCCAGCCGCGTGCGAGGCCTTCGCGGTGGCTGGGTGCAGCTATGCTGATAAGGGCTTGGGCACGCTGGTCGTGACCAAGATCGCGCAAATCCGCGACGCCATTTTCGGTGACGACAAGGTCGACGTCGAAGCGCGAGAGCGAAACGGGGCCATGGCCTGCAGCGGCAGGAACTATGCGGCTGGATGAACCGGCACTTGAAGGCAAGGCGATGATCCGCAGGCCACCGTCCGAGGCGCGGGCACCACGGGCATAGTCCCCTGCGCCGCCCGGCCCGGACATGAAGCCGCGTGACGAGGCCTCGGCATGGACCTGGCCGTAGAGGTCTACTTCCATCGCCGAATTGATCGTCACCAGCTTGTCAATCCGGGCAAGCGCGGCGGGATCGTGCGTGACGGTCACCGGGCGGAACTGGAAATGGGGATGGTCCAGCCCGGCGTAAAGCTCCGCGCTGCCGATCGCGACGCCTGCAAGCGCCGATGGGCCGGCGGCCATTGCGCCCGAACGGACAAGTGCGAGCGCCCCGTCTCCGATCAAGCCGCTGTGCAGCCTGAGGCCTCGGTGCCCACCAAGCGCCCGCAGCACCGCATCGGGAATTTTGCCTAGCCCGGTCTGCAAGGTTGCCCCATCGGGCACGAACGGAGCAATCAGCGCCGCAATCGCCTCGCTGATCGCGTCGGTGCCACCATTCATCGTCCTGAGCGGCTGCGCGCTTTCGAAATAGCCGGTGAGCTTGCTGAACGGGATCCCCGGATCACCGGGCGTGCGCGGCATCAGCGGGTTGATATGCGCGATCCGCACAGGAATTTCGGGCCAGAGCGCGGCAATGAAAGCGGTTTCTGCGCCGAAACTGCAATGCCCGTTTTCGTCGGGTGGACTGCACATCATCAGCGCCGCCGCAGGGGGATTGCGGCGGTAGTGGCGTAGAATGTCGTGATAGCACAGCGGCAGGAAGCGGCTGCGCTGGCCTTCGCGCTTCAGTTCGGGCGTCTGGAAAAATGTCAGGATGGAAGCTTCCGGGCCAGCACTCCAGGTTGCCTTGTTAAGGCCGGGCACGAATATGCCGGAGAACCTCATCGCCCCAAGCGCAGGCCCTGCGGCAGCGACTTCGGCTACCAGCAGGTCAGATTCTGCCGGGCTTGCAGAAACCAGTGTCAGACCGCCAGGCGGCAGGACGCCGGGCAGGTCTCCGGGGCGCAGATGGCGCGGTTTCATCTGATGCGCCCCTTCACCGCTTACTTGACGTACTTGTGGAAGTCCGGCGCGCGCTTTTCCTGGAACGCGCGCATTCCTTCCTTCGACTCCTCGGTGTCGTAGAACAGCTTGACCGAGTTGAGTGCCATCATCGAGATGCCGCGAATGTTGTCGCTGTCGGCATTGAAGCTACGCTTGGCGAGGGCAATGGCCGTGGGCGAACGCTGGCCGAGCATCTCGGTCCATTCGTTGACGGCAGCATCAAGGTCCGCGAGCGGGACGACCTTGTTCACCAAGCCCATCTCGAGGGCTTCCTGCGCGCTGTACTGAAGGTTCAGATACCAGATTTCGCGGGCCTTCTTGTCGCCGACATGACGGGCGAGGAACGCGGTGCCCCAGCCTGCATCGACCGAGCCGACCTTCGGGCCGACCTGGCCGAACTTCGCCGTGTCGGCGGCGATGGTCAGGTCGCAAAGCGTGGCAAAGACATTGCCGCCGCCGATGGCAAAGCCGTTCACGCGGGCGATAACCGGCTTTGGAATATCGCGGATGATCGACTGGAATTCGTCGATCGGCAGGCCGACGATGCCGCGGCCGTCATACTGGCCATCCTTCGCGCTTTGGTCGCCGCCGGTGCAGAAAGCCTTGTCTCCCGCGCCGGTCAGCACGACGGAGGAAACGCCGCGATCATCGGCGGCAAGCTTGAATGCGGCGATCATCTCTTCGATGGTCTGCGCGCGGAAGGCGTTGTACAACTTGGGGCGATTGATGATGACCCACGCGGCGCGGCCGCGTACTTCGTAGATGATGTCTTCGAACTGGGGGGTGCTCATTGTGCATCCTTTCCTTTGAAGTTCCGGTAGATGGCGCTGGTCCGGGCGACGGGTTTGCCGTCGGCGGTAACAAGCGCCTGGGTAAAAAGCAGCGTCCGGGTGGTGCGCAGCAAGGTGACATCGGCCACGACCCACGATCCCAGCGGCGCGCCGCCGAGATAATCGACAGAAAGCGAAACTGTGGGCGTATGATCGTCGGCCCCGCCGCTATAGGTACGCACGGCCAGCGCCTGCCCGTCGGCAAACGTGGCCAGCGCTCCGCCGTGCATCACGCCAAATGCGTTGCAGTGGTGTTGCGCGACCCGAACGGCGAGGCGGGCGCCTTGCCGGTCAAGCCAGATCCCGCCAAGCGACCATTCCCCAACACCGGTGTTGAAGTCACAGGTCCAGTTACCTGGCAGGTCTGGTTTATCGAACGTCTGCATGGGTTTGACCGATCCGCGCTGGATCAGACCATGTTCAGGCCGCCGGACACCGAAATGGCCTGTCCAGTGATGTATCCGCCATCTTCGGATGCCAGCAGCGCCACAATCCCGGCATAGTCTTCAGGCTCGCCCATGCGGCCCAATGGGATTCCGCGTTCCAGCGAGGCCTTCCACTTTTCGGCATCGGGACCAGTTCCGGCGACTTCGGCCATCATCGGGGTGTTGGTAGGCCCCGGACAGACGCAGTTGCACAGCACGTTCTTGCGGGCGAGTTCGCGGGCAATCGATTTGGTAAAGCTGATGAGCCCGCCCTTGCACGCCGAATAGACCGCTTCCATCGCGGTGCCGACCTTGGCCGCATCTGACGCGATGTTGATGATGCGTCCGCCGCCATTGGCGACCATGCGGCCCGCCACCGCGAAATGGGTGTTGAGATTGCCGGTCAGGTTGATGGCGATGACCTTGTCCCAGAATTCAGGCGTGGTCTTGAGGAACGGGGCCGGGCGGTCCCAACCAGCGTTGTTGACCAGCGTCCAGATCGGGCCAAGTTCAGCCTCGACCGCCTCGACAGCGGCTTGAACGGCGGCAAGGTCGCTCACGTCGAGCTGCCAGGTGCGCACGGTGGCGCTTTCGCCTGCAAGCTTGGCGGTTTCCTCGCCCGCTGCGGTGCTCAGATCGAAGATCGCTACCTTGCAGCCCTCGGCCGCGAGGCGCAGGGTCAGCGCCCTGCCGATGCCTTGTCCGCCGCCGGTCACGATTGCGACCTTGCCTTCCAATCCCTTCACATAGTCCTCCATCCAAATCGCGGGGGTCAGGTCTCGAAGTCCTGTCCGCCCTCAGCCTCTCCGCCCGCCAGCTCCAGCAGACGGCTCTTGATCTTGACCAGCACGATCGCCGCAGCGTCGAGTTCGTCTTCGGTTACGGTGGCGAGGATGTCCGCTTCGACGAGGTCGACGCTTTCACGGATGGTCGTCACCAGTTTCTGGCCGGCGCGGGTCAGGTAGACCCGGCGAGCTCGCGCATCGCGTTCGTCGGCGCGCCGTTCGACAAAGCCGCTGGTTTCCATACGGTCGATCAGACCGCCGATTGCGACCTTGGTCAGGTCGAGGTCGGCGGCCAGCGCCGTCTGGGTCATGCCATCGCGGCGCGAGAGAAACGCCAGCACCCACCACTGCGAACGGGTCAATCCAAGCGGTTTCAGCGCACGATCTACGACGATCCGCCTCAGGCGCGAGACGTCATGGATCAAAAAGCCGAAACGAAGACTGGAATCGAGGTTCTTCTGGATCATCTTGGTAACTCCGGGAGAGGATTCTCCCGGACTAACCGGAGATGCGCCAATGGCAAGTGATGGGGTAAGCAGGTTCACTTTTTCCGGCTCAACTTGCCCTTGAACATGTCGCGCGCGATGATTGTCTTCATCACCTCGATCGAGCCGCCAGCGATCTTCACGATGCGCGCATCGGCATAGGCGCGTGCGATTGGATACTCCCACATGTAGCCCCAGCCGCCGAACAGCTGCAGGCACTTGTCGACCGTTTCGCAATGGAGCTCGGACGTGACCATTTTGGCCATTGCCGCATCAACCGGGTCCAGCTTGCCTTCCATGAACAGTTCGATGCACTTGTCCGTGAACACCCGCGCCATCACGGCACGGGCCTTCAGGTCGGCAAGCACGAACTGGGTGTTCTGGAAGTCGGCAATGGTCTGGTCGAAGGCCTTGCGCTCGCTCGTATAATCAACCGTATAGTCGATTACCGTTTCGATCACTGTGGCCGAGCGGATCGCCTGGGCAAGGCGTTCCTGGGCCAGCTTGGTCATCATCAGCGAGAAGCCTTGCCCTTCCTCGCCGAGCATCGCATCGGCAGGCACGCGCAGGTTATCGAAGAACAGTTCCGACGTGTCCTGTGCCTTCATCCCCAACTTGTCGAGATTCTTGCCGCGATTGAAGCCGGGTGCGTTGGCGTCGACGAGAAACAGCGTGACGCCCTTTGCACCGGCCATGCTGTCGGTCTTGGTGGCGAGCACAATGACATCGCACATCTGGCCGTTGGAGATGAACACCTTCTGGCCGTTGATGAGGAAGTGGTTGCCGTCACGCTCGGCCTTTGTGCGGATCGCTTTCAGATCGCTGCCTGCATGCGGTTCGGTCATGCCGAGCGAGCCGATGGCTTCGCCCCTCACCATCTTTGGCAGCCAATGCGCCTTCTGCTCGTCGCTGCCAAAGGTGAGAATATAGGTGGCGACCAGATCGGTGTGGATCAGGAAGCCCGGACCACTGGCGCCAACCCGCCACATTTCCTCGAACACCACGACGTCGAACAGATAATCGAGGCCAAGGCCACCATACTCTTCCGGCACGGTGCAACACAGCATCCCGGCCTCACCGGCTTTCAGCCAGAGTTCGCGCGGGACGATGCCGTCCTTTTCCCACTGCTCATGGAACGGGACGATTTCCTTTTCGATAAAGCGGCGGACGGTTTCGCGCCACATATCGTGTTCGGGCTGGAAGAGGTTTCTTTCGATCATATGATGTGTCCGACCTTCAGGCGCGCTGCGACTTTTCCTTGGCGACAGAGGCGGCAATCGCTTCGCGCGCTGCCTTCCATTGCTCGGGCGTCAGGTTGGTGAGATCTGCAAACGTCCCGGGACCTGCCAGATGCTGGCCGCCGTCGATGGCGATGGTCTGGCCGGTGAGGTAGGGGCTGGCGTCCGATAGAAGATACGCCACAAGATTGGTCAGTTCGGGCATCCGCCCGAAGCGGCGCATCGGCACGGTATCGCAGTTGGTAGCCGAGCTTTGCGTATCCGGGATCGGATTGAGCTTGTCCCAAGCGCCTTCAGTGGGAAAGGGGCCGGGGGCGGTGGCATTGAGGCGGATGTTGTAAGGGCCCCATTCCGCTGCAAGCGACATGGTCATCGCGTGGATCGCGCCCTTGGCCATGGCCGAGGGCACCACGAATGCAGACCCGGTCCACACCCATGTGGTAAGCATGGACACGACCGAGCCGGGCAGCCCATCGCGGATCCAGCGCTTGCCACAGGAAAGCGTGGCATGGAACGACCCGTCCATGACCGTAGAGGTGATCGCGCGGAAGCCGCGCGCCGAGAGTTCATGGGTGGGCGCGATAAAATTGGCTGCCGCGTTGTTGACCAGGCCGCTGAGCGGCGTTTCCTGCCAGATCGCATCGATCATGGCATCAACCGCATCGGCGTCACGAATGTCGCAGACGTGGGCGCCAACGGGAATCCCGCTGCCTGCCGTGATTTCCTGAGCGGCAGTATCAAGCAGGGCCTGACGGCGCCCGCAAATGTGCACATGTGCGCCAAGCATTGACATTGCGTGCGCGATTTCACGCCCGAGACCGCCGCCGCCGCCCGTAACCAGCACGGCCTTGCCGGCCAGCGCGTCCTTGCTGAAAATTGCCATTACCCTCTCCGTGTCGGCTCTTGCCAGACAATGTTAAGCTGTTTACTACATGATTCGAGGCTGTCAAGGCAAGGCGCTGATAATCGCCGATGTGCTTGATAAGGCAGCTGACAGTAAAATAGTTTGCGGAGGGGCAAGTGACATTTGGAATCACAGGACTGGGCGGATACCTTCCGTCGCTGCGCCTGGATCGCAAGGCCGCATCTCGCGAACTGTCATGGTCGGGATTGCCGATGCCGCGCGCGGGTTTTCGCACCGTTGCGAGCTGGGATGAAGATGCGCTGACGATGGCGGTGGAAGCCGCGCGCAGCTTGTGCGCGGGCGTTGTCCCCTCGGCTTTGCGCTTCGTATCGACTTCGGCCTATTTTACCGACCGGGCGCAATCGGCGATTATGGTCGATGCGCTGGCATTGCCCCGCACCGTTCGGACATCGGATTGTGCCAATTCGCGCCGTGCCGCAACGTCGGCTCTGCTCGATGCGTTGCTGTCCGGTCGTGACGAGATGGTCGTCGCCGCCGAACGCCGTCCAACCCAACCGGGGAGCGCAGCGCAGCTTGCCTTTGGCGATGGGGCTGCTGCGGTACGCACCGGTCCCGATGGGGCCGCGCGGCTGGTCGGACATGCCAGTCTGACGCACGATCTGGTCGACCGCTATTCGTCGCAGGAGCATCCGTTTTCCTACGCCTATGAAGAGCGTTTCGTGCGCGACGTTTCGGCCAAGGAATTGCTGATCCCTGCGGTTCAGGCAGCTTGCGCCAGCGCCGGGATTGCGCCTGCGCAAGTGGCCCATGTGGCTTGCGCCGAACCTGTCGGTGCCACCTGGCGCGCGGTGGCCAAGGCAGTGGGCTGCAGTGCACCCAACCATTGTGAAGGCTTGAGTCAGCAGGCGGGTGACCTTGGCACTGCCCACGCGCTGTTCGGGCTTGGCTTGGCTCTGGCAGCGGCCCGGCCCGGTGACTTTGTGCTGCTGCTGGGCTTTGGTAGCGGCGTCGATGCGCTGGTGTTCGAAATGACCTCCTCCGTGCCCGGAGCCGATACGATGGCTGCGGCGGTGAGCGAGGGGCAGGCACTGACCAGCTATTCGCGGTTCCTCAGCCTGTCCGGTTCGCTCGCACTGGATTGGGGCATGCGTTCGGAGTTCGAGCAGAAGGCGCAAGCCACGGTGCTGGAGCGTGTGGGGCGCGATACGATCGGCTTTATCGGTGGGCGCGACAGCACGGGCAATGTGCAGTTTCCCAAAAGCGCGATGCCGGTCAACCCGGTGCTCGATAAGCCGGAGGTGCTGCAGGATGTGCCGTTGGCGGGCCTTGAGGCAACCATCGTCTCGGTCACCGCAGACCGGCTCAATTTCACGCCCGATCCGCCGTTCGATTTCGGGCTGGTCCAGTTCGACAACGGCGCGCGCGTGTTGATGGAAATGGTGGACCGCCCTGAAAGCGGTTTCAGCGTCGGGCAGCGGGTGCGGATGCGGCTGCGGATCAAGGCGCAGAACGCGAAACTGGGCTTCCGCACCTATTTCTGGAAGGCCGCGCCGCTGGTCCGTCCGTTTTTGGGAGACGCATGATGGCGACGGGCATTCGCGACAAAGTGGCCATCGTCGGCATGGGCTGTACTCGCTTCGGTGAGCGCTGGGACGTTGGTGCAGACGGGCTGATGGTCGAGGCCTTTGCCGAGGCGCTGGCCGACGCCGGAATCGAGCGCGCCCGGATCGAGGCGGCATGGGTTGGCAATGCACTTGATGACATCAACGTTGGCAACAGCGCATTGCCTGCCGCCCACGCGCTGCGGCTGGACAAGGTGCCGGTAACGCGGGTCGAAAACATGTGCGCGACCGGCACCGAAGCCTTGCGCGGCGCTGCCTATGCCGTGGCCAGCGGCGCGGTCGATATCGCACTGGCGATTGGTGTCGAGAAGCTCAAGGACACAGGCTACGGTGGGCTGCCACTACGCACCAAGGGCGTGCAGAACGATCTGTGGATGCCTTATGGCTCCGCGCCGGGCACCTTCGCGCAGCTTGCCGGGGCTTATGCCGCACGGCACGGCATCGACCCTGCCGATCTCAAGCGCGCGATGGCGCACGTTTCGTGGAAGAGCCACCAGAACGGGGCGCTTTCGCCCAAGGCACACTTGCGGGCGGCGGTGGACATGGAGAAGATTCTCGGCGCGCCGCTGATTGCCGATCCGCTCGGCCTGTTCGATTGCTGCGGCGTTTCGGATGGGGCGGCAGCCGCCATCGTGACGACGCCCGAGATTGCCCGCGCGCTGGGGAAGGCCGATCCGGTCACGATCAAGGCTATCCAGCTTTCGGCCAGCAACGGCTGGGAAATGCAGTTCGGCGGGTGGGATGGTGCTTCGGTGCCGAACACGCAGGCCGCGGCCGCGCGGGCTTATGCCGAGGCCGGCATTCGCGATCCCCGTGCCGAGCTGGACCTGACCGAAGTGCATGACTGCTTCTCGATCACCGAACTGGTGATCATGGAAGACCTTGGCCTGTCCGATACCGGCCGTGCGCCGACGGACATTCTCGACGGGCGCTATGACCGGGACGGCGCGATCCCGTGCCAACTCGACGGTGGACTGAAGTGCTTTGGCCACCCGGTCGGCGCAACCGGCCTGCGTATGGCCTATGAGGTCTACAACCAGTTGCAGGGCCGCGCGGGCGAACGTCAGCGTGCTAAGGCGGACTTCGGCCTGACCCATAATCTTGGCGGAACGCCGTTCAACAGCGTGGCCGCTGTGGCGATCCTTGGCCGGCTGAACTGAGAGGACAAGAGCAATGGCAGGCCTTTGGTTTGAACAGTTTACCGTGGGGCAGGTGTTCCGGCACGAAGTCAGGAAAACCGTGCTCGACTATGAGAACAGCCTGTTCTCCTCGCTCACCTACAATCCGGCGCAGATCCACATCGATCACGCTTATTGCGAGCAGACCGAGTTCGGCAAACCGCTGATGAACTCGATTTTCACGCTGGGTCTGGTGATCGGCCTTACCGTGCAGGAAACCACGCTGGGCACGACGGTCGCCAATCTGGGGATGACCGACACGACCTTTCCGCGCCCGGTGTTTTCGGGCGACACGATCCGCGCCGAAACCCGCGTGCTGGAACTCAGGGAAAGCAAGTCGCGGCCCGCACAGGGCATCGTCACGTTCGAGCATATCGGGCTTAACCAGCGTGATGAGATCGTCTGCCGCACGGTGCGCAACGCACTGATGCTGAAGAGCCCGGCATGAGATTGCGTTCACTCCTGTTCGTTCCCGGTGACAGCGAGCGCAAGTTCGCCAAAGCGCGGACGGCTGGTGCCGATGTGCTGATCCTCGATCTTGAGGATGCGGTCGCGCCTTCGATGAAGCTGGCCGCGCGGAGCATGGTGTCCGGTTGGCTGGGCGAGGCCGCGACAATTGACGCGCGGCTGTTCGTCCGGGTCAATCCGCTGGACACCGCGATGACCGCCGATGATCTCGCCGCAGTTGTTCGTCCGGGCCTTGCGGGCATACTCGTGCCCAAGGCCAACGGCGCACAGGACGTGGCAACCGTCGCAGCGATGATCGACGGTCTCGAAGTCGAGGCCGGAATCGCACCCGGCACCGTCAAAATCATGGTGGTCGCGACCGAGACACCGCAGGCGATGTTCGCGCTGGGCAGCTATACGCCTCCGCACCCCCGCCTGATTGGGCTGACCTGGGGCGCCGAGGACCTTGCCGCTGCCATTGGTGCAACCGGCAACAAGGAGCCGGACGGCCATTGGACCGAGCCTTACCGGCTCGCCCGGTCGCTGTGCCTGTTCGCAGCCGCATCTGCAGGCGTCGTTCCGGTCGATACGCTCTACGCCGATTTCCGCGATGGCGAGGGTCTGGAAACAGACTGCCGCCGTGCACGTCGTGACGGGTTCCTTGGCCGCATCGCGATCCATCCGGATCAGGTGGAAACGATCAACCGCTGCTTCACGCCGTCCGAAGAGGAACTGGCCGAGGCGCGCAAGATCGTGGCCGCTTTTGCCGCCAGACCTGACGCCGGAACACTCGGCATCGACGGAAAGATGTACGACATTCCCCACCTCAAGGCCGCGCAAAAGACGTTGGCCGCCGCAGGAGAGAGCGCATGAGTTCTTTTGCCCGGATGGTCTGCCTTGCGATTGTCGCCGGACTGACCGCTTTTCTGCTTTATGCGTTCGCCACAGGCGAGGTCATGGCGGACCAGTTGCATGTCTGGGAGGTGGTCTGGGGCCTCTATGTCTGGGCCGATGCCTATAGCGGCTTCCTCCTCTTTTCGCTGATTATCTACACCTACGAACGACGGCTGGGCTTCACCATCGTCCTGTTCCTTATCACCTGTTCGACCGGAAACATGGTCAACGCCGCATGGTTGCTGTGGCGTGGGCCTGACCTGTTCCGCCGTATTCAGAACACCAAGACGGGGATTTCCTGATGTCTGCTAACCGCCCGCTTCCCACCGAAGAAGATCTGGACGCGATCCGTGAGGGCGTGCGCGCTGTCTGTGCGCCGTTCGATGACGAATATTGGCTTGCCCGCGACGATGACGGCAAGTTTCCGCGCGAGTTCCACCGCGCCATGGCTGACGGTGGCTGGCTGGGCATCACCATGCCCGAGGAATACGGCGGATCGGGCCTTGGCGTAACCGAGGCGATGACGATGATCCGCGAGGTTGCATCGTGCGGCGGCGGATTTGCAGCGTCTTCCACGATCCACATCAACCTGTTCGGCCCGCATCCGATCGTGGTCAAGGGCACGCCCGAGCAAAAGGCGCGCTGGGTGCCCCGGCTCGTTTCGGGTGAGGATCAATGCTGCTTTGGTTTCACCGAGCCTGATGCCGGGCTGAACACTACTCGGATCAAGACCTTCGCCGAGAAGGTGCCGGGCGGTTATGTCGTCAACGGGCAGAAAGTGTGGACCTCGACAGCGCAGGTCGCCAACAAGATCATGTTGCTGACGCGCACCACCAAGTATGAGGATTGTGCGAAGCCGACAGATGGCATCACGATCTTCTACACCGACCTTGATCGTGCAAAGATCGATGTGCACCTGATCCCCAAAATGGGCCGCAAGGCCGTCGATTCCAACGCCATCTTCATCGACGGCCTGTTTATCCCAGACGAGGACCGCATTGGCGATGAGGGCAAGGGCTTCAGCTACATCCTGCACAGCCTGAACCCGGAACGCATCCTGATCGCGGCGGCCGCCATGGGCATCGGCTCGGACGCGCTGCGCCGCGCGGTGCAATATGCCAAGGACCGCGTGGTGTTCGACCGGCCCATCGGCATGAACCAGGGCATCCAGCACCCGCTTGCCGAGCGCTGGACTTACCTCGAAAGCGCGTGGCTCATGGTCGAGAAGGCCGCGCGGCTTTACGACAGTGGCATGCCATGCGGGGCCGAGGCCAATGCGGCCAAGTTCCTTGCCGCGCGCGCCTGCCACGATGCGGCATGGCAAGCCGTCGCCACACACGGCGGATTTGGCTATGCCAAGGAATATCATGTCGAGCGGCTCTACCGCGAATCTGCGCTGACCCGACTTGCCCCGATCACCGAGCAGCTCATTCTCAGCTTCATTGCCGAGAAGGTGCTCGGCCTTCCCAAGAGCTATTGAAAGTCGTCACCATGGGCTTGATGGATGGAAAAGCCGTGCTCGTTACGGGTGCGGGGCGCGGCGTGGGCAGGGGGATCGCGCTGGCCATGGCCGAAGCTGGAGCGGCGGTCGTGGTCAACGATCTGGGTGTTTCGATAACCGGCGATGGGCAGGATGGTCCTTCGCCAGCGGAACAAGTCGTCGAGGAAATCCGCGCAATGGGCGGGCGCGCGGTGGCCAACCATGACAGCGTATCGGACTGGATCGGTGCTGGCCGAATGGTCAAGGCCGCGGTCGACAACTTCGGCCGGATCGACGGCGTGGTGAACAATGCGGGCAACTTGCGCGACGTATTCTTCCACAAGATGAGCCCGGACGATTTCCGCGCAGTGATCGACGTGCACCTGATGGGCAGCTTCAATACCAGTCGTGCCGCCGCGCCGTTCTTCAAGGAACAGGGCAGCGGTGCCTATGTGCACATGACGTCGTCGAGCGGGCTGATCGGCAATTTCGGGCAAGCCAACTATTCCGCCGCCAAGCTCGGCATCGTCGGCCTGTCAAAGTCCATTGCGCTCGACATGCAGCGCTTTGGCGTGCGCTCCAACGCGGTTGCTCCTTGGGCGTGGACACGCATGATCGATTCCATCCCGACCGAAACGCCCGAGCAGAAGGCGCGGGTCGAGGGCCTGAAGAAGCTCGACGCCAACAAGATCGCCCCGTTTTGCGTGGCCCTGTGCAGTGATCAGGCGGCGCATGTGACCGGGCAGATCTTCGGCGTGCGCAACAACGAGATTTACCTGTTCTCGCAGCCGCGCCCTATTCGCACCGCGCACACCGCCCAAGGCTGGACGCCCGAAGCGATCACCGAACGTGTGTTCCCGCAATTCGCCAACGATTTCTATCCGTTGCACCGTTCGGGCGATCTGTTCACGTGGGACCCGGTGTGACGTGATAGATCCCGCTGCCATTTTTGCGCATGATTTCGGGCAGCCGGAACAGTGCTACTTAGCGCGCGATGCAATCCTCTATGCGCTGGGCTTGGGCTTGGGCGCAGACCCGCTGGACCAAGAAGACTTGCGCTTTCTGGATGAGCGCGCGCTGTCGGTCATGCCGACATTTGCGGTAACGCTGTGCTCGCCGGGTATGTGGATCCGCAATCCCGCGCTCGGCGTCGATTTCGGCAAGCTGGTGCATCTGGCGCAATACGCTGAATTTCCCGCACCCTTGCCTGCAGCCGCGAATGTTCGGGGTGAGGCCGAAGTGATTTCGCTGACGGACCGGGGCGAAGGCAAGGGCGCGGTCCTCGTGCTGGAAAGGCGGATCAGCGATGCCGCCACCGGAAAGCTGTACTGCCGCCTGCACCAGACCCTGCTGTTGCGCGGAGATGGCGGTTTCGGCGGTGTTGCCGCAATGCGCCTAGATGAGCCAATGCCCACTGATGCGCCGGATACCACGGCGACTTTCGCAACGTCGCCACGTGCGGCGTTGATCTATCGTCTCTCGGGCGACTGGAATCCGTTGCATCTGGACCCCCAAATCGCGGCGCAGGCAGGCTTCTCCCGCCCCATCCTGCAAGGGCTGGCCAGCTATGGCATCGCCGGAGCAGCGATTTCGCGTGCGCTGGGAAAAGACCCCGCCGCCTTGTCAAAGCTGGCTTGCCGCTTTTCTGGCGTGGTCCTGCCCGGCGACGAACTGAGTTTCAAAGTGTGGAAGCAGGGCGAGGCGAGCGCCCGCTTCTGCGCCTTTGTCGGTGAGCGAAAAGTGCTCGACGAAGGCAAAATCGAATGGAGAAGTGCATGAACGGACGGGATCTGGCAGCCTCGCTGAAGGCCAAACTGCGTGTTCCGGTCATGGCCGGGCCAATGTTCATCGCTTCGACCGCCGACCTGGTGATCGCGCAATGCAAGGGCGGCATCATCGGATCGATGCCCGCGCTCAATCCTCGCACAACCGCCGACCTCGATGCTGACGTGGCCCGGATCAAGGCGAACGTGGGGGACGCGCCGTTTGCGATCAACCTGGTTGCGCACAAGAGCAATTCGCGCCTCGATGCCGATCTTGAAGTGGTGTTGCGCCACAAGGTGCCGATCGTGGTTCTGGCGCTTGCCGCAAACCCCGATTTGGTCTGCACGTTGCAGGCTAACGGCAGCCTGGTGTTTCAGGATGTGATCAAAGACCGCCACGCACGAAAGTGCGCCGAGATGGGCGTCGATGGCATCATCGCAGTTGGCGCTGGTGCGGGCGGGCACACCGGCGATACATCGCCGTTCGCGCTGATGCAGGAAATTCGCGAATGGTGGGATGGATTGCTGCTGCTGTCGGGTTGCATCGCCAATGGGCGGTCGGTGCTGGCCGCGGAAGTACTGGGCGCCGATCTTGCCTATATCGGTTCGCCATTCCTGGCATCCACCGAAGCCAACACGCAAGACGGCTTCAAGCGGATGGTCGTGGAAGGCGCATCGAAGGACATTGTCACCAGCAACGGTTTCACCGGCGTCAATGCCAACTTCCTGCGCCCGTCGTTGATCGAGAACGGGCTCGATCCCGATAATCTGGTGAAACGTAGTGGCGGCGGAATCAACATCGACGGCGGCGGCGATAACGCCAAGGCGTGGAAGGAAATCTGGAGCGCCGGACAGGGTATCGGCGCAGTGAAGCGCGCCGAACCTGCTGGTGATTATATCGACCGGCTGGTTGCTGATTACGATGCCGCGCGGATGGCTATCGGGCTTGAGGCACGGAGCCGATGACCGTCATTGCGCCGGTGGACGCGCTGTTCCAGCCCCTGCAATTGGGCGCGCTGACGTTGCCCAACCGGGTTATCATGGCGCCGCTTACCCGCGCACGCGCCACCCCGGAAAATGTGCCTCAACCGGTGATGGCGCAGTACTATGCGCAGCGCGCGGACTGCGGGCTGATCGTGACCGAGGCCACGGCGGTCGATCCGCAAGGCATGGGTTGGTATCGCGTGCCCGGCATCTGGACCAGCGAGATGATAGATGGCTGGCGGGAGGTAACAGAAGCGGTTCACGCGCGCGGTGGGCGGATATTCTCGCAACTGTGGCATATGGGCAGGCTCGTCCTGCCCGATTACCTCGATGGCGAGCAGCCGATTGGACCTTCGCCGATTGCCGGGGAAGGCCAGACCTTCGCGCCGCCGCCGCCCGACTATGATGGCGGCTTCCTGCCTATGAAGCCCTACGTAATCCCGCGCGAGATGAACGCCGATGACATTGCGAAGGTCGTCGTAGCCTATGGCAGGGGTGCGGCCCATGCCCGCGAGGCCGGTTTCGACGGCATGGAGATCCACGCGGCCAATGGCTATATCATCGACCAGTTCCTTCAATCGAACACCAACCGCAGGACCGATGGTTACGGCGGATCAATTGCCAACCGCACCCGATTTTTGCGGGAAGTGCTGCAAGCTGTAACTGCGCAGATTGACGCAGACCGCGTCGGCATCCGCATCAGCCCGACTAGCGAACGCAAAGGCATGGGCGATGAGAACCCCCGCGCGCTGGCCGAGGCGGTGGCTGCGATGGCGCAGGAGTTCGGCGTTGCCTATATCCACCTGATCGAACCAGTTGCTTCGGGCTTTATGGAAAAGCCTGAAAACCCGGTAGTGGAGAGCGTTCGCAAAATTTTCGGCGGGGTGCTGATCCAGAACGGCAGCTTCGATGCAGAGTCGGCCGATGCCTGTATTGCGGGCGGCAAGGCAGATGCCGTATCGTTCGGTCGCCCCTACATCGCCAACCCCGATTTGGTGACCCGGATGCGCGACGGTCTGCCATTGGCGGATGCAAACATGGACTTCGCCTATGTCGGCGAGGCACGCGGGTATGTGGATTACCCGGCCGCGCGCCCAACCGTCACAGCCTGATGAACAGCACTACTGTCGCGCGCGAATGTCCCGTCCAATATCCTTCAGGATGCATACGGAAAAAATCGCGAACCAGCTGAGCCAGGAGAAATAGGGGAAATAGTAGCTGAGGACGCCATTCCACGCGAACGCCCCTTCCTTCAGGAAAGCCGTGAAACTGGCGGGCAGGAAAGTCAGGCCCGCCCAGATGGCATACCAGCACGCCCAGCGCGGGAGGAGCGGCTTGTCCGACTTGTCATGCAGTCCGGCGATTGCCGCTGCCATCATTTGCAGCGTCGTGCAGAAATAGAGCTGGTCGATAGTCAGCCAACCCATGTCGTGCAGCATCTGGGTTATTTCGGGAGCGCGCTCGGGTCGGAAAGCAGCAGCAATCCAGAATGCCGCGCTCATCGATACAACCATGACCGTCAACGCGCCGCCGATAAGCTGGAGATAAGTCAGCGCCAGCCAGTTTCCCTCGATCTTGGCCATCCGGGCGGAAAGTACCGCCGACCAAGGCAGATAGAGGCAGATGAACACGACCGAGCCGACGAAGCCGACGCGGATGGTCAGGTGATTTTCGCGATAATAATCGGCGATCTGGGTGGCGGACAGGTTAGGTCCGGCAGGCGGCAGGTTTCCGCCGATCCACCCCCAGAACAGAATGAACAGCAAGACAAACGCAGGCCCGCACCATGCGCCAATCCTGAGCCACCGAAGATTTTGGATGTCGGTCATTGCAATCCCCCCTCAAATCTAATTCCGCAGCGTCAAAACGCCGGGGTTCTGGTTCAACCGACGGCGCGCTCCTGCCCATCCCAATAGGGCGCGCGCAGATCCTTCTTGGATATCTTGCCGCTGGGCACGAGCGGGAAACTGTCCATGAACACGATGCGCTTGGGCACTTTGTAGGCGGCAAGGATCGACCGGGCGTGCGTAATCAGGCTGCCTTCGTCGAGGGCGGCCCGCTCATGGCAGACAACACAAGCCATCACCGCCTCGCCCCAACGCGGATCGGGAACGCCAATCACGGCGACCTGTGCAACAGCCGGGTGCGTGGACAGCGCATTCTCAACCTCGGCGGAATAGATGTTTTCCCCGCCCGAAACGATCATGTCCTTGACCCGGTCGACGATGTAATAAAGCCCCTCGGCATCGCGTCTGGCAACGTCGCCGGTGCGATACCACCCATCGGTCAGAACTTTGGCGGTGGCTTCGGGTTGCTTCCAGTAGCCTGCGGTGATCGACGGTGAACGCACGAGAAGTTCGCCGGGTTCACCCTCGGGCATATCCCGGCCTTCTGCATCGACGATGCGAAAGGTGATCAGCGGAAGCGGGCGGCCGCACGATTGCAGTCTGGCTTCATTGTCGAGGTCGTGCTCGTCCGGGCGCAGGATCGAGAATGCGCCACCTGCCTCGGTGGCGCCGTAAAACTGCATGAACTTGCCGGGCATCCGCGCAATCGCACGCTTGATCAGCCCGAGGGAAATCGCCGAACCGGCATAGAGCGTTAGCCGGATCGAGGAGAAATCGGTGGCCTCTGCTTTGGGATGGTCGAGCAGCATCTGGATCATCGTGGGCGTCAGCGTCAGCAGGCTTGGCCGGTCACGCTGGATCACATCGCAGACCAGACCGGGATCGAACTGCCGGACGATCGAGACCGCAACGCCGTTGTAAAGGCACTGGAATGCGATGCCGATGGACAGCAGATGAAAATTGGGAAGGGGGTTTACGAATATGTCCCCCTCCTGCCAGTCGAATGCCGGTTCGAGATGTTCGCACAGGCGCATCCGGTTGAACCCGCCGTGGCTGAGCATGACGCCTTTGGGCAAGCCGGTGGTGCCCGAGGTGTAAAGCTGTACTGCGATGTCCTCCTCGCTCACGGTCATTGCTGGAAGGGTGGTGGGCTGGTTGGCATATTGGCGTTCGAGCGTATCGTCTGCGTCGAACCACACTGTTTCCGGCTTGCTGCCAGCTTGGGCGAGCGCCGCGTTCCAGAGTTCCGACAGGGCGCGTTCGACAAACACCACCGTAGCATCGCTGTCGCCGATCAGTTGCGCCAATTCACCAGCTGAAAGGCGCCAGTTGAATGGGATGAAGGCCGCGCGCGTACGCGCAGATGCGATCAGGGCGAAGTAGAAATCTGGGCTGTTGAGCCCCATGAAACCTACCCTGTCGCCGGGCCGGGTCTGCGCCGCAATCGCATTCGCGATCCGGTTTGCAACCCGATCATATTCGGCAAAAGTGATCGTCCGATCGCCACTGACAAGGGCGCGACGATCAGGCGTGTGGCGGGCATGAAACCCGATGAATTCGCCGAGCGTGCGCACTTCGGGATAATGCCACATGGCTACCTCTCACAGTAGATAATTAGTTTACTAAATCGGGATAGCGCTTTGCCCCGTCGGGCGCAATTGAAACAGTGCAGCAAATTGTTTCCAGACTTACTGCCCAGTGAACTGCGCCAAACGCTTTTCGCCAAAGGCGGTTAGACCTTCGCGCGCGTCAGCAGTACCGGCGACCCTGGCGAGCGCCTGCGCTTCGCGTTCCAGTTGGGAATCCAGCGGTTCACTTGCCGCTGAAACAAGCAGACGTCGGATCTCGCCATAGGCGATGGTCGGACCGGCAGCGAGTTGCTGCGCAATGGCTTCTGCTCGTGCGACCAAGGCATCGGTGGCCACCACTTCGTCAACAAGCCCCACCGCAAGCGCGGTCTGCGCATCGAGCGTTTCGTTGAGAAGGAGGTACTTGCGCGCGCGCGAAAGACCCATTCGGCGGCTGAGCATGACCGAGCTTCCGGCATCGCAGCAGTATCCAATACCGGCATAGGCGGCGACAAAGCGGGTGCTGGTCTCGGCCACGATAATGTCGGCCCCGGCTATCATGCCAGCCATGCCGCCCGCGCAAATACCGTGCACTGCTGCAACGATTGGCGCGTCCATCCGCTGCATTCGCGCGATGCCAACGTGCAGGTCGGCGGTCCAGCGCCGGATTTGTGCGGGCAGGTTGTCCAGATCCTTCAGAAACATCGAAATGTCACCGCCGAAACTGAAGTTCTTTCCCTCGGCGGTTACCAGGACCGCGCGGACAGACGGGTCCGACGACAATGTATTGGCAACGTCACAGAACTCGGCGCAGAAGGTCCCGTCAATGGGATTGCCGCGGGCCGGTTCGATGAAGGTCAGACGGGCGAGGCCGCCCTCACAATCGATGCGCATGGAACTATAGGTCATGGTTTTCGCTCTCGCTTGGGAGTTTGCGCGGTCAGTCGATCAGGAGGATCGCCTTGATGGCCTTGCCGTGGTGGGCATCGTCGATGGCCTGATTGATGTCCTCAAGCCGATAGCTTTTCGAGAATCGTTCGATTGGCAGTCGGCCAGCCTTGTGATGTGCAATAAGCTCGGGCAGGAAAACGTGCGGATCGGAATCGCCTTCGATGATGCCGCGCACCGTGCCACCTTGGGTGATGAACTGCACCACGGGGACCGGCAGGACGGCGTCGAGTGAGCCTGGGACGCCGAGCAGTCCGATCCGGCCGCGATTGGCAATCATGTTCACCGATTGCTCGACAACCGGCATGAAACCGCTGGTGTCGATCACCATGTCCGCGCCTTCCGGCAGGATCGCGCGCACGGCTGCGGCGACGTCGCCCTGACCGTCGAGCACATGGGTCGCGCCCAGTTCCGTCGCAAGCGCACGGCGGCTCTCCTGCGGCTCGACGACGATAACAGCGGAACACTCGGCGATAAGTCCGCCGAGCAGCGCTGACAGCCCGACCGCACCGGCACCGAGGACGACAAGGCTCTCGCCCGGCTTTGCGGCAAGCGAGCGCAACACGCCGCCAGCGCCTGTCTGGATGCCGCAACCGAGCGGCGCGAGCACCGACAGGTCGGCATCGTCATCCACCTTCAGCACATTGCGCTGGTTGGCAATAGCCAGTGTGGCAAAGGACGATTGCCCGAAAAAGTTGTCCGAAACCGGTTGCCCATCCCGCGTGATCCGCGTCGAGCCATCGCCGCGCACGGCGACCATGTTGAGGGGCACAAAATGGTTGCAATAGGCAGGTTCGTCATGGCTGCAAGGCTTGCAAGCGCCGCATGAGTTGAATGTCAGAAGAACCTTGTCGCCCGCCTTGATGTCTGTCACGCCTTCGCCAACCGCATCGACGATGCCCGCCCCTTCATGGCCAAGCACGGCGGGGAATTGCAGGCCCATGGCGCCGGACGCGATGACCAGATCGGTGTGGCAAATGCCCACGGCCTTGATCGCGACGCGGATTTCGCCAGCAAGCGGCTCGGCCACGTCGACCTGTTCGATGGAAAACGGCCCATTGGGCTGATTGAGGACGGCAGCGGTTGCTTGCATCGGAGGGTTTCCGTTTCAGTAGCGGGTGCGGATCGCGTCACGATGACGCGTGAGATAGGCGCGGCTCAGGCCGAGTTGCTGGACACCGTGGCCTGCGTGTGCGCCATCGGGCGTCTGGCATATGACCCGGAGCGAGCTTTGCAGGTAGGTGTTGGACGGACACGGCGCCCAGTAGCAGCCGTTGACCGTGGAATAAGTCAGGTCGAAACGTTTGCCGCGCGTGTCCGTGACCGACAGCTTTCCGCCCATCGGCATGGCGCCCATGTAGTCCTGCTCGCCCTCGCTTGAAACGAGGCCGAACACCTCACCCTTGTCGAGCACATACCCCGACACATGAGGGCCAAGGACGGTGCGCGTGGCGATGTCGTGGCCGGTGAACAGATGGACGGTCAGCGCCTCGCCGAAACTGGCGTGCCACCAGATGACCGCGCCGTTGTCGCGCTCGGGACGCGGGCCCCAGCTGCGATCTCCAGTCTCGACGCAATCCACCGCAAGCGTGCGCCCACGCACGGTCAGCGATCCGGTAATGCGGTAGGTCTGTTCGTAGTGGCCAGACCAGCTGGAATCCCACGCTGGTCCTTGCCGTGCAGCAGCCGTAGGGTCCATCGCCGGATCATTGATGTCATATGGCTCGTGCAGCGCGCGGTACTGCAAGTCGAAGCGGGTATCGTCGATCCCTTCGTACGACAGTTGGTAAAGCTTCAGCGGCTCGATCACTTCGAACGACAGCCCGTTGGGCAGCGTAAAGTTTGTCAGCGTTTTCGGGCAGGGCAGGTGCTGCATGTTGTCGACATAGAGCTGCTCCTCCCACAGAGGCGCGATGCGGTCGAGAATGGTCACGTCGCACATCGCCACGCCCAACTTGGGCCGGGTGACGAGATAGACGATCACGTTGATGTTGGCCTCGGGCACGCAAAACGGCAACGCGAGCGTTTCGGCCCACTGCCAGTGCGAATCTTCCGTAAAGTGGAAGTCGAAGTCCTTAGCCTCGATCATACCGTGTCGAACCCGAATGGCGCGAACCAGCGACGATCTTTCAGAGAGCGCTCGGTTTCGTGTCGAAGGATGATATCGGAAAGATCCGCCTTGGCCTGAGCCGAACCGTCGCTGGCCACAGCCTTGATCAAGGCGTCGACGGCTTCGAGCACCTGCTTGCGGTCCTGGCGCATATGGCCGGACCCGGCGGCATCAGCCGCGTTGCGCAAGCTTTCGATGGCTGCGCTGGTAGCCTCGCCTCCGGTTGTAGAACCGATCAATTCGCGCGCGATTGAGACTGCGTCGCCAAGCTCTTCTTGCTCGAATGCCGGGACATGATCGATCTGCGCCCGCAGGATCTGCAAATGGCCAATGCAGAGATGAACCTGCTCTTGTGCCAGGGAGGCCTCGGGCGGCAGATGTGGCAGGACCACCTCGGAGAGCGAGCGGATTATGCTGGCGAGGCGTTCATCGACATTGGGGGTCATGCGGGCTCTCCCTGCTTGAGCAGGCGGGCAAGATCGCCGGCGAACATTGCCGTGGCCGCGCCAAGGAACGTCAGCAGTACGTCCTGATGATTATGCTGCGAGCGTGCTGCAGCGAGCCCGTTGCCGCCGCAGATGACGTAGCATTTGTAGCTCGACAACAGATCGTAATAGTGAAGCGTGCGGCGGTTTACGGTGCGGCCAGACCGGCGCTCATATTCGGTGATGAACTCCTCGCGCCCGAACAGGTCGCTCGCGCGGAATTCGCCGTTTTCCCAAGTGCCGAAAATCTGCATCAGGACCCAGCCAAGGTCTTCATGGAAATCGCCGATCCGCGCCAGTTCCCAGTCGAGCAGCGCGGTGATTTCGCCACTCGCTTCATCGAACAGGTAATTCCCCGTGCGATAGTCGCCGTGCGTCAACACCAGATTTTCAGGCCCGCAATCCGGCATGTTGTCCGTCAGCCACTGTTCGGCCAGCGCGAGGATGGGGCGGGTCTCTCCCTCATCGATGCGCCACAGCTCGCGCCAATAGTTCATCACCCAGCGCGCTGGCTGCTTCGGGTCGGCGTCGGGGATGTCGAAACCGGGCAGGGGCTTCGCACGGAAGTCATATGCATGGATCGTGACGAGGTGGTCGAGAAACTGGTCACGTAGCTTCGCGCGCAATTCAGAGCCGAGCCAGGTTCCTAGCCCTGAAACCTTCACCCCTGAACCGCTAGGCTTGGTCACGCCCGACACGACCTTCATGATTGCGGCGGGTTGCGGGAAATGGCTTCCGTCGGCGTCGATCCACGCCGCTTCCGGAACCGGCACAACGCCTGTCATGGCAGCAAGCAAGGCAAATTCGCGGCCGCGGTCCGTCTCGGTAATCGCCGATCGCGGGTCCATCCGCAACAGGTACTGCTCCGTCTTCTCGCCCGACGTGAGCGAGAAGAAGAACTGCTCCTTCGATGCCCCCCCGCCGACGCGCTTCACGCCGGTCACGACACGGCCGGGCTGAACTTTGGCGAAGTAGGTCGCCAGCAGTTCGGTCACTTCGGGTATCAGCGCGGCGCGATAGGGCGGAAGCGAGCGATGTGCGGCACGCCGGTCCAGTATCTGCCTATGAACGGCTTCCATTTCGATCATGTCAAAAGCCATCCCTCAATACGGGCCATTGGCGCGGACATGGGCGAGGTACGATGTCGGCCATGCGCATTCCATCCAGCCCACGCCCTTTGTACCGTCGATGGTAACCGTGGCACCGCTTTCGTTGAGGCTGATCGCGGGGTCGGGAATCAGGCAATAGGTACCGTAGACTTTGCCTTCGATTGTGGTCGTCCGTCCCGCACAGTCAGTGACCTGCGCCTTGTAACCGGTCTGCAGATAATGCTCGTCGTAATCGACATTGATCGAGGCGGTGTCGACCCTGCTCATCAGTCCATTCTTGAACACGTAGCCGCGAAGATGCTCCTTCCCCAGCGCGTTGAACCGCCAGAAATGGACGGCTGTGTCGGTGCCTGCCTGGCCCACGAACCATTCGTATTGCTGGAACGGAACCCAGTCACGCGTGCCCCAGGAGTGATCTCGGTGCCCGGTAGCGTCCACATCTATGACGCGATCTCCGATCCGCAGCGTGCCGCGAACACGTCCGGCCTGCTCGATACGGTCGATTGCGCAATACTTCGGGCAACCGCGCGGGTCGGCGCCGTAGGAATAGGGCGGGTGAAATGCTTCGAACGAAACGTCGACGGTGGCTTCCGGAGTTTCCCAGAAGATGCTTGCGCGGTCGAACTTGAGGTCTTGCGCCATGCGGAAACTGTCGATCCGCCAGTCGTCGAAATCCATGTCAGTCGGCACCGGTCGGTCAGCCAAACGCTGCTGGATAGGTTTGTCGCCGACACCAGGCCCGAAGATCGCCAGCGCTGCGCCAGCTTCGCTTGCCTTGTTCACCCAAGTGTACGTGAAAAAGGAAATGCCATGTTCGGGCAGGACCACGATGTAGGGAATGGATTCCCGGGCCATGGGAACATCGGGAAGTGCATGGCGGCCATCGTTTGCGGGATCGATCGCCATTTCCGGTTCGGCAAGCACGCCATTGTCAAACATCAGAATCTCCCGGTTTTATTGTTTCAGGCTGACCAGTATCCGGCCATCAGGATCAGGGTAACGACAGCCAGCCAGAGCGAAAGCAAGGTTCGCAACGGCTGATGATGCCAGCGGACTTCCATGTACTGGCCGAAGATCAAGTGGATCTTCACCGCAGCAAGCAGGACCGCTGCGCTTGCCGCTACGGGGGCCGTGGCTGCGCCTTCGGCCAAGGCGAAACCTGCAATGCTTGCGCCTGCCAGAACCGCCCAGACGATCCAGACCGGGAGCAGGCCCGAAGCCCCGCGCTTGTCGGGCCCGCTCATGCCGCCCTCAACAGGTAGAGCATGGCGAACAGCACGATCCACAACAGGTCGACCATGTGCCAGTAGGCGCCGCCGGCTTCGATCCAGCGCAGCCGCACGGGCTCGGGCTTGTCGGTCTTGCCTGCAATCGCGATGAGCACCAGTAGGACTGCCAAGCCGATGACGAAGTGCAGGAAATGTATTCCGGTGAAGACGAAATAGTAGGTGAAAAACTCGTTTGTGGTCAGGCCGATGCCGTGGGTGAGTTTGGCCTTCCATTCCAAGGCCTTGGACACGCCGAACGGCAGGCCGCTGACGAGGGTCAGAATCATCAATCCCCGTGCCCGCTTCCATGCACCGCGCTGCGCTTCGCGGGTGGCCTGCGCCATGAACGCACCGCTGGTGAGCAGGATCAGCGTGTTGGCGAGGCCAAAGTGCAGGTCGAGCATGGCCCGCGATGTTTCATAGAGGGCGGGATTGGCAACCCGCCCTGCCATGAACACCAGAAAGAAAACCGCAAAAGCGCACATATCGGCCACGATGAAGAACCAGACACCGGAATCTCCGGGGAGGTTCGCGTCGGGCGTAGCGGCGACTTGAGCGGTCACGCGAACATCACTCCCCGCGCTCGATCCGGCCGATAGCCTTGAAGACATAGATCGTCAGCACTGGAACCCACACCATCCAGATGATGAACTCGATCCAGAAGTTGAGGATACCCGAGCGGGCGAACGCACCGTTGCGGAAGTAGGGCATCACGCATTCGAGTACGAACATGAAGCCAACCCAGATGCCGTACCACGCCAGCCATTTTGGGATCAGCGGCACAGCGCGTTTGTCTGCAAGGAAGCCTGCACCCAATGCGAAGAGCTGAACCGACGTTACCGCATAGGCGAGGTCGATCAGCAACCAGGCCATGTCGTAAAGCATCTGGATCATCCAGTCCGGCAAAGCTTCGGGACGGAATGCCGCAGTCAGCCAGAACGAAGTCGGGATGAGTACGGTAATCGTCGTCCAGGCCGCGCCGACGCGAGCCAGTTGAACGACGAGTGCGTTACCGCCGCTGCCCGATGCCTGCTCCAGAACCTTGGCGACCGCGTAACCCCACACGCCGTATGCAGGGGCAAAAGTCATCGCGACCACCATACCCAGCCGAACGCCGTTGGCATTCTGCCTGAACCAGCCTGCAACCTCGCTGGCGGGCGCATCTGGCGGGAATGGCGGAAAATTGTGTCCGAGAAGGCCCCAGCATACGTAAAAGACCGCGACGAACAATGGTCCCATGAGTGCGCAGAAGCGCCAGTACCGTGTATTGACCGTGCCCGTATTCGAATTGCCTGTCATGCCATTTTCTCCGCGAAAAAGTGGGGCGGAAGCAACACTTCCGCCCCGGCAGGTGTGGAGAGATCAGAAGCGCATCGTTGCTTCCAAGCCATAGGTACGCGGCTGCGCGCGGACGCGGTAGCCATTGCCAAACAGGTTCTCGATCGAGATGCCGAAAGGATAATAGACCTTGTTGGTCAGGTTCTTGCCCCACACGGCGAGCGAGTAGTTGCCGCGTGCCAGCGTAATGCGGCCGTTGAGCAGCCAGTAGTTTCCTTCGCCGTTACCGAATTTGCCCGAGGCGACCGCAGGCAGAGGGCCGCGGCTGTAGTCCTTGAACGAGTCGAAGTAGAACCGGCCCGAGTAGTTGGCGTCGCCGTGGAAAGTCAGCTTGTTGGTGCCGTCGTTGATCGCATCATAATCGAAGCCCAGCGACGCCGATGTCTTGGCAGCATAAGGGAAGGGGTTCCCTGCCACGCTGACTGGTCCGCCCGAAGACACGACGCAGCTGCCAAGCTGTGCCGGGAATTTAGGGATGGATGCCGGGTTTGCCGGGCAAGCGCCGTCCTTGTATGAACTGTCCAGCAGGCCGAAGCTGGCGTTCAGGGTCAGGCTTTCGATCGGCTTGAGGATCAATTCGGCTTCCATGCCCTTCATCGTTCCATCGAGCGAGATCAGGTTGGCAGTCGCCGACGCGTCCACGACCTGGCCCTGCTGGCCTTGGTAATCATAGATGAAGGCCGAGATGTTGAACTGGCCGCGATTGTCCCAGAAGCGCGACTTGAGACCAATTTCGTATGCGTTCACCTGCTCGGGCTTCACGAAGTACACCTGATTGGCGCTGCCATAGGCGAGGCCGTTGAAGGTGCCTGCGCGGTAGCCACGGCTGTAGCTGCCATAGACCATCACACCATCGACCGGTTTCCAATCGAGGATTGCACGACCCGAGAATTTGCCCGACGAGCCATCCTGCGACAGACCTTTCGGAAGCGGGATGCCGAGGCCCTGGAATGAGGGAATGACCGTCTGGCCAGCCTCGTTCTTGACGTCCTGCAGGAAGTAGGGCGAGAATGCACCGCCCTGCTTGAACTCTGAGACCGTGATCAGGCGCGCCGTGCCGGCATCATCGAAATAGGTCGTGATTCCGTCGCGGAAGTGGTTGTTATCCTTGGTGTAGCGCAGGCCGGCAGTGAACTTGACTGTCGAAGTTACCTCGAAGCTTCCTTCACCATAGATGGCGAAGCTGTCGCGTTCCTGCTTGAAATGCTGTGTGGCGCGAATGCCAGTGGGGAGCGAGCCTGCCGAAAGGCCGGCACCGTTGAAAGCACCACCCGGATTGAAGTAGCTGGCTGGCAGGCCCACTGCTGTGCGCACGTCACTGGTGAAGTTGAAGAAGTCCGGCGTGTTGTCGGCGGTGACGCTGTCCTTGCCGTAGTAGGCGCCGACGATCATCTTGAAGCGGCCGCCGTTGTAATCGAGCCGCAGATCCTGATTGAACGCATGGAAACCGGACCGGTATCCGATCGAGCACAAGCGCAGCGGCGATGCGTCGCAGTCAGTAGCGGTCTGCTGATAAAGACCGTCATCGTAGCCGGTGATCGAAACCAGCTTCAGATTGTCGCTCAGTTCGAAACGCGCATCGAACACTACGCCGCGCGCTCTGGTGCGGGCAATGCCGACGGTGTCCGCTTCGATTTCGTTGATGCCGAGACCACGGCCCGACTGACTGTAGCTTGCAGGGACAAGGCCTGCAGGAGACAGAGCGCCGAACAGTCCGCCAAGCAGGAAGTTGGGGCTGGTGTAGTTGATCAGGTCGCTCGTCCTGGACTGACCCGTGGGAAGCGGGGTTTCCGTGCCGCCTTCGGATTCTGCGGCATAGACCTTGAGGCGAAGATCGATCCTGTCGGACGGTTGCGCCCGAATGATGATGCGTCCGCCGAAGGTTTCAGCACCCCCGGGATTGATGCCCGAGTTCTTGTTGAGGCCTGAAAGCCCGAACGCAGACGCGGTGCCAGGTCCGGCGGCAAGGCGGTTGTGCACATAAGGGTCGGAATTGACGTAAGTGCCAGCGATGCGAACGCCGAGCTTGTCTTCAACTGCAGTCAATTCGAGCGCGCCTTCGGCACTGAACCGGTTGAAGTTGGCATATCCGGCCGTCACATAGCCTTCGTTGCCTGAAAGACTGGGGGCGTGGGTGATGAAGTTGATCGCGCCGCCGGTGGTGTTGCGGCCATAGAGCGTGCCCTGCGGGCCGCGCACGACTTCGATCTGTTGAAGGTCATAGAGCTGCTGGCCATGGCTCGAACGGAATGCCTGATAGACTTCGTCTACATAGACGCCGACCGGTGAGGCTGCGTTTGCATTGTATTCAGTGCCGACACCGACGCCGCGCAGCGAGAAATTCGGCTGGGTTTGGCCATAAGGCGACGACACCTGAAGATTCGGCATCGAGTTGCTCAGATCCGATGTCTCGAACACGCCCTTGGCCTGCAGAGCCGATGCAGGGATCGCGGAAACCGCGACCGGCACGCTCTGCAGATTTTCCGAACGCTTGGTTGCGGTCACGACGATCTCGGCAAGGCCCTGGCCTTCCGATGCCTGCGCCGCTTGTTCCTCTGCAGCATTTTCTGCAGCAATTGCAGGCGTTGCCATCATCATGGCAATCACGCCCAGGCTCACATGCCCCAACGCTTTCATAGCATCCTCCCTAATGTTCCCAAACCCTAGTCACGTCGCGTTTGTTTCAACTTTTTGCGTGACCTTCCTACGTAAATTAGGATAGAGCGGATGAATGTCAACTGATTTACGACATTTGAAATTTATGACGTGATTTTGTGCACTGCAAAATCATGGATTTATATATTTCACATTGGTTTAGGTGGGTTTCTGGATGTTTAGAAAGCTGTTTGCGAAAAAGGCCGACGCAAAGGTCTTGCTACCCGACGCGGGCGTCACCTTCACAGTTGGCCGGAATGAAACGGTTCTCGAAGCCGCGCTCAAGGCCGGAATCGCCTACCCACACGATTGCACAGTGGGAACCTGCGGCGCCTGCCGTTCGCGGTTGCTGGTGGGGAAGGTCGATGCGATTACGCCGTTCGGCTATACATTGAGCCGGGAAGAACTGCAGGCCGGATACATCCTTGCCTGCCAGGCAGTGCCCGAATCGGACCTTGAACTTGATGTTCCGCTCGAAGCGGGCGCGTCACGCAAGTATCAGGCTCGAATCGCCGAGCAGAGCGATCTCACGCACGACATTCGCCGCGTCGTCTGGGAGGTGGTGGAACCTGTCGCTTACCGCGCCGGACAATACATGAATGTCACTTGGCCTGGCGCACCCGGGCCGCGTTCCTATTCCTTCAGTACGGCGCCGGGCGAAGCTGGTCGCACTCTGTTGTCGACGTTCGTCCGGCGCGTGCCCGGAGGAGCCTTCACGGAAAGCTTGTTTGCGGGCGCATTGGACGATGCCGCATTCGAAATTGAAGCGCCGCACGGTACGTTCTGGTTGCGCGATGGAGACGGCCCGATCTTGCTGATCGGCGGCGGCAGCGGACTTTCGCCTTTGATGAGCCTGCTGGAGGACGCAGCCGACCGTGGCGTGAAGCGCGATGTGATCCTGTTGTTCGGCGGACGCGCGGAACGCGATCTCTATTGCCTCGATGAAATCGCCGCGCTTGCCTCCCGTTGGCAGGGACGGTTCGACTTCAGGCCGGTCCTCTCGGAAGAGGAGAAGCCGGGAAGGCGCTTCGGACTGGTCACGGGCGAAGTGGCAGACGCTTTGGCCGAACTCGGCCCGGCTGCTTCAACGCAGGGCTATCTGTGCGGCCCGCCCGGCATGATCGATGCAGCCGTCAGTGCGCTCACTGCCGCAGGCGTGCCGCTCCCAGCGATTTTCTACGACAAATTCACCGACGCCAGCACCGGCAAGAAATAACCGGTGAAGTAATACAAGGGAGAGAGTTGATGCCCCAATCCAGAAACAGTTTTTTCATCGGCAATGAATGGGTTAGACCAGCAAGCAGTCGCAAATTCACTCTGGTGAACGCCTCGACCGAGGAAATGCTTGGCACAGTTCCTGAAGCGGTAGAGGCCGACGTCGATGCTGCGGTCGGTGCGGCGCGCAAGGCCTTGGTCGATGGCCCGTGGGCAAAGGCGACACCGGGCGAACGCGCGGCCGTAATGGAGCGCTTCATCGGCGCGCTGGCTGCTCGCGGCGATGATATCGCTCGCGCCGTCAGTGCGCAGAACGGTATGCCCTTGGCTGTCAGCGGCCCGCTTGAAGGGCAGTTTTCGATTGGCGTGATGCAATATTACGCAGGTCTCGCCGGTGCCCTTGGCCAGCCCGATGTGCGCCCATCTCAGATGGGTAAGGAAACGCTGGTCGAACGCACACCGATCGGCGTGGTTGCAGCAATCGTACCGTGGAACTTCCCGGTCACTCTGGCACTCAACAAGGTAGCGCCGGCCATGGCGGCGGGGTGCACACTGGTGATCAAGCCGTCACCGGGCACTGTGCTCGACAGCTACATTGTGGCCGAAGCGGCTCTGGAGGCCGGCGTTCCTGCTGGCGTGCTCAATTGGGTAGCCGCCGACCGTGACGTGGGGGCATACCTCGTGTCCCATCCGGGCGTCGACAAGGTGGCCTTCACCGGTTCGACCGGCGCAGGCCGCATGATTGCCCGCAGCTGCGGCGAGCTGTTGCGTCCGGTCACGCTGGAACTGGGCGGCAAGAGCGCGGCAATCCTGCTCGACGACGTTGACGTCGGCGCATTTCTCCAAGGCGTTCCCTTCGCCTGCATGCTCAATAATGGCCAAGCCTGTTACAATGGCACCCGTATACTCGCGCCGCGCAGCCGCTATGGCGAAGTGGTAGACGCGCTGGCGGGCTTTGCCTCGGCGCTCAAGGTTGGCGATGCGCTCGATCCGGATACGCATGTAGGCCCAATGGCTTCGTCTGCCCACCGCGACCGCGTGGAAAGCTACATCGCCATCGGCAAGGACGAGGCGCGCCTTGTTGCTGGCGGCGGACGGCCTAAGGGCACCAACCACGGCTGGTTCGTCGAACCGACGATATTTGCTGACGTCGAGAACTCGGATCGCATCGCGCGCGAGGAAATCTTCGGTCCAGTGCTATCGGTTATCGCCTATGACGGCGAAGACGATGCTGTCCGTATCGCCAACGACAGCGACTACGGCCTCGGCGGTTCGGTGTGGTCGGCAGACAGCGCGCATGCGCTGGACATTGCCCGCCGCGTCGAAAGTGGCACGGTTGGCGTCAACGGCTACATGCCATCGCTCGGCGCACCGTTCGGCGGTATCAAGGCTAGCGGCCTTGGGCGCGAATTCGGACCGGAAGCGGTTGGCAGCTATCAGCAGACCAAGTCGATCTATGTGATGGGCTGAAGCGATCCGGGGCTTGGTTAGGGCCACGCCCCGAACTCGGAATGAGCGCAAAAATAAGGGCGCGCCGCATCTGGCGCGCCCTTCTGCATTTCAAGCATGACAGCGTTCAGGCGAGGGCTTGCGCCGATGCCACTGGCTTGTCGTCGAACCAGTCCGGCCAGCCAGCGCGGCGGTTCTGCTCGCGCGCAAGTGCCCGCTCTTCCGGGCTGGCAAGTTCGTTGTCCCACCGCTTAAGCGCAGGCTTGATCACCATGTTGTGCCAGATCGGCGGGATCAGCGCCGAGAAGAAACATACGAACACCGACGGCATCGGGATCCATTGCGTGTCCGGCTTCAACTCATGGAAGGCGGCATAGCTGTTGGTGTGATGGTCGGCGTGATTGGTGATTTCGAAGCCCAGAACGCGCGACATTGGCTTCAGGTGATTCCACACGTGCCGCCGGTCGATCGGCGCGCCGTCCACCCGGATCAGCCCATAATGCTGGAAGTAATTGAAGCTTTCGACCCAGAAGCGCGCACCGACCATGCCGGCCAGAACAACCGCGTTGGCATCCCAGCCGCCGATCAGATGAACGATCGTCTGAAAGATGGCCTGGGCCAGAATGGCTTTGTACAACCGGTGACCGATCGACCAGCGACCCTTGCCCATCTTCTCGAGATTGTCGCTTTCCGAACGCCAGGCTTCCATCGTCGAATGGACGACGGCCTTGGGCGTGAACATGTAGAGGCTGACGCCGCGCGGCGCGGTATCGCCATCGTTGGTGGTGGCGACGTGGATGTGATGCCCCACCACATGGGCAATCTCGCGCGTGCTATCGAGATAGCAGATTTGCGCGTAACGACCCACAAAGCGGCGCAGCTTTCCGCGCTGATGGTAAAGTTCGTGCGTGGCGGGAACCAGCGGGATGACGCTGAGCCACGCACAGGATGCGATAACGGCGGTATAGTCCCAGCCAGTTGCAGCAGGGTTGCGCGCAACCCAGATTGCGGCCGCGATATAGACGACTGGGCCCAGCAGCGAGCACAGCCATGCCGGGATGTCGGCTAGAGCCTTGTTGGGCATGCGCCGCATCGAAAAATCGTTTGGCAGAAGGGAATCGATGATCCCGAATGCGGGCAAGGTGGCGATGCCGAACCAGATCCACTGTCCGCCCACCATGAAGCTGGCGATCACGCAGAGCTGCATGAGCACGCCGAGGTAATACCGTGCATAATCCATTTTTGCTCTCCCCCGTCGCTCTCGGACGGCTTTTCACGTAATCAATATACGTAAAAATTCGAGATCGTAAACCGGTAAATCGCTTTTGATCAGGATCGTGCTTTAGACGGGGGAAGACATCGAGGGTTTGAGCCGTTATTGGCCTTCGCATGAAGATGCGGGAGCTTGAAGCAAAGACGGGCGTCAATCGCGAGACGATCCGGGTGTATTTGCGCGAAGGACTGGTGCCCGAGCCGAGCCGTCCGGCGCGCAATGTTGCCGATTATGGCGAGGATCACGTCCGCGCTATTCTGGCGGTTCGGCGTCTCCAGCGCGATTCCGCAATGACCCTGCCGCAGATCAAACACATTCTTGGCGGCGGGGCGACTGACCGCCGGGTGGGCGCCACGGCATTCGGGCATCTTGAAGAATTGCTGTCAGCGCGGGTAGGGTTGAAGGGCAGCCTTGTCTCGCTGAGCACGCTGGTAAAACAGAACCCCTTCGCCGCCGACGACGCGAAGGCACTTGCCCAGATCGGGGTCATCAGTCTGGCCAAGGGAACGCGGGGGCCTGCACTTAGCGTGACTGACGCCGGACTGGTCAACATCTGGGGGCGGATGCGTGAAGCTGGGTTCGATGAGGCGCGCGGGTTTCCGCCCGAGATCCTGGGGTACTACATCGAGGCGGCGGAGTACGTCGCAGCCAAAGAGGCGACGATATTTCTTGAACAAGTCGAGGGGCGCATCGAGGAAGACGAGGCTGCCAACATGCTTGAGTTCGCATTGCCGACCATGCTCGAATTCTTTGGCCTGATTCGGCTCAAGGCCTTCCTGCACAATGTGGCAAAGGCGACGCGCAGCGATGGCAGCGAAGTTGTCGTGCCACCAACGCCGCGGATCACCGGTTAGCCTGGTAGGTCACGCAGCCTTGAGACGACCCAGTCGTCTTCAACCGAATGGGAAATGTCGTCTTCATCGGCCCAGAACCGGCGGATTGCCGCGCCTGAAACCAGTGCAGCGGCAGCGCGGACATCGCGGCTTGCGGCTGCGCTGCTCCATCCAAGTTCAACCAGTCGCTGCTCCCACGCCTGATAGACCGGCGTTCGCAACGTGCCGACCTTGGCGCGAACGGCGGGAAAAAGGTGGGCGTCCTTTGAGGTTTCCAGGGTAATTCCCATTGCGACCCAGAAGCGGTCGCTGAAGAAAAAGGCGTGAAACTCTGCCAGCATCGCCCGCAGAACGCCTTCAGCGTCACCCGGCGCCGACAACCAGCTTTTGCTGTCGTCGCGGGCCATGGTCAGCGTGTGCTCGATTGCTAGCAGGGTAATCGCGGCCTTGTCGGGGAAATGATGCAGCACCGCCCCTTGTGAAACATCTGCAGCTGCCGCCAGCGACCGGATCGTCAGCGCGCGAATGCCGCCCTCTGCCACCAGACGATAGGCTTCGCTCGACAGGCGCGCGCGCGTGGCCTCTGTCCGTTCGATCTGGGTCCGGCGTGCGGGCGTTGCATGTTCAGGTATGTTGGTCACGCTCTCAACGGACATCAAGAATGTGCAAGTGGCGGGCGCGAATGACTTTCTTGTCGATCTTGCCAGTGGCAGTCAGCGGCACGTCTTCGAACAGTATCCTGTCGGGCATCCACCAGCGGGCGACGCGGCTGTCGAGAAACTCTCTGATACCCGCTTCGCCAACGTCGCTGCCATCGTGACGCTCCACGATCATGATCGGGCGCTCTTCCCATTTGGGATGATGCACGCCCACCACGGCGGCGACCCTGACGCCCGGGCAACCTGCGGCGATGTTCTCCAGATCGATTGAACTGATCCACTCGCCGCCAGACTTGATCACATCCTTGCGCCGGTCGGTAATCCGCATGAACCCCAAGGCATCAATGGTTGCAACGTCGCCCGTATCGAACCAGCCCTCGGCGTCGCACGCGCTTTGTTCGGCCCGGAAATAGCGCTCGACAACCCAGGGCCCGCGCACCTTGAGCGCGCCCGATGTCTCACCATCGTGGGGCAGCGCTTCGCCATCTTCGCCGAAAATGCCGATTTCAATGCCGAACTGCATCCTGCCCTGCCGCGTCCAGAGCTGCTCGTTCTCGGCATCGCGCCCGCCTGCGGCAAGAGCAGGGGTCGAACTCGCAACAACGCCAAGCGGGCTGGTTTCGGTCATGCCCCAGATCTGGCGCGTGCTCACCCCGAAACGGTCAAAGGCCGCTGCCATGTCGCGCGGGACCGCCGAGCCACCGATGAACACCCGCTCAAGCGTGCCGGTGTCGCCGCCCGTGCGTTCAAGGTGATCGAGGTACATCGTCCAGATCGTAGGAACGCCGCCTGTGAAGGTGACGCCTTCCGACCTGATCAGTTCATCAAGCGAGGCTCCGTCCATCCTGTCAGCCGGCAGCACGAATTTGACGCCGTTGATCGTTCCGGCAAACGGCAGGCCCCAGGCGGTCGCGTGATAAAGAGACTGGCATGGCATGACCACGTCAAACGCCGAAAAGCCCATCGCGCCTGAAAGCCCCCCGGCAAGCGCGTGAAGCACGACCGAGCGGTGGGAATAGAGCACGCCTTTCGGGTCGCCGGTGGTTCCGGACGTATAGCAAAGAAATGCCCCGGCCCGCTCGTCGAGCGTGGGCCAGTCAAAATGGGCGTTGAATGGGGCGATTGCAGCGTCATATCCGATGTAGTCGAGGGTGTCGGATGGGGCGGCCACCAGCATCACGAAGTGTTCGACATCGGGCAGTTGCGGCCTGATCCGCTCAACGATCTGTGCCATGTTGCGATCAAACAGCAAGGCTCGCGCGCCTGCATGCGTGATTGTGTAGATGAGATGTTCATCGGTCAGGCGGGGATTGGCGGTGTGGAGCACTGCGCCCATGCCCGGCACGGCGTAGAACAGCTCGAAATGGCGGTGGGTGTTCCATGCCAGCGAACTGACGACATCACCCGCCGCGATACCTAGCGACTGCAGGTAATGGGCCGCCTGCGATGTGCGAGCAAGGCAGGTGGCATAGTCATAGCGCCACATCGGTTCATCAACATTGCGCGAAATGATTTCGCGCGTTGCGTGGGCCGTCGCGGCAAAACGCAGGATGTCAATGATCGCAAGGTCGCGGTCCTGCATCAATCCCGGCATCATGGATCAAGCGCCTTTCAGGAACGGAATGACCAGTTCCACAAAGCGATCACGCTTTTCGATCTGGGTCCAGTGGCCGCATTTGCCGAAGACGTGCAATTCGCTGTTGGGGATCAACTGATTGAAGCGGATCGACTGTTCCAGCGGAACGATCACGTCTTCGCGGCCATGCATCATCAGCGTGTGGTGGGGCAGGGTGCGCAAGTCGGCTTCGTCGCTGGCGAGAGCTGCCAGCCAGCGTTGGCGCGGTTCGGGAAACAGGCTTGCATAGGCTTCCTGCGCGCCGGGACGGATGCTCGCCTCATAGCGTGAACGCACGATTTCCTCCTTCACCAGCGCCGGATCATGGGCGAAGGTTGTCATCAGGTCGCGCATGGCGTCAAGCGAGGGTTGGTATCCCCAGACCCGTTCGAGGCCATCGGTCAGTTCGAATGCCAGTCCGGCGGCTCCCATCAGGACAATGCGGCCGACCCGGTCAGGGTGACGGATCGCCAGAGCGAGGGTCAGCGCGCCGCCATATGAATTGCCGATGAAATGCGCGCGCGCGATGCCAAGAGCATCCATGAAGTCGATCAGGTGCGCGACCCACCGTTCCATCGCAAAGCCGTGAATGTCGGAGGGAAAGTCGGTGTAACCGAAACCCAGCGTATCGGGCGCATAGCAGGCAAAATGTTCGGCAAAATCGGGGATCACCCCGCGCCAGTTCGCATAGGCGGTGACCCCCGGACCCGACCCATGGATCAGGATCAGCGGATCTCCGCTGCCCGCATGAATGTAATTGGTGCCGATCCCGTCCACATCGACGTTCAGGCCGATTTCCGGATTGCTGGTCATCGCTTCGTTCTCCCGGTGTTATTTTGACCCCGACCGTAGTCAGAGCATCGTCGTCCCGCCGTTTACGCTGATCACTTGCCCGGTCACGAAAGCGGCTTCCGGTGAGGCGAGATAGGCCACCATCGAGGCCACTTCGGCTTCCTCCGCCGGACGGCCCATCGGGATGATCGCGCAGACCTTGTCGACCAGATCCGGGTTGCTCTGGCGCACTTCTTCCAGTTGCAGCGTCTGCACGGCGCATGGAGCAACCGTGTTTACGGTGATCCCGTCCTGCGCAAATTCGCGGGCGAGGCCGGTGGTCATGCCGTGTACGCCGCCCTTGGCGGCGTTGTAGGCGGCATGATCAAACAGGCCATTGCGCACCGAATCCGCCCCGACCATCACGATCCGGCCATAACCAGCCGCCTTCATGTGCGGCAGTGCCAGCCAGCAACACCAGATCGCGGTCCACAGATTGCGGTCGAGGGTGGTGCGCAAAGTGTCGGGGGTATGATCGAGGAAGGGACGCAGTATGCCGCCGCCGGCGTTGTTGACGAGGATATCGATCCGCCCGAACCGGGCCATCGCGGCGTCAATCAGCGCTCGCGCTCCATCTTCGCAAGACAGGTCGGCCGCAAAAGGCATCGTCCTGTCGGCGCCCAGTTCGGCGCAGGCCGCCTCGGCAATATCGGGGGACAGGTCCGCCACCACCACATTCGCCCCGTCCGTCAGCAACCGCCGAGCGATGGCCAGCCCGATGCCGCGACCGGCACCAGTCACAATGGCGATCTGTCCCGCCAGTGGACCAGCGCGCTCAACCATCGACCATGTCCGCTGTCGGCTTGATGATCGGGTGACCCTTGCCGAAGCGGGGATCGGGAAGGCCGCCCCATGTGTCCATGACTTCGGCCTTGTGCTCCAGTTCACGCGGTGCCCGTGCGCCCTCAGACTCGAACAGTTCCATCCCGAAGCTGAGTTCGTTGGTGTTCCCGTCAGGATCGAGGAAGTAGAGGAAGATGCTGGTGGATGGAAGGTGGCGACCCGGTCCGTAGACAATTGGCACACCCGCCTTGTTCAACCGGTTCATGCCCTGTCCGATGTCGTCGATGTCGGTCACCATGAAGTTGATATGGTGCAGCGTATTGTCCGAACTCTGTATCAGCGCAAGGCTGTGGTGCAGGGGATTGGGCCAGCAGCGCAGCCATTCGGCCAGGCCCTCGACGCGGTCGGACACGGCAAAGCCCAGCGCCTCTGCCCAGAACCTGTGCGCGGCGGCAAGGTTGGCGACGTTCAGGACAAGGTGGCCTAGCCGCTCGATCCGCGCCTTGGTCGGAACATAAGCGGTAGCCGCCTTGGATTGTTCGACGTAGAAGATGCAGGCGAGCCCTGAGACTGGATCGGTGAAGGCAAGCGCGCGTTCAACCAGCAGATTTGCGCATTCCGATCCGTCCAGCCAGCGCACATCGGCGCACCGCAGCGACAGCCGCGCAAAAGCCCGCTCGAGGTCTGTCTCGCTTTCAAGTTCGAACCCGGCACCGGCAAGCCCTGGCGCACCCTCAAGCAGAACGATGTCATAAGGCTTGTCGCTGCAGCGCAGCCAAGCCTTGCCGTCCTGCTCGCGCGCCAGTTCAAGTCCGACAAGGTCGCGATAGAACGCGGTGGTTGCGGCCAGATCGCTGCATCGCAACTGGCAAAAGCCGAGGCGGGCAAACCGGATCGGTTGTTCACTATTCGACGCGGTCATGTCCGTCGTCTCCATCACAGGATTATGCTGATGCGGGCGTGCGGACGCAGCGCTTCCATGTCGAGAACGCAGGTCTTGCGCGATATCTTCATCGCCCCTTCGGACATGACGATCTCGTGCAGGTAGTGCCCGACGAAGGCATCACTGGTGATGTCCTTGCTGCGCCACACGACGAAAGATGAGCGCGCATGGATGACATCGCCCTCGCGGCGCACGCGCACGTTCGAAACGAGATGCCGGACCTTGGACCGTGGATGCTCGCTATGCGCGCCGACCTTGTTCAGCCGGATCACGCGCTCGCGCATCCGCACATGGTCGTCGTTGATGTAGAACAGTGACTGGTTGGGGTCCGCCGTATCACCATCGATGTCGTTGGGCGGCACGAAGTAATGCGCATCGGGCGTGAAGAGCGCAAGCCACTCGTCAAGCTGCCAGCGGTCAAGCAGGTCCGCTTCAAGATAGAGCAAGTCTTCCACCTGAAGACGCAGGAGCAGGTCAGCGCCGGGACTGATCGTATCGGTCATGTCAGGCTTCCTCCATCGCAACTCGCCGGTCCCATTCGCGCCAGAAGCAGCGCATCTGCTCCTCGTCATCGAACTGCGGGGCGTCGGTGCGATTCATGCCTTTGGAGATGTCGTTGAACAGCGCATCGCCGCCAGTGGCGTAACCCTGCTGGCACTTTTCGATCGCCTCGACATCGTCGGGCGTTGCAAAGCCGCCGGGGCCCAGGAATTCGGTGAAGTTGTAGAGGCGGTACTTTCGCAGCCACTCACTCTCTTCGCGTGGGGCCAGCGCCCAGGCGTTGATTTCCATGTAATCGGGTGCGGTCGGGTAAAATGTGCGGACAGTGACCGCCATGATGTCGTTCACGACCAGATTGGGAAAGATCACCATGTTGCGGTTCTTGTGCGCAATCCGGTCTGCCCGTTCAGGTCCGACCCTGTGTTCCAGCGAAGCATGGATCGCGGTGATCTCTGCCTTGCCCTCTTCGCCCCATAGCGGCACCCATTGCGCGATGGGCCGGCCCCAGGGCGCGGAATATTCGACAGCGGCGTGGCCATTGCCGAGATTGTGCGCAACCCCGCTGAGCGGTGTCGCACCCAGCGCGCCATTGGCGTTCTTGAGGTAATCCAGGTAAGTCGAGTGATTGCAGGCAGCGTGGTACCCGTCATAGCTGTTTTCAGCCAGGAGCTTCCAGTTACCGCGGATCGCGTATTCCTGCGTTCCGCCAACGATCTGCATGCCGCTGTCTGAATGTTCGGAAACCAGTTTCAGGAAGTCACCCGCACCGGCAAGATAAGTCGCAAGGTCTTCGCCATCGCTGGCAAAGCTGATGAAGAAGAAATCGCCGAACCGCTCCATCCGGGGCACGTGGACCATCTGCTTTTGCGGGTCGGTCTTGAAGTTCTCGGTATAGCCGGAGCTTCCCGGAAGGCTCATCAGGTGGCCGTCCGATCCGAATGTCCACCCGTGATACATGCACATGAACGCACGCGACGCGCCCTTGCGTTCCCGGCAGACCAGCGCGCCGCGGTGCGGGCAGGCGTTGAACAGCGCGTGGAATTCACCTTCCTTGTCGCGCGTGAACAAGATCGGGCGGCGTGCCACTTTGCGGGTGATGAACGCACCGGGGGCAGCCAATTCAGACGCATGGCCCAGATATAGCCAGCAACGGTCGAAAATCGCGGCGCATTCGCGCTCGAACGTTTCCCGGCTAGTGAACGCCTGACGGGGAACAAGAAAACGACTGGCCTGCCTGTCGTCGATGATCTGCGGATGGTCCGCCATATCGGCTCCTCTCATACCGGATTTTTACAAACCGTGCGCTTGCTATGTAAAACTAATGATCGGCAGAGTCAACAGGTTTACAAACTTCGAAATCTGCGTGAGATGGGATCATGATGGAATTGGACGACGCCCTACGACTTGTGCAGCTTGCTGCCGAAGCAATCGCCAAAGCCGGGCTGGTCCACGCCTACGGCCACTGCAGCATCCGGCTGAATAAAGAGAGCTTTCTGGTCAGCGCCGCCCGTCCGCTCAGCCTGGCCGCACATCTGCCGGGGGTGGTTTGCCCGGTTCAGGGGGCTTTGCCGGACGGCGTGCTGGGTGAAGTCCGCATCCACCAACAGATCTATGCTTTGCGGCCGGAGGTCGGCGCGGTCTGCCGGATCATGCCGCCTGCCGTCATGGCCTTGTCGACCCAGCGCATCGTACCCGTCCCGCGGCACGGCATCGGGGCCTATTTTCCAAACCTTCCGCTGTGGGATGATCCGCGCCTGCTGCGCAATGATGCTGCCGCTGCCGCTCTGGCTGCGCACATGGGCCATGCTCCTGCAATAGTGATGCGCGGCAATGGAGCGGTCATCGCCGCTGCCACCATGGAGCAAGCCATCACCCTCGCGTGGTTCCTCGAAGATGCAGCCCGCATCGAGCGCGATGTGCGCGCGATGGGCTTCGATCCGCAGTCCGGGAGGCTCGCTCCCGAGGAAATCGCCGACCGCCAGGTGTGGGCGGGCGGTGTCGCCGAACGGATGTGGGATTACCTGACCGGCTAGGCAGGCGTCAGCCGATCGGGAACGGATCGGCGCTGAGCCTTACAGCGACCGGCCGACCAGATCGCGCATGATCTCGCTGGTGCCGCCATATATCCGGCGGACGCGGGCATCGCGCCAGATGCGGGCGATCGGATACTCGTTCATGTACCCCGCGCCGCCATGCAGTTGCAGTGCGGCATCGCAGGCCTCCCACTGCATTTCGGTATGCCAGTACTTTGACGCGGCAGCCTCGTCTGCGGTCAATTCGCCTGCGACGTGGCGCGCGATGGCCCAATCCAGATGCGCCCAGCCGACTTGCAACTTCGACTTGATGTCGGCCAGCGTGAACCGCGTGTTCTGGAAATCGATGACCTTGCGTCCAAATGCCGTGCGGTCTCGGGTAAACGCCACCGCTTCGTCAAACGCACGCTGTGCCGCCGCTTGCGCCGTGATCGAGATCGACAGTCGCTCTTGCGGGAGATCGCTGACCAGATAGATGAACCCGCGGTTGACCTCGCCGATCACGTTGCTGGCGGGCACGCGAACATCGTTGAAGTACAGTTCCGATGTGTCGGCCATCCATTGGCCAACCTTGTCGAGATTGCGGCCACGTTCGAAACCGGGCCGGTCTGCCTCGACCAGAATCAGCGAGGTGCCCTTTGCGCCAAGGTCGGGGTTGGTCTTGCATACGGTGAGGATAATGTCGGCATTCTGGCCGTTGGTGATGTAGGTCTTCGATCCGTTGATGACGAATTCATCGCCGTCCTGCCGCGCGCTGGTGCGAACACCTTGCAGGTCGGACCCGGCACCAGGTTCGGTCATCGCGATGGCGCCGATAGTTTCGCCGCTGAGCATCCGTGGCAACCAGCGTTGCTTCAGTTCCTCGCTCGCATAACGCATGACGTAAGGCATCGTGATGTCGCTTTGCAGCGTCACACTGTCGGACATCATCGCGTAAGTGAATTCTTCATTGAGGATCGCGTTGAAGGTGAAGTCGAGGCCGATGCCGCCGTATTCTGCTGGCATGGTCGGGCACAGGAGACCTGCTTCACCCGCCTTTAGCCAGAAGTCCCGCGCTACCACTCCGGCCTCTTCGAACTCGGTCAGGCGAGGTTCGAATTCCCGCACGATGAACTTCCGCACCATCTCGCGAAAGGCGCGGTGATCATCACCGAACAGGTGGCTGCCATCTCTTTCCAGCATCATCCAGATCCTCTCGAAGCCCATTTATTTTTGCGTATAGACATAACGCAAATATGTGATAGCGTGGATCAGCTTACAATGCACTCTGCCGATAATGTAAAGTACTAAACTAGTTTTCGGCGGTTGAGAGGAGATTGAAATGGCGACAGTGGAGGCTTTGCCCCGCGAAGGGCTCGACGTATCCGAAGGCTCGCTGTGGGCTGCAAGCGCGTGGCGGCCGATGTTTGCCCGCTTGCGTGAAGAGGATCCGGTAAATCGCTGCGAGAACAGCATTTTCGGGCCCTACTGGTCGATCACGCGCTATGACGATATTGTCGCGGTCGAGGCCGATCCGCAGACATTTTCCTCATCCTGGGAACACGGCGGCATCGTCATTTTCGACATGCAGGACACCGGCGTGCAACTGCGCATGTTCATCGCGATGGACGATCCGGAACATGGCGAGAAGCGCAAGGCCATAGCTCCGGCTGTCGCACCAAGCGAAATTGCCAAGCTGGCCGGCCCCTTGCGCGAACGCACCGCCGCGATTCTCGATTCGCTGCCGGTTGGCCACCCGTTCGACTGGGTGCACTCGGTCTCGATCCCGCTGACAACGGCGATGATCGCCACGCTCTTCAACTTCCCGTGGGATGAGCGCGACAAGTTGCCCGAATGGTCTGATTGGGCCGCCAAGATCGACATCGGTCCTGACCCGGTTCTCAATGCCGAACGGGAGCGCCATGTCTTCGAGATGGCTGCGCGTTTCAAGGAACTCTACGAAGAACGTCGTGCGGCCCCTCCGCAGCCGGACTTGCTGTCGATGATGGCCCATTCGGCGTCATTTGGTGAAATGGACGAACAGCGCTTCATCGGCGCGATTGCCCTGCTGCTGGTGGGCGGTAATGATACCACCCGCAATTCGATGTCTGGCCTGATCGAGCGGATCAACCAGTACCCTGATGCCTGGGCTGCCGTGAAGGCGGACGTCAAAGGCCTTGCATCGGGCGCGGCGACCGAAACCATCCGCCTTCAAACCCCGATTGCGCACATGCGGCGTACCGCAACGCGCGACGTCGAATTTGGCGGCAAGACCATTCGCAAAGGCGACAAGGTCGTCATGTGGTACAATTCCGGCAACCGCGACGAAGACGTCTTCCCCGATGGCGACCGCTGGGATCCGACCCGCGAAAACTCGCGCCGACATCTCTCGTTCGGTTATGGCATCCACCGTTGCCTCGGCGCTCGCCTTGCCGAACTGCAGTTGGTCACGTTGATCGAGGAAATGGCGGCGCGCGACATGGAGGTCAAACTCGTCAGCGACCCCGAACGCCTCCCATCGTGCTTCACCAATGGCTACGAACACATCATGGTCACCATGACCCGGGGGGATGGCGCCAATGGCTGATACGTTTCGCCGCTACAAATGCCTCAATTGTTCGCACATCTATGACGAGGCGGAAGGCGATCCGGACTCTGGCCTCGCCCCCGGCACCTTGTGGAAGGACGTGCCGGAAGAGTGGATTTGCCCGGAATGCGGCTCGGAAAAGCGGGACTACGTCCTCGTCGATTGGGAATGACCGACTGAACCACGCCTCAGCAAGGATGCAGGACCACGTCCAGATTCTTGAGGCCGTTGAGAAAGTTCGAACGAAAGCGCCGCGGCCTTCCGGTGACTTCGAAATGACCGACGCGGTCTGCAAGCGTTTCGAACGCAATCCGCAGTTGCATTTCCGCCAGCCGTGATCCCACGCAGACATGCTGGCCAAAGCCGAAGCCGACGTGGGGGTTGTGACTGCGATTGATGTCGAACTTGTCGGCGGCGGTAAATACGGTCTCGTCTCGATTGCCCGAAGCGTACCACATGACGACCTTGTCGCCTTTGCGAATGGCCTGCCCGGCAATTTCGGTATCCTCCGTCGCGGTGCGGCGCATGTGCAGGACAGGACTGGCCCAGCGCACCATTTCGGGCACTGCGGTCTTGAAAAGGGTCCGGTCGGCCCGCAAGGCCTGCCATTGACCGGGATGGTCTGAAAACGCAGCGACGGTGTGTGACAGCGAGTTGCGCGTCGTTTCGTTGGCGCCGACCAGCACCAAGATCAGATTTCCAATAAATTCGGGAAGCGAAACTGCTTTGCCGCCAATCTCCATGTTGGCGAGCATACTGGCGATGTCGCCTCCCGGTTGTGACCGGCGCGCCGTAAACAGATCGCTCGCAAAGCCGAAGAAGTCCTGTAGGGTCATGGCCATGGCTTCGGGGCTTTGGCGGAAGTCGGGATCGTCTTCGCCGACGAAGGCGTTGGTCCAATCGTAGAGCTTGGTCCACAATTCCTGCTCGACGCCGAGCAGTTCGCACAGGGTCAGCAAGGGCAAAGGCGCGGAAAGCAATGGAACGAGATTGATCGGCTCCCCCAGTGGAATAGAATCGACCAGAGCTTCGACGCGAAGCCTGATACGCTTTTCGATATCGCCGAGTCGATGAGGGGATACTGCAGGCATGATGTGCTTGCGATATTGCGTATGCTCGGGCGGATCACGTGAGATGAACGGAATGCCGATTGCGCTGTCTCCAGCGCCTGTCAGGCCGATCTCGTTCTCATTGAAGATGCGGTGGCCACCGTTTTCATACGCTGATGAAAACATGCCAGGATTCCTTGATACCGCGACAATATCAGCATGACGGGTTAGCGACCAGAACCTGGAACCATCTGCTTCCGGGTTCCAGCAAACCGGCGCTTTGCTGCGAAGCTCCGCAAACGTCTCCCACGGAACGCCCGCTTCGAAAAGTGCAGCATCCTTGAGGTCGATATCATGGCTTTGAGGCATTGGTGTGATGCGCCTTGGAATGGTAAATCCAATTACCATTTATGAAGGCCGCCGTGCAAGCAGAGATGGCGGCAGATGTTGCTCAGGTTCGAGTGAGCCAGCATGCCTCCCGCTTGTTCTCTGAGGAAACCTACCAACAGTTCTGAAAAATTCAGGCCTTCGAGGTTTGAAGCAAAATGGCCTGATGCAAGGCGGATGGGCGCAGGAATAGGTCCTGACCCTAGCCATTCCCCCATTTCCGCGCAGTATTAGAGAACATGACGCAGCGTGGGACATGTCCTGCCTCTCCAACCTTCCGGTGTGAACGGTCATCAAACTCTGGCTGGCCCCATGAAAAGCCGCGGGCTTCAGAGGGTGATCTTGAAACTCCATTGTCACATGCGGCGTTCATTCGGCCCAAGAGCAGGGGGCTTCCGAACTCCGTCAAGAATTCAGCGATTCGCGCTTCTGTCTTTCCGCAACGCCAGAACAGGCGGGTAGAGATTGATCCAAGCGCGTTGCCGTCGTTTTGACGCAGGACGAAAAATTCAGACCGCAGGGACAATTAATGTCGAACAAGGCTTCAACGAGACTGGAATATGTCGAAAGCCTGCGCTTCATTGCAGCCGCACTGGTGCTGTTTCAGCATTACATCGAACAATATAGCGGGTTGCCGCTTTTTCATGAAATCATGCAGATTGGGCCAGGTCTCTCGGGCGTGGTGATATTCTTCTGCGTCAGCGGATATGTTGTGCCGATGTCTGTTCGGGGCCGGATTGACCCGCTGAATTTCATGATCCGCCGGATTTTTCGCGTCTATCCATTGATGCTTGCAGTGTTCATTTTCCTGTTCGTCGCCGGGTCAGCCGGCATATTGGCCAAGTGGAGTTTCATGGCCGACGCGACAGCGTATCAATGGCTGGCAAATATCCTGTTGCTCCAGGAATATGTCGGCGCAAAGCCCATTCTCGGCGTGACCTGGACCCTGGCGGTCGAATTCGTCTGGTATGGACTGTTCGCCTTGTCGTTGTGGCGTTTTGGTGACCGGGCAGGCCGTATTCTCAACTTTGCCCTTCCGCTCGTCATATTGGCGCTGACCGTGGCTTCACTAGTTCTGGGAGAACGCCTGCCGTTGGGCCGCGTCAACATGATCTATGCGTGCGTGCTGGGATATCAGGCCTATCTCCTCGATTCCGGGAAGATTTCCCTTCGAACTCTTGGCGTAAGCATCATCGCGTTTCTGGCGGTAACGATCATATCGAACCTCGTTGCCTTTGGGTTTTATCATCATCCTCAGATTTCGCTGTGGCAGGCGCTCTGGCCTTGGATACTTGGGCCACTGGCGTTCTTCGCCGTCGTGGCCATGCCGCAGGTCCGCAACGCGAGAATTCTCAACGAAGGCGTGCTGCCACGCTGGGGTGCCGCAAGTTACTCCATCTACATATTCCATTCCATTGGCCTCGCCGCCGCCGCCCAATATACAACGGGGATCTGGGCCGGCAGCGTTGTTGCGATCGGCCTGACAGCCGCGATGTCTTTTCTGGGTTACCGCTATGTCGAATTGAAAGGGGTCAAGCTGGGGCAGGCGTTCCTGAAGCGGTTTCCGCCCGTTGCGCGTGGCGCACTTCCTCCGGCTGCTCTGTAATTCCAACATGACTCCGTGCCAGCGATGAACGATGCAGCCCCCCTTGCGAAACCCGCGCCCTCCGACCCGCGTGTAGAATGGCTGGATGCGGCGCGTGGGGTCGGCATTATGCTGGTGGTTATCGGCCATGCGCTGGGCGGGTTGATCGATTCAGCGCTTGGCAATGACTTCTGGTTGGGCAGGGCGCTGTTTTTCTGCATCTATACCTTCCATATGCCGCTGTTTATGATGCTCTCAGGCCTGCTGGTGAGCGCGCGGCTGGATAGGTCGCGCAAGCGTTTCCGTGATCGGCTCTGGACGGGCATAGCATGGCCCTATTTCCTGTGGTCGGCGGTGCAATTGACCGTGATCCTGGCGACCGGGTCGCTCGTCAATCAGCCGCTGGGGGATTATTTCGCCACGTTGGCCACGTTGCCGTGGCATACCGTTTCGCAGTTCTGGTTCCTCTATGTTTTGTTCCTGCTGCACGTTCTGTCGATGGTCGCGCTGAAACCGCTTGGACGCGAAGGGTTCCTGCTTTTGTGCCTTGCGCTCAAGCCGCTCGCGCTGATCCTGCCAATGCCCGAGGTCCTGCGCCTCGCCGCCAATCATGCCCTGTTTTATGGTATCGGCGTCTGGCTGACACCTGATGGGTTGAAGAGCCTGGCCGTCGACCGCTCCCGCTGGTTCCACCTAGGTCTGCTCGGCGTGGCGACGGGGCTGGTCGGCCTGGCATTGAGCGCGGCAGACACTTTCGATGTGACCCGGCAAATGGTGTCTGCCAAGGCCGCTGCCATCGCCTATCTGGCTTGGCGCTATGAAGCACTTCCGGCAGCGATTGCCGGGGCCGTTTCGATGGTAGCACTGGCATCGATGCCGACTGCAAGGCTGGGTTCCGTGCTGGCGTTGCTGGGGCGGCGGTCGATGGCGATCTTCGTGCTGCACATCATGGCGATTGCGGGCGTGCGGATCGTGCTGATCAAATTTTTCCATGTCGATCAACCGTGGCCGATATTCGCCATTGCTTGCCTTGCCGGGTTGGCCTTGCCCTTGCTGGCCGATGCGGTGATCCGGCAGTTGCGGATCGAACGCTGGCTGGGACTCGCCTGATTTCATGCTTCGCAAGATCATCATCAACGGCAAGTTCCTGCGCGCCGCGCCGACAGGCGTCCACCGCGTTGCGACCGAACTCGCCAATGCGCTTGCGGGGCTGGTGCGCGACAACGATCCGGATGTGGCAGGTTTCGACCTGAGCCTTTGGCATCCCTTCGATGGTGCAACCAACGCAACAGAGATTGCGATGCCGCGGCGGTTGATCGGTCCGATGACGGGCATTCCGTGGGAGCAGATCACCTTGCCGCTCACCAAGCGCAAGGGAACGCTGCTGAACCTGTGCAACATTGGCCCGGTTCTGGCGAGCGACGCGCTAACCATGATCCACGATGTGCAGGTGCATATTTCGCCTGCGTCCTACAGTCGAGGCTTTCGCTGGTGGTATTATCTGACCCAGCCCATCCTGGCGCGGCGCAATCGCCTGATCCTGACTGTGTCGGAGTTCTCGCGCGGTGAGATTGCGCGCGTTGGCCTTTGCCCCGCAGAGCGCATTGCCGTGGTGCACAATGGCGTCGACCATGTGCTGCGATATCCGGCCCGGCACGAGATCATCGACCGGCTTGCGCTGAGGGGAAGGCCGTTCGTTCTGGGGCTTGCCAACACGCAGGAGCACAAGAACATCGCGGTGCTGCTCGCGGCATTTGCCCGGCCAGAGCTATCGGACGTGCAACTGGTCCTGTTCGGCGGCGCCAATCAGGCTGCCTTTGCGCAAGCAGGGCTGGACTTGCCCGGCAACGTGGTGCTTGCGGGGCGTGTGGACGATGGCGAACTGCGCGCACTGATGGAACACGCGCTTTGTTTGGCGTTCCCATCGACTACCGAGGGATTCGGCCTGCCCCCGCTCGAAGCCATGTTGCTCGGTTGCCCCGCAATCATCGCGCCTTGCGGTGCACTACCTGAAGTTTGCGGTGATGCAGCAATGAAGGTTGGCGCAACGGATGTTGCCGGTTGGTCAGCGGCTATCTGCAACCTCCTCGAAAATCCCGATTTGCGGGCGCGATATGCAGAGCTGGGGCGAGAGCGCGCACGCCAGTTCACATGGGCGAAAGCAGGCAAGCAGCTCGCCCGTGCGATTCAGTCGATCTTTCCTGCCGCGGCGCACAAACCGACATCGAAATGACCTGAAACAGCAACACTCGCTGGGCATCAGGCCAGTCGAGTTAGGGGGTCAAACCGACGCCCGTTAACCTTGAGCGAGAACATGGTGCGAGTCAGGTCGTTTCTGGCTGTGAAGAGTCTTGCGCGTAAGATTGTGCTGACGGCTGCGCTTTCCGGCGCGACCTTTGGTGCAGCGCACGCGCAGGATGCGCAGACAGCGCCAGAACAGCCGGAAGACACTGCGGTTGCGCAAGGCGGTGAGCCACAGCGTTCACCGGATCGCTTTTTCATCGCTGCGCTGGACGTTGTCGGCGCGAACATTCTCGCGCCTGCCGAAATCGAGCGGCTGGTCTATCAGTTCACCGGTCCCGACAAGTCCGGTCAGGACGTAGACGCAGCACGCAAGGCGATTCAGGACGCTTATGCGGCCAAGGGCTACGAAGCGGTCATCGTCGACATTCCCACGCAGGAAACGGCCTTGTTCCAACAGGGCATCGTCCAGATCCGCGTCAACGAATCGCCAGTGGGCGCGATCCAGGTCGTCGATGCCCGCCACCACGGCGAAGGGCGCATCCGGTCTGACCTGCCATCGCTGCAGGAAGGCAAACCGCTCGATCTCAAGGCGCTGCAATCCGACCTTGCCGCCGCCAACCGCTTTCCTGATCGCACGGTGTCGCCTGCGTTCAAGCCCGGCAAGGAGCCCGGCTCGATCGACGTGGACCTGAACGTTCAGGATTCGCTGCCGATCCACGCCAGCGCTGAACTGAACAACGACAACAGCCCGTCGACCACCGATCTCAGGGCATCGGGATCGGTGCGCTATTCCAACCTGTTCGGTGCTGGCCACACGCTTTCAGTCTCGGCCATCGTCGCGCCGCGCGCACCCAGGGAAAGCAAGGTTTTCTCAGGGTCCTACCTCGCGCCGTTTATCGGCTCGCCGTGGTCGGTGCTAGTCTATGGCTATAATTCGAACAGCAACGTGGCGGCGCTAGGCGGCACCAACGTGCTTGGCGATGGTTTCCAGATCGGCCTGCGCGGAATCTACCGCCTGCCGACGAAAACGACCAGCCAGTCGGTCAGCTTCGGGGTCGACTACAAGGACTTCAACCAGAAGATCTTCGTCGGAGGCGTCAACGCAGGGACGACCCCGATCAACTACCTGCCGCTGGTGGTGGAATACAACTTTGCGCGCGGCGGGGAATACACCCAGTTCGATGCCAGCCTCGGCATGACGGCCGGTATCCGCGCAATCAAAAAAGTGCGCCAGATCTGCACGGCAGGGCAAGTGATCTGCTCCCCGGTCGACCAGTTTCAGGACAAGGCCGTCGACAGTGCCGAGAACTTCTTCCGCCTGAATCTCGGGCTCAACTATCAGTATTCGACCAAGTCCGACATCGTCCTGAAGCTGGGCCTGAACGGCCAGCTTGCCGATACGCATCTGGTCTCGAACGAACAGTTCGGCCTTGGCGGCTCGTCGAGCGTTCGCGGCTATTACCAGTCCGAAGCAGTGGCGGACAACGGTGTTGGCGGTTCGCTTGAAATCCAGTCGCCTTCGCTGGCCACGGTGTTCGGCACTTTTGTCGATGAACTGCGGTTCTTCGGTTTTGTCGACGCGGGCTACACCTATCTGCTTGGCCGTGTTCCCACGGATCAGGCCAAAGATTTCACGCTTGTCGGCGCTGGCGGCGGGCTTCGCATTCGGCTGCTCGGACACCTGAGCGGCAATGTGATTGCCGGTGTTCCGTTGGTTGCCGGTCCCGTCAGCAAGAAGGGAGACCCGCGCGTCACCTTCCAGGTCAAGTCGGAGTTCTGAAAATGAAGCAGGGGGGCAACATGGTCAGGATTGTGAGGACGCTGCTAGCGTTCATCGCAATGTCGCTGCTGCTGAGCAGTCCGGCGAACGCTTGGTGGAACAACGACTGGAAATACCGCAAGGCGGTGACCGTCGACACGTCGGCCACCGGCGTCAACATTGCAGGCCCGGTTGGCCGCAGCGTGGTGCTCGTGCGTCTGACGTCGGGCAACTTCAGCTTCGATCAGGCGCTCAAGAACGGCGCGGACATCCGCCTGGTCGACAGCGACGACAAGACGCCGCTGAAATTCCACATCGAGAACTACGACCAGCAGACCGGCATTGCCAGTCTGTGGGTCGAAGTTGCAGCGTTGAATGGTGGCGAGAAGAAGAAGCTGTGGCTCTATTTCGGCAACGACAAGGCGGCTGCTGGTGACGACGTCAAGGGCACGTTCGATCCCGATTACCTTCTCGTCTATCATTTTGCAGGCGCTGCGGGCGAGCCCGTCAGCGACGCGACCGCCAATGCCAACAACTCCGCCAACCCGCTGCTCAGCGTCAACGACGGCTCGGTAGTCGGGCGCGGCGCACGCTTTGCAGGCGTAGGGCAGCTTCTGGTCAACGATGGTCCGGCGCTGGCGATGCCCGCAGGATCGCAGTTCAGTTTCAGCACGTGGATGAAGCCTGCAGACATTGCTGGCGATACTGCGGTGTTCAGCCGCGGCGGCTTCGTGATCGGCGCTGTCAACGGCGTACCTTACGTGATGGTTGGCGGAAGCCGAATCGACGGCAAGTCAACGCTCAAGGCCGGTGCGTGGAACCATGTTGCGGTCGTGGCCGATGGTGCAACCGTGAAGCTCTATCTCGATGGCGTCGAGACGGCTGCTGCGTCGATGGCGTTCCCCGGCATGGCCGGTGCGATCACCATTGGCGGCGCTGATGGCCGTCCATTCAACGGTGAGCTTGACGAAGTGCGACTTTCCAAGGTCGCGCGCCTTCCGGCGATGTTCCTCGCTGCGGCGCAGGGGGAAGGCCCCGGTGCCAAGCTGGTCGCCGTCGATGAAACGGCCGAACAACAGGGTGCGGGCGGTGGCGTGCTGTACTTCATCTTCAGTAAGCTTGAGCCTGTCGACGCCGTGATTATCGCCTTGTGCATGATCCTGCTGGCGATGGCGATCACACTGATGGTGGCCAAGATCCGCTATCTCAACGCTGCCAAAAAGGGCAACGAGCAGTTCTTCAAGCGCTTCAATGCGATGCATGAAGAACTGGTGCCGCTGGCTGACGTCGACAGCATCACCACGGCGGAAGTGGCCTACATCAAGAAAGCGTCGCCGCTGGCACGCCTCTATGAAATGGGCATCGAGGAACTCGACGTTCGCCGCAAGAATGCAGCCCTGCGTCCGCTGTCGGGCGAAGCGGTTGAGGCCATGCGCGCTGCGGTCGATGCGGTCTACGTCGAGGAAAACCAGAAGCTGGACTCAATGATGGTCATTCTGACCATCGCGATTTCGGGTGGCCCGTTCATCGGCCTGCTCGGCACTGTGGTGGGCGTGATGACCGTGTTCGGCGGCGTGGCGATGGCCGGCGATGTGAATGTCAACGCAATTGCGCCGGGCATTGCCGCAGCGCTGCTCGCCACGATTGCGGGTCTTGCCTGCGCTATCCCGGCGCTGTTTGGCTACAACTACCTCAACGGCCGGATTTCCGCTCTCGCCGACCAGATGCGCGTCTTCATAGACCGTCTGATCACACGCCTTGCCGAAATGCAGGCTGACGCGGCTTACGCCCGTCAAGCTGCCGAATAAGGAGCGGTCGCGATGCAGGTAGGTGGCGGCCGCAAGGCCTATGACGATATCAACATCACTCCGATGCTCGATCTGGCATACGTGCTGCTCGTCATCTTTATCCTTATGGCGACTGCAAGTGTACAGGGGATCAAGGTCGATCTGCCGAATGCGTCATCCGCGCAAAGTCTGGCCGAACCGAAGACGGTAGCAATCACGGTCAACAACCAGGGGCAGGTGTTCATGGACGCCTTCCCTGTGACACTGCCCGAACTTGAAGCGCAACTGCGCAGCAAGAAGGCGGTCAACCCTGAATTGCCGATCGTTCTCAAGGGTGATGCCGCCACGCAATACGGCAAAGTGACCGAAGTGCTCGATTTGTGTCGCCGGCTTGACCTCAACAAGGTCGGGCTTGTCACTGGCAAGCCGAAGTCGGCCTGATCAAGGCGGGAATGGCACTGTGGCAACAGCAGACACCTTTGATCCGGGCGGCGGTGGCGGAGCGCGCCAGACGATCTTCATCGTCCTCGGCGGGGTGCTGCTGGCTGGACTGATTTGGTTCGTGTGGAACCAGTTGACTCAACCGATCACGCGCAAGGTGGCTGAGGAACAGCAGATCGTGGCGATGATCGAGCCCGATCTGCCGCCACCTCCGCCGCCTCCTCCTCCACCGGAGGTCAAGCCACCTGAACCGACCGAGCAGCAGTTGACACCTGCTCCTGTTCCCCAGGCTGCTCCGGATGCTCCAGCACAAACGCAGATGGACGCAGCTCCTTCGGCAGGCGTAGGCGGCATCGCGGCAGGTACTGGCAGCGGAATGGGTGCGCCCGGTGGTGCCGGAACCTGTCTCTCGCCGCCCTGCGGTGTCGTCAAAAGTGCCGCGCCATTCAACGAGGCGTTCTATCGGCGCACACTGTCGAGCGAACTGCAATCCTACATCGATCGCGACAAGCGGCTCAGCCGTCTGGTGTTCGATGCCGGACTGCACATCTCGATTTCGTCCTCCGGCGTCGTGACATCGGTCTCGCTGGTCAAGCCCAGTGGCAAGGCGGAAGTCGATCAGCAGCTTACGGCGGTTTTGCGGGGTATTCGCGGCCTTTCACCACCGCCTGCAGGTGTGCGCTTCCCACAGAACGTCAAGGTTCGGGGCCGGAGACCTTTCTCATGATCGCGCTTCGCCAGACCATTTTCATTCATCATCACGGGCACGCGACGGACCCTTGCTCCGCGCCTGCCAGCACGAGTTTCGGGGACAAATGACATGCTGAATTCGTCTGAAGCGCGCATGCGCAAGATTGTCGTGATCGGACTTCTGGCGACCGCAGCGATGCCGTTTGCGGCGCGGGCGCAGGACGCTGCGACAACGGTTGCACCGTCGGACAGCTCGATGGTGAACCTCGTCCGGTTGCTGGTCGAACAGAAGGTGCTGAGCGCCGACAAGGGCGAAGCGCTGATGCGTCAAGCGCTTTCCGAAGCCGAGGCCGCGCGCGCCGTCAAGCCTGCGCCTTCAGCAGCTGCGCTTGCCCCTCCCGCTGCGGGCGCTGTCCGCGTGCCCTATATTCCTGAAACCGTGCGCGACCAGATCAAGGCAGAATTGCGCAACGATGTTCTGGCGCAAGCCAAGCAGGAAGGTTGGGCTACGCGCGATCAGGCCGCACCCGACTGGACGCGCCGCCTCACGCTGTCGGGCGACTTGCGCGTCCGTTCGCAGTCAAACCTTTTCTCAAAAGCAAACTCAGACCAGATCTTCGATTTTGCCCGGATAAATGCGGGAGGCCCCTATGACGTTGCAGGCGCGACGTTCCCGTTCCTCAATACGCGCAAGGACAAGGTCAACCTGCTGGGCATCCGCGCCCGGCTCAACCTGAACGTCAAGGTTTCGGACCGGGTCGAGGCCGGGTTCCAGCTGGCGACGGGTGATGACAATTCGCCGATCGCGACGAACAACCTGCTCGGCGGCGGCTTCGGCAAACGCGACATCTGGTTGCAGGAAGCCTGGGTTGAACTGCGTCCGACAGATTGGGCCAGCGTCACGCTTGGCCGCATGCACAATCCGTTTGTCTCCACCGGCATGGTGTTCGACGAGGATCTCGCGTTCGACGGCGTTGCGGTTGAACTCGATTCTGGCACCATGATTTCCGACAGCGTCGCTGTGAAGGTGCGCGGTGGCGCGTTTCCGCTCGACTATGGTGATGCCAACTACCTTTCGACGCAGACGACCAAGCCCAGCTTCCCGCAAAAGTATTTGTTCTCGGGTCAGGTCGAACTGGATGCAGATGTTTCCGACGATCTCAACGTGCAGTTGGCGGCGGGCTATCATCACTTCACCAACGTGCAGGGCGACCTGTCCGAGCCGTGTCTTGTCGGCACGGGCGTAGTCGATTGCTCGACCGATGGCCTGCGTCCGTTTTTCCTGCGCAAGGGCAATACCCTGTCCTACCTGCGCCAGCTCGCCACCGTCGGCGGTGCTCAGCTGACGAGCCTGCCGCAGTACTTCGGGCTGACGTTCGATTACCGGCTGGTCGATCTCAATCTCAACGCTCGTTTCGCGCTTGATGACGAGTTGGAAGTCCTCGCCAAGGGCAACTACGTTCGCAACATCGGCTTCCGCCGTGGCGACATCTGCCGCAACGGCGTTCTGGGCGAACCGTTCAACAACGGCGGCACCACCGGCCTCGCCTCGGTCCCATCGCTCTGCGCGACGACCGGCCCGAAATCGACGTTCCTGGGCGGCAATGAAGCCTATCAGGGCATGCTGCGAGTGGGGTATCGCAATCCGGAGCAACCCGGTCAGTGGCAGTTTGAAGCCGGCTATCGCTACCTCGAAACCGATGCCGTTCTCGACAGCTTCACCGACAGTGAATTCCACATCGGGGGCACGAACTACAAGGGTTACTTCCTCGGTGGTGTGATCGGCATCTTCCCGAAGGTGACCTTCGGCGCGCACTGGATGAGTGGTAATGAAATTGCTGGCGATCCGCTGGCAATCGATGTGCTCCAGGTAGAGATAAACGCCAAGTTCTGATTGGTAGAAAATGCTATTCCGGCATGACTGTCCTGAATAGCGCCAACACTGTTCGGTCATCGTTAATAAGCCGAACTGACATATTGTTTGATTAGATCTTCATATCATGGACCCCGATTGCACATAATCGAGGTTTTCATGCCGTTCCGACGATAGCAGATAGGACAGTTCACGTGCAGTCACAGTCTGGTCGCGACCGGCTGTCCGCAACAAAGCGGGCAGCATTTCGTCTTGGTGCAAGCGTTCTGGCGGTTGCGGTGGCGAGTCCGGCTGTGGCGCAAGTCACTCCGGTGATGAGCGTACGTACCGGCGTAACGGCGGTCACTGTTCCCACCGCGACGTCGGTTTCGGCAGTGCGTTCGCCGAGCATGCAGCAGGCGTTGCAGAATCAGATCGCCAATCAGCAGCGCGTGGCAGACATGCGCGCGATGGTCCTGTCAGCCCGCGACGCGGCGTTAGCGGCGACCCGGACCAATCCGGTTGACGGCCTCGATGCCAAGGGCCTCGATCCCATAGCCACGATCAATCAGGCAATTGCAGCGGCGAGGGCAGGGGATACGACCAGGTCGACGACCCTGCTTACCAGTGCGTCTGCCGTGAATGACCCGACCGGCAAGGCAACCTGGCAAGGCGCAGGCCTGCCCACCCAGACCGTTTCCGGCGGCACGACCACCGTCACCATCAACCAGACCGAATCCCGCGCGCTGCTCTCGTGGAACAATTTCGACATTGGCGCCAACACTGTCCTCACCTTCAATCAGAAGCTGAACGGCGTTGCGCAGCCGGGCTGGACCGTGGTCAACCGCGTTGTCGATTCGGTCGCGCCAAGCACTGTGCTGGGTTCGATCAAGGCCGACGGCACGGTTGCCGTGCTTAATTCGCGCGGCGTGATCTTTGGCCAGAACAGTCAGGTCAATCTCTATTCGTTGCTGGTCAGTTCGCTCGAAATCGGCGCGGCCAGCGTCTATACCGGTGCGCCTGATCCAAAGCGCCTCAAGGCGCGCAACGAAAGTTACCTGCAGAACGGCCTGTTCTTCGACAGTGGCAAATTCACGCCGCTTCTGGCGCCCGACTACTTCATCCGGACTCCTTCAGGCATCGGCACGAGCGTCGATTTGCCGCCCGAGACGCTTGAGGGGGGAATTACCCTCGATGCGGGGGCGAAAATCACGTCGAGCAGCGGCGGGTTCATCATTCTCGCTGCCCCCCAGATCAACTCAGCTGGCCACCTCAGCGCGATCAATGGCCAGGTCAGTCTTCAGGCAGGTCGCCAGATTTTCGCGTCGGTATCGACCGGGAGCGATCAGTCGATCGACCCGTTCGTGCGCGGATATATCCTCCGGTCGTTCACGCAGGGGCGCGGCAATCACCAGACCGCCGCCAATGCGCTGACATCGGCGGTCGACGACGGCAGCGTGGTCAACACCGGTTTGATCGAATCGGTTCGCGGTTACATCTCTCTTGGCGCCGGGCTTCGAGGAGCGGTGACCAACAACGGGCTGTTGAGCGCGACCACAAGTGTTTCGAGAAACGGCAAGATTGCCCTGAACGCCGGAACGGTTGTGCTGGGCGGGAACAGCGAACTCGCGCGAGCAGGCGGGATTTCGATTCTGCCCGACAGCGATGGCACCACGATTCCGCAAGGCAGCGCAGCCAATCCGCCGTCGTTCAAGGCATCGCAGATCGAAATCGGCGCGATCGGCCGCACCGACGAAACCAACGACATTCTTGGCACGCTCGTGCCCGGTAAGGTTACATTCGGGCAGAACAGCCTTGTCTACGCACCGAGCGCAAACGTCGTCGTGGGCCGCAAGGCGGCGACGGTGGCCGACGAACTGTCCGTGCTGCCAAGTTCCATCGACATCCTGTCAGGTGCAACGATCGATGTCGGCGGAATAAAGGATTACCAACTCGCCTCGTCGGTAAACAGCCTCAAGATTTCGCCCGCAAAACGCAACGAGTTGCGCGATACGCCCAACTATCGCGAAACCGCAATCGATGGCAATTTTACCCTTAACGGTAGCACGCTTTACGTCGATCCGCGTCTGTCCGGCGTGCGTGCCGACGGCGTTGCATGGATTGGCTCGCCGCTGATCGAGGCGGGCAGCCTCGCCAGCCAGATCCCCGCCACGGCGGCGCAACTGATGACCAAGGGCGGTTCCGTCACGCTCAATGTCGGTTCGCTGACGAGCCTGACAGATATCGCCACTGCGCCGCGCGTATTCGTGGCACCGACCGCGCGCATCGACATCTCCGGTGGCTGGGTCAACTATGCCGCAGGCCCTGTCCTGACGAGTAAGCTGGTGACTGCCGATGGCCGCATCGTCGATATCGGCGAGGCTGATCCGAACGACGTCTACGTCTCTATCCTCAATGGTTACACGAGCAGCCAGCCTACTTTTGCCGTCAGCGATACGTTTACCAATGGCGTGGCCCAGGCCAACCAGATCGAAGCAAGTTACGACGAAGGCCGTGATGCCGGAACGCTGGTCGTGTCCGCTCCCGCGATTGACTTTGCCGGGCAGATTTCCGGGCAGGCCTTTGCAGGATCCCGCCAGCTTCAGGCCGCGCGTGAACCGACCGGAACGGCTTCTGTCGCTTCCATCACCCGCGTGGTTCAGGGCAGCGCCTATGAATTGCCGTCGGGCGGCGGGGTGCAGATCGGATCGTTCTCGGGCGGCACCCAAGCTGAAGCGGGCGCGGACATCGTGGTTTATCGCGGCACCCGGACCGGCGGCGAAAGCACCGTTCAGACCTTGCTGAACGATGCGATGCTGACCAGTGCCGGCCTGTCGGCGCTGACCCTTCAGACGTCCGGCTCGGTGATGTTTGCCGGTGCGGCCCAGACGTTGCTTGATCCTTCAGCGGCGACATTAACGGGCGCATCGTCGGTGTCGCTAGCCGCTGGCGGCACACTGCGAGTCGATGCAGGCCGGTCAATCCGCTTCGATGGCGCGATTTCGATCTCGTCCGGGGCCGTCATTGCCAATACCCTGCAGCTCGGCAGCAGCGGGATCGGCATCGATCTGACCGCTATCGGCTCGCCTTACACGGCGGCTGACAACATCGCGGCAAGCTACACGTCGCTCGCGGAGGCCCCGCGGCCATTCGATATTGACGTGACCGGGACCATTTCGGTCGCTGGACGCTTCACCAACGATTTTGGCGTCGCCGACCAGTTGCAAGGCTCTGCCTGGACGCATGGCGGGTCGATCTCGCTGGCGGTTGCACCCAACCAGTTCGCCAAGATCTCGGAAACGCCGGACGGGCCAGCGACCGACTATGCTGATCTCAGCGGGAGCATCACGATTGCGCCCAGCGCCCTGCTGGACGTTTCGGCGGGCGCTTACGTGTCATCTCTCGGTGCGGTTTCAGCTACCGCGCGTGGCGGCGACATCGCCTTCAGCGCTCCCACGATCTTTGCGCCGATTGTCCGGTCCTACAGCGATGGTCAGCAAGTTTACTACAACGCGCCCACCGTTCCTTCCGTGCAGCGCGCGCAAGTCTCGTTCGGTGCGGCATCGCTCAAGGGCTTCGGCTTCTCCAGTGGCGGCTCCTTCTCGCTGACGGCGCCCAACATCACTTTCGGGTCCGATGTTGCAGCAGGCAGCAGCCACATCGGCCTCGACTTCCTGCAGCAGACTGGCTTCGGCACGCTGAGCTTTGACACGTTCCGGTCGGTTCTGCAGCCCGGATTGTTTGCAGTAGGCGGTGCGCCCAATGAGGCGCTGCTGGCAACGACCGTCTTCCGGATCAAGGCTGGCGAAACGCTCGACCTCACGCAAAGCCTCTATTCCAACCGCTTCGGTACGGCGGAGCTAGCTGCGTTGCGCGGGCTGGCATCGGGCAGCCGTCTGGATTCCATCCTGACGCCTGCTGTCCCGCAAACCGATTGGGACCGGGTCGCCGGCCATCTTGTGATGTCCGGACTGACCGAACTCGATGTCGAGGCGGGCGGGCAGATCATCGGTGCCGCGGGCGCCAGCATCACGGCTCCGAAGATCTACAACGACGGGTCGATCGTATTGCACGGCGGCACGTTGAACCAGAACCAGCAACTCCCGCTGTTCCTTTCGCGCGACTTTTCGATTGGCATCGGTGGCACCAGCCAGACGACGCTGGATGACGCCTTTGGTGCGCGCGGCGAGGGTGGCGCGTTCGATGCCGCTGCGGAAAATGCGGCAGGACTGACTTACGACGCGCAAGGCGGAAAATTCGCTTTCACCAACCGCCAGCTCGCGGCGACTGGCAGCGTCTACTACCTCGGCACACTGGACGCCGATCAGGCCGTCGTGCTGACCGGGCGGAGCGTAACCGACCTTTCCGGGGCGGCCATTTTCAACCCCTTCACTGCGATCAAGCGCGGCGGCGGGCAGATCGCCGACGGACGGATCGTCTCGGGCGGAAAAATCACCACGTCGGCAGACATCAACCTGCTCACGCCGTACTTCCCGGTAGCCCGGTTCGGGCTGGACCCCTTCGCCAGTTCGAAGCCGATTGCCGACGCACTCTTCGTCAGCCAGTCGATCGCGGGCTCGTTCAACGCGTTGCGGTCGGCGAAGATCGATCTGCGCGGGGCGAGCGCTACTTTCGACGTCGCTTACACGCCAGGCGTATATCAGCCCGTTCAGCAATGGAGTGACGGCGGTACATTGTCGGTCCTCGGCGGTGGTACGATTGCCGGGGCCTCAATCCTCGCTCAGGGCGGGGCGACTGCGGCAACCGGTGGAACGCTGGAATGGCTCCGGCCCACCTTGGTTCACAATTCCAGCGCCAATGTCACGGACAGGCTGCTTGACGGTCAGATCGCAGCTGGCGGCTTCGACACGCTGATCGCTCGCGGCGGCCTCTCATTCGATGGCGCAGTTTCGTTGACGCTCGACAAGGCACTGATCGTCACGAGCGCACCGGTCCTCGCCGGGACCATCGCGCCAGACGCTTCGGCGGACGTGATTGTTTCCGCTACGGCCGATACCATCGCACAAGTATCAGCACCATACATCCGCTTCGCCAGCCTCCGCGGCGGCGTGGATCTTGGCAATATCAACAAGGTTTCGGCAAATTCCGGCACTGCCAAGCTGACGTTCAACGCAGGCGCGCAAGGCATCGATTTCGTCGGCGCAACGCTGTTCGACGGGACGATTGCGTCCACGACCTTGAACGCGCTCGGCGATCTCAGGCTGACTGGCGTCAACACCGCCAATCTGGCATCGGGCGCGCCCGGAACGCTCAACGGTGAATTGCTCACTCAGGGTGACCTGACCGTCGACGCAGCCCGGGTCTATGCGACGACGGGGACGGGCAACCTGCAGCAGATCCTTGAGGATTTGCGTGCGGGGCGGCGCTTGGACCGTGCGGCCTTGCCGTTTGAAATTGCCGCATTCGGCAATTCAAGAATCACGTTCCTCGGCACGCATCTCAACAAGGTCACCCCGTTCAGCGCGGGGTCCTACTTGCGCGTCCAGGCAAAGACGATCGAGCAGAACGGCTTCGTGGCCGCACCGCTCGGCCTGCTGGAATTCGGCGGCAATGGTACGGTGTCGATCGCCGGCCAATCGGCCCCTGGCGCCGGGACAGTGCGCGCCATTGCAACCGAAACGCTGACCTTCGGCGCAGGCAGCCTGACCAGCGTTTCGGCAGCCGGCGTCAAGATTGGCGGCACGGCAGCAGCGATTCCTTACGGCACGACCACCGACCTTACCGAGGTGTTCTTCACGCCCACGGCCAATGACCCGATCACCTCGCCGCCAACTGGCGAATTGATCATGGCAGGCTCGGCCATTTCGGTCGACGCGGGCGCGCTGGTGGATGGCCGCGGCGGCGGCGATGTTTTCGCGTATGAATTCGTTTCGGGCACGGGCGGTTCGCGCGATGTGCTGGACCGCTTCAACGCCGATCAGTTCAGCGCCAATCTTTATGATGCGGCTGCTGGAACCGGCTTCCAGTATGCCGACAAGCGGCAGGTCTTCGCGATCATACCGGTTGAACAGGCGCAAAGTCTGGCGATGTACGATCCGCTCTATTCGGCGGACTACGGGACGAACGGTCCGGTCGATCTCTATGGTGCCTCGGCGGGCCTGACCGTGCAGCTTGATGGGTCGGAAGGGGTTCCTGCGGGCGAATACCTCTTGCTTCCCGCGCACTATGCGCTGCTTCCCGGTGCCTACCGGTTGGTCGAGAACTCTGGCACGGCTGCCCCAGCGCCCGGCACTTCGCAGACGTTGCTTGACGGAAGCGTGATCGTCGGCGGCAACTACGCTACGTCCGGAACAGACCTGGCCCAGTCGGCAAGGCGCTCTTTTACGCTGCAGTCGAAGACGACCATTTCCAGATACTCGCAGAATACGACGACCTCGGTCAGCCCCGCATTGGCGACGCGCGCCAACCAGCTTGACCTGATCCGGCCCCGGCTTGCGCTCGACAGCGCGCGGACGATCATCAGCCCGCTGGCGTCGCTCAATGTCGCCGGAACGTTCGATTTCACGCCGGCCACTGGCGGGCTGGGCACTGCGATCGACATTGGCGGCACGGATATCGTGATCGGCGCCGAAAATCCGGGCACGGACGGCGCGCTGTTCCTGTCGAACCAGACGCTCGACAATCTCAATGCGAACAGCCTGTTCATCGGCGGCCAGCGCAACAATCAAAGCGACGGCACGGCTCTGCTGAACATCACCGCATCGAACATCACGATCAATGCGGACGCCAACATCAGCGCGCCGGAACTGCTGTTTGCGGTTGGCGCCAAGGATGCGTCAGCAGGTCTCGAACCTCCGGCTCTGACCATCGCGGCCGGGGCCGTTCTTACGGCAACCGGTGTTCTGGCCGATCCGCGCGACGGCGATTACATCATTGCCTCCGATGCCGACGCCTCGCCAGCAGGGCCGTTCGCGCTGACGGGCATCGGCGCAGCGTTGCGCATCGCCAATGGACCCGAGCGTCTTTTCCAGCGGCAGGGCGATTTCGCGACCCGCAACTCGTTGCGGCGCGCGACGCTGACCATCGGTGCGGCGACGCTGCAGGGTGCAAACATTGCGCTCGATTCAAGCCGGACCTTCCGCATCTCGAACGACGCCGTCCTGACCGCACCGAACATCGCGGTAAGCGGCGACAGCCTGCGTTTTGGCACGGGCGGCTTCCTGCCGGAAATCGAAGCCAAGTTCGCGGCGGCGACGCACCTGACCTTGCGGTCACCCGATGCGGTGGCGTTCTCGGCAGGCACGCACACGTTTAATGATCTGACGCTCGATTCCCAGGGAATCAGCCGCGTCAACGGCGCGCCAGCGGCCAATGCACTGCCAGTTGACGTCGTGATCAATGCCAAGGCATTTGATTGGCACAGTTCGGCTGGCGCGTACTCCGGTTGCGTTGCTGCGGGCGCCAAGTCCTGCGGGATCGCGGGCAGTTCGTTGTCGCTGGTCGCCGATACGATCACGTTCGGGTCGGGCAAGCTCGGCGTCTATGGGTTCAACAACCAGTCCGCGGTTTCGTTGACCGCTGCCAAGGGTATTTACGTTCAGGGCAGAGGTAGCCTTTCGGTCGGCAACATTGCCGGATCGGCGGGTGATGCCGACTCTACGCTTTCGCTGATTGCGCCATTCATTGCCGATCGCGCACTTGCGGCCGATCCGCAGTTGCAGAAGGTGCGTCCGGACTTCCAGTTCAACACTCGCTCGGACTTCACGCTCTCCGCGCCAAGCCTTGCCGCCGGGACAGCGGCGCTCGCGCCGACCGGAAACCGCGCGCCCGGCGCCCGGATCGCAATCGGCTCCGCCGATGCGCCCACTGCGAGCGTAACAGTGAATTCTGCGGCGATCATCGCCACCTCCGGCTTCATCGACATAGCGGCGCAAGGCGACATCTCGCTGACCGGTAGTGCGTCGCTCGCCACACCGGGCTTTACCAAGACCTTCGGCGACAAGGTTGATTCCGTCACGGTCTCGGCTGGCGGCGGGACCGTACGGCTTGTCTCGCTCGGCGGTGATATCAGCACTTCGGCCGGTTCCTCGCTGGTCGTCGATACCGGCGTCGGGTCGGCAGGGGCACTCAACCTCATCGCCAGCCGCGGCGCAATCACGCTGGCTGGCACATTCAATCCGGGCGTCACCGGAACACGCAGCGCCTCGCTGGCGCTTGATGCGCAGACATCTGCGTTCGACCTGACAGACTTCGTCAACCGCTATGGCAAACTATTCCAGGGCGACATCGCGATCCGCGCAGGCGCGGGCAACCTGACGCTGGCAGCGGGACAGTCGGTCCGCGCAAAGAGCTTCAGCCTGACCGCCGACGGCTTCGGTGCGGATCAGGGCCAGATCGTCATCGCTGGCACCATCGACACATCGGGCCGCTCGGTCGCCGGAATGAAACTTGCTGCAGCCAAGGACATCGACGTCAACGGCGGCGCGATTACCCTTTACGGCAACAACGGCGTTCGTCTTGCTCAGACTGCGGTTCTGGACACGCATACCAGCGGCTATCTTGACGCCGACACCCGTTCCGCAAGCGCGGGCAACGTTACTCTGGGTATCGGCAGCCAGACGGCTGCGCTGACGATCGAGAGTGGTGCCAAGATCGATGTCGGCGTCCACCGCACCAGCGGGCAGACCGGCAACAGGCTAGTCGCGCAGACAGTCACCGATGCGGGTTCACTCACACCTGTCACGGTGTTCAACTTCGTCTCGGCGGACAAGGGCGGGGCAATCAACCTGCGCGCGCCGGTGGACGATGCGACGGGTTCAAAGGTCAACATCAGCCTGCCCGGTGCGTCCGCTTTTGTCGGCGCGTCCTCGATCCAGATCGAAGGCTTCAAGCGCTACGACCTCGACGCGTTGGCCGCCCGCTATACCACCAGCCTCAAGGCCAATGCCGGTGTTCCCGACTTCTACGGCGTCAGCCCGACGCGCTCGGGCATCGAACTCAACCTTCTCGCCGGTTCCGACGACGTCAATGACGACGGCAACTATGCTCCCTATTCGCTGACCCGAAACATCCTGGCGAGCGACTTCGTGACCGCGGACGGGCTGCAGTCCATTCCGAATTTCATCCGCAATTTCGGTATTACCGCAGCTGACGGCAGCTCGTTTGGCACAGCCATCCGCCTGCGTCCCGGCATCGAGCTTGCGTCGAGTTCCTCAATCACGCTGCAGAGCAACTGGAACCTCGGGGCGGGCACAGTCGATGTGGTCCGCGCGGCCGAAGACGGCGTGCTGGTGGCGCTGCCGGGGCTGAACTTCAACAATGGCGGCGTCGATGGCTTCGGCGTTCCCTATTATGCGGTCGCAGCCGGGCAGGATGCTAACCTGTTCCAGAACTACACCGATTTCACCTATCGCGTCGGCGGCAAGGCCTCTGGCGAAGCGCCGGTGCTGACCCTGCGGGCGGCGAAGTCGCTGACCAGCTTCTACAGTATCTCGGACGGGTTCTTCGTCTTCCGTGATCGCAGCAACCCGGACTACGTCGCCTACCAGTTGGGCGGGGACAACCGCACTGTGCTGCCGTCAGGCACCCTGATCTGTGGCGGGGCTGCCTCGCTCGATTGCGGCTCGCTTGGCAACTTCGCCGATGTTGCCGCAGCCCGTTACCAGCCCAGCGCGCAAAATCCGTTCGACCCTGCCACCGTGGCGACCATCAATCTCGGTCTGATCGGCGCAGGCGATGACGTGACGGCGGTGATCGAAGCACCGTTCTCGCAGCTGGCAAACTCGGCAGCGTCGGTCGGTGGACTGGACGTTGATTTCAACAACGTCGGCAATCCGCTCGCCAATGCAGACCTGTTCCCGTTACTGGACGGTGGTTCTGCCTTTGCGCGCTCGTCGAGCATCCGCCTTGTGGCAGGCGCCGGCGAGGTCCAGTCCGCCGATCCGCTGCACGTTGATCGCTCAGTCAGCGGTGATGTGTCGATTGCGGGTGAACACAGCTATACGGTCACCGCGCTGCGCGGCACCGCAGCGTTCGGCAACAATCCGGCCACGGGCCTCGCAGACCTGCAACTGCGCATCACGGCAAGCGACCGCACTACCGCGAACGTCTCGGTCGACAACAACTTCCTCGTCAATGCGGCCGGAGCCAGCGCTTCAGGCATCGATGCTGATTCGACTGGCGAGCGCTATGCCGTACTCAACTGGGGCAGCGCTTCGGCCAAGGCGGATTATCTGCGCCAGGCTGCAACCGCCTACTTCGACCTGGTCGATGGCGGGACCTATGACTTTGCCGCCTATGGCGCGCTGAACGACAGCCAGAAGGCTGTTTTGCGCGTTGGCATTGCGCAAGGCGCTACGCGGTCGCCCTCGGGTGTTGCAGCACGCTTCAGCGACATTCTGGGCTTCCTCAACAGCATCGATCCCCAGTCCGGTCTTACGGTGGCGCAGACGGTTGCTTCCAAGGTTACCGAAGGGTTCTTCGACGCTCCCGTTCCCGTGCCCAAGGCGCCGCTCGTCCCCGCGCAGTCACGCACGGTGAACTACGGTTCGTTTGTCCGCACTGGCGATGGCACGATCGACATCGCTGCGGCCGGTGACATCAGCCTGCTGCGCTCGGCCGACCCCGTATATCGCTCCGACCCCAACGACGCTTCGACGCGCTATCAGGTTGGCGGTAGTGCGGTCTACTCTGCAGGCCACGTGGCTCTGTCCACCGCGCGCGCAGCGAGCACGGTTGACGGTGCGGTTTCCGCCTCAATCTCGCTCGTCTTCAACCAGGCCAATCAGGCAGCACTCGTAGCCAGCTACCTGCCGTCACCACTCGAACAGTTCTTCGTGTTGCCGCAGGCGCTTGAAGAAGGTGGCGCGATCAGCCTCAATGCAGGCGGCAACGTCCTCGGACGGCAGGATCTGTGGAGCGCACGGTTCGCAGGCAATGCGGTTGAATACACGCGCCCCGGATCGACCGCTAACACCCAACCCAACAATCTCCAGAACCTGGGATCCATTGCATCGAGGATCGGGACTGCCGACCAGCGCTGGCGCACCGGCGCGATCGGGCAGGATTCGCTTGCCGCCATTTCGCCCAACCTGTTTACCTCGGGCATTGGTGCGCTGGGCGGCGGGAATATCGACATCTCGGCAGGCGGCCGTGTTTCCGGCCTGACGCTGGCGATCGATACCAGCTTTGCCACGGCAGGCGCTCGCCAGAGCCTGAGCCCAAGTGTCGAACGAACCGTTTCTGCCACCGCAACCTCCACTGGCGGATCTGCTCTGGCGGCTCCGGTTCTGGTCACTGTCGGGGGCGGAAACCTGGCCGTGCAGTCCGGTGACGATCTCGTCGGCGGGCGCTTCGATATCGCATCGGGCCGGGCGGAAATCAGCGTTTCGGGCGACATTACCACCGGCGCTGCGCTTGTCCGGGGTTCAGACACGGTGGATTCGCTCAGGTTCAGGCTTGGAGACGCGACCGTGCTGGCCAATGTACAGGGCAGCATTTCGGCAACGGGTGCGCAAGCTCTTGGCGTCAGCTTCAATTCAGCCGGCACCGACTCCTACGCCGCATCGTACAACTCGCTCGGCAACTTTACCTCGATCTCGGGCATCAATCTGGTCGCAACCGGCGCGGTCACGCTGTCGGGTGACTTTGAATCGGCGGGCGGGTTCGCCGCACTTCCGACGGGCCTGCAAAGCGTGCTCGGCTTCGTGCTTCCGCCAAGCCTGCAGATCACATCATTTACCGACGATATCGCGCTGTTCTCGTCGCTCGACGGAAGCACGCCCTATCTTCTCTATCCGTCGCCCATCGGGCAGTTGAGCCTGCTGTCTGGCGGTTCGCTCGTTTCGACCTCGATTGCGATGCTCGACAGCGATCCATCACTGCTTCCGGGCAGGTTCTCGGCATTCACCGGCGAAGGGCCGAACGTCGTCAACTCTGCCGGGGTAAATGTGCCTGCCCTGATTTCGGGCAACGCCTTGCCGTTCCTGTTCCCCGTCTTCTCGTCCACCACGTCCGACGCGCAACTCCGGCTCTATCACGCCAGTACCGCGCTGCATCTGGGTGATACCGACCCGGCCCGCATATTCGTGGACGGGTCGATCCGTAATTCGAACATTCTGTTGGCAAAGCAGGGCCGTATCGGCGCGGGCGTCGATATCATCGATACCTACTTCACCGGCCAGAACGTCGCCTCCACCGACATCACGCGCATAACCGCCGGTCGAGATATCATCGGCTCGTCCACCTCGAACCTCAGCAGCGGCGCCAAGAGCTTCGTGCTTGGCAACAGCTTCACGCTGGGCGGACCGGGCGCTTTCAACATCGAGGCCGGGCGCAACCTCGGGCCGTTCATCACATCGGCCACGGTGGGCGGCGTTGCCTATGCAGGTGGCATCCGCACGGTGGGCAACGATTTCAATCCGTGGCTGCCTGCGCAGGGCGCCGACCTCGGCATTGGTTTCGGCATCGCCAATGGCGCTGACTACGTCGCGTTGCGCGAGACCTATCTCAATCCGGCCAATTACGTGCAACTCGATGGCGATCTGTTCGAGCAGATCACCGACGTGAACGGCAACAAGAGTCCTGACCGCAGCAAGCCGGTCTATGCGCCAAAATTGGCCCGATGGCTGAAGGTGAATGCGCCCGATGCGTTCGGTGCGGTATTCGGTGACCTGTCCTTGGCTGATGACGCCGCGCTGACCAGTGCCGCCTATTCCCGGGTCAACAACCTCTACGCGGCTTTCACCAACCTGTCCCAGATCGTCCAGAACCGCTTCCTGGTGAACACGCTCTATTTCGGCGAGCTGGCTGCTCCGGCAGACCCGACCGGAACGTCGTTCCAGCAGTACATCCGTGGCTACCGCGCGGTTCAGACGTTGTTCCCGACGAGCCTTGGCTACACCGACAACCTCGCACCTTACACGACCGATCCGGCGACGGTGAATGCCGATCACCCGCTCGGCGTGCCCGTGCGCAACATCGTCAATGGCGAGCCGCAGGTCGCTACCCGAGTGCTGACGGGCAACGTCGACTTACGCCTTTCGACGATCGAGACGACGCGCGGCGGTGACATCACCATCCTCGGGCCTGGCGGCGATTTCATTGGTGGTTCGGTGGTCCGCACCAGCGTTCAGCCCACGCGGAAGGTGACGACGGCGGTCAATTACATCGGCGGCGGGCTCCCGCTCGCGTCACGCGCTAGCCCGCTTCCGTTCACCGGTGTGCCAATCGGTTTCGAGGGTATCCTCACGCTGCGTGGCGGCTCGATCAGCAGCTATACTGACGGCGACCTTCGTCTGAACCAGAGCCGTCTGTTCACGCAAGCCGGCGGGGCCATCACGTTGTGGTCGTCGAACGGCAATCTCAACGCGGGACAGGGGCCGAAAAGTTCGTCGAACTTCCCGCCGATCACCCAGCGCTTCAATCCCGATGGCCTGAGCGAAGTCGACTCGGCCGGCAGTGTCGCAGGCGCCGGCATCGGTGCGTTCAAGCAGAACCCGACCGATGCGGATTCGGCGATCATCCTGGTTGCACCAGTTGGCGAGGTTGACGCTGGCGACGCAGGCGTGCGCGCCTCGGGCAACATCTTCGTTGCCGCCGCTCGGGTGGCTAACGCCGACAACTTCCAGACCAGCGGAACGGTCAGCGGCGTGCCCAGTGGCGCAGTGGTCGCAGCGCCGGTCACGCCCGCCAGTGCGGCTTCGGCCGTCGCTGCCAACGCTGCACGGGTTGCAGGGTCTGACAGCAGCGGTTCGGACCGTACGATCATTACCGTGGACGTTACCGGGGCGGTGGGGCCGGAGTGTTCGGACGAAGATCGCAGCGCCGGCACTTGCGCCGCGCAATAATTGACCGCGGACGGTCCCGGAACCGGGGCCGTCCGCGGTGCTCCTGACGAGGCGTTAAACGCTGGTTATCAGCGAGCCAGGAGTCATCCCGATACTGCACTTAAGCAGGGATAAGCCACACCCGTAGCAAGACATGAGCTCCTCTCTTCGAGCGGGATGCCCATGTTTTTCAATGTTCTGGCCTTCATCCTATCGCTTGGCGAACCGGGCAATGCCGGGGCTGGCGAGGTTGCGGACAGCGCTTCCCGAATGGCAGCTTCGCCTGTCGTCGCCGCCGAAGCTGATCCGGCGTGGGTCTTTGCCAGCGCCGCTTTGGTACCGCTTGTCCGGCAAGGCATGCCAGCGGTTTCGCTCCCTGAGTTCGCTGTCAATCTGCACCCACGACGCCGGTCCCGGGTAAGGCACGCCCGTCTGGACCTGACGCGACTGAAAGCGGACTTGCAGCAGTCTCTTGCCGCTGTTCGGGAATTAGGGCCTGCGCGATCTGAACCGGCTGCTGTTCCGGTCAGCGCGCGGGGCTTCGTCCGGCTTGGCGGCGGCGATGGCGCGGACACGCTGTGGCGCGAGGAGGACGGCCTCTTCTACGTCTCGGCGCGGATAAACGGCGCAGTCGTGCGTCTGATCGTCGATACCGGAGCTTCGTATACTGTGCTCTCGGCGGAAGACGCGCGCCGGGTCGGAGTGGACCCCGGCCAGATCACCTTTGGCGACAGCGCGGACACGGCAGCAGGCGCTTCGCCGATGGCCCGGATCGTGCTGGCAAACCTTGAGATCGGTCAGAACATGGCGGCAGGCGTGCCGGCAATGGTGGCGAGCGGCCCTCTGCGAACGTCACTGCTCGGACAGAACGTGCTTTCACGCCTCGGATCGGTCACGATCGAGGGCGACCGGATGACATTGCGATAAAAAAACGGCCCCGGATTTCTCCGGGGCCGTCGTTTCTTACACCGAAGTGCAGGGGCTTATCAGGCGCCCATACCGGGGGTGCAGTTCGCGTTGCTCTTGGCCGAAGCGACAGTCGTCGCCGAGGTCGGGATGACGCTCTGGATCCACAGGCCGTTGCCGGTGCCCGGAACGGTGTAGTAGCCCTTCTTCACAGCGTCATAAGCGACGTTGATCTGACCAAGCTTGGTGCCGCCCGTAGCGCCGAGCTGGGTCGACGACTTCAGGAAGGTTTCGGCGATGGCAGCGCGCCAGGCGGCAGGCATCGGAGCAATACCCGACTGGACGTTGATGCCAGGGCCGGTCTTCGAGGTGCTGATGAAGGCGTTGGCGTCAAACACCAGCGGAGCTTCCTTGGTCGCCTTGCCGGCAATGAGCGCGATCAGGTTGTTGACCGAAAGGCGCGTGTTGGCGTTGGCATAGCACTGGTAAGGCAGCATCATGGTTACGCCAGTGATGGCGTAGCCCTTTACAGGAGCTGCCAGCGTGTTGGCGGGGTTGGCATAAAGCACGCCGGTCCAGTGGAGCGGGTTGGCGCGGTCAACCGGTTCGGCAAGGCCGGTGGTCGGGTTGACGATCGTGCGCGTGTCAGCCGTGCTGTAGGCGCCCGACGAAGCAATGGACTGCGGAGGCAGGATTGCAGCCGTGCTTGCACCGAATGCAGCAGCACCGTTGGTTGCGTTCGGCATGGCGTAAACCGTGCCTGCGCCGCCAACCTGAAGCGCGACGCTGAACACGCCGGTGCCGAGCGGAGCCGGAGCAACGAAGTCCGAACCCGTGTAGCCCAGCTTGCCGTTCAGCAGAACGCCGTTGGTCGAAGCGCGGTCAGGTGCCAGGTTGATGGCGCCAGCAACACCGCTCGTGCCGTTGGCGATCATGAACTTGCCAGCAGTTTCAACACCAAGCGTGGTGACGATCGCACCAGTGGTCTTGTTGTAGTAAGCGCCGCTGAGCGACTGGTGGGCAACGTCGTTGGTGGCGTTTGCAAAACCGGTGCCGTGCGAACCGGTGTAAACCGTGCCGCCATCAACGCTGACCATGTTCAGCGACGATTCCCAAGGCAGACCGCCAGCAGCGCGGTTGAACTTGTTGATGCCGCCGGCATTCACGTCAGCACCGCAAACTGCAGCGAGGTGGCGCGTGAAGATGTCGGTGGTGCCCGACGAGTCCGAACGTCCAACGAGGCGGATCGGGGTAGGTGCGCTTACGCCGCGCGGATCGGTCGGATCAAGAAGCGAAAGGCCGCCGTTGCGGGTCTTGAGCTTGGCGTCGGTCCAGTCAGTGATGACGCCGTTGAAGATTTCGCAGTAGTCGGTGCGGTTCATGCGCAGACCGCCAACGGGATTGCCGGCTGCGTCCTTCTGGACGTAGGTCGACTTGACGTTGAACTTGAGGTCCTTGCCGGCAACGGTATCACGACCGTAAACCGGGTTGTAGGCCAGCGCGACAGGCAGGGCGAACAGCGGGATCTGGATCGCATTGCCAAGCTTGTTGGTGGCCGAAGAGGCCACGAACGTGGTCTGGTCCGACTGCGAGATAGGGCCGTCCGAGAATGCGAACTGGTAGTGCGACCATGCGGGCAGGTTGTTGGCAGGGTCAAACGGGTTGACCTTGCTGCCGCCGAACACGGAAGCGAACGTGCGCCAGCCCTTGCGGCCGTCACCTGAACCGGTTGCCACATAGAGGCCCGAGTTGTTCGGCTGAAGATCGGTGGTGGCGCAATCGAGCGGCTTCGGCGTGAGGCCAACGCCGAGGTAGTTGCCTTCAGGGACAACCGACGTGGTGTTGTTGTTGTTGCCGGCCGGGTTGTTTGCCGAAAGGCAGTTCATGTCCTGGACGAGCACATAAGTGATCGACGAAGCGCCAACGCCGTGAAGAACGTCCGGACCGGGGTTGACGGCCTGGGCCTGCGCGCCGCTGGCAATGGTGCTGGCAAGCATCGAGGCTGCCAACAGGCTCAACTTGGTGGTTTTCATTTTTGATTCCTCGTCAGAAGATAGAATTCACTGCGTATTTGACCAACCATCATCGAGATGGGTGCCGAAATACATTGCGATCAACCATCGTAAAAATCGTAAATTAAGGGTTAAGCTAACCGGTCTATCTCAGTACTTGGGCTGTGCAGGCCGCAGGGTTGTCTAAGATATTCGGGTGCAAAGACTTTTAGTCACGATCTTATTAGGTTGATGCGAACCTTCTCGGTCCGCGATTCGCCTTCTATCGGAGGGCGATTTCAAAATTATGCGCCATATATGAACGTTGCGTAACGGCGTTGAAGCTATGTCTGCTTGCGTCGGAAAGGCACAAAACCGCCTGACAATCGCCACGCAATTGCAACAGAACGGTAGCTTTCGGCGGCTAGCGCGCCTCATTGCCCCGGCACTTCTGTTCGTCTGCACTAGCGTGCAGGCCGGTCATGCTGCGGGCAGTTCACATTGGAAGACCGTCGCCCCGCCATGGACCAGCTTGAAGCTTCCGAGACGTTTGTAGGCGCTGGGGAATTGTTCTCCGATGCTGCAGTGAACGACCGGAATTTGTCGCCTGCCGACGAATTGCTTGAAGTTCTGACACGGAATGTCGGGTTGTCGGCCGAAGCGCTCAACCGCGCCCGATTGGTGGAGCGCGAAAGCGGCGAGCGGCTGGATTCCATCATCACCCGGCTGGGACTGGCCTCCGAGGAAGTGCTGGCCGCCGCGATCGCAAAATCCAGCGCTCTGCCCTTGCTCGACCGCGCGAGGATGCCTGCCAAGGCCATCGACGGACCGCCGCTCTCTGCAGCGTTCCTGCATGATGTTCGTGCCGTTCCGGTGTCTCGTAGCGGCCAGTCACCGAACGCGCGGGTGCTGATTGCCGTCAGCAATCCGTTCGAGCGCTTTGCGGCAGAGGCCATGGCCTTTGCCTTCGGCTGCCCGGTCGACCTTGCCGTAGCACGGGCATCCGACATCGAAGCGGTGATCGAGCGTCTTTATGCCACGGACAGCGACGTTCCTGTCGGCGACGTCATCGATGACGATGATCTGGAGCGGCTGAAGGACGTCGTCAGCGATGCGCCGGTGATCCGCGCGGTCAACCGCCTGATCGCACAGGCGGTCGATGCGCAGGCGTCCGACATTCATATCGAACCGGCTGAAGACGTGCTCGCCGTGCGTTTGCGCGTCGACGGGCAATTGCGCCATCTGCCGCCGCTGCCTGCGGCGATGCGCTCGTCGTTCGTTTCGCGCATCAAGGTCATGGCGTCGCTCGACATTGCCGAACGGCGCAAACCGCAGGACGGGCGCATGCGCGTTGCCGTGCGCGGGCACGAGATTGACCTGCGCGTGGCGACGGCGCCCTCGATCCACGGTGAATCTGTGGTCATGCGCATTCTGGACCGGTCTTCTCTGGCGCTAGACTTTGCGACGCTCGGGTTCGGGGCGGAAATCGTCGGGTCGTTTCGCCGCGCCGTCAGCCACCCGCATGGTATTGTGCTGGTGACCGGACCGACCGGCAGCGGCAAGACGACCACACTCTACGCAGCCCTTTCCGAGCTGAACGCGCCCGATCGCAAGTTGCTGACAGTTGAAGATCCCATCGAATATCGCTTGCCGGGCGTGATCCAGTCGCAAGTCAACCCGGCCATCGACTACACCTTCAGCGCGGCCTTGCGCTCGTTCCTCCGGCAAGACCCGGATGTGATCATGGTCGGTGAAATCCGTGATCCTGAAACTGCCCTGATTGCAGTGCAGGCGGCGCTGACCGGGCACCTGATCCTGTCGACGCTGCACACCAATACGGCAGCTGGTGCCGTATCGCGGCTCGTCGACATGGGGGTGGAGCCGTTTCTGCTGAGCTCGGTGCTGCGCGGCGTTCTCGCCCAGCGGCTGGTGCGGCGGCTGTGCGGGCGATGCAAGCTGCCGTATGATGCCAGTGCGGCATTGGCAGAGATTGCCCACGGTGCGCGCATTCCAGACGCAAGCAGCTATTGCCGTCCGGTCGGGTGCGATGTCTGTGGCGGCACTGGGTATGCGGGCCGCGTTGCCGTGCTCGAGTTCCTGCCGGTTGATGACGTGGTCGGCCGCCTGATCCTGAGCGGCAGCGATACCCGCACGATTTCCGATGCAGCCCGCGCCGGCGGGATGACCAGCCTGTTCGAGGATGGGCTTGCCAAGGCGGCTCAAGGCCTCACCACCATCGAAGAGGTCCTGCGTGCGGCGCAGGCCGAGTGATCGGCGATGCCAAGTTTTGCATACCGGGCGATAGAGCGGGGCGGCGCCGCCCGTACTGGCACGATTGATGCGCCGGACCTGACGCAAGCCACGATGGGCGTGCGCAGGCTGGGACTGCTGCCGGTGTCCATTGCCGCAAGTGCCAGCGGACCGGGCCGGACGACGACTGCGCGAAGGGGTGCATCGGCTGCGAAATCGCGCGCGGCGGCGACGACCATCATCAGCGAACTATCGGTCCTGCTGGGGGCTGGGCTGCAACTGGAACGGGCGTTGGCACTGGCCATCGAAAACATCGAAAGCCCTGCAATCGCCGCGCAACTCACCGATATCCTGCGCCTTGTCCGCGAAGGCATGCCGCTGTCGCGCGCATTCGAGACACGGCCTGAACTGTTCGGCCCCGGCGAAGTTGCCATGACCGAGGCGGGCGAAGCCAATGGGCGGCTTGCGGAATCACTGGCGCGGCTGGCCGAGATGCTCGAAGCGCAGGCAGAACTTCGCCGGACAGTGCGTTCGGCCATGTTTTACCCGACGATGCTGACCGTGGTGTCGGTGGGCGTGACGCTGCTGATGTTGCTGTTCGTCGTGCCGCAGTTCGAAAGCGTTTTCGCTGCATCAAAAGCGCCTTTGCCCCTGTCGTCGCAGATCGTCATGGGCGCGAGCAGGGGGTTGCGCGACCATGGCCTGCTGCTGTTGCTGGTGCTGGTTGGTGCGATAGCCGCTGCGCGCGTATCGCTCGCCCGGCCTGAGGCGCGCGAGGTTACCGACCGGCTGGTGCTGACGGTCCCGCAATTGGGGGAACTGGTGCGCCGGATTGAAACCGCGCGCTTTGCCCGGACCTTGGGCGCGCTGGTCGAAGGCAATGTCGGGCTGCCGGCCGCGTTTTCGCTGGCGCAACGCACGATTGGCAACCGCACAATTGCAGTGGCCATCGGCAAGGTGGCGAGCGGGATCCGCGAAGGCGGCGGGGTGACTGCGCCTCTGGCAGCGGCAGGCGTGCTGCCCCGTCTGGCCATCGGCTTTTTTCGCACCGGCGAGGAAAGCGCGCGGCTCGGGCCGATGCTGCTTTCGCTGGCCGACGTGCTCGACCGCGATGTGATGCGCCGCACGCAGGGCGCCATCGCGCTGGCGACGCCGATAGTCACCGCGCTTCTTGGCATGGTTGTGGCGGGGATCATCGCCTCGATCATGTCCGCAATTCTTGGCTTCAACGATCTGGCGATTTCGACATGACCAAACTGACTGCCGCCAAACCCGCCGATATCCGAAAAGCGAGGGACGCAGGCTTCACGCTGCTTGAACTGCTTGTGGTGATTGCCATTATCGGGCTGCTCTATGCCATCGTCGGCCCGCAGGTGATCCGCTACCTTGGCAGCTCGAAAACGCAGACCGCTGCGGTGCAGGTGAAGAACGTCGCCTCCTCGCTGGAACTCTACAGGTTCGACGCAGGCGGCTATCCGACACCGGAGCAAGGCCTCGATGCCCTCGTCAAGCAGCCAGCAGGCGGGGTCAACTGGAATGGGCCTTACCTGCCGCAGGCCAGCACGATCATCGATCCTTGGGGCAATCCCTACCTCTACAAGGTGCCCGGCGAACACGGCCAGTTCGACGTCTATACGCTCGGCTCCGACAAGGCGCCCGGAGGCACGGGCGAGGCAAAAGATGTCGGGAACTGGTGATGATGGTTTCACGCTCCTGGAAATGCTCGTGACGCTGGCAGTCGTCGGCCTCGTTGCGTCCATCGGTTTTCCGGTGGTTCAGAGTAGCTTCGACAGGCTGGAACTCGACCGTGCGGTAACCGACACGCGCTACGCCGTGCGGTCGGCGCGCGCGCTGGCGATTTCGCGCGGACAGCGCGTGCAGCTTGTGCGGCTCGAGGACGGCAGTCTGTCTGCGGCAGGAACTGTCTTTGCTGCGGCGCCAGCAAAGTCCGTCACGATCACATTGCCAACGGTGGGCCTCACATTCTATCCGGGCGGCGAAGCGCTGGCGGGCGAGGTGGCATTGCGCGCGCGCGGGACCGAGAGACGCATTGTCGTCCGCGCCGACGGGCTGGTCGAATGATCAAGCCACGCCCTGAGGAACGCGGCTTCGCGCTTGTCGAGGCATTGGTTGCACTGGCGATCATCGCTGGAATGGCCGGGCTGTTCTATCAGACGCTCACCGGGTCGATTGAGGCGTCGCGCGGGATCGAAGCGCGCCGGATTGCGGTTCTGGTGGCGCAATCGCAGCTTGCAGCCGCCGAGGCAGGGGCGATCCGCTCTGGCGACGAAGGCGACAGCGCGGGATTGCACTGGACGGTTTCCATCGAGCCGTGGGACCAAGGCGCGCGTTCGGGCAACCTCACGCTTGAGCGCGTGCAAGTTGCGGTTAGTGCGCCGCCTTCATTACGTCCGGTCATGTCGCTCGAAAGCTTGCGGGCCATCCAATGATCGCTGCACGCTCTGGCAAGCACGAGCGCGGCTTCACGCTTCTCGAAACGCTGGTCACGCTGGCAATCGTCGGCATGATGGCTGCGCTGCTGCTGTCGGCCATCGCAACGCCGACGTCTTTTGCGCTTACCCGGCAGGTGCGGCAAGCCAATGCCGACAAGATCGTGACCGCGCAGGCCCGCTTGCGCGCATTGATCGAGCGGCTCCAGCCCTTGCCGCGTCTCGATAGCGGCTCTGGCGTCATCGATCTGCGCGGATCGCAACACGAACTGGCGCTGTTTTCGCCGCCACCCGGCAATGCGGCATTGGCCACGCCGAAGCGCTACCGTCTGTTGCTGACCGCCAGCGGTGATCTTGTGCTCTATGCGGCCGAGGCGCTGGACGACCGGATTCAGCTTGATGCGCGCAACCTCATCGGCTGGGAACCTGTAGTGCTACTCCCGGCAGTCGACAGGCTCGCCATCAGCTACTTTGGCCCGGTTCCCGGTGGCACCGAACAGCGCTGGCAGCCGGAGTGGTACGACCGGACCGAACCGCCCGCGTTGGTGCGTATCGCCATCGGATTTCGTGACGGCGACCGGCGCATATGGCCTGATCTGATCGTGCGGCCTGCTGCGACATCCAGCAGCACTTGCCGGATCGACCGCGTGACGGGCCGGTGCGAGGCGCGCTCATGAAGGCGAAGTCGATCCTCGATGCCGACATGGCAACGCTCCTCGAATGGGCGCGGGGCGGCCTGAACTGGTGGCTGGCGGAACTGGCCGACATGGTACCCGAACGCGTGCAGCGCAGCTTCGTCCGGCGGCAGCCCCGGTTGTTGTGGGACGGGAGCGAAACGCTGACGGTTGCCGAAACGGGCCAGCCAGCACCGGAGAACTTCGGCCCCGCCGAAATCGTTTTGCCCTCCAGCGTCTGTCTTGTGCGTCAGCTCTCGCTTCCTGCCATGGCGCGTAGCGATCTCGACGCGATGATCGCGCTTGAGGCTGAGCGGTTGATGCCGCTTCCTGCCGACCGGATGCTGATCGCGGCTGCACCTGCAAAGCGCGGCGATACCGAGCAGCGGGTAACGGTCGCCGGGATTTCGCGCCACCGCGTTGCGGCGTTGCTGGCGCAACTTGGTCAAGGCGGAGTGGTGCCAGTGGCGCTCCGGGCGGACGCACCCGCAGCCACGCTGGACTTTCTCCCGGCGGCAAGAACAGCAGGCCTGGTTTCGCGCGAACCGGCTTCGCGCATGGTGTGGTGGGGCGTTGCCGCGTTGTTGATGGCGCTCAATCTGGCAACGCTGGTCTGGCGCGACGTCGATCATGTCGAACGGCTTCAGACAATCGTCGATGAGCGGCGTCCGCTTGCCCTCGGCGCGCGGCGTGCGGCCGAGCGGCTGGAGGGGCGCACAAGGCTTGTCCGCGAAGCCATCGCGCGCCGCCGTGACAGCGATCCGCTGGTTCCGCTCGCTATCGTCAGCAAGGTTCTGCCCGCTGACGCCTGGATCCAGCGCTTTGCCTGGGACGGGCGCACGCTGCGCATCTCGGGCTATCGGCGCGGGTCTGGCGATATGGTCAAAGCCTTCCGAGATTCCGGCCTGTTCGAGGATGTGCGCAACACCAGTTCCGAGGTGCAGGCGGCGATACCGGTGGGGCAGCCTTTCGACATAACCGCCCGTGCGCGAAGCGCGTCATGATGAAGGCGATGAACCCATGCGCGTGATGTCTCATCGCGAACGGCGGCTGGTGGCTGGTGGATTGCTGGTCACTCTGGTCGCGCTATTCGTAAACCTGGTCGCGGCCCCGCTTGTCTCGGGCTTCTCGGAACGCGCGGCGCGGCGCGAACTGCTGGCCGAGGAGTATCGCCAGCTCGATCAGGAAATCGCTTATCTTCCCCGGCTGCGGCGCAAGGCACGAGCGCAGGAAGAGGCTCAGCGCCACTTCGTCGCCGCTGCACCGAACGCAGGAATCGCCGGTGCCGCGCTGGAGGAGCGTTTGCGCAGTTCCATCGAAGCCGTCGGCGCGGAGTACCGCACGATCGAGCATGAAGCTTCGGGCAAGGACATGATCGTGGCGAGGGCGAGCGCGCGGATGTCGCTCGGCGCCTTCACCAGGTTGCTCGAAAGGCTCGAGAACGAGCCACCGCTTCTTTCCGTCAGCCCGGTCGGTCTCAACGCCGACGCGGCGCTCGCCTCCCACAAGTCCGAACCACTGGATGTGCAGCTTGAAGTTACCGTTCCCTTTGCCCCTGCCGCGTCGTGAAGACGGCAGCCTGCTGCCTGCGCTGCTGGCCCTGTTGCTGGCGGCGCTGCTGGTTGTGCAGTTCATGATCGTCACGCCGGTTGAACTGCCTGAGCCAGCGCTTGGCGCAGGCAGAAACACTGTCGCCCAAGCGTTAGTGGCGGGCAATGCCATCGCCCCGAAGCTGATCGTCGAGAACGATGTGTTCTCTCCCCTGCGTTCAGCCGGAGGCAGCCCGGATGGCGCTTCTGCAGGGCCGCTTGGCGGGGCGGTGGTGGCGGGCAGCGTGTCGGTGGGCGGGCGCGCCTATGCCATGGTGATTGTGCCCGGTGGTCGCATTTCGCGTCTGGCTCCGGGCGGCAGCATCAACGGCTGGCGGCTGTTGGGCCTGACCACCGGCGGTGCGCGGTTCGGGCGCGGTTCGGAACGCCTTGACGTGGCCTATGGCGGTCAGGCGACGCAAACTGCCTCGGCGGATGAGGAAACAGAATAATGAAACGCCCATCTCCGCGCCGTACCATCGGCAGCGTCCTCGTCTCCGCGGCTGCGATTTCGATCGCGATCAACGCAGCTGCGCAAACCGCCGTGATCGACGGTCCGCCCGCCGATTCGCAGGTCCGCTCGTCGGTCGTGACGGGCACAGGCCAACTGCCGGTCCCGCCCAGAACGCAGACGTTCGAGCCGCGCGCAGGTGACATTGCGCTGAACTTTCCGGCGTCCGACGTCCGCGTCGTGGCGCAGGCGGTGCTCGGAGACATTCTCCGTATGCCCTATACCGTCGCGCCTTCCGCAAGCGGGCAGGTTACACTCGTCACACCGCGCAAGGTGGCGCGCAGTTCCGTGCTCGAACTGTTCGAGGAAGCCTTGCGCGTGTCTCGTCTCGCGCTGGTCCGGCAGAACGGTGGCTATACCGTCATGTCGTTCGATGCCGCGCGGGCTTCCGGTGCGGCAGGCGCCGGGGAAGGACGTCCCGGTTTCGGCAACGAGATCGAACGGCTGGAATTTGTCAGTGCGGTGCAGATGAAAGCGCTGCTCGATCCGATCCTTCCGGGTGTCGTCGTGCTGGCAGATCCTGTGGCCAATACCCTGACGCTGGCCGGCACCGAAGGCCAACGCGCCAATGCGCGGGCGATCCTCAAGCAGTTTGACGTCAACTGGCTGCGCAACATGTCGTTCGCGCTGTTCGTGCCGCAGCGCACCGATGCGCGGATCATCGTTCCGGAACTCGACAAGCTGATCAATGCGGCGGATTCCCCGACACGCGGTCTGGTACGGCTGATTGCGATGGAGAACCTCAACGGCATACTCGCGGTTTCGGCGCAATCGCAATACCTGGCCGACGTAAATCGCTGGATCGAGATCCTCGACCGCGAAGGGCAGAACAACGAAGAACGGATGTTCGTTTATCGTGTGCAGAACGGGCGGTCGAAGGATCTCGCACGGACGCTGAATGCAGCGTTCGGCATGAGCGACGGCGGAGCAGGCGGCAATTCAGCAGCAAGCAGTCAGTCGTCAGGCGATGCCGGCGGCGCCGGGCCATCGCCCCAGCAGCCCGCGCCGGGCGGGGCAATCAGCCCAAGCAGTGGCACCAGTCGCGCGCGGATTGGTGCGACGATCACCAACGATGACAACAACAACGCTATTGTCGTGTTTGGCACGCCGCGCGAATATGCAATCGTGCTCGAGGCCCTGCGAAAGCTGGACATCGCGCCGATGCAGGTGCTGATCGAAGCTGCGATTACCGAAGTCAGTCTGAACGACAATCTCAGCTACGGCCTGCAATGGAATTTCACTGGTTCCTCGGGCTCGAACACCTTCAACGGCACGCAGACCGATAGCGCCAACTCGCTGGCTCTTGCGCGGCAGAGCCCCGGATTTTCGCTGCTGTTCACTCACGGGCAATCGATCTCCGCCGTTCTCAATACGCTGGAGTCCAAGACCAAGATCAACGTCGTTTCCGCGCCCAAGCTGGTCGTGCTCAACAACCAGACCGCCGCGCTGCAAGTCGGTGATCAGGTGCCGATCCTTACCCAAAGTTCAACTTCGAACATCGGCAATTCGGCCACGGTCAACTCGGTCGATTACCGTGACACGGGCGTCATCCTCAAGATCACCCCGCGCGTGAACGAGAGCGGCCTGGTCACGCTGGACATCGCGCAGGAGGTGAGTTCGGTAAAGAACACCAACTCGTCAGGGATCAATTCTCCCACGATCTCGACACGCAAGATTTCGACGACCGTGGCCGTGCAGGATGGTGATGTCGTTGCACTGGGCGGGTTGATCCGAAATACGCTGAGCGTCGACAGGAATGGCATCCCCGTCGTTTCCCAAATTCCGATTCTGGGCGCGCTGTTCGGCAACCATGGGCGAACGCGCGACAAGACCGAACTCATCGTTCTGATAAAGACGCGCGTCATCCGCAGTTCTGAGGAGGCGCAGGAGATGACGCAGGAACTGCAAAGCCGTATCCGGATCGAACCGCCGGAAAAGCCATCCAAGCGCGAGCGCAAGGGGGCAGAGACATCCGCGCCTGCTACCATTCCGTGAGCCAACTGCCGCCCGGCGAGCGCGGTTACGCAATGGTTGCTGCGGTGGCCGCTATCGCCTTGTTTGCCTCGCTTGCGCTGGTTCTGGTCACGGGCACACGCGGCGGCGTGGTGATGGCGGGAGCCGAGCGGGACCGGGCCGAAGCCGGTGCGGCCGCCGACGCGGGACTGGCCATGGCACTGCGCGGCTTGGCAGGCAGCGGGGCGCTCGGGGCGTGGCCGATAGACGGGCGGGTGCGCAACGAGACGTTCGGGCCAGCAAAGCTTGCGATCCGGATCGAGGATGAACGCGGGAAGCTGCCAATCAACCTGCTTGAAGAAACCCAGGTCCAGCGCTTGCTGGAACGTGCCGGACTGCGCAGCGAGCGTCTGGCCATCGCAACCGACTCGCTGAATGATTGGCTCGACGAGGACGATCAGTTGCGTGCCTTCGGGGCCGAGCGCGACTGGTACGTGTCGCGCGGAATCGTGCCGCGCAACGGGCCACTTGTTTCAGTAGAGGAACTCAGCGCCATTCGCGGGTTCGATGCTGCGCTTGTCGATCGCCTGCGCCCGATTATTACACTGCACTGGGGCGGCGGTCCGTTCGAGCCGCGCTACGCCTCGCTCGACGCCATTGCCGTGATGAGCGAGGACGGCGAAGACCCCGTCGCGCAGATCGAACGCGCCCGCGAGTTGGCGGGGCAGGTAACCGCGCTTTCGTTCAATGTGGAAGGCGGGCTGGTGGGCAGGCCGTTGACCGTTACGGTGGATGCAACCATGCCTGATGGAGCGCACGCCGTCCGCCGCACGCTGGTCGAACTGACCGGCTCCAGCGCCCGGCCTTACGTTCTGCGCAAAGTGGACTGAACGCCTAGTCGGGCTTTGCCAGACTGATGCCCCACGGTGCGAACGCCGTTGGCCTTGCCTGATCTAGCGCGGCAGTGCGTGCGGGAACATCATAGCGCAGGGGTGCGCTCAACGTTCCGCGAGCAGGCCGGTAGAAAATGTGCCGCCCGATCTTGGCCACCCGCAACATCGAAGGCGCCCAGTAAGGACTGACGTAGTCGGCGTGATAGTTGATCGCCCCGCCGATCTGCGAGGGGCTTATCCCCGCAAGGGCCTCGTCGGCAATGCGGCGGGCTTCGTCGACTACCCGGTCGGGCAGGCGGCGGCGCAGCGAGCCATCGCAGGTAAAGGTGAACTGGCAACCGGTCCGCCGCGCCGACCCTTCATAGACGACCCCGCAGATCGTGGCGGGATGACGGCCGCTGCGGGTCCGGTTGAGGATGACATCGGCCACTGCGCGGCGGCCGTCGACAGGCTCATATCCCGCTTCGTAAGCTATTGCCGTTGCGAGACATTCACGCTCGTCGCTCTGAGCCGAGAAGCGCGTAACCGCGCTGATCTGTGCAGATGCGGCGGGGCTGGCATTTGCGGGCACAGGTAGTGATGCCACGGCGACCATGGTTCCAGTAACGACAGTTGGGAATGGAATGAATCGCATGTCCGTTCTGCCGCTTAGACGCCGAATATTTCTTTTCGAAGCAACAGACATGTCATTTTATTGACAAACGATTCCAATAGAGGCGCAAGGGTCTTGATACCGGAGAATGACAATGCGTCTGGCCGCTTCCCTGCTCCTGTTGATGTCCGTGACGGGATGCGCGGGCAAAGTTCTTCCGCCGGCACCGCTGGTATCGCAATCGAGCTATTACCTGGGCCGGGGCGATCGTATCAAGGTTGCGGTTTACGGCCAGCCAGCGCTCACGGGTGAGTTCGCGGTCAGCGGAAACGGCGACGTCTCCTTGCCTTTGGTCGGCACGATGGAAGTGCAGGGCCTCACCATCGCGCAGTTCCGCAGTGAACTCGAAGCCGTGCTTGCCCGTGACTATTTCCGCAATCCCCAAGTCTCTGCTGAGATCGTCAATTTCCGCCCGGTCTATGTGCTGGGCGAGGTGGGGGCGCCGGGTGAGTTCAGGTTCGAGGAAGGCATGACGGTCTATTCGCTCGTCGCGCGCGCAGGCGGGTTCAGTTACCGTGCCGACAAGAAGCGCGTCTATATCCGCCGGGACACTGAGCCGAGCGAGGTTGGGTATGCACTCGAAAGCGGTTCTGCAGTGCAACCGGGCGACACCGTTCGGATCGGCGAACGAATATTTTGAAATTGAACGATAATTCAGGCGCGGAACAGGGCCTTGATTGTGCAGCACGGCGTGGCCGTAACTAAGGTGTAACGGCGGCTTCACGGAGACTACCTACCCCACGATTAACGAGTCGCTAAGAGGTCTGCACAGCGGCTGCAGAGTTTTTGCGTGGGGGTGACAGTGTCTCTTGATCTCGATTTTGCAGCGGCTCAGACAGAGTTGGCTGATTATGACGGCCGGTCGCACTATTCGCGCCCCTACGTCCAGTCGCGAGTGAAGCGCAAAGCCGTTACCTTTGAATCACCAAAGCCGAAGCTGGGCGCATTCGAGGCGGGTGCCATCCGCGTTTTCGACGTGGTTTCGGCCACGCTGTTGCTTGTGGCGCTGTTGCCGTTTCTGGTCTTGCTTGCCATCGCCCTGCAGATTGACAGCCCGGGGCGGCTGTTCTTCGTACAGAAGCGAGTAGGTGCCGGGGGCAAGATGTTTCCGTGCCTGAAGTTCAGGACGATGGTGGAAAATGCCGACGAGGTGTTTGCCGCGCGCATGGCGCATTGCGCGGAATCGCGTGAGGAATGGGCGCGTGACTTCAAGCTGCGCGACGATCCGCGAGTCACTCGGTTGGGCAAGGCGGTCAGACGCCTTAGTCTCGATGAATTTCCGCAATTGCTCAACATCATCTGGGGGCACATGAGCGTCGTCGGACCTCGCCCGATCATCCGTGCCGAGATTGAGCGCTATGGTCGGTTCTTTCCCAGCTACTGCGCCGTCAAACCGGGCCTCACCGGGCTGTGGCAAGTCAGCGGTCGCAACGATGTCAGCTATCACGAGCGGGTGATGCTGGATGTGCACTACGTCCAGACCAAATCGTTGTTTACCGATCTCGGGATCGTAATTCGCACAATCCCGGCCGTAGTATCTGCCCAGGGCTCATACTGACGATTGGTCTGATGTCTGACCTTAAATCCCGAGCAACCTGAACAGCAACGCCCAGCCAGCCAAGCCGATAACGACGGCGACGGCCCAACCAACAAGCGACACGGGGCGTTGCTCCGTTACGTGGGCATAGTTCATCGCCGGAACTTCATGCTGATCGGATACGCCGTCACTTTCAGGCACCTGCGCAGAGTCTGGGCCATCGCATCCGTTTGACTGATCGGTCGAAGGGGGATGGGTATCCAATGGATTACACTCGATTCCGGAAAATCTCAACTATAATTGTAGAGTTTATTTTACACTTTGCAATGCACGATTTCGCGGAACCGCGTCTTGCGCAGAGCCTCGGTTACCCGCGTTTTTACGATAGTTATCGCCCGTTAGTGGGCTGTCAATCGACTGCGTCAAGATTGCGGCGAAGAACCTTGGCGGGAACGCCGCCGACGAGCGTGTAAGGCTCGACGTCCTTGGCGACTACTGCACCGGCTGCCACCACAGCACCAACGCCGATTCTGACGCCTTTGGTAATGATGGCGCCCGCGCCGATCCACACTTGATCTTCGATGACGATGTCCCCGAAAAGATCGTCGCGTCCCCTGTCAGGATGATACTTCAGGCTGTGCGAAACAGTCTCGAAGCAAACCGATGGCCCGATCTGAACATTGCGGCCAATCATAACGCGCGATTTGGGCACGCCGAAACGCGTGTTGGAATTGAGAAAACTGCCAGCCCCGATCGAAATGTTCCTGGCACCGCCAATCGGGCGGACAATCAGCGGCCCCCAGACCAGACATTTGCCCTCAATTGACATGCCAGCAAGGCGCAACAGCAGGTAACGCCCGCTGTCACAAATCCGTAGTCTGGGTAAAGCATTGGCCAATGACAGAAAAATCAGCTCGCGCATGATTAATGCCGCTAGTCTGCGGCAGTTACAGAAATGTGACCAATTGATCGACACCTTCTGATCACGCGTAGGTCACCGCCTAAAGTTGCAGGGCTAAGGTTACAATGCCTTCATCCGACTGCAACAAACCTGTTCGATAGAGGCACGCATTATCTCTCATCATTGAGCAGTCTCCCTGTGTTTTTCCGCAAAGCCAGTTTCATTTTTGCTGCGGGCTTTGCACATCCTGCTCTCGCCCAGGCGACCCAATCGCTGACTGTGCAAGCGGAACCGGCCGTTGTTTCCGGCGCAGCGGATACCACGGACCGTATCGTCGAGCCGCTTGGCAGCGGACCTGTTGACGGGGCGTTGCCGCGACCGGCCTTTGGCAGCAATGCAGAGCCAAGGGCAACCATGACCACGCCCGGCCTCAACCCGGATGGCCCTTATTTTCTCCAGAACGTCGCGGGAAACCGCAGGCAACCGGGGTATGAGCCTGTGCCGCACAGGCTGGGCAGTTTCGTCGTTGCTCCAAGCGTGACTGTGCGGGCGCATAGTGACGACAATTGGACCGATCGAGGCCAGTCTCTGCCTTTGCTGACCGTGATCGGCACCGCTGTCGGAAACCTGTCTGATCAGTTCGGCATCGTGTTGCCCGCCGATGTCATTGCGGGTGCGCTGGCGCAGGTCATCAATCCGGCCCTTGTAGACGTGGGTGACGTGGCATTCGATCTGGCACCGGCCATTGCAGTGTCGAGCGATTGGTCGCGCAACGCCCTGGTGGTCGAAGCATCGGCGCGCTTTACGCGCTTCGTCTCGATCCACCGATTGAACCGCGAAGAGTTCAGAGTAGCCACTCGCGGCAGAATCGACCTTGGCAGCAATACTGTCGTGGCCGGGCGGGTAGCATACCTGAGGCAGGCCGAGCCGCCCGGCGCGAACGGCTTGGCCGTTCTCGACTACTTCGGCTTCGGGCCTTCGCTATTCAATCGTTTTGCTGCGGGTGCCGATCTTGGCATGAAGTTCGGTCGGGCTAGCGTTTTGCTTGATGCCGAATACACGCAGGACAGATACCGGCCATTGACGCTCGATCCGGCGGACCTTCTTGCGCCCGGTGTTCTTGACCTGACCGGCCTGCCGGACAGCATCGCCGTGTCACAGAGCTATCGCAACCGGTCGCAAGCTGGTGTGCGCCTGCGCGTCACTTATTCGCTGGCACCGGATTTCGACGTCTATCTGGTGCCCAGCTATGGCCGAATCCGGCAGTTGGGGCAGGCTAGCGGCACTGATTTTGCCGCCGGTATCCCCAGCTTTGCCTCTGATACCTGGGGCCTGCAGGTAGGGGCACGCAAGGATTTCGGACATCTGTTCGTAGTCCAGGCAGGGCTGCGATATCAGGATCGTAACTACGTCAACTCGGCGCTCGTGCGCTCCCGCCGGTTCGACATCGAAGGCGCGGCAGACTGGTATCCCACGCGCCTCATCAGTCTACGGATCAGCGCAGCCCAGCAGTTTCGCGGCAGCGGTGTGCCGGGGCAGGCCGACATCATCACCCGCACCATCAGTGCGCGCGCCGACTACGAGGTCTTGCGCAACGTCGGTTTGCGGTTCGAAGGTAGCGCTTCGTGGGACCGCTATCCCGCCGCCTCGGCACAGCCGCAACTCAGCAGCCAGAGCGCACGGCAGGACGGTTCGGTGCAGGTCGTCTGGAACATCGGCCGGTCGACCGAGGTGAACGTCTCTGCAGGCGGTCATCGCCGCCGTGCTGGCAATTCCATCTTTCTCGGCAGCTTTGCCGCCTCACGTTTCAGCATTTCGCTCACCCGCCGGCTCTGAGCGGCAAACAGGACGTAAAGAATGAATCTGCCCGAACGATATTCCGGAAGCGCGGTGGCCATCGGGTCCAGCGGAGGATTCCTTGCAGTTCGTTCCGATGCGCAAAGCGACCGGATCGACATGGATGCGATCTTCACCGTGCTCAGGCGGCGGTTGTGGCTGATTGCCCGGGTAATTGCGCTCTGCGTGGCGCTTGCCGTTCTGGTGACGATGCTGATCCCCCGGCAATATACGCCCCATGCGGTGGTGGAAGTGCGGACGATTGCGCCCGGCGCGCAAGTCATTCAGGAGGCAGCCAATTCCGCTCCCGACGCCGCAGGCCTGCGTACCGATCAGGTCGATACCGAAATTCAGATCCTGCAATCGCGGGCGCTGGCCGGGCAGGTGTTCGACCGGCTGAAGCTTGATGACGACAGCGATTTCATGGAGCGCGTTCAGTCAAAGTCCGGTCCGCTGGCATCAGTAAAACGCGCGCTCGGCATTGGCGCCTCGCTCGTTCCCGGCGCGATCAAGCCTGCCGAGGGCCGCGAGATGGCCATCGATTACCTGACCAAGGGGCTGGATATCAGCCGCATCGTGACGACGGCCTATGCTCTTCAGATCAGTTTCACGGACGACGACGCCGCTCGCGCTGCCAAGATTACCAACGGTTATGCTGCAACCTATCTCGATTATCAGGTCGGCGCGAAAAAGGCCGAGAATGAGAAGCTTATCGCAAGTCTGAGCACGCGGATCGAGCAGTTGCGAGTGCAGGCGCAGACCGACTTCGGCGCGGTGCAACGCTACCGTATCGCCAACAACTTACTGAGCACTAATGGCACCGCGCTGACCGAGCAGGAAATATCGACCTACAATCAACAGGTTGCCATTGCCCGCTCCGATGCCGCGCGCGACCGTGCGGCTTACAACGCTGCCCGCCGTCAGGTCGTCGCAGGCGGCGGTGCCGCAGGGGACACGCAGTCTGCGCCGGTGATCGCCGCCTTGCGTGCGCAACGGGGCGAACTTGCGGTGAAGGTGGCCGATCTGGCAACGCGGGATCTCGAGACCAATCCCGAACTCATTGCCGCGCGCAACCAGTTGGCGGCGCTGGATTCCCAGATCGCCGCGGAAACGAGCCGGACTCTTTCGGCTTTCGAGGCAAAAGCGCACGCATCGGAATCGCGGATGGGTTCGCTTGAAGCCAGCCTCGGCGGTGCCACGGGCAAACTCGCGGTGAACAACGGCGCGATGATCGCGCTCGATGATCTCAACCGCAAGGCGCAGGCGTCGCAGGCGCTGTATGACAGCTACCTAAACCGCTACAAGGAAGTGGTGGCCAGATCGGGCGCGGAACGGGCTGACAGCAGGATACTGTCGTCAGCGCGCGTGCCGGGATCGCCGAGCAGCCCGAACCTGGTGCTCAACCTCGCGCTGGGTACCGCAGTGGGCCTTCTGCTTGGCGTTGCGGCTGCGATCCTCGCCGAATCAAACTTCCGCGGGCTGACAACCGGTGATGACGTCGAGCGGCAGATCGGCCTGTCATTCTTTGGTGGCGTGCCGCTGTTCCATTCGGCTAGCCCGCATGAAGCGACAGCGCTGCAGACGATTGCCGCCCACCCCGGTGACATCTATTCGGAATCGGTGCGCAGCGTGCTCGCTTCGCTGCGGCAGTCGAACAACAGCCGCAATCAGGTGATTGCGATAACCTCGGCACTTCCGGGCGAAGGCAAGTCAACGCTGGCGGTAAGCCTGGCACGGGTTGCGGGCCTCTCTGGAGAGCGGGTTGCGATCATCGATGCAGACGCCATCCGCGGAAGCGTGGCCGGTCTCTACGGCGTGCCAGCCGGCGCACCGGGCCTTCATGAACTTTTCGGAAAAAAGGTTGATCTTGACGCTGCGCGCCATGTTGACCCGGTCGACAACGTCGCGGTCTTTGCCATCGGCAGTCCGTTCGCCGAAGGCGAGCGCCTTACCGAGAAAGGCCGCATCCAGAAGCTCGTGGCCAAGCTGCGCGAACGCTATGACCTGATCATTCTCGACTGTCCGCCTCTGCTGCCGATTGCTGAGGCGCGCGAACTCGTCACCATTGCCGACAACGTGCTCATCGTCGCGCGCTGGCGGGAATCGACCGATGGCGCAGTCCGCGCAGCGATCAAACTGTTACCCTTGCAGACGATTTCGCACATCGGCGTGGCGCTAAACGGCATCGATTTGCGGAAGAAGCTTCAGCTTGGCGGCAACGATGCAACCGCCTTCTACAATCGCTACAAGTCGTATTACCGCAGCGAGACGGCGTGATGCCGCCACGCGTTGCGTTGATCCATTACTGGCTTGTAGGCATGCGCGGGGGCGAGCGTGTCCTTGAGCGGCTGCTGCATCTCTACCCTGACGCCGACATATTCACCCACGTTTATGTGCCCGAAGCTGTGTCTGAAACGATCCGGGCAAGGCGCGTGCAGACGACCTTCATTCAGGGCCTGCCCTGGGCGAAGCGGCTCTATCAGAAATACCTGCCGCTGATGCCGCTCGCGCTCGAACATCTCGATCTGCGCGGGTACGATCTGGTGATCAGCAGTGAATCCGGTCCCGCCAAGGGCGTCATCGCGGCGCCCGACGCGCTGCACGTCTGCTATTGCCACTCGCCGATGCGCTATCTGTGGGACCATTTCCACGATTATCATGAAAACGCTGGCGCTGCCTCACGCGCCGCCATGCCGTTGATGTTCCACGGCCTTCGCCAATGGGATACGGCGTCGGCTGCCCGGGTTGACGCGATCATGGCCAATTCAAGCTTCATCCAGCGCCGGGTGAAACGGGCGTGGGGCCGCGAGTCCGCCATCGTGCACCCACCCGTGCCGGTGGCTGAATATGCTGAGCGGCATAGCCCCGGCGACTTCTTTCTGTGGGTGGGGCAGATGACGCGGTACAAACGTGCCGACCTTGCGCTCGACGCCTTCAACCGGCTGGGCCTGCCCCTGCTGATGGTGGGTGACGGCGATCTGGCGGCAAGCCTGCGGCAACGGGCAGGGCCGAACATCACCATCAAGAGCAAACTGTCCTTCGCCGAACTCAAGCGCGCTTACGCCACCTGCCGCGCCCTGATCTTCACCGCAGAGGAAGATTTCGGCATCGTCCCGGTCGAGGCCAATGCTAGCGGACGTCCGGTGATCGGTTATGGCCGGGGCGGTCTGGTTGACACGATCATCCCCGAAGAAACAGGATTGTTCTTTGGCAAACAGAGCGTGGAATCGCTGATAGAGGCGGTTCGGGCGTTTGAGGCATGGGAGCGTCATTTCGATCCGGACCGCGCACGCGCCAACGCGGCACGTTTCGCACCCGAACACTTTGACGCTGGCGTTCGCGCCACGATTGAACTGGCCATGGCGCAGCGATGATACGTCGAGGTTGCAGCCTTGGCGCAATTGCTGCCACCGTTCTGGCGACCGGATGCGACGCGGCCCCTGCAGCGCCGCCCGCGCCATTGCGGCTGGGCGCTACCGCGCATTTCGCGCAAGGCTGGCCGGAACGGCTGTGGCCAGCGATAGGCGCGGTTCGCGCCATGACGGTTCGCGAGGCTCTGGGCTGGCGGCGCGTTGAGACGCGGCGCGGGCAATACCAATTCACGCCGCAGAACTCGGCTCACGTGACACGGCTCTGTGCCATGAAGCTGCCGGTCGTGCTCGTGATCGATCCACGCAATCCGCTCTACGACAGCGGCGCCACTGCCAATTCCGATCAGGCGCAGGCCGCATTTGGCACCTTTGTCGCCAATGTCGCCGACCACTTCAGGAATTGCCTTGCTGCCATCGAAGTGGGCAACGAAATCAACGGGGCGAGTGCGATGGACGGTCTTGCCGCCAGCGACCGCGCCCGCAGCCATACCCGTCTGATGAAAGCCGTGTGGCAGGCAACCAAGCCGCACCATGCTCGCGTCGCTCTGCTCGGCGGGTCGGTCAACACTGTAGGCACCGGTTTTCTCGAAGCCCTGTTTGCGCAGGGCCTGCTCAGTTGGGTCGATGGTATTGCGGTCCATCCCTACCGCCGCACGCCTGAAGGGCTGGACTGGGAACTGGCCGAACTGCGTTCTGCGATGGCGCGGCATGGCCCGGTCCGTCCGATCTGGGCCACCGAATTCGGCATGGCCGCGCCGGACCAGGCCGAAGCTGCCGACTACCTGCTGCGTATGGCGGTGCTGCTCAGCGCATCAGGCGTACGCGAGGCGCAGTGGTACGCGCTGGCCGATGATCCTTCCTTTCCCACTATGGGCCTCGTGGGCGCAAACGCGGAGCCCAAACCTGCAGCGGCCACGTTCCGGATGCTCTCGGCGGGCCTGCTGGGCAGGGGGCCTGCCATCCGCCGCAGCACAGGCGAGCCCGCTCTATATCGCTACCGGTTCGGCGGCGACCGCGAGGTACTTTGGGGCGCGCCACGATCGCTGTCACTTCCGTCCGGCGCAGTGGTGCGCGACAGTACGGGCAGGGCAATGCAAGGCCCGGTTCGGGTTGGACCATCGCCGATCATCGTCGAAAGCCCGCAAGAGGCGGAGCTTGGCCCCGGCGAAGTCCTCGCCGACAGCCTCTACGACTATGCCACGCCAGTCTGGGCCTACTCGGCGACTGGAGTAGCCAGAGACCGGGTCGGCTTGAGCGCGGTACACAGCAAATTTGCCACAACTCTTGGCTTTCAAAGGCTTGGTGCGCTGGCTGTCAATCCCTTGGGCATGGTCCTTCCAGCCGGACGAGAGCGGGTCGCCGCCGCTATGCAATATAGCGTGCGCAAAGCTGCCCGGATCATTGCCGAGGCTTGCCTCGCACCGAAGCCTTCAGGGACGGGGGCGGCCAAATTCAGCGTCACTTTCAACAGCGAGCCGGGGCAGTTCGAACAGGTGCCACCAAGCGGTCTGCATATGGCCCGTGAAATCGAGGCAAGCGCAGGCGACACGATCAGTTTTCGGGCGCGCGCAAGCGGCGGCCCGGCTGTCATCGCCTACCGCTATCGCATTGTGCTGGCAGGAACTCCAGCCGCGCAGGAGACATTGCGGTGCAACTGACGATCTTCGGCTTTGTGGTCATCGCCATAGGCGTGATCCTGCTGTTCAGCGCGTCACGAATGGCGATGATGCTGTTTGTCCTAGCGGTGACCTTGCTTGGCGGATCGGCTGCGATTTCGCTGCCTGCGCTGGGCGGTTCCACCATTCCGCCTGCGCATCTCGCCATCGTGTTTTTGGTCGCGCGTATGCTTGTTCCTGGCAAGGCGGGCATGGCCGACGTTGGCCGCAGCATCGAAGCGAATTTCGTGCTAGTGTTCTTCGTGCTCTACGGCGTTGTCGGCGCGATGGTCCTGCCCCGATTGTTCCAGAACGCCATTCTGATCACGCCGTTGCGGCCCAATCCCACGCGTGACGTTTTCGCGGTCGAGGCGCTCCATTTCACCAACCAGAACGTGACCGTTGCGGTCTATTATCTCGCGACGCTTTTTGCAGCATTTGGCGGCTGGATTCTGACGAGGGACGGCCGTGTGCAAGTGGCGCTGCCACGCGCAGCTGCGATCATCGGGTTGGTCCATGCGGTGCTCGGGCTGTTGAGCGTGATTTTGAAAGACCAGTTGGCGGGGTTCTTCGGCTTCTTCCGCAACGGCTTTTACGCGCAGCTTGATCAGTCGGTGGGCGATATCGCGCGCATGAACGGCATCTTCGCCGAGCCTGCCATTTACGCGGTTTACGGCTTTTCGTGGTTCGTCTTCCTGTTCGAACTGTGGCTGCGCCGGATCGAACCACGGCTGACCGGGCTTGCAGCGGCAGTGCTGGGAACCGCCCTGCTGCTGTCGACGTCATCTACGGCCTATCTCGGCTTCGCTGGCTACGGCCTGATCCTCGGCGTTCGTTTCCTGCTCGTGCCGGGCACAGTCTCGTCGCGGCAACTCATGGTCTTGCTCGGCGCAGGCCTGCTGATGGTGACGATGGCGCTCGGTCTGGCCGTGGCATTGCCTGATGTCGGAACGAAGATCGCCGCGGTCATAGACAGAGTCACTGTCGGCAAGATCGATACGGAATCCGCAATCCAGCGCGCCTTCTGGGCCAAGCAGGGTCTTGCCGCGTTCGTCACATCGAACGGTCTGGGAATTGGCCCCGGCAGTTTTCGTTCATCAAGTCTGCTTACCGCCATTCTTGGCTCGATGGGTGTGCTGGGGTCGGTCGCCTTTGTCTGGCATCTGGGCCGCGTGTTCATGCCCCTGCGCAAGTCCACCTGGGTCACGGTTGCCGATCCGCGTACTGCGATTGGTGCTGCGGCTTCATGGACATCGCTGATCATGCTGATACCGCCCAGCTTTTCGGCGGCATCGCCCGATCCGGGGATCCTCTGGGGGGCATTCACCGGTCTCGCGTTAGGATTGCGTAGTTTGCCTGACCGCAACGGTCCCGACGCGAGATTGTCATGGCAGTCCGCAAGTGAGCAGCCTGCTTCGGTCGGAGCGGGGAACGTGGGAAACGCGTAGCATGAAGCTTTACGTCATAGTCGCGTCAATCGGACGGGCGGAACTTCTGGCGGCAACCATCGGGCAACTGTCTGACCAGACCCGGCACCCCGACGGCGTCCTCGTCGTATCGGTCAGCGAAGCCGATGTCGCGGGCGTGGCAATGCAAGCCGATTTTCCGGTCGAGATCATCTTCGCCGAAATGGGCCTGCCCAAGCAGCGCAACGCCGGACTGCGCCATCTTGCGGGGAAGGCCGATATCATCGTCTTTTTCGATGACGATTTTGTCCCCTGCCGGACCTATCTGGCTGAGCTTGAGGCACTGTTCGAATCGCGCCCCGAGGTCGTCGGCGCAACCGGACGTGTCATTGCGGACGGGATCAAGACGCGCGGGATCAGCTTCACAGAGGCGGTTCGCCTCAATGCCGAGGACGTGCCCCCGGCGGTTACGCATGAACGGGAGATGCCGGCGCTCTACGGATGCAATCTCTCGGCCCGCGCGAGTGCAACCAAGGACCTTTGGTTCGACGAGAACCTGCCTCTCTATGGATGGCAGGAAGATGTCGACTTCTCATACCAACTCGGCAAGCGGGGCAAGCTGCTCCTGACCGACCGCCTGGCCGGTGTGCACATGGGTGCCAAGAGCGGGCGAACGTCAGGGCGCCGTCTGGGCTATTCGCAGATCGCCAATCCGGTTTACCTCCTGCGCAAGAACACCATTCCCCACCGGCTTGCCTGGCGTCTTATGGTCAAGAACGTGGCGGCAAATGCCCTGCGCACTCTGCGACCGGAACCTTACATCGACCGCCGTGGGAGGCTCGTCGGAAACCTTCTGGCGATCAGGGATTACGCCCGAGGCAGGCTTCATCCGATGCTCGTCTGGGATCTTTGACGATGCAATTGACGGTGTGCCGTGCATTGCACGAGGCGGCTGGCGGAATTTTTCATGGGTAGGAAAGGGCCGCTCAGCGAGGGCCTGATCAGCGGTTCTGTCGGCTTGATATCGCGTGTCGCGATACAGTTGTGCTTGCTTGCGGTAACGCTGACAGCCACTCGCTTTCTGGCAATATCGCAGTTCGGCATCTATTCGATCGCCGCTGCGCTCATGTTCCTGTCGCGGAACCTGTTTTACGTCGGGCCTTACGAATACCTGCTTAAAACGCCCGCCCATCCCGGACTGAAGGGGGCGTGCCTGAAGGCCAACCTCGGTCTTGCCATCGTCGCGGCAATGTTGCTGCTGCTGTTCGTTTCGGTTAGCGAATTGATCTTCGGATCGCAGGATTTGCCGTTCGTGCTGGTCCGCCTGGTGCCCACGCTGTTCCTTTCGGCGGTGACGGCTTGGTATGAAGCGGTGCTACTGCGTGACCAAGCAATCCGGCGATACTATCTGTTTACGGTCATCGGCGAGATTTTCGGCGCAGGCGTTGCCATCGCCTTCTTCTACTACGGCTTCGAACTGCAGTCGTTGATTGCGCAGACTTACACCCGCCTCGGCATCCTTTTGCTGCTGTACCTGCTAAGCACGCGGGTTGAAGGTTGGCGGAACGGGTCGCGCGCCGATGTCCGCAAGGTGCTCGACTGGTCGCTGAGCCGCCTCGGCGCGGTGTTCCTGAACTTCTCAGCGAACTATGGTGCAGACTTTGTGCTCGGGATCGTGCTCTCACCGGCAGCAACGGGTCTCTACCGTGCGAGCAACCGCATCGTTTCGTCGATTTCCGACCTCTTCGCACAGCCTTTGCAGAAGATCGTGCAGACAAATCTCTCGGCGCGTTCGTCGAAGGGGCTCCAGCCTGATCACAGCTGGATCGCCATGCTCACCGCAGTCGCGTCGATCGGCTGGGCGGCGCTGCTGGGACTGGCCGTGTCTGCAAAACAGGTCGTTCCTTTCGTGCTGGGGCCAGCTTGGGAGAAAGCTGCGCCGGTGGTAATGGTATTCTGCGCGGCGCGGGCATTGAGCCTGATCGACGCTGCGACCACGTCGCTGCTGGTTTGCTGTGATCGCCAGAAGTTCATGCTCAAGGTTCAGACGAGCGTTGCGTTCCTGGTACCGTTTACGAGTCTGGGACTTTCACTCGTGATGCCGCACGATTCCGCGCTGGCGCCGACGGTGGTCGCCATTGCCTACTTCATGATCATGTCTGCCCTGACGATTGCCTATTGCCGCGAAGCTGCAAGGCTTTCGAGCGCAAGCGCCCGCGAAGTTCTCTGGGCCTTGCTGATCTCGGCGGTTCCTGGCGGATTTGTTGCCGTGACCCTTGTGTTGCTTGAAATGTCGCATTTCGGCCGGGGACTGGAGCAGCGCCTGTTTGTGCCTGTCGCCGTGGCACTGTCCGCCGTTGCGCTGGGTGCCGGATTGCTGGTCATTCGCAAGCGCCTGATGACCTCGATTCACTCGCTCGGCTATGTGCGGCTGGCGGGCGAAGAGGCATGAAGGCGCTGGCAAAGTCTTTGGCCGGTGGCAGCGTCTCGATGGTCGTTCCGCAATGCCGCTTTGAAACGTCGCTGTTTCTCATCGGGCACATGCGCTGCGGATCGACCGCGCTTTCCGCGATCCTGTGTTCGCGACCCGACACGAGCGGCTATGGCGAGGCTCACATCGCCTACACAGACCGCGCAGCGCTCGGCGTGCTTGCGCTGAACCAGATTCGGCGCCGGGCCTGGACCGCTTCGGCGACGACCTTGTTCGACAAGATCCTGCATTCCCGGTACGATAGAGGTGCCTGCCCCGCGTTTTTCTCGGCCCGTGCACTCTTCATGGCGCGGGCACCGCAGCCCGCCATCCGCTCGATCCGGCACCTGTTCGCCAAACTCGGGTCGGGAGAGTATGCTACCGACGCAATCGCGGCAGACTACTACGAGCAGCGTCTGCTAGCGATGCTGTGCATGTGGCCGCAGTTTGCTGCCGACCGCCGGGCTGCATGCACCTACGAAGCCCTGACCGCCAATCCGGACGGGATCCTTGCGACCTTATCTGACCGGCTGCGCCTGCAACCGGCGCTCGTCAATCGCTATGCGATCAAGACTGCAGCCAGCGCTCGCGGGGCAGGGGACCCGTTGACGGCATCGCGCCATACGCAGATTGTTGCGGGACGACAGGACGGCAATTCCGGACCGCCGCTCGACCTTACCCCCGCACGGATAGATGCACTGAACCATGTGTATCGCGCGTTCTGCGCTCTGGCCTGACCTGCCTAACTCCTGTCACGCGATTGAAGGCGGACCGCAACATTGCCGGTCTAGCCCTGCAGCTTCCTGCCAGTGCAGATTCGGAGTGAGCCGCTTGGATTTCGTGTTCAAAACAACTGGCCTTGCGATTCTGGCTCTCTTGTTGATCCCGGCAGCACAGGCCACTGAGTTTAGCCAGAACGCGCCTGCGTCGCCCGCCACCATTCCGGCACGATTGCTGACCTGCGTACTTGGCCGTGCCACCAACCTCGATCCGCACCGTGACCAAAAGCGCAGCGAAGTCATCTACGAAGGCAGCCACAAGTTTGCGCTCTACCTGCCTGAGACACAGCGCCGCACGACCGCGCCCCCCGATCCGACAGAGCCACCGGAACCCGTCGACCCCCGGACCAAGATCGTCGTAGATCCCGACGGCCTGACAAAGCAAGTGCCGTCACGGTTTGACAGGGTCATCGATCTGTGGCCCGAGCGCGTTGAAATGGTCACGACGATTGCCGAACCCGTCGTGAACCTGATTATCGTGTCGGACATTTCCGCCGATGGTAAGCAGGCCAACCTGTTCATGACCAAGGCAACCGACGTCGCCACGCTCGATCTGAAGAACGTGTACTCGGGCAGTTGCAATGTCGGGTTTGATGTTGCGGGCGGTTCGTGATCAGAACGTCCGCACAATTCCCAGTTCGAACCGGTTTCGCGTGAACCGGTAGAGCGGTATCGTGCTAGCGTTGTGGGTGTAGATGTAGCCCAGCCGGGGCGTGAAACCCATGACGTCGATCCGGCGCGACTGCACTCTGGTTTGGACGCTGGTTTGCCAGTCGGTTCGGGTGGTGCCGAACGCCGCCAGCGGTGCTTCGTAACCGATGCGCGTCAGTGAGGGCGCTATCGCCAGCGTCATCCCGCCGGGGAAATCGCTGAACCATTCCACGGCAAAGGTCTGCCTGTGATTGGCCAATGGCTTGATCCGCGCTGTCTGCCAGTTGATGCCTACTGTCGCGCGGACAACGCTGCGGGGCGAAAGCGCGCGGGCAACGCCTGCCGATATGACCGTCTGCCTGCCGTCCAGATCTGCCAGATTCGGGTAGGTGACTGAATATGCGCCGACAGATCCATTCAGCTCGGTCTTTCGGTTGACCACATAGCTTGCCGAGAAGGCACCACCTCCCGTGCGGGAATAAGGCCTTCCGCCATACCAGCGCTGGATCAACGTCCCCGTCAACTCATAGGTCCAGCGGGTGCCATTGACGCGTGTTCCGGCAAAGGCAGCAACGGTGGAATCATTAAAGCGCTCATTCCCATACTGTGTGTGGTGGGCCTGACCGCCCAGTCGCAGACTTGTGCGCGACGAGATCGGTGGCGCCCATTCTATCGCGCCATCTGCGGTTGCACCTATGCCGCTGCTGGCTTTGGCATCGTCAGAAAGCTGAAAGGGCAGGCCGTAGATCGTCACCGCATCACTGGCGGGGCCGGCGTTGACGTTCGAATCCGGCGCCAAAGCGAAAGCGAGTTCCATGGTGAGCCGTTTGCGTTGCCGTATGGCGCCTAGATAGCGATCGACATTCTGTTGCACGGTTTCGGGCAGCTGACCGGCTCGTGCCAGACGGAACTGGCGCTCGGCCGCTGCATATTTTCCATCGAGGAACAAAGCCCTGCCGAGTTCGAGGCGGACGCGGGCCGTTCCGGGCTCGCGGATGAGAATCTGCCGCAGCCGGTCCACTGCGTTACCGTACCGCTTGCTGCCGATGTCGAGCAAGGCAAGAAGGAACTGGACCTGATTGTCGAAGGTGCCGGTCATGGCCATCGACGTCAGGCGCGCGCGCGCCTCTTCCAGCTGGTCCTCAGTGATTAGCCTTTCCACCTCCGCAAGAGATTCTGCCGCGACCTGAATCTGCGCTGCAGGCGCGTCTGTCGCCTGCTCTGGCATGATGTCGAACATTGCCCGCCTTATGACAGCCTATATCTCACCGGCTGCGGTACTCGGCCTGGATAAACCGCCTGGTGGCGGCTTCGCCTTCCGCGCGCATGGCTGCAATGTTCTGCGGGAATATGGCGAGCCGCTCATAATCGACCCGCATCATTCCCGCGGCATCTGTCGAGACCGCGCCTGCAAAGCGGGGATCGGCCAAGACTTCTTGTGCGAGGACGCCGACAAACCGGCTGCGTTCACCAATATAGCGCCACGACCAGCGAGGCAGGCCGTTCGTCCAGCGGCCCTCCCGGCGCAAGTCGCACTTGACACGTCGGTCCGAGGGCACTGCCTGACTTGCGCCGAAGCTGCCGATCACCGAGACGTTGTTGCCTCCGCCTGTCAATGCGAAGGTTCCCGCGACTTCCTTTGCCGACGGCCCGAAGAAACCACCCGTCAACTGGCCTGAAGCGCCGTTTGTATTGTAAAAGGTGCCGCCGGCAGGCCCTGAGGTGGCAGTTCCTGCAATGGCTGCCCCGGTTATGGTCCCTCTCAACTGGATATCGTTGATCGTTCCGACGGACGCGGCGTTGGTCTTGCCGATTTCGTAGGCATTAACGTTCGTCACGTTGCCGGATATGGTCCCTGCGGCGAAATCCGCAGTCATGCCGAGTGAACCATGGAACGTTGCCAGTGTTCCCACTGATTTCGTGCTGTTGGGTTGCGAGACATAGCCGACCGCAGCACCAGAAAATGTTGCCGTACCTGTGGTTGGGACCGATGTGGAAGGGGCTATGCCCGGCTTGCCGCCGCCATAGACCCCGACATAAAGTGGGCGGGCGGCAGACGTGGAGGCATCGATCGTCCATTCGCCGAAATCGGTGTATTGCAGGCTGAGCACAGGCGCAAAATTGTTGGTATGGGCGACTGCAGTTCCAGGCACGACTGACGGATCGGTAGAGGCCGTCACCTCATAAGCGGAAATGGTCACATTGGCCTGGCCGGAGTGCCGCTGACCCTCGACGGTCGTGGCGTTCGACGTAGTTGCCGTAACGCTTCCTGCCGAGGTGGCGATTGTCGCCGTGGCAGTGAATGCCGATCCCGTGCCCGCCGTGCGCGTATAGACGAACCCGGACGGTGAACTCACGGCGAATGCGTTCTTCGGCGCGGTGCCCGTGATTTTGCCCAACTGCCCCGAATAAGACGAAGTTTGTGCACCAGGGGTTGGTGTCGGTGTCGGGGTGGGCGTCGGTGTGGGCGTCGGTGTCGGTGTCGGTGTTGGTGTCGGCGTAGGCGTTGGTGTCGGCGTAGGCGTAGGCGTAGGCGTTGGTGTCGGAGTGGGGGTCGGCGTCGGTGTCGGCGACAATCCTGCGCCGCCGCCGCAACCCGACAGCGCCAGCAGTGCAACCGCCAGTGTCGTCGCTACACTTGTTCTTAGAGGATTGAATTTCATCGTCTTTTCCCGATCCAGCCCTGGGTCGACCAAATCAAGGTCTCAAGACGCGCGTATGCCTACGTAATATTACAAATCTGGGTAATTTGCCTGACTGTTTTGGCGGAGAAATAGCCATCTAACCAGATGTTTAAATAACCTCTGCGAACAGATCTTATGTTAAATAATATAAAAACTCGAAATAATGTAATCTAGGCAGATGTGTATTTTTGATCATCGTCGAAACATTTTATAGTGTGAAAATAAAAGCCCTGAAGAGATTGGTTGAAGATATCCGCTTCATCATGTTTGCGGCGTAACAAATTTTATCGCAATTTGTAACATTGGCAACGCAATGGCTATGCTTGTGGAAGCACATTTGCGAGAGGTCTGGTAGGTCTGTGTCTGTAATTCGAGCGGCAGAATTCATCGATTCCATCGGCGTAAACGTTCATCTGAATGGGTATGGAGCGCGCAGGGCCGATGATGTTTCGCGCGCTTTGCAATATCTTGGCATTGATAACATCCGAACCGGCGCCAATGCCGACATGTTGTCGGAAAGTGGCGTAATCAGCCAGCTGGCGTCGGACGGTTTCGACTTCGATATCGTGCTGCCAGGGCGATTGGCGCCCGCGACTACAGTCAATGCACTGGCGCAATTTGCCCAGTCTCACGTGGGTGCCCTCAAGGCGATTGAGGGTCCCAACGAGGTCAACAATTTTCCTTTTCCTTACGGCGGGAAAATCGGTGCAGCAGCCGGCGTGGCCTTCTTTCAGGACGCGCTTGCCGAGATCAAGACGACACCGATCCTGGCAGATGTGGCGATCTACGATCTTACAGGTGTGCCGCAAACGGCAAAGCCATCAAGTCTCGCAACCGACTTTGCAAACCTGCACCCTTACCCCAAACTGGGGAGGCAGCCGTACAATCTGCTGGCTCGAACGATTGAGCAGCGTGCCGAGGCCGGCAAGGGGCTGGTGATCACCGAGACCGGCTACCACACCGGAAGTGCCAGCGCCGCCTGGGAGGCAGTCGACGAGATCACGCAAGCGAAACTCACACTCAATCTGCTCGCGGATGCCGCGCGCTTGGGTGTTTCTGCGACTTATCTCTATGATCTCGCAGACAAGCCCGATCCCACGGGGAGTAGCGTTGATGCCAATCTGGGCCTGTTCGATCAGGCTATGCGGCCCAAGCCCGTGGCTACGGCCATTCACAACCTGACCGCGATCCTTGCCGATTCCCCGCAAGCCGATGAAGACACCATTCCGGCACCGGTCAACTACACAGTTACCGGCTTGCCGCGCACCGGGGCGTCGCTCTTGCTTGAGAAATCGGGTGGCGAGCATGCGCTCCTGATCTGGGCAGAACCGGACATCTGGAACGAGGCTACAAACACGAGCATCAAGGCCCGGACGTCCCATGTTCAGGTGGCTCTCGGCGGCGTGTTCGACGTCAACGTCTATGATCCGCTTGTGTCGGATCAGCCGATTGCATCGTATGGCTCGGTCAACGAGATCGGGATCGATGTCGTCGATCATCCCGTCGTGGTTGAACTTGTTGCTGCGGGAAGCCTTTCTGCCGGTGGCGGGCAGGGCGTTGCGCTTCCGCTTACGCTCACTGGTGATGGCGGCACGAATACGCTGGTTGGGATGTCCGGCGACGATGTTGTCTACGGTCTGGCTGGCAACGATGTCCTGCGCGGAGCAAGCGGGGACGATTTTCTCGCTGGCGGCCTTGGTGCGGACAAACTCACCGGGGGGAGTGGGGCCGACATTTTCCAATTCAACGCTGCCGCTGAATCCACGCTGGTCCGAATGGACGAAATTCTCGACTTTTCGGAAGTTGCCGGAGACAGGTTGGACCTTTCCAGGATCGATGCGGTCAGTCAGGTCGCTGGCAACCAGGCATTCGTCCTGGGCGCAGATTCGTTCAGCGGCCGGGCTGGAGAACTCATTCAGGTCCGGGCCGATGATGGCATAGTGCTGCTGGGTGACACCAGCGGCGATGGTCAGGCCGAATTTGCAATCATGCTATTCGGCGTGCTGCAGCCTCTGTCCGGAGACGCCATTTTTATCTGAACGGGCAACACGAGCGTGTGGGGTGTCTTGGATGCCTCGCCGCAAAACGTGCCAGAAGCTGTCTGTCAAACATTTCAACGCACTTCGAAACATTATCAAAAACCATATTTGAACCGTTATCAAATCGTCATCAGCCGATAACAATGCAGCATTAGTGGGCCGGTTGGGTCAGATGAGGGGCGTATGCGAACTGGTTTGCTTTGGCCTTGGGGAATCCGGGTTCTGCAATCTTTCCACATTGCTTGATGACTGCCGAAGGCATTGTTTTGCCGGGGTTTTATGCTGCGCAATTGAGATGAGTCGATCAATGGTACTGTTCGTCTGGCTTTCCTTTTTTGTGAGGGTGCGAGCTGCCGGGGCAAGTCTGGGGCATTTCACCTGACTAGCGTTGTTTTTGTTTGAAAGTTCAGCCGGAGAGGCAGGAATTTGTCTCCTCATGGGCAGATGATTTCACGATTGGGGAATAGTGAATGGTTCGCCCGAATATAATGATTGTGGAGAGCGACAAGGAACTGGCCGATTCAATCGGCTGGCAATTTGCGGCGGAATCGTACGACATTCAGCGCACGGAAAGCGGCAGCCAGGCGCTCCGCATGTTGCGTGAGCAGACACCAGACGTGCTGATCCTCGATTGGTCGCTTGCCGACATCACGGCACTTGAGCTGTGCCATTCGGTGCGCGGATCGAGCCAGACCGAAAACATGCAGATTGTCGTGATGTCGTCGAACAACAACGAGGAAGAGCGGATCAAGTGCTTCAGCGCTGGTGCCGACGACTTTATCGACAAGCCGTTTGCGCCGCGTGAGCTGTTTGCCAGAGTGAACTCGATGCTCGTCCGCCGGCGCGAATCGACGGTGACCAAGTCCATCCAGTTTGCCGATCTCGAGGTCGATCCCGTCAGCCACCGCGTTTGGCGCAGCGGCAGCCTGGTGCACCTGGCTCCAACCGAATATCGCCTCCTGTTCCATTTCATAAAACGGCCGCAACGCGCCTATTCGCGCCAGCAATTGCTCGATGCGGTTTGGGGAACGCGGGTCAAGGTGGATTCCAGGACCATCGACGTCCACATCCGCCGTCTGCGCAAGGCATTGAACCGGCCTGGCGACAAGGACCTCATCCGGACGATCCGCGCGGTCGGCTACGCGCTCGATCTGGAATGAAGCTGCTGCGCGCAAGGCTGGTTATGCCTGCTGAATTTGCGTCAGGGCGTTTTGGAACTGGCTCATGCGAGTAGTCTACATCTCAGGGTCGGGACGCAGCGGCTCGACTATGCTGGAGCGCCTGCTTCACGCTGGCGGGATCGGGTGCGCGCTGGGCGAATTTCATTGCCTCTGGCGCTTGCACCGAAGCGAACAGACTTGCGCGTGCGGAATACCGGCCGCCGAAGACTCGTTCTGGACCAGGGTTCTGGCACGTTCCGGACTGGCCGATGCCGAATTGGCAGAACTCGGGAGGCTCGAGCAGACTGTTGTCCGGACAGGCTATATTGCGCAGCATGGCTTCAATCTGGCAGAGCTTGGCAGGCAGGACGACGTCCGGCGATTTCTCGATCTGCAATTCCGCCTCTTTGCGGCAATCGCGGAGCAGTCCGGGCGCGAGGTGCTGATCGACAGTTCGAAAGCCGGGCCGCGTGCCTGGATTCTGGCTTGCCACCCCGATGTCAGGTTCCTGCATCTGTGGCGCGATCCCGCAGATGTGATCGCGTCATGGCGTTCGCGCAAATTCGATCGCGGACTGGGGTCGGAGATGCAGCGACTTTCCATCATGCGTGCCACGCTCGACTGGTTCAAGGTCGAATGGCTGATGCGGCGCCTGGCGCGACAAACCGATGTGACCAGCCTCAACTATCGCGCCATCTGCGTGGACCCGCAAAAGGAACTGGGCCGCGCATTGGCCGATGTCGGGCTGCCGATGATCGACGATGCTGCATGGCTGGCTTCTCACCAGATGGTGCCCGTGAAGGAATACCACAGCTTGAACGGCAATCCCGACCGGTTTGACCGGGATCCTATCTCGGTGCGCCTGCGGGAAACCGACTGGAAGATACTCCCAAGTCTTGAAGCGCTCCGGATACGCGCTCAGGGCAGAGTCCTGACGGCACTTTATCCATCGCCTTAAGAATTCATGCGATCTTCTTTGTTCTGAAATGCCGTTGTCACGCCCATTCCTTAGAAAATCAGAGCGATATTTTTTGGATTTTGGAGCAGAGTAATGGCACAAACACAGACGGGCACGACCGTTAACGCAAATGTCAGCGTGAACCCACTCACTGGCATTCTGAATTATGCGTTCAACGACCCATTCAACATGCTGGTAAATCTCCAGAACGCGACTGGCGTCGCTGCTACCGGGACAGCATTCGACGACAAGTTCAATCTGCTGAATTCATCATCTTCGACGATCAATGGCGGTGCCGGGAACAATATCTACACGGTCAGCGCCGATGCAGCCAGCCTCAATGGCAACATCATCCGTGGCGGCACGCGCTTCGATTTCGTCACACTTGCTGGCGGGAACACCGCGGTCGATCTGACTCAGGGCAGCACCGGCGTCGAAGCGGTCGTGGCCAACAAGCAGTATTCCGGCGAATCCGTTGTCGTCTCGCTCAGCCAGCTTGCAGGGTCTGCACTGACAAATGGTGGAACCGGACGCGCTTTTGCGGCTGTTGTCGGTGATACCGGTTCCGTCAATGTGGTAGCGAGCGGCAAGTTCAAGTTCGTCGGCGTGGTGGACGCAGCCGGGCAGGGGTTCAATGCCCTGGGGCAAGCGGTTGGCGGCGTTGCACTCACCAGCCTCAAGCAGTCGGTCACGCAGATCTCGCAGATCACCGGGAACCTTGCCGCGCTCTATGCCGGAACCCTTGATGGGTCGGTCCCGGCAGGCGAAACCCAGATTTCGCAGAAGCTCAGCGCCTATGTCTTCTCGGACGGCGCCAAATCGTACACCGTCTGGTCCGACGGCGTCGTGACGCCGATCGACGCCAAGGGCACTGTCCTTCCTTCGGTCTATCAACCTGTGGCAGTCGCCCCGGCTGTTGCGCCGACTTACGGGACTGTTTCGTCGTTCGACAAGGCCGGGACCTATGGCACCGCACTGATCTATTCGGATGCCAATGGACTGTCGCATCTTCGCGTTGACTCAGGCGGCACGGCAGCGGCGGCCGCAATCAATCTCAAGAGCCTGGTTGCTGACACGGCAGTCCATGGCGACTCCGGCAAGTTTGGCATGAACTATTTCGGCCTCGGCGGAAGCGGCGGTAACAACCAGATCTTCGGATCTGCCGCAGGAAATGTTTTCGATCTTCAACTCGCCACCACGCTGCAGGACAAGCTTTTCGGCACCGCGGGCTTCGACATCGTCAAGGCTGGTGCCAACGGCGCTGACGTTGACCTGACCGCAACCAACGGCACTACGGGCAAGGCCTCGACGTTCATCGACGCAGCTGTCGGCAGCTCCAATCTGGCCGCCATCCAGAGCGTCAAGATCGACGCGAACATGGTTCGCTACACGACCGACACATCGGGTGCGAAAGTGGGTGCTTTCACCGCTTTGCTGGGTTCGGTGGATGATACACTGACCCTTGCTGGTGGGGGCAAGTGGATTCAGGTCGCGGAATTCGCAGGATCTGGTGCATTGCCCGATCATGCAGTCGCTCTGACAAACACCAGCGCACTTGACGCCGAGTTCGGGGTTTCCCCGCACAAGGCTGCGACTTCGCTTCAGGGCTATTTATTCGAACAGGTCGATCTCAAGGGCAACGTGCTCAAGTATCTGACCGTTTACACAGATGCCACTTTGGACAACCAGCTTGCCGCACCGGTGTCGCCTCTGTTCTCGGCAACGAACCACGACATTCTGTTCTGATATTCCAGCTTCAAGATTGAATCGCGGGGCTTGAGGGCATGTGCCTTCAAGCCCCGTTTTTTGTCGGCGGTCAACAACGCCAGAGTTGCAGCCGCAACCGGGTCGCAAAGGTATTTCCCGTTGCCCAATGAACGGCGAAAATACTTCGCGGTCAAAGGCGCCAGGCAGCCTTGAACCAGACTGAGCAGTTCGTTCCGCGTTAATGGTTGCCCGAATCAGATCTTGTTTAATGGTCAGAGCCGTCGTTTCAATTTGCCAATATTTACCATGACAAAATTGTAAACGTTTCGTGACGTGTTGTGACGATATTTTAGCAAACCTTTCAAATGCATTGCGTTTGGGCGTGATAATGCAAAGCCGGAAACATCGGGAATGACAAGCTGGTGTCCAAATTGGATGCATATGCTCATGGTTTGCGCTCAGGGACCCGAATATTCATCTGGTGGACACATATTTGCAAAATTTATGACCCGCTTGCGCGTTAGGGTTAATGGGTAAATAACAATTGTAGATTCGAAAATACACTATTTAAAAATCTAAATAGTTCGTCTGTGTAATTGGAAAATTTGAGCGATAAGCTGGCAAATTTATAGACTTCATCAAGTTCATCCGTTTTTCAAAATGGCTGAATTCGAGGCGGATACGAGAAACTATCGAAACCAAGGAGACTGACATGACCACTCTGACAGGTACTGCCGACGCGGATACAATCATCGGGACCGCGAGTTCGGACACGATCGTTGCCAAGGCTGGCGATGATGTTGTTCTCGCCGGTGCTGGCAATGATATCATTACTGCGGGTACCGGAAGTGACGTGGTCGTCGGTGGAAACGGCAACGACCGTATCACCGGAGGCACCGGCCTCACCGTGCCGACCGACGATGTCAACAAACTGCAGGGCAATGCCGGCAACGACATCATTGCCGGTGGCGGCGGTAACGACCAGCTTATGGGCGGAACCGGCAACGACACGATGTCCGGCGGTTCCGGCAACGATTACCTCAACGGTGGAGAGGGCGCGGACACGCTAATCGGCGGTGACGGCAAGGACACGATGATCGGTGGAGCTGGCGCGGACCTGTTCAACTTCCTCCGGGCGTCTGATTCGGTCGCTGGTCTGGGTAACCGGGACATCATCATCGATTTCCAATCCGGGGTCGACAAGATCGGTCTTCGTGCACTGAGTCTGACAGCTGCTGATATCGACCTTTCCACCGTTTTTGGCGGCGGATACGGGCAAGTCATCCGCGTCTCGTCGCAGCACAACGGCATTTACGATATGGAGATTCAGCTCAACCTCAAGACCGGCCAGGCCGCGCATTTGAGCGACATCCTGTTCTGATCGGGAACGGTCACCCAATTGTCGTCAATTAGTCGCACTGATCTTCATATAGGCTTGCGTCGGCGGGCATCGGACATGTTCTGAAGCCCGCCCACGCGCCTGAAGGTGGCTGATTGATTCTGGGGTGGAATGATCAATGCGCATGTTCGGTATCGAACTGCCCCCGGTACTTGATGGTCCGGTGAGTGCCTGCCGCGAGCATCTCAGGCTCGCTGCCGTGCTCAGTGCGCTAGTCAACATTCTGTATCTCGCCCCCACAATCTACATGATGCAGGTCTATGACCGGGTGGTCGCCACAGGGGGCATCATCACGCTCATCTGGCTGACGCTGGTCGCTGCGTTTGCCCTTGCGACGCTGGCACTGCTTGATTCGATGCGTTCGCGGATCCTGATTCGTGCCGGTCTGCGATTGGACCGGGAACTGGCGGAAAAGGTCATCGACCGCACTTTCGCGCAGCCTGCTGGCCCCAATGACGCCTTGCTCAGCGCACAGGCCTTGCGTCATTTCGATTCCCTGCGGCAGGCGATGTCCGGGCCTGCGGCGGCATCGGTGTTCGACCTGCCGTGGACCCCGATATATGTCCTGATCGCTTTCCTGCTCCACCCGGTTTTGGGAATCGCGGTGCTGCTGTCCGCCTTGCTCCTCCTCGGCGTTACCATCCTCAACGAGCGCGCGACGTCTGCCGGCACAAAGCAGGCCATGCAGATGATGTCGGCAAGTTACGCCGCGCAGGAGCGACTTGGCGCGATTGCGGAAGTCATTCGCGCGCTGGGCATGCGATCTGTTCTGGTGGACGCCCAGGTCCGTGCCCGCCACCTCGGACTCGAAGAAACGCGCGTGCATCAATTCAAGAGCTGCGAATATGCCGCGCTGACCAAGTTCCTGCGCCTGTTCCTGCAATCGGTGGCTCTGGGAATCGGCGCATGGCTGGCGGTCGATCACCAGATTTCCGCCGGTTCGATAATCGCGGCCTCGGTCCTGATGAGCCGGACGCTTCAGCCGGTCGAACAAGTGGTCGGATCATGGAAAATGATTATCGAAGCTCGTCAGTCGATCGAATTGCTCGGCAAGCTGTTCGAAAGCGGTGCGGCAAAGGCCGAGGACGATCGTTTCGCACTCCCGGTGCCGCAAGGCGCCGTGACCTGTTCCGGCCTCACGGTCGTGCCCGCAGGCGCGCAGGTGCCGATATTGTTCAATGTCAGCTTTGCGCTCGACAAAGGCGATTTCCTCGGGATTGTCGGTGCTTCGGGCGCGGGCAAGTCCACGTTGCTGCGGGCCGTGGCGGGTGCCATCAGGCTTGATCGCGGCGACGTGCGCTTTGACGGGTTTCACATGCGGGACTGGGATCACGATGTCCTGGCCCGCCATATCGGCTATCTGCCGCAGGACTGCGCGCTGGTTCCCGGCACGATTGCCGAGAACATCTCGCGCTTCACCAAAACTGACGATTCCAACCGCGATGCGGTGACGGCGGCGATACTTGAAGCCAGCCAGATCGCAGACGTTCATTCGATCATCGGCGCGCTCCCCGGTGGCTATGATATGCGCATCGGTTGGAATGGCGAAGGCCTTTCAGCAGGCCAGCGGCAGCGTATTGCGCTCGCCCGCGCGCTCTATGGCAACCCTTCGATCCTGATCCTCGATGAACCGAATGCGGCACTGGACTCCCAAGGCGAGGCCGCGTTGATCGGCGCGATTGCAAAATTCCGCGAGCGCGGAGCGACCATCTTCGTCGCTGCGCACCGTGAAGCCATACTGGCGGGGGCGAACAAGCTTCTCGTAATGGCAGCCGGGCAGGTCAGACTGTTCGGACCATCGGGCGATGTCATACGCGAACTCGGCAAACAGGCGGCGATGCAGGCCGCTACAACCGAGACGGCGATGCCCAATGACAAGTCGGCCACGGACAAGCCCCGCCTGGTTGAAGCAGAGGCCGGTTGAGATGCAGACGTTAAGGATCGAAGACCTGTCGGGCCGCGTCAATCTTCAGGACGACCCTGCGCCTGAGAAGCGAATTGCCCTGCTCGTCGGCGGCGCATTTTTCATCGGCTTTCTCGGCTGGGCAGCGTTCGCACCGCTCGACGCCGGCGCATATGCGCAAGGTCAGATCGCCGTTTCGGGCAATCGTCAGGCCGTGCAGCACCGCGAGGGCGGTATCGTGACCGGCCTGATGATACGCGAAGGCAGCCAGGTGTCACGCGGCCAGCCGCTTCTCACCATATCGGCGAGCACATTGCAGGCGTCGGAGCGCGGTTTGACCAACGAGTATTTCATGCTCCTGGCCGAACGATCGCGGCTGATGGCCGAAACGACGGGCGCCGGACAGCTTGCGAATCCTCCGGAATTTGCCAGCCTTCCGCCAGAGGACATGCCGCTCGCGCAAGAGGCGATGCGTGCACAGAGCGCATTGCATCACGCACAGCGAGGCACGGCGCAGGCGCAGAAATCGGTGCTTGGTCAGCAATCGTCGGAAATTGGCGCGAGGATCGGCGGTCTTGCCGCGCAGACCGTCTCATTGGAAAAGCAGCGCAAGTCGCTCGAACTGCAACTCGAAGGCCTGCGTGAACTCAACAAGCGCGGTTTCGCCTCGACCAATCGTATCCGCGAACTCGAACGCACCATCGCCGCGACAGAAGGCGACAGCGGTCAGCGCTCGGCGGAGATCGCCGCGGCGCGGGAATCCATCGGCCAGAACCGGATGCAAGCGCTGGTCATCGACCGGGACCGCTCGCAGATAGCCGGACAGCAATTGCGCGACGTCTTGCATCAGATCGACGAGATCCAGCCCCGCCTTGCTGCCGTGCGCGAACAACTTGGCCGCGCCGTGGTGCGTGCCCCGGCGTCGGGCAAGGTCGTCGGGCTTTCGGTGTTCACGGTCGGCGCGGTGGTGGGGCCAGGGCAGGCGCTTATGGAAATAGTGCCGCAGGACAAGGAACTGGTGGTGAAGGCACAGCTCAGTGCCGAAAACGCGCAGGATCTTCATGTGGGTAGCAAGGTCCGCGTCCGGTTTCCGACCATACATGATCGCGGCAGGCCCGAGATGACCGGAATGATCACGACCATTTCAGCAGATGCACTGACCGATGACCGCACAGGAATCCGGTACTTTTCCGCCGAAGCCCGTGTTCCCCGGTCCGAGATTGAATCGATCACGGACGGCGGCAAGCACGGCACGAAAATTCATGCAGGCATGCCCGTGGAGATGTTGGCAACGCTCAGAAAGCGAACCGTTCTCGACTACCTCTTGGAACCCCTGATCAGCATGTTCTGGCGCACCGGGCGCGAACATTGAACCCGGTGCGTTGATCGCCGCCGCCTTGACGACGGCTGTGCAAGCAGAGTGGCTGACGCCTGCGCGAAAATTCCGCGTGCTCCCGCAGCGCGCCTGACCGCACATCAACCGTACGTCGAATTTCGTGGAACTTTGAGGAAGCTTGCGGACCGTGCTGGAAACGGTCCTGGTAGCGGAGGAGGGACTCGAACCCCCGACACGCGGATTATGATTCCGCTGCTCTAACCAGCTGAGCTACTCCGCCCCGTGGTGCAGATTGGTTATCTCTGCAAGACAGGGCGCGCTCCTAACCGGAGGCGGGAGAGCGGTCAACCGGGTATGCGGCTTTTTTTGATGCAGGCGATGATCATGTTGTTTTAATGGATGTCCAGCGTGACAGATCGCGCCGTGAACGCTAGGGGCGGGCGCGATATGGGGGCCTTTCGACATTTCCTGTTGGCACGGCGGTGGGTGGCCCTTGCGGTCATCGTGACCGCGCTTGCCATCAAGGCGCTGGTCCCTGCCGGGTTCATGCTTGAAACGCGCAACCATATCCTGACCGTGGCCGTTTGTGCCGATGCCAGTGGCGGCCATTCGGCTGCGCGGCAGATTGTCATTCCCGGAAAATCTGACGGACAAGCGCAGGTGCAGACCAAGGCCAGTGAAGGTTGCGCGTTTTCCGCGCTCTCGTTCGCGGCATTGTCCGGTGCCGATCCTGACCTTCTGGCACTGGCGCTTGCGTTCATTCTTCTGCTCGGCGTTCGCGCGGTTTCGGTGCCGCGCGTTGCGCCAGCACGGCGCATCCGCCCGCCATTGCGCGCGCCGCCGCTCTTCGTCTGACACGTCCACAACGGGCCGTAACGGCTCAAGGTTGCAAGACGCGCTGGCACGACAGGCCAAGCAGCAGTTTCAGGCACAGTTTTCTATGAAGTCTTCGCATTTCGCGCTTACGAGCGCGCTCACGTTTGCTTTCCCCGCTTCGATCACGACGGCCTTTGCCGAAGAAGTCCTGGCCGAGGAAAGCCCCACGTCGATCCTCGTCGTCGGCCAGCGCGATGCGCCGATCGAGATCGAGCCGCGCGGACTTGCGGTCAGTCTTGGACAGGAACAGTTCGCCGCGATCAACGCGTTCAACACCGAAGACCTGATGAAATATGCGCCCAACTTCTTCGTGCGCAAACGCTACTCGGGCGACAGCAACGGCGTTCCCGGTTTTCGCGGTACCCATTCGACGCAAAGCGCCCGTACGCTGGTGATGGTCGATGGCTTCGTCGTATCGAACTTCCTCGGTAACAGCTTCGGCTTCGCACCCAAATGGGGCGTTGTCGGGCCGGGCGAGGTCGAGCAGTTCGACATCGTCTATGGACCCTACAGTTCGCGCTACGTTGGCAATTCGATGGGCGGCATCATCAACATCACCACGCGCGATCCCAAGGAAGCCGAGGCCTTTGCCACGGTGCAGGGCATGGTCCAGCCCTATGACGAGTTTTCCACCCACGACAGTTATTGGGGCGGGTCGGCCGAGGCCGGGTTCGGCCTGAAGCAGAAGGACGGACCTTGGTCGCTCCGGCTGACCGGGCGGTTCTTCCGCAACACCGGCCATCCGATGACCTTTCTGGGGCTGATTCCGGTGGCGGGGTCGGGTGGCACTGTCGTCACCGGCGCGATCACCGATCCCGAGCATGTTCGCGCGACAGCTGACGGGACAGGTATTCCCGGCGCTCCGGGCAATGCAACCAATCCCTATTTTGCTGCACAATCGCCGGCAAGGATCACGCAGGCGCAAGCGAAGCTCAAGGTCGGGTACGATGACGGCAACCTGACAGGCCAATTCCTGTTCGCCTACTGGCACAACGAGGACAGCCAGACTGCGCCTGACTGCTATTTGCGCGATGCGGCGGGGGTGGTTGTGTGTGAAGGCCGGGTTCGGATCGGCGCGCAAAGCTACACCGCCTCGGGCGCGACCTTCTCGAAGACCGTGCGTGACGAGGTGCTGGCCGGGCTGAAGCTCGCCGCACCCTTGGCGGAGGACACCACGGCGCGGCTCACCGTGTCGACCTACCAGATCGCAAAGTCTGACGGCTTCACCTCCAACGGCTATACAACCGGGGTGAGCGGCGGCGCGGGCACGCTGGCGCGGCAGAACCCGACGGGGTGGTGGACCGCCGACTTGCTGGTCGAAAACAAGTCCGGCAGCCACGAACTGGCGGCTGGCGTAACCGCAAACGCCTATCGCAACGATCAGACGCGATACACTCTGGCCGACTGGCGCAGCGCGGCGGGCAAGGCGTTTGCAACGCAGACCTTTGGCAAGACCCGGCAGCTTTCGGCCTGGGCCGAAGCGCGGCTGTTGTTCGATGCGCTGACCGTGACGGGGGGGCTGCGCTATGATAATTGGCGCGCTTACGAAGGCGGTCTGAAGCGGCTCGGCACCGGGGCGGTCGCGGGCCAGCAGGTGTCCAACCGCTATGCTTCGCGCACCGATGACTCGGTCGATCCCAGCCTGTCGTTCGAATACCGTCTGCCCGATGCGACGACCATGCAACTCAGCCTTGCGACGGCGACGCGCTATCCCACCGTGGGCGAGTTGTTTCAGGGTAGCCTCAACGGCGATGGCACGTTCAACCCCAACAGCTTTGACCCGAACCTGAAGCCGGAACGGAGCCATGATGCGAACCTGCTGATCGGCCACGATTTCGGGCGTTTCAAGCTGACGGGCTCGGCGTTCTATCAGCGCGTACGCAACACGATCTTCTCGTTCACGGGCTTCAACCAGAACGGCGTTCTGACCAGCAATTTCAAGAACATCGACCTGACACGCCAGTTCGGCTTCGAACTGATCGGCGAAGCCCGCGACTGGCCGTTCGAAGGCATGGACATCGACCTCAACGGTGCGTGGATCGATTCAAAGACCTTGCGCAACCCGTCCAACACTTTGGCCGAAGGCGTGCAGTTCCCGCGGATCCCGCGCTGGCGGATCAACGGGAACATTCGCTATGCGCTGAGCGATGCCGTGCAGGCCTCGCTGGGCATGCGCTATGCCAGCCGTCCCAACACCGACCTGTTCGGGCAGCAGCGCGGCGACACATTCGGCTTCACCTCGGAGCTGTTCGCGCTCGATGCGCGGGTGAACTGGACGGTAAGCGAGGCGTTTCGTGTTTCGGCAGGGGTGGACAATTTGACGAACGACCGGGCGTGGGTATTCCATCCTTATCCGCAGCGCACCTTTCTGGTTGAAGCAGGATTGCGGCTGTGAGCGTGGTCTTGGCTGGCACGCCTGCGCGCTATCGCACGATCTGGCGCTGGCATTTCTATGCCGCGCTGTTCGTCATGCCGATGGTCGTGCTGCTTTCGATCACCGGTGCGATCTATCTGTTCAAGCCGCAGGTCGAGGCGTGGGAAGAGCGCTCCTATGCTGCGTTCCCCATGTATGGCGCGGTGTCGCCTGACGATCAGGTGGAGGCGGCACTGGAGCAATTTCCAGGCGCCCGCTTCCATACCTACCGTCTCCCCCGCGAGGAAGGCGATGCCGCGCTGGTCCATATCGGTTTGCCCAATGGCGAAATGCGCGACGTCTTCGTCTCGCCGCAGGGCGATGTGCTGGGCGCGCTCGATCCGCAGTGGCGGATCATGCAGGTGGTGCACGATATCCACGGCCAGCTCCTGCTGGGGCCGCGCGGAAGCTGGCTGGTTGAACTGGCTGCAAGCTGGGCGATCGTGATGATCCTGAGCGGCCTCTATCTGTGGTGGCCGCGCGGTCGGGGACTTGCGGGCGTATTGTGGCCGCGACTGCACCTCGGCTCGCGCGCGGCGTGGCGTGATGTTCACGCCGTCACCGGCTTCTGGGTGTCGGGCCTTGCCTTTGTGCTTCTGGTGACGGGGCTGCCGTGGGCCGACGTCTGGGGCAGCGCCTTCAAGGCGGTGCGCGCCGAGATGGGCTGGCAGAAAGGGGTACAGGACTGGACCATCGGCGGCCGCGCGCCCGCCCCTGATCCCGCCGCCGACGAACACGCCGAACACAATCACGGTGCGATGATGGCGGCAGGCGGCGCCATGGACCACAGCGCAATGGGACACACGGTGACGGGTCACACCGGGCACGGTCCGGCTGGCGTCTTCCTCACCGAGATCGTCGCCAAGGCGAGGGGAGAGCATTTGCCCTTTCCCGTGATCGTTTCGCCGCCTGGCGCGCCCGCGAAGCTCGGCCAGAAGGCAAAGGCAGCCTGGACAGTCCGTTCGGACACCCAGAACCGCCCCTTGCGTGTGTCGATCACTTTTGACGCGAAAACCGGGCGCGAAATCACGCGCGAAGGCTTTGCCGAGAAGCACCCGATCGACCGCGTTATCGGCTACGGCGTGGCGTGGCATGAGGGTCAGCTGTTCGGCTGGATAAATCAGGCCATCGGTGTGCTGACCGCGCTGATGCTGGTGGCGATGAGCATAACCGGGTTTGTGATGTGGCGCCGCAGGAAGCCTGCGGGAATGGTCGGTGCGCCGCCGCAGATGCGCGCCGGAACAGCCGGGAAGGGCGTGTGGGTCGCGCTGTGCGTTCTGGCCGCATTGCTGCCATTGCTGGCACTCTCGCTCGCCGGCATCTTCGTGATCGAACGCGCTATCCTGAAAAGGATCCCGAAACTCAGCGCCTGGCTCGGGCTTTGATGCGAATGGGGAGCGCGGCGCGCTCCCGGTGAATCAGGCAGTCAGCCTGTAGCCAAAGCCGCGCACGTTCTCGACCACCGGCGGGCCGAGCGCGTGCAGCTTCCGGCGCAGGCGGCTGAGATAGACCTCGACGATATTGGTCAGCGGATCGTCCTCCACGCCCCAGACCTGCCGCAGGATTTCTGTGCGGGAAATGACCGTTCCGGGCGATTCCATCAGCAGGCGCAAAACGCCCATTTCCTTGACTGTAAGTTGCAGGGGTGTGCCAGCCCGCGTCAGCACCATCGTGCGCGGATCGAAATGGAGATCGCCCACCGACACGCTGCCGTCTGCCTGAATCGGGCTGCCGCTCGGCCGCTCGATCCGGCGCTTGACCGCGTCCATGCGCGCCAGCAGTTCCTCGAATGCGAACGGCTTGGGCAGGTAGTCGTCCGCACCGCCCTTGAGGCCGCGGATACGGTCGGCCACTTCATCGCGCGCCGTCACCATGATGATCGGAGTGGCAAGCCCTGTTGTGCGCAGCCGTGCACAGACATCGAAACCGCTCATGTCCGGCAGATTGACGTCCAGCAGCACGAAATCGAAAGCAAGCGAGCTTGCCAGTTCAAGCCCCGTCGCGCCATCGGTGGCAAGCGTGACCTTGAAACCTTCCTGGGTCAGGCCGCGGTGCAGGGCGCCTGCAAGCTCCACTTCGTCTTCGATGATCAGTATTTTCATTGGTTGTTCCCGTCAGTCGGCACTGGCCCCGGCAGCAGGGGAAGGCGGATCGATACGGTGGTGCCTTCCTGCAATTTGCTTTCAAGGCCGATGGTTCCGCCAAGAGTTTCGGTGATTGAGCGTGCAATCGAAAGGCCAAGACCCTCTCCGCTCCCGGCCCTGCGGCTGCCGCGCCTGAAACGCTGGAACAGGTGAGGGATATCCTCGGGCGATATGCCATCGCCCTTGTCGGCAATGGTGATCAGTGCCTGGCCCTCGTCCTCGCAAATAGCCACCTCTATCTGCGGCGCTTTTTCCGAATAGCAGACGGCGTTATCGACGACGATCCGGATGACCTGATCAAACCTGGTCTTGTCGCCTTCGATGAACAGTTCCGGGGGCGACCGGACGAGTACGATGCTGCCGTTGTCGGCCTCGACCAGGCGATGGAAATCGTCGATGCAGCCACGCACCGCCGCCACCACGTCTACCGGTTCGATGCTGACGTGGAGCATCGGCTCTTCGGCGCGGGCAACCTTGAGCATATCCTCGATCATCTCGCCCATCAGGGCCGAGAGACGCACCACCCTGTCAAGGCCACTGCGCAAATCGGCGACATTGGCCGCCCGGTCGCGCAAGGTGATTTCGGCTTCGCTCCGCATGATCGAAAGCGGCGTGCGCAGCTCGTGGCTGGCATCGGCGAGGAATTGCTGGCGCAGCCGGTTTGCGCGTTCGAGCGAACGGTTGGAAGCTGCCAGTTCCAGCGTGCGTCGGCCGACCGCGCGCTCGAGCTCCTCATTGGTCTGCTGCATCGTCCGGGCAGCATCACCGACACGCCCAGCCATGGTGTTGAAACTGTCGGCGATCGTGCGAAACTCCGTGGTGCCGAGAACATCCACGCGTTCGTCGTAACGGCCGTCGGCCATCGCCTTGGTGCCGCGCCACAAGTTGCCGAGCGGACGGATGATCTGCAACTGCACCCAGATGAGCGCAAGCAGGCCGCAGATGCCGACAAATGTGAGCGTCAACGAAAGCGTGTCCGAAACACTGGAAAACGTGTCGATCGATCCGCGTTGGAACTCGCGGGATTCGCGTTCTTCGTTCTTGATCGCCTCGAAAACCAGATCTTCCCAAACCGTGTCGGGTTGGCCGCGCAAGGATTTCTCAAGGCTTGTGCCGATTTTCTGGAGGTTTTCCCGTTGGTGCAGTTCCTCCTCGATACGCGATGCCCGTTTGGTCCGCTGCAGCGGCGTTTCGCTGATCAGCCGTATTTCGGCATTGATGTAGCGCTCGGTATTGAGGACGTGCGAGCGCACGCCGTCGACATAGAGCTTGATATCGCGCTGGAACGCCGCAGGATCGACGGCCCGCTCCTGATGCAGCGTATAGCCGAGCACGGCGAGGCGCTGGTAGGCGCTCAGGCTTTGCGACGAAGCTTCGGCCCGGCTATACTGTGCCCGGACCACTTTCAGCGCATGGCTGGCGATGACACCGGGAATGGCCACGATCATCAGGACAAAGGCCAGCGCAATCCACAGCTTGAGGCGCAATGCGTTCACGCGGCAACACCCCTGCATGAACAAGGCAAGGCGGCGCTGGCATGCCTCGGCATGTCAGTGGCGGCAGAACGATGCCTGCTTCGCAAGATTTCCGGCATTGACGCGATATTCCCCAGCCCGACCATGACCTCTGATCCGAACGACGTCGAGGCAGGCACCCTATCCTTTTTCACCTTGTCGCGGGTGTGCTTTGCGATCAACGAATTGGCGGATTAAAATTGGATGAATGGTTCTGGCTTCGTCGGCTCTTCGCACGATGATGACAGGCGTCCGTGACGGTGGCATGGCGTGCTGCATGAGAACGACCCATCAGGACGCTACAGTGCGGCTCTATTATCTTGGCGACGGGCCGGACGGCGGATCGGCAGAGACACTGTGCTACGGTCCGCTTTCTCAGGCGCTGGAATTGGCCGCCGCCCAGCCCGAAGCGATACAGGCCGGGCTGTTCCTCGCCACGGATAACGAAGTGGTCGCCTATCTCGATCTGATTGACGGTTAGACGGATGAGCCCGCCGCGTGTCCGCTCGCCCAGGCCCACTGGAAATTGTAGCCGCCAAGCCAGCCGGTAACGTCCACCGCTTCACCGATGGCAAACAGGCCGGGAACCTTGGTGGATTCCATCGACTTTTGCGAAAGTGCCCGCGTTGAAATGCCTCCAGCCGTCACTTCGGCCTTGGCATAGCCCTCGGTGCCGTTGGGCGTGAATTCCCAGCGTGCGAGTTGGTCCTGCGCGGTGCGCAAGGCCGCGTCGCGGCAATTGCTCAGTTCGCCTTCAAGCCCGATCCGGTCAGCCAGCGTATCGGCAAGCCGTTCAGGGAGACGGCGGCCCAGCACCGAGCGCAAAGTGGCGCGCGGGCGATTGCGCTTTTCATCGAGCAGCCAGTCGCCGGCCGCGTCAGGCAGGAAATCGACATGGATCGGCGTGCGATGCTCCCAGTAAGACGATACCTGAAGCATGGCAGGCCCGGACAGTCCGCGATGGGTAAACAGCGCAGCCTCGCGGAAAGCGGCTTTGCCTGCCCGCGCGATCACCTCTGCCGAGAGGCCGGAGAGCGATCTGAACAGCGCCTCGTCCTCGCCCAGCGTGAAGGGCACAAGGGCGGGGCGGGTCTGCACCACCGGCAGGCCGAAACGCCGGGCAATGTCGAGCGCGAAGCCGGTCGCGCCCATCTTTGGGATCGACAGCCCGCCGGTTGCCAGCACCACTGAAGGCGCATGATGCTCCAGGCCGCCAATCGTCACACGGTACAGGCCATCGCCATGGTCCAGCGCGGAAATGGGCTGGCCGAACGCAAAGCTGACACCGCCTTCGCGGCATTCGTGCATCAGCATTTCGACGATGGCTCTGGCCGAACCATCGCAAAACAACTGGCCAAGCGTCTTTTCATGCCAGGCGATGCCGTGGCGGCCGACCAGCGCGATGAAGTCTGCAGGTGTGTAACGGGCTAGCGAAGACCGCGCGAAATGGGCATTTTCCGAGATATAGCGGTCGGCTGCGGTATGGATATTGGTGAAGTTGCAGCGCCCGCCGCCCGAGATCAGGATCTTCTTTCCCGGTTCATCGGCATGATCGACCAGCAGCACCCGCTTGCCGCGCTGCCCTGCGGTAAGCGCCGCCATCAAGCCCGCAGCGCCCGCTCCAAGCACGATCGCGTCGAAATGCCGGGCGCTCACTTGAGCAATTGCGCGGCGAGCGCCTCGGCAACCTTGATCCCGTCAACCGCCGCGGAAAGAATGCCGCCCGCATAACCCGCGCCTTCGCCTGCCGGATAAAGTCCTGCTGTGTTGAGGCTCTGGCAATCGGCCCCGCGCGTGATCTTCACGGGCGCTGACGTGCGCGTTTCCACGCCGGTCATAACCACGTCGGGGTGGTCGTAGCCTGGCACCATCCGGCCAAACACGGGCAGGGCTTCGCGGATGGATTCGATCACGTAATCGGGCAGGCACTTGTTCAGTTCGGTCAGGTGCACGCCGGGCTGGTAGCTCGGGATCACGCTGCCGAACTCGCTCGAAGGCCGGTCGGCAAGGAAATCGCCGAGCTTCTGGCCCGGCGCCTTGTAATCGCGTCCGCCTGCCTCGAACGCCAGGCTTTCCCAATGGCGCTGGAAAGCGATGCCCGCCATCGGCCCGCCGGGGTAATCTTGGGTAGGGTCAATATCCACGACCAGCCCGGAGTTGGCATTGAATTCCGCGCGCGAATACTGGCTCATGCCGTTGGTCACGACGCGCCCTTCCTCGCTGGTGGCAGCGACGACGCGCCCGCCAGGGCACATGCAGAAAGAATAGACCGTGCGCCCGTTCTTGCACTTGTGCGAGATTGAATAGGCCGCAGGGCCAAGGATCTTGTTGCCCGCGCTCGGGCCATAGCGTGCGGTATCGATCCAGCTTTGCGGATGCTCGATCCGCACGCCGATAGCGAAGGGCTTGGCCTCGATGTGTACGCCCCGGTCAAACAGCACCTGAAACGTGTCGCGCGCCGAATGGCCAACCGCCATGATCACGTGCCGCGCGGGCAGGAAGCTGCCGTCCGACAAGTGCAGGCCCGCCATGCGGCGCGTACCGTCTGCCGCTGTCTCGATCTCGAAATCGTCCACCCGCGTGCTGAACCGGTATTCGCCGCCAAGCTTCTCGATGGTCTCGCGCATCGACATGACCATGGTGACAAGACGGAACGTGCCGATATGCGGGTGGGCTTCGGTCAGGATATCGTCGGGCGCCCCTGCCTTGACGAACTCCACCAGCACCTTGCGGCCAAGCTGGCGAGGGTCCTTGATCCGGCTGTAGAGTTTGCCGTCGGAAAACGTGCCTGCACCGCCTTCGCCGAACTGGACGTTGGATTCGGGCGTCAGCACAGATTTGCGCCACAGGCCCCAGGTATCCTTGGTCCGCTCGCGCACGGCCTTTCCGCGCTCGACGATGATCGGCTTGAGGCCCATCTGCGCGAGGATCAGCGCCGCGAGCAATCCGCACGGACCCGCTCCGATCACGACAGGGCGCACTCCAGCCCAGCCATCAGGCGCAATGACCGGGAATTTGTACGTCGTGTCGGGCGTGGCGCGCACGTTCTGGTCGCTCGCAAAACGCGCGAGAACTTCCGCCTCGTTCTTCACCACGCAATCGACGACATAAGTCAGCAGGATCGCATGCTTCTTGCGCGCATCGTTGCCCCGCCGGAAAATCTGGAACCGCTCGAGCTCAGCGGCCTCGATGCCCAGCCGCGTACAGATCGCCACCGAAAGGTCTTCGGCGGCATGATCGAGCGGCAGTTTGAGTTCATTGATACGAAGCATGGCGCCGCCCTTAGCGAATACGCGCGGACGGCGCCACAGGTCGCTTAGGCCGTGAACGGTCCTGCGAACGCGATTTCGCTCACCGGCTTGCGGTCGCTCGCCACTTCACGCTCGCGCAGGCCTTCGGGCAGCTGCGCGGCGTCGCCCTGCTTGCCAATGACGAAGGCCATTTCCACACGGAAGCCCTCGGGTACGCTGAGCACTTCGGCTGCCTTGTCGAAATCGACGCCGGTCATGCCATGAGTGTGGTAGCCCAGCGACAATGCCTGCAGCGCCGCGCTGGCCCAGGCCGCGCCGGTATCGAAACTGTGGCTGTGGTTCGGGTTGTTGCCCTTGTCCGACCGCATGAACTCGTCCGACACCGCGAACACCAGTACGCCTGCATCCTTGGCCCACGACTGGTTGAACGGCACCAGCGCCGAGAGAAACGCCTCGAAGTTTGCATCGCCCTTGTGTGCATAGGCAAAGCGCCACGGCTGGTAGTTGTAAGCGCTGGCAGCAAGGCCGGCGGCTTCGAAGATCACGTCGAGATCGTCCTGCGGCACAGCCGAGCCATCGAACGCGCGCGGGCTCCAGCGATCAACGATCAGCGGGACGACCTTGGCAGAAGCGGTACGAGTCATGGGATACTCCTTGATTGAAAAGAAAGGGCAGGGGCCAGCCATCAGCCAAGCCCCTCACGGAAAATCAGCGGCGATCGAAGCCGAAGCGGCCCGAACCAAACGCGGCGACCTGCAAAAGGCCCCCGGCCATCGCAATGTTCTTGAAGAAATGGATGAACTGGTTCTGGTCGGCAAGGTTGGCGTGGAAGCTGAATGCGGCCGCGATGCTGAAAGCGGCAATGGCCAGAGCCACGATCCGCGTCTGGAACCCGGCGACCAGCAACAGACCGCCGATCAGTTCGACAGCGACGGCGGCTGCGTAGCCGACAGTCGGCAGCGGCAAGCCCGCGCTTTCGATATAGGCGATGGTTCCGGCGGGATCGGCAAGCTTGGACGCGCCGCTAAGGACGAATATGGCGGCAATGAGCACGCGCCCGGTAACAGCGAGCAGGTCAGAGGTGGATGAGGAGGACGCCGGAGCGCCTTCATACGTGGTGGAGGTCATGGGATCGGTCCTTGCAGAAAATCGAGAAGGGGAAATGTGCGGGAACAGGCTGGTCATTGCAGCGCCGCGGCATCGACGAGGACAAGCTCGGCGTCTTCCAGCGCGGTAACGACGATTTCGGTCACTCCGGTGATCGCCACGCCGTCTCGGGCATTGGCCTCGACATCGCCAATCTTCACGCGGCCCGTTGCCGGGACGAGATAGGCATGGCGGTCTTCGGTCAGCGCATAGCGGATGGTCTCACCGGCCTTGACCGTTGCGCCCAGCACACGGGCATTGGCGTTGATCGTCAGCACGTCCTCGTCACCGGCAATCCCCGAAGCCAGCGGGACGAAGCGGCCATCGCGGCTATCCTTGGGGAAGGGGCGAGCACCCCAGCTTGGTGCGTGACCGCGGCGGTCGGGGATGATCCAGATCTGGAACAGGCGGGTTTCCTCGTCCTCCTGATTGAATTCCGAATGCTGGATGCCGGTGCCCGCAGACATCACCTGCACGTCGCCCGCTTCGGTGCGGCCCTGATTGCCAAGGCTGTCCTTGTGGGTGATCGCGCCCTTGGTCACGTAAGTGATGATTTCCATGTCGCGGTGCGGATGCGGCGGAAAGCCGGTGCGGGCGGCAATGCGGTCGTCATTCCACACCCGCAGCGCGCCCCAGTTGACGCGCTCCGGATCATGGTATTCCGAGAACGAGAAGTGGTGGTGCGCATCGAGCCAGCCATGGTCGGCGGCGCCAAGCGTGGCAAAGGGGCGAAGTTCGATATGCGCCTTGGTCGCGGTGGTCAGGGTCATGTGATTTCTCCGGTCAGGAAAACCGATCGATGAGTTGGGTCGGGCCGTCCTGTTGCAGCCGAGATAGGCCTTGTCGTTTAATCGGAATATCCCGATAAAACTGTTTGGAATGTTCGATGAAACTGAAAGGTTTTGCCCGTGAACGTCGGCCAGCCAACGCTTGACCAGTTGCGCCTGTTCCTCGCGGTCGTCGACGAGGGCAGCTTCAATGGCGCAGCGCGCAAGCTTGGTCGCGCCATCTCGGTGGTGAGCTACGGCATCACCACGCTGGAGGCACAACTGGGGGTGTCGCTTTTCGACCGCGAAGGATCAAAAAGACCGGTTCTGTCCGATGCTGGTAAGGCCGTGCTGGCGCAGGCGCGCGCCGTGGCCGACGATGTCGACGCGCTGATGGCAGGCGTGCTGGGCTTCGAACAAGGACTGGAAGCAGAACTTGGTCTGGCGGTGGACGTCATGTTCCCAACCAACCTCGTGGCCAGCGTGCTGCGCGAGTTTCAGCAGGTGTTCCCCACGGTCAGGCTGCGGCTCCATGTCGAGGCGCTTGGGGCGATTGCCGCGCTGGTGATCGACCGGGAGGCAGATCTCGGCATCGGCGGGCCCGAGCTGATCCCGCAATTCGAACTCGAACGCATCGCTATTGGCGACATCGACATGGTTCCGGTTGCGTCCCCGGATCACCCGCTTGCGCGCATGGGCACAATTCCGGCCGGCGAAGTGCGCAAGCATCGCCAACTGGTCCTGACCGATCGCTCGCGGCTGACGGCGGGAAAGGATTTCTCGGTCCTTTCCGCCAATACCTGGAGATTGGGCGATCTTGGCGCGCGCCATGCGCTGATGCGTGAGGGCATCGGTTGGGGCAATATGCCGTTTCATGTGGTGGAGCCGGATCTGGCTGCAGGCAGGCTGGTCCGCCTCGCGCTGCCCGAGGCACCTGGCGTGACCTACCGGTTCCACGCCCTGTGGCGCCGCGACTGTCCAATGGGCCCTGCGCGCGCATGGCTTCTCGATGCGCTCAAGGCTCGGCTTGTACAGTGCCCGGACACGAAAGTGCCCCGCCAGCAGGGCTGACGAGGCGCTTTGCTTGCGTTTTGTGGAAATCAGGTGCCGTTGCTTTTGGGGCGCTTGAATGCCGCGTTGCTATTGGCCTTGATGTTGGCGATGACCAGGCCGGGCGAGTTGGGAAAGCCGCCCTTGGGGCCTTGTGCGCCGCTGGCGGCTGGTAGAGTAACATTGGTGGTGCTTGCCCGTGTTCCAGCAAGAGCTGCGCTCGGCGCAAGTGCGACTGCGGCTACGGCCGAAGCCGCGACCCAAAACGATCCAAATTTCATTACATGGCCCCCGAAGTGCTATCCCGAATGCGGCGACCGGGCGTTTATGCCCGTGCCCCGCAGTCCCATCTTCGAGGTTCAACTATTTATTCATTTGCAACAATTGTAATTAACTCGAAATTGACCATGTTAAACTCAACCGAAATGGCTGCTTATTTTGGCAGGGTGCGGACATCTGCAAAATGAGAAGTATTCGGTTCAGGAGGGCAATGACCTACTGAATTAGCTTGATATTTTGTTGGTGTCTGGTTGGCCACAGGCGACTATTTTGTCGCGAAAAGCAGACGGCCCTCGCCGAGACGTTCCAGCACGCCGTCAATGTCGTTGCTGGAAAATGCGAAGCACCCCTGGCTTCGTCCAATTCGGCCCTGATTGCGAGCCATGTCTGCATCAACGTAAGACGCAGCGTGAATGACGATTCCACGTTCCATCGCCGCGCTGTTGGCCGCTTCAAGGCCGATCAGTCGCCGCGAACGGCCATGCTTGCCGTGGTAAGTCACGCCGGTGAGAAAAGCGCCGGGGCTTGAAGCGTTGGAACCCATCGCGTTTGAGAACCGCTGCACCCAGCCGCTGTTGGCGGGATCGGACCCGCTGCCATGCGACACGAGGTGGGACGACAGCACCTTGCCGCCTTCGATGTCGATCAGGTGGAACCGTGTCTCGCGCGATGCCTGAGAAAAATCGACAAAGCCGACAAGATCGCGGTGGCGGATATTTCGGCCATGGGCGTCAAGCGTTGCCACAGCGCGCTGAACCATAAGCGGCAGCGTCGGCTTCGCAAAAGGCGAAACCTCGATTTCCCTGGGTGGTGTCACCGCAAGCGCAGGCTGGCCCGATACGGCCATGCTTCCCACCGTTGCAGCGATGGCGCCCAAAAATTGGCGCCGGTCAGGAACCATTATGCGAGACCCCGGTTATCGTTCATTGCCGGGCAAATTGTATGCAGGACTCCGCTTCTGCAAGTCTGGCGGCCCGCCCTTGCGACGAGCCGTGCATGACCCGCCACCTGCTGAGCCGCCAGTCCATTCTAGCCACCCGTTCGAAGCATCAACCGCTTGGGGCTGCGGAAGTTTGACGATGGGACCCAGTCCAGTTCTTCATTCACGCGGCTGAATTCGGGCACCGCCTTGAGCAGTTCCTCATAGGCGATCTGTGTTGCGACACGCCCGATCATCGATCCAAGACAGGCGTGGACCCCACCGCCAAAGCCCAGATGCCGCTTGGCCTTGCGCGCAATGTCATATGTGTCCGGGTCCGTGAACATGCGCTCGTCACGATTGGCAGAGCCATAGGCCAGGATCACTGCATCCCCCGCTTTCATCACTTGTCCATGCAGTTCCACGTCTCGCGTGAGCGTTCGCTTGAAGCGCTGGGCAGACGTGTTGAAGCGCAGCGATTCCTCGATGGCATCGGGGATCAGTGCCGGGTTTGCAACCAGCGCCTGCCGTGCCTCGGGATGATCGGCAAGGTTCAACCCGAAGATTGCCATGAAACCTGACAGGCTCTCGATCCCGGCCATGATTAACGTGGTCACGGTCAGTTGCACTTCCTTGTCGAGCAACTTTTCTCCATCGATTTCCGCGGTGATGAAGTTCGAAAGCAGATCGTCGCCGGGTTCGAGTTTGCGCGCGGCGACCAATTTCTCGGCATAGTCTGCCATCCATTGAAACGCCGCGAGGTGTTCGGGACTCTTCTGCCGCGTGACCGGATCAGTCTGGACCATCAGTACGGCATTCTCACGAACCTCTGCCGCCCCCTCTTCGGGCAGGGCGAAGAGATAGAACAGCAGATCGACAGTCAGTTTCGACGTGTATTCACCGACCAGATCGAAGGTCGGTTTGTCCGCCAGCGCTGCAAGGTGGGCCTTGGCCGAGGCGCGTGCCGGTTCGATGATGTGTTCAAGCGCGCGTTTGGTCACAGCCGACTGAATCAGCGCGCGCAGCCGGTCATGGCGCGGTGGATCGCTGGACCCGAGCGTGGAGCCTGCACGGCCGGGAAACTCGTCGACAAGGTTGCCCTTGGCTGACGAATAGGTTCGCCAATCCTGCAGCGCGGCGAGCACATCGTCATAGCGCGACAGGACCCATTTGCCTGCTTCTTCCGACCAGAAGCAGGGGTGCTCATCGCGCAGAACCTTGTAGGCGGGGAAGGGGTCGGCATCGATTGCCGGCGAATAAGGATCGAAGCGGAATTTTGGCCGCTTTTCTGATGTTTCTGCCATTTTCGGTTCCTCTCAAGCAGTGGACGTATCCTGCACTGTCCAAAGAAAACCGGCGATGTCCGCTTGAGGCAGAGTCTTGCACATTTGAAGCAAGCATCGCAAAGTTGCACGATGCAGGTCCGCGCCATCACGCATTATCCACTCTACGGTGAAACCGGCGTTCTGGTGCCGCCCGAGTTCGTCCATCTCGAACGCATTTATGATCGGTCAAGTCTGCATGACTGGACGATCAAGCCACATGCCCATCCGCATATGCTCCAGTTGCTCCTTGTTGAAAGCGGCGCGAGCCTGTTGCTGGGTGACGGTGGAGACGAGCACGTATCCGCACCCGCGCTGATCCTCGTGCCACCGTCGAGCGTCCATGCCTTCCGGTTTGATCGAGGCGCCCAAGGCTGGGTGCTTTCGCTCGCGGCCGGCATGTTGAGCGACCCGCGCCTCGGCGGTGTGCTTGGAGGACTGTCCGCCTTTGACGGGCAAGCCCGGGCCGTGACGCTCAGTGCATCGTCCGCCACCGCCGCGCGGCTGAGCTGGCTCCTTGCTGACATGGCCGGGAGGTTGGGCGTTGAACCCGCCCTGGGGCCAGGTCTGCTGGCGCAAGTGGGGTTGATTCTGGCTGAGGCTGCTGAAGCGACCGAGACCGCGGCAAGCCGCGGCCCGCAGGACGCGCGTGAACCGTTGGTCGCGCGGTTTCGCACGCTGGTCGAGGCTCATTACCGCGAGCATTGGCCGGTTTCTGCCTACGCAAAGGCTCTCGGGACCACGATGTCGACACTCACACGCGCCACCCGCGCCTTGACCGGGCAGTCACCAGCTGACCTCGTCCATGAGCGGGTTGTGCTGGAAGCAAGGCGCAACCTTACCTTCACCGGGGCCGGTGTTGCGCAGATCGCCTATGCGCTCGGCTTTGCCGATCCCGCGTACTTTGCCCGCTTTTTCAAAGCGCGAACGGGTTTCACCGCGCGCGCGTTCAGGGAGCAGAGGGTGTGGACGAGCACGGATTTGGCCGATAGGTCCAAACCATGACGACAGCCGCCCCCCGCAAGCGCAAGGTCGATGCAGAGCGCCGCGCCGAGATCGGCCGGGAGAGACGCGCCCGCACGCGGGCAAGGATCGTGGCGGTGACCTTTGACATCTATGGCCGCGAAACCGGTCTGCACTGCCGCGTCGAGGAAGTCTGCGAGGCGGCGGGGATAACGCGCCAGACGTTCTACAATCACTTTTCCGGCATGGAGGACCTGCGCGAGGCACTGACGTGGGAAGTGGCGCACGAGTTTCTCGCCAAGGTCACCGCTGTGCTGGACACCAAGGCAGACGGCGCGGAACGAACGGCCACCGCGATCCGCTATTACCTTGAGCGCGGCCGCACGGATTCCCGCTGGGCGTGGTCGATCGTCAACCTTTCCGCCAGCGGCATCGTGTTCGGGGCGGAGACTTACGAGCAGGCGCGGTTGACGGTCGCTGGCGGCATTGCCTGCGGCATGTTCCAAGTGCCCGACGTCCGCATTGGCCGGGACCTGCTTCTCGGCACCACGCTGTCGGCCTTGTTCACGCAATTGCGCGAGGAGACAGGCGGCGATTATCCGGCTGAAGTGGCTCGCGGCGTGTTGATTGGCCTGGGCTGTCCGGGAGATATTGCTTCGACAGTTGTGAGCGAGCCTTTGCCGCCGCTGTGAACTGCACCGGGCCATAGCATCTTGGCGCAAATCGCGTGCGGTCTGGCGCTGCGCTATTGTCTACCGATAAAGTTGACTTATGTCATGAGGTGTCGGGACGTAAACCGAGTCGACCGGCTTTTCTGCACATGGAGACAAGCAATGGCTCAAGACACCCTCGCGCGGTCATCAAAAGACCCGCTGATTCTCACTGTTCCAGGCCTCGGCAACAGCGGGCCAGGTCATTGGCAAACGCGGTGGGAAGAGACGCTTCCCGATTGCCACCGCATTGATCTCGGCCTGTGGGACGATCCGCATCGCAACACCTGGGTCAACAAGATCAACCTCGCCATACAGCGCGCCGACCGGCCGGTCGTCCTGGCCGCGCACAGCCTCGGTTGTCTGGCCGTGGCTTGGTGGGCAGAATTCGAACAACCACGCGACGGCAAAGTGATCGGCGCGCTGCTGGTCGCTCCGCCCGATGTCGAAGTGCGCCCGATCGACCGCCGTCTCACCCGCTTCGCGCCATTCCCGCATGGCGAGCTGCCGTTCCCCTCGATCGTCGTGAGCAGCCGCAACGATCCCTACATGGGCATCGGTCAGGCACAGCAGCTAGCGCAGGCCTGGGGCAGCGGTTTCGTGGACGCGGGCGAGGCCGGGCACATCAACGCCGAATCCGAACTTGGCGAATGGACCTTCGGACAACTCCTGCTCGGCCAGTTGCTGCCGCGCCCTCTTGCGCGCGGTGAGCGGACCTATCCGGCTGCAGTTGGAGGTTTCCATCCCGACCGTGCATTGCGCCGGATTGGTGCGTGATGGTTCAGGCTGGGCCGGCGACAGGGCCGGTCCGGTCAACCACGAAGCCGTAGGTGCCCCCAGACCAGCGCAAGCCGGGGGTATCCCCCCCTTGCCATGCCTCTACACCCATCGAACCCCCATCCAACCCGGACCAGGCGCCGTCCTCGGGAAAGCTGGAGAATTGTTCTATTATCGAATTACGCCAAGAGGATAGTGCGCACACGTACTCCTCCAGCGCTATATCCCGGTTCGTCCAGTCGATCCACGTGACCGGGTTGTCCTGCGCATAGGCATTGTTGTTGCCGCGCTGGCTTCGCCCGAATTCGTCACCTGCCGTCAGCATGATGGTGCCGGTCGAAACGAACAGCGTGCCAAGCATCGCGCGGGCGTAGGCAGCCCGCCTTGCGATCACATCCGCATTGTCGGTTTCGCCTTCTACACCATTGTTCCAGCTGTAATTTTCCGAATGTCCGTCGCGGTTATCCTCGCCGTTGGCATGGTTGTGTCGATGTTCGTAGGCCAACCCGTCAGCAAGCGTGAAGCCGTCGTGCGCGGCGAGGAAATTGACCGAGCGGCAGCGTTTACCGAACACGTCGGACGAGCCGGCAATCCGCGTGGCCAATACCCCCACCCCGGCATCACCCCGCCAGAACCGGCGCACATCGTCACGAAATCTATCGTTCCATTCCAACCAGTTGGGCGGGAAAGCTCCGAGTTGATATCCACCCGGGCCAATATCCCAAGGCTCGGCAATCATGATCCGATCAGCAAGCCATGGATCGGCAGCGATCTCGGCGAAGATCGGTGCGTTACCCGCAAAGCCAGGGCTGCGCGCAAGAATGGTGGCAAGGTCGAACCGAAAACCGTCGATTCCGCAATGCTTTACGAAGTGGCGCAGGGTATCAAGTGCAAGCGCGCGGACGGCAGGATTGCCAAAGTCGAGCGTGTTGCCGCAGCCGGTATCGTTGATCAGGGTCCCATCAGGAGCCTTGGCATAAGCCTCATCATCAAGCCCGCGCAGGCACAGAACCGGGCCGAGAACGTCGCTCTCGCCAGTGTGATTCAGAACAATATCAAGGACAACGCCAATACCCTCGGCGTGGAGCGCGGCAACCGTTTCGCGCAGTTCCGCCACGCCGCCGGGGCACAGACGCGGGTCCAGCGCCATCGGGGTGACCGGGTTGTATCCCCAGGCATTGGTCAGGCCGAGCGGAGGCAAGTGTCGTTCGTCGATCCACGCCATGATCGGCATGAGTTCAATCGCCGTAACCTGCAATCGTTTGAGGTGCTGGATGATCGCTGGATGGCCGAGAGCGGCTACGGTGCCTCGGATATGTTCGGGCACGTCAGGATGAAGCATCGTCAGCCCGCGGACGTTGACTTCGTAGATCAGCCCGCCGTGCCGGAAGCGCGGCGGTTGCTGTTTGACGACGGGAAGGGTCGAGATGATGGCTTTGGGAATTAGTGCTGCAGTATCAAATCCATATGTGGAAAGGTTGCTATCGAACCTGAACTTGTGGTCAAGTTCTGCAGCGTAAGGATCCACCAGCAGTTTGGAAGGATCGAACCACAGCCCCGCTGCAGGATTCCATTCGCCGGACGCACGATAGCCGTAGCGGGCGCCGCTCAGATCCCCTTCAAGTTCCACCGTCCAGAAGTGGCCTGCGCGATCCATGCCGACGAAGTGCTCTGTTTCGCCATCGAATAGGCACAGCGTCAGGGCCAAGGCGCGGGGGGAGCGGACGGTGAAGCGGGTTCTGCCGTCGTTGATCGTGACCCCTGGCGTCACGTCACCACATCAGGTGCGGTGCGGCCGGTGTGGCGGGTGATACCAGCGATGGCGTCAGCAGCCGCGATCAGATCCGCCAGCATATCGGGCGTTTCGCGGTCGAGGTCACCGCTCGCGGGTTCATAGCGTTCAAGATAGACGCGCAGCGTTGCACCTTCCGTGCCCGTCCCCGACAGGCGGAAGACGACACGCGAACCACCCTCGAACAGCACGCGCACGCCCTGATTGGCGCTGGTCGAGCCATCTACGGGGTCGAGATACGAGAAATTGTCCGCCTTTGAAACAGTCAACGATCCAAAGGACTTGCCGGGCAAAGTTGCGAGACTTTGCCCCAGCTCGGCCATGAGCATATCAGCATTATCGGTGGGCAGCGCTTCGTAATCGTGCCGCGCATAATAGTTGCGCCCGTATTGCGCCCAATGTTCCCGCGCCAACTGGTCCACGCTGATTTTGCGCACCGCAAGGATGTTGAGCCAGAGAAGGACCGCCCACAGGCCATCCTTCTCGCGCACGTGGTCGCTCCCGGTGCCCGCGCTTTCCTCTCCGCAGATCGTCGCCATGCCGGCGTCGAGCAGGTTGCCGAAGAACTTCCAGCCTGTGGGCGTTTCGAACGCGGGAAGGCCCATCGCTGCAGCTACGCGGTCGGCGGCGGCGCTGGTCGGCATCGAGCGGGCAATGCCCTTGAGGCCAGCGGCATAGCCCGGCGCCAGATGCGCGTTGGCGGCTAGCATGGCGAGGCTGTCCGAAGGCGTGATGAAACGATGTTTGCCGACAATCAGGTTGCGGTCGCCATCGCCGTCAGACGCTGCACCGAAGTCCGGAGCTTGCGGCCCGAACATTGTCTCGAACAGTTCGTGGGCGTGGACCATGTTGGGATCGGGGTGGTGCCCGCCAAAGTCTTCCAGCGGGACGCCGTTGCGCACGGTGCCCTTGGCAAAGCCGAGCCGGCCTTCAAGGATCTGCGTGGCGTAAGGGCCGGTAACGGCGCTCATTGCGTCGAAAGACATGGTAAATCCGGCCTGAACATTGGCGCGGATAGCATTGAAATCAAACAGGGTTTCCATCAGCTCGGCATAGTCGGCGACGGAATCGATCACCTCGACGCTCATGCCGCCCACGGTGCTTGTGCCGATCATGTCGAGGTCGATATCGGCAGCGTCCACGGTCAACCAGCGATCAATCGTGGTCGTGCGCGCATAGATTGCGTCGGTCACACCTTCGGGGGCCGGACCGCCGTTGGCAATGTTGTACTTGATGCCGAAATCCTCGTCCGGCCCGCCGGGGTTGTGGCTGGCCGAAAGGATCAGCCCGCCCGAGGCGCCGTACTTGCGGATAACATGGCTGGCAGCCGGGGTGGACAGGATGCCGCCGTGGCCGACCAACACGCGCGCGTAACCATTCGCAGCGGCGATGCGGATCGTCTGCTGGATGACCGCGCGGTTGTGATAGCGCCCGTCACCGCCGAGCACGAGGGTTGAGCCCTCGGGCCGATCAACCACATCGAACACCGACTGGACGAAATTCTCCGCATAGTTGGCCTGCTGGAAGACTTTGACCTTCTTGCGTAATCCGGAAGTGCCGGGCTTCTGGCCGGAGTAGGGCGTAGTCGGGACAGTCCGGATCATTGTTCCTCCGCAATCAGTCTGGCGTAGAGGTCCGCATAGGCCTTGCCCGAGCGGCTCCAAGAAAAATCGGTTTTCATGCCAGCGCGCTGGATGGCGCGCCAGGTGTCTTGCTGCGCGTAGATTGCAACTGTGCGACTGATTGCGTCGGAGAGCGACGAATATGTCACCCCACCAAACTGCACACCCGTAGCAACCCCGACCATGATCGCTGCGAGGTTTGCGTCGATCACTGTATCGGCGAGACCGCCGGTCCGCGCGACGACGGGGACGCAGCCATAGGCGAGGCCATAAAGCTGGGTGAGGCCGCAAGGTTCGAACCGGCTTGGCACGAGGATGGCATCGCCACCTGCCTGCATCCTGTGCGAGAGCGCCTCGTCATAGCCGGTGCGCACCGCGATCTTGCCGGGGTGGCGCATGGCGGCGGCGTGGAAGCCGTTCTCCATTGCCTTGTCGCCCGAGCCGAGCAGCGCAAGTCGCCCGCCAATGCCAACCATGTGGTCAAGTACTTCGAGGAGGACGTCCATGCCCTTTTGCCAGGTAAGGCGCGAGATCACCACGAACAGTGGTCCGTCGCCGGATTCAAGACCGAAATCGGCCTCAAGTGCACGCTTGTTGGCAACGCGTTTTGCCAGCGTCCTGACGCCAAACCGGGTGGCCAGCGAGGGATCCGTTTCGGGGCTCCATTGCGCGGAATCGATGCCGTTGACGATGCCGGAAACCCGCTCACCTCGGCTGAGGATCAGGCCTTCAAGGCCCATGCCGAATTCTGCGGTGCGGATTTCGCGCGCGTAAGTGGGACTGACGGTGGTGATCGCACTCGCGGCTTCGAGGCCTGCCTTCAGGAAGCCGACGCCGCCGTGGTATTCCACGCCGTCCATCGACCAAGCTTCTTGCGGCAAGGCTAGGGCAGGAAACTTGTCTGCGCCGTAGAACCCCTGAAACGCCATGTTGTGGATCGTCATTACCGAGGGGACGCGGCGGCCGCCTTCAGGCGGGGCAAAGCGCAGATAGGCCAGTGCCATCGCGGCCTGCCAGTCATGCGCATGGACAAGATCGAAATTGCGCCCCTTGACCGCGCCTGCCGCCACATCGGCAGCAGCACGCCCGAAGGCGGCAAAGCGGCGCCAGTTGTCACCCCAATCCTGACCCGCACCACTAACATAGGGGCCGCCATCACGTTGGAAATAGGCAGGTGCATCAAGCACGAGCAGCGGATGACCGTCGATCTTGCCCACGACGAGACGCGCCTTATCGCCCAGTAGCGAGTCCCACGCATGGACCGCTCGGGGTCGGGAAAGCGCTTTCATCACAGCAGGATAGCCGGGCAAGATCGTGGTCATCTCCACGCCATGCGGCGCGACGGCTGAGGGCAGCGCGCCTGCCACATCGGCGAGGCCGCCGGTCTTTACCAGTGGCACCGCCTCGGAGGCGACGGAGAGGACTTTTATCGTCATGCAAGACGATCGATCATCGTCTTCGTTATCAGGCAGACGCCGCTTTCGGTGCGTTGAAAGCGCTGTGCATCAAGTTCCGGATCTTCGCCCACGATCAGGCCTTCGGGGATGCGGACGCCGGAATCGAGGATCACGCGCTTCAATCGCGATCCGCGACCGATGTTGCAATATGGCAGGATCACTGCCTCTTCGCATTCGGAGAATGAACCCATCTTTACGCCGGTGAACAGCAGGCTGCGGCGGGCGATGGCGCCTGAGACGATGCAGTCCTGGCTGATCAGCGAGGAGATCGCCATGCCACGCCGGCCGTCTTCGTCGTGCACGAACTTGGCGGGAGCGGCGATGATCTGGTCGGTCCAGATCGGCCAGTCGCGGTCATACATGTCGAGCTTGGGGACGATGTCGGTGAGGTCGAGGTTCGCTTCGAAATAGGCGTCGAGCGTGCCGACATCGCGCCAGTATTCCTCGATTTCCTCGGCTGCGCGGATGCACGACGCGGTGAATCGGTGTGCGACCGCTTTGCCGTTCTTGACGATGTGCGGAATGATGTCGTTGCCGAAATCGCGGCTCGAGTTCGGGTCGGCAGCGTCCTTGCGCAGGATGTCGAACAGGAACGCCGTGTCGAAGACGTAGATGCCCATTGAAGCGAGCGACATAGTCTCGTTACCGGGAATGCCGGGCGGGTTGGCAGGCTTTTCCACGAACTCGGTAATGGTGTCGTGGGTGTCGACCGCCATCACGCCAAAGCCGGTGGCTTCAGCGCAAGGGACGACGAGGCAGCCGATGGTCACGTCAGCGCCGCTTTCGACATGCTGACGGAGCATCAACTCGTAGTCCATCTTGTAGATGTGGTCGCCTGCGAGGATGACCATATACTTGGGCGCATAGGACGCGATGATATCGATGTTCTGGTAGACCGCGTCGGCGGTGCCTTCGTACCACTGGTGCTCGGACACGCGCTGCGATGCGGGCAGGATGTCGAAGCTTTCGTTGCGCTCGGGGCGCATGAAGTTCCACGCGCGCTGCATGTGGCGGATAAGCGAGTGCGCCTTGTACTGCGTGGCAACGCCGATGCGGCGGATGCCCGAGTTGATCGCGTTCGACAGGGCAAAGTCGATGATGCGGGATTTGCCGCCGAAATAGACCGCAGGTTTGGCGCGGTTATCGGTCAGCTCCTTGAGACGGCTGCCGCGACCGCCCGCAAGGACATAGGCCATGGCATCGCGTGCCAGCGGCTGAGAGTATGATTCCCGCATCCCCAACGTCTCCCTTTTATCCTTCGAATTCAATCATGATAGTGGCCAGTGGTGGCAGCACGACGAATGCAGCGCCATCTTGCGCAGTCACTTCGCCGAGATTGCCGATGCCGCTGCCGCCGTAGTCCTGCGCATCGCTGTTCAGCACTTCGCGCCATGCCCCATCGTGAGGCAAAGGCAGGCGGTAGTGATCGTGGACCAGTGGCGTCATGTTGCAGATGACGGCGACGGGTTTTGCGCCGGGCGCCTTGCGCAGCCATGCGAAGACCGAGGCCTGCGCGTCGTCGACTACCAGCCATTCGAAGCCTTCGGGCTCGCAATCGCGGGCGTGGAGGGCGGGGCGGATGGAGTAGACCCGGTTGAGGTCACGCACCCAGCGGCGAACGCCTTCGTGGGCGGGGGCCTGCAGCAGTTCCCAATCGAGCGAACGCGCCTCGCTCCATTCACGGCGCTGGGCGAATTCCTGGCCCATGAACAGCAGCTTCTTGCCGGGATAACCCCACATCAGGCCATAATAGGCGCGCAAGTTGGCGAACTTCTGCCAATCGTCGCCGCTCATCTTGGTAAGGAGGCTGCCCTTGCCGTGGACGACTTCATCATGGCTGATCGGCAGGACGAAGTTTTCGGAAAAGGCGTACGTCAGGCCGAAAGTGATTTCGTTGTGGTGATAGCTGCGATGCACTGCGTCGCGCGCCATGTACTGGAGGGTATCGTGCATGAAACCCATGTTCCACTTGAAGCCGAAACCCAAATGTTCACGCGGGGCTTCGTCGAAAGCAGGCTTGCTGACGCCGGGCCATGAGGTCGATTCCTCGGCGATGGTGAGGAAACCGGGGTGGCTGGCATAGACTGCGCGGTTCATGGCCTTGAGAAACTCGACCGCTTCCCAGTTCTCGCGCCCGCCGTCTTCGTTGGGAATCCATTCGCCGCTCTTGCGCGAGTAATCGCGGTAAAGCATTGAGGCGACCGCATCGACGCGCAGGCCATCGACATGGTAGCGCTCGGCCCAGAAAAGCGCGTTGTTGACGAGGAAGCTGACGACCTCGCGGCGGCCGAAATTGTAGATCAGCGTGTTCCAGTCCGGGTGGAAACCCAGGCGCGGATCTTCATGTTCATAGAGCGCCGTACCGTCGAAGCGGACGAGTCCGTGTTCATCGGTGGGGAAGTGCGCGGGCACCCAGTCGATCAGGACGGAAACCCCGGCGCGGTGCGCGCCATCGACGAAACGCGCAAAGCCTTCAGGCGGGCCGAAGCGAGCCGATGGGGCGTACAGCCCGGTGGTCTGATAGCCCCATGACGGATCGTAGGGGTGTTCCGAGACTGGCAGGAATTCGATATGGGTGAAGCCCATCTCGGTGACATAGGGGATTAGCCGGTCCGCGAGTTCATCCCAGGTGTAAAAGCCCTCGTCGTGCGGCTTCTGCCATGAACCGGGATGGACTTCATAGATCGACATCGGCTGGCGGCGGGCGTCCACCGAAGCCCAGTGGGCGCGGTGGCCTGCATCGCCCCAGTCCATCTTGACCGGGTGCGCAGTAATCGAGCCTGTAGCGGGGCGGTACTCCGACGCCAGCGCATAGGGATCGGCCTTGAGCGGCTGGACCGTGCCGTCAGCGCCGACGACGCGGTATTTGTAGGTGCGGTGCTCGCCGATGTCGGGGATGAACACTTCCCACACGCCGATGTCCGCACGGCGGCGCATCGGGTGGCGGCGATGGTCCCAATCGTTGAAATCGCCGACGACGCTGACGAGGCTGGCGTTGGGCGCCCAGACTGCGAAGTGGACGCCAGTCGCGCCCTCATGCTCGATCAGGTGCGCGCCCATCTTGTCGAACAGGCGCAAGTGCGTGCCTTCGGCAATCAGGAAGTCGTCCATCGGACCAAACACGGGGCCGAAGCTGTAGGCATCGGTCACCAGCCACTCGTCCGTGCCCGCCTTGCAGGCATAGCGCACAGGCTGGCGCGGGCCTTTGACCTTGCCTTCGAACAGTCCGCGACCATCAATCCGGTTGAGGACGCCGAGCTTCTTGCCTGACAGCGACCATGCAACCGCTTCCTCTGCGCCGGGCAGGACGGCGCGGGCAAACGCGCCTTCCGGCCCTTCGTGGATGCCGAGCAGAGAGAAAGGATCGGCGTGCGTCCCGTCCAGAAGGGCTTCGATGGCGCTCGCCGATGGCTTCATGCTGGTTTTCAGACCCCCCAGATGTCGCGGGCATATTCGCCGATCGTGCGATCGGACGAGAACCAGCCCACATTGGCGATGTTGCGGATAGCAGATGCGCGCCAGCCCGCCTGATTTTCCCAGCGTTTGTCGATGTTGCGCTGAGCGGCGTGGTAGCCATCAAAGTCGGCGGCGACCATGAACCAGTCGTGGTCGTAGATGCCGCCCATCAGGCCCTTGTAGCGGTCCGGATCGTCGGGCGAGAAGACGCCGGTGGCGATAGCCTCAAGCGCCTGCCGCAGTTCGCGCGATTTCTCGATCACGTCGCGCGGGACATAGCCGTTGGCTCGCTGTTCCTCGACCTCATCGGCGGTGAGGCCGAAGATCTCGATGTGGGCATCGCCGACATGGTCCTTGATCTCGATGTTGGCGCCATCGAGCGTGCCGATGGTGAGCGCGCCGTTCAGCGCGAACTTCATGTTCCCGGTGCCCGAGGCTTCCATGCCCGCGGTCGAGATCTGTTCGGACAGATCGGCTGCCGGGATGATGCGTTCAGCCAGACTGACGTTGTAATTCGGCACGAACACGACCTTGAGCAGACCGCCGACCGAGGGATCGGAATTGACGCGGCGGGCGATGTCGTTGGCGAGTTTTATGATCAGCTTGGCATTGTGGTAGCTCGACGCTGCCTTGCCGCCGAAAATCTTCACGCGCGGCACCCAGTCGCGTTCGGGATGGCTGCGGATCTGGTCGTAGAGTGCGACAGTCTCGATCAGGTTGAGCAACTGGCGCTTGTATTCGTGGATGCGCTTGATCTGGACGTCGAACAGCGCATCGGGATCGAGGCGCACGCCGGTCAGCGTCTTGATGTGCTTGGCCAGCGCGATCTTGTTGGACCGCTTGACCTCGGCAATCCGCTCGCCCAGCGCGGCGTCATCGGCCAGAGCATTGAGGTCGGTCAGCTTTGCGGCGTCATCGAGGAAACCATCCCCGATGGCGTCCTTGAGCACCGAGGTCAGGCCGGGGTTGCATTGCTGCAGCCAGCGGCGCGGGGTAACCCCGTTGGTCTTGTTGTTGATCCGCGTTGGGTAGAGCTTGTGCAGGTCCGAGAAGACCGTGGTCTTCATCAGATCGGTGTGGAGGGCGGCCACGCCGTTGACGCTATGTGCGCCGGTGAAGGCGAGGTTGGCCATGCGCACACGGCGCTCACCACCTTCATCGATCAGGCTGATGGCCGAGATCGCGGCGTCGTCCAGCCCAGCCTTGCGCGCTTCACGCAGGACTCGGCTGTTGATCGCATAGACGATCTGCATGTGGCGCGGCAGCAACCGTTCGAACAGAGGCAGCGGCCAGGATTCCAGCGCTTCGGGCAGGAGCGTATGGTTGGTGTAGCCGACGGTCGCCTTGGTCACTTCCCAGGCTTCGCTGAATTCGAGGCCGTGGACGTCGACCATCAGGCGCATCAGTTCGGCGACGGCCACCGCCGGGTGGGTGTCGTTAAGCTGGATCGCGGCCTTGTCGGGCAGGGTGCGGATGTCGCCGTGGAACTGGATGTGGCGGCGCACGATGTCCTGGATCGAGGCGGAGGTGAAGAAATACTCCTGCCGCAGCCGCAACTCTTGCCCGGCGGGGGTGGAGTCTGCGGGATAGAGCACGCGCACGAGGCTGTCGGCGCGCATCTGTTCGGAAAGGGCGCCGAGATGGTCGCCTGCGTTGAAGGCGTCGAGCTTAAGCGGGTCGAACGCGTGTGCGGTCCACAAGCGCAAGGTGTTGACGCGCTTGCCGCGCCAGCCGACCACCGGGGTGTCGACAGCGCTGGCCTCGACCTTTTCGGCCGGCCGCCACTCGACGCCTTCGCCGGTTTCGACAACTTCACCGCCGAAGCCGATGATGTAGGCGCTTTCGCGGCGGTCGAATTCCCAGGGGTTGCCGTGGGAGAGCCACGTTTCTGGCAGTTCGACCTGCCAGCCATCGTCGATGCGCTGGCGGAACATGCCGTTCACATAACGAATGCCGTAGCCGTAGGCGGGGATGTCGAGGCTGGCGAGGCTTTCCATGAAGCAGGCGGCGAGACGGCCAAGGCCGCCGTTGCCGAGCGCTGCATCAGGTTCGAGATCTTCGAGCGCCGATAGATCGAAACCGTGCTCACGCAGCGCTTTTTCCATGTCGCGCGTCAGGCCCATGTTCGAGAGCGCATCACGCAGCAGCCGGCCGATCAGGAATTCGAGGCTCAGGTAGTAGACGCGCTTGCCGCCTTCGGCATAAGTCTTGCGCGTAGATTCCATCCAGGTGTCGATAATGGCATCGCGCAAGGTGAGGACGGTTGCGGTGTACCAGTCATGTGGCTTGGCTGCGCGTTCATCCTTGCCAACGCGGTGGCGCAGGACGTCGATGATCTGGGCATCGATCTGACCAGCTTTGGAATTTGAATCAAGGCTCATGGTACACGTCCCACCCTGTTGCTCCCGGCGCGGGACGTGGCCAAGCCACCAGCGCGCCGGAACCTTTTGCACCGGCCTTTCAACGCACCCTGCTCGCGCTTTTGCGGAAGCGGCGCATGGCCGATCCCCGCGATACCGGGCGACTGTTCATCGAACTCCCATGCTTCCGGGTATGACAGCGCCACCCGTATCGGCAAGCGGTGAATTGGCGAAATAGTGCGTTGCTGCGTCTGGGGGCAGGGCGCAGCCAGGCGAGCGCGTTTGCGCGACTCGCACAGCCCCATCGCCTCGATTGCAGTTGTTTTGCCCATGCCCCACCCGTCAAAACTGACAGGGCCGGTGTAGTGCGCCGCGCTACCAATGTCGGTGAGAATACGTTTGCGCTTCAGAGCATGCGGCGCAACACGTTGTCCCTGATGACAAAATGGTGGTGCAGCGCTGCACCGATATGCAGCACGACCAAGCCCGCCATGAGAAATCCGAGGACTTCGTGACCCTCACCCGCGGCATTCGCAAGTGTCGAGCCCTTGGTAATGGCCAGCTTTGGCCAATCGACCAAACCGTAAATCGTCAGCGGGTATTTGCCTGCCGACGACATGATCCATCCGGTCAGCGGTACAGCGATCATCAGGGCATAGAGCGCGAAATGCGTCACTTTCGCCACAAGGCGCTGGAAATTGCCCATCGCGTCGGGCCAAGCTGGCATCGTCCAGGTCAGGCGCCAGCCAATTCTTGCGAGCGTCAGGAGCAGAATGAGAATGCCGGTGCTCTTGTGGACAGGAATGGGATTCCACATGTCCTCAATGGCCTCGCCGCCGATTCCGCTAATGAGGTTGAACAGGACCATGACCGCGATAAGGGCGTGAAACGTCCGGGCTAACCCATTGTAACGCAGTACTTCTTCTTTGCCAGCAAGCGTTGCCATATCGACCTGATCCTCAAAAGCCATCGACCATGCACGGGAAGGCCGGATTGAGGATCATAGATAGACCGTTTGGCCCCGTCATCATTGTCATGGCACAATTGGTGCGATTGATCGGAAGGTCATAATTGCTGCGTCGGTTCTGCCATGGCACCGCCCGTGCGAGTCGCGACAACGTATTGCGAATCTTAAATAACTGATTTTCCGAGGGAAGTTCGGCGCATGTCGCGCTGTACTATCGGCGAGGCATAATCGGCCCTCGAATCTATGACAGGTGTCCGGAAATCAAATGGGGCAAATGACGTATGCCATGTGCTGCGCTGCAAAATATGGTGTCACCGGAAACTGAACCTGTGAGGGAAAATGACAACGCAACGACTCACTCAAGTCGAACCGGCGGTGGTTCACAAGATGGCGTCGGTCTTGAAGAGCCAGAAGCCCGAAGTGATCCAGAACCATTTCGGGATAGGCCTGAATACATGGGTAAAATTGAGGGATGGTCATGCGATCCGTCACTCTGTGGCGGAACGGCTCATGCAGCGTTTGCAGCGCGATCAGCTGATCTGAAGCCGCGCAAAGCGCCAATGCGCCCTGTACTTTGGCAGGGGGTTGAGTCGCGCGTCATTGCAGTGCACAATCCGTTTGCGCCACATACATAACGAGGGCGCGCGGGGTCACGAGCAATGGTCATTGGCGAAAATGGGCTGGCGCAATCCGCCGGGTTCATCGGCAGCTTGCCTGCATGATACCGATTAACGTCTCGTCGCTCGCTCCCGGCAGGCGCGCGCACGTGGCGTTCCTGCGTTCGCGTTTCGCGCAATTGACCGGGGCACCGCCCGACCGACGTGAGAATGACGGGCGATGGGCATTGCGAGTCTGGTTTATATGCATCATTGCGGCGGTCACGCTGGGCATGATCGCCATGGACGTTGTCGTGCCGGGCGAGAGCCTTGTGCTGCACGTTGCAACCGCGCTTGGGCTTTGCGCAATTCTGGCTTCGTGCCTTGCGTTCATCCCGAGGCGCGAGGTTGCTGGCCCTGACCTGCAGGATTTGACGCGGGAACGAGACGCGGCACAATCCGCCAGTGCGGCCAAGAGCCGCTATCTTGCCAGCGTGAGCCACGAAATCCGTTCGCCGCTCAATGCCATCTATGGTTACGCCCAGCTGGTCGAGCAAGATGCGGCCGTGGCCCCCAAGGATGCTGCGCGAGTGATCCGCCGCAGCGCGGAGCACCTGACCAACCTTGTCGAAGGGTTGCTCGACATCGCCTCGGTTGAACAGGGCGTGGTGCGGATCGACAATACGGTCGTCCGGCTGGGCCCGGTGGTTGAGCAGGTGGCAGAGATGTTCAGGCCAATGGCCGAGCAGAAGGGGCTGACCTTTCGGTGCGAGCTGCCCGGCCGCCTGCCCGAATTCGTGCGCATGGATGTGCGCCGCATCAGGCAGATCCTGATCAACCTCGTATCGAATGCGGTGAAGTTCACGCAAGCCGGTGAAGTGGTCCTTTCGCTGCGCTGGGCGGGTCAGATGGCCACGTTCGAAGTGCGCGATACCGGGCCGGGAATCTGCGAGGCGCAGGCTGAAGAGGCGTTCGCCCCTTATGCGCAGGTGGGCGAACCAAACGACACCGTGGCCAAGGGGGCAGGGCTCGGATTGGCGATCACACGGGCGATCGTTCAGATGCTCGGCGGTAACATGCAGGTCGAGAGCGCGCCGGGCCAGGGCTCGTGCTTTCTTGTCAGCATCATGCTGCCGCAAGTCTCGGGCTTCATCGACCGCGCCGAGCAGGCCCGGCGGCCGACGGGATACGTCGGCAAGCGGCGTTCGATCATGCTGGTTGACGACAACCCCGATCATTTGTCGCTTCTACAAGCGGCGCTGGGCGAGTTGGGCTTCGATCTATCTCCGGCCAGCAGCGGTTCTGCCGCGTTGGCGATGGCAGCGGCTGGAGCATTCGACGCCGCAATCCTTGACGTCAGTATGCCCGGCATGTCGGGGTGGGAACTGGCGTCGCACTTGCGAGCAGCGCATGGCCGCAATCTGGCGATCATGATGCTGTCGGCCAATGCGGAAGAGCGTCACGGTCTTGAACGCAAGGAGGCCGATCACGACCACTTCCTGCTGAAGCCAGTCGATCTGTCCTTGCTGATCGATGCACTTGGGCGGATTCTTGCACTGGAATGGACCTGGCCCGAGCGCGCTGCGGAGTCCCCTGATGAACAGGGCAGGCAGGGCATGCCGCTCACTGCACAGGCGCGTGACCACGTCGACCGACTGAAATCGCTTGTGCGCATTGGGCACGTGCGCGCATTGGAGAGCGAAATTCGCGGCCTTGAGCTTGCGGACCCCGGTTCTGGCGTATTGGTGGCGCGGCTTTTCGATTGCCTAGACCGGTTCGATCTGGCCGCCATGACGCGAACGCTGGAGGAATTGTGAGATGAGTGGCGGCAGCGCGCGGCGCGATACGGTTCTCGTCGTTGACGACGAGCCGGATTCGCTGCGCTTCCTCACCGATACGCTTGAGAGCGCCGGGATAACTGTGCTTGTGGCGATTTCGGGAAATGCTGCACTGGATCTGCTCGACCACGTGGTACCTGACCTTATTCTGATGGACGCGGTCATGCCCGGGATCGACGGGTTTGAGGCGACGGCGCGGATCAAGGGACGACCTTCGCTCGCCCATGTGCCGGTGGTGTTCATGACCGGCCTGACCGAGAGCGAGCATGTCATCGAAGGCTTCGAGGTTGGCGGCGTCGACTACTTGCGCAAGCCGGTGAATGTGCACGAACTGATGGCGCGCGTGCGCGTGCATATTGGCCACGCCCGCGCGATGCAGGCAGGCGCGGCGGGGCTTGATGCCACGGGCCGCCTGATGATGGCGACAGATACGCGCGGGCTGCTGCTGTGGTGCACGCCGCTGGCCGAACAGGCGATCAGCCGCGTCAGCCCGGAATGGGGCCGCGAGAAGGGCACCTTGCCCGATGCCGTGCGCGGCACGGTTGAGCGGTTGCTGGTGCGAAGTTCGACGCAGGGCGCCTCGGCCAAGATCGACCGCGGCGAGACGACGCTCGAACTGGTGATCATCTCGCAATATCGTGAGAACGAGGTGCTGATCCGCCTCAATGAACTCAATCCGAAGGCCGACGTGCTCAAGCTGCAACAGCGGCTGTCGCTGACTGACCGTGAGGCAGAGGTTCTGTTGTGGATCAGTTACGGCAAATCGAACGGCATGATTTCAGAAGTGCTGCTGATCAGCTCGCGCACCGTGCAGAAGCATCTTGAACGCATTTATGAAAAGCTGGGCGTAGAGACTCGCGCCGCTGCCGCCGCCATGGCGATCAAGGTCCTGGGTGGTTGAATCGAAACGCCGGGCGAGAGGGTTGAAACATCCTCAACGCCCGGCGCAAACCATCATCGGTCAGCGGTTGCGCGCAACTGTCTTGCGCTTGGCTGCGCTGGCCATTTTCTGTACGGACGGTTCGACGCTGGCAATCGCGGCGCGGCGGCACTGGTAATCCGGCAGCGTCGTCACAATCATGCGGTCGGACGGGTCGCAGGCTTCGGCAGCCGCCTCGGAAATGCGCGCGCGCAGCTTTTGCACGTCAGCGCGCTGGCTGAGGTCAAGGCCCTCGGAAGATACCGAGATGGCGACGGTTTCGGCAGAGCCTGAGGCAAATGCCATCTGCGGTGCAGACAGCAAGCCGACCGCTGCAGCGGCGGCAAATAGCGTTTTCATGTCATACTCTCCTGCATTTTGTCTTTTTATCGCGGGCCGATTTGTTGCCCTTTTTGTCGGACCTATGGGTTTTCCCGATTGTTCCTGATCCGTGCATAAAAATAGGACGTTCGTTCAGTAAGCGCAAGGGGTGAAAGCCCCAAAAGCCACGGTTTCCCGTGGCTTGCGATTGTGCTTTGCAGCATTCGTATGCGATCGGTGGCCACCGCGGCGCGGTGCCACTACAATCTCGGCATCCAATTTCTGCCAAGGTGCCACCCATATGTCCGCACTTCCGGTTATCCCGGCTTCTCGTCCACTTGGGCAATCCGGATTGAAGACTTCAGCACTGGGCTGGGGCATGTGGCGCCTTGTCGACAGTGGTCTTGATGCAGCGGCGGTGGACCGGCTCGCCCGGACCGTGCTCGACGCCGGGATCACCCTGTTCGACACGGCGGATATCTACGGCTTCGATGGCTCTGGAGGCTTTGGCGCGGCAGAAGCTGTGCTGGGCGAGGTTCTGGCCGCTGATGCTGGGCTGCGCGACAGGATTGTGCTGGCAACCAAGGGGGGCATTCGTCCGCCAGCCCCATACGACCAGTCTGTAAAGTACCTGAACGAGGCTATTGATGCGTCCCTGCGCCGCCTGCAGACGGACAGGATCGATCTGTGGCAGGTCCACCGGCCCGACATCCTGACGCATCCGCAGGAACTTGCGCGAACACTCGACGATGCCGTGGCGTCGGGAAAAGTGCGCTCTCTCGGCGTATCCAATTTCACGTGCAGCCAGATCGACGCGCTGCAGCATTTCCTCGGACACAAACTGGTGGCGACCCAGCCAGAAGTGAGCGTCCTGCGCACCGACTGCGTGGAAAACGGTGAACTCGATCAGGCTATGAAGGGCGGGCTTACCGTGCTGGCTTGGTCACCACTTGGCGGTGGGCGAATCGCTGCGCCGGAAAACCCACATGAGAAGGCTGTGGCAGCAGCGCTCGATCTTGTGGCCAACGCGCAGGGCATTTCGAGGACGGTGGCGGCTTTGTCGTGGCTGATGGCGCACCCAGCCGGCATCGTTCCCATTGTTGGGTCGCAAAAGCCGGAGCGCGTGGTTGAAGCCATGGCCGCGCAGTCCGTTCAATGGACGAGGCAGCAGTGGTACGCAGTGTTTGTGGCGGCCCGGGGAGAGGCGCTGCCGTAGGCTGTTTGCACTGCCCAGCGCCGTATCTCGGACAAATTCCAATGCTCGCGGCTTGCGAGCAAAAAAGGGGCCGCACCGTTGCCGGGGCGGCCCTGAATAGTTTGGGAGAGGATGCCTGAAAGGCCTCACCGAGATGGTCGGTCGGCAGTTCTTTCGCAAGTGCGAAACGCGACAATGTGGTTGCATATACTGCAACTGACGGGATCGAGACAAAGGATTTTCCTGCCGATCGCTGCTGTTTGTCTATTTTCTACAATACCATAATGGCAGCTTTGACACCCCGGTGGAGCGACCCGAAATTTGTCCCAACGTGCAGTAACTGCACTTTTGGACAGGGTCGGTGTGCTTGCGATCGCCTGTTGCGTGCCCAACCCAAGATTGCTATAAGGCATAACATATTGGGAGAGATGTGATGTTGTTCGAACGGATCAATCCGATGACCGGCGCTGTGGCTTCGCAAGCCGAAGCGATGCAGGCCGGCGATATTCCTGCAATTGCCGCACGCGCCGGTGCCGCATTTCCGGCTTGGGCAGCCATGGGCCCCAACGCGCGCCGTGCCGTTCTGATGAAGGCCGCCGTGGCGCTTGAATCGCGTGCCGATGCCTTTGTCGAAGCGATGATGGGCGAAATCGGCGCGACCAAGGGCTGGGCGCTGTTCAACCTCGGCCTTGCTGCGTCGATGGTGCGCGAAGCCGCCGCGCTGACGACCCAGATCGCCGGTGAAGTGATCCCCTCGGACAAGCCCGGTTGCGTGGCGATGGCGCTGCGTGAGCCGGTCGGCGTCATCCTTGGCATTGCGCCGTGGAATGCCCCGATCATCCTCGGCGTGCGCGCGATTGCCGTGCCGCTCGCTTGCGGCAATGCCGTAATCCTCAAGGCATCGGAGCAGTGCCCGCGCACGCACGCACTGATCATTGAAGCGTTCATGGATGCAGGCTTCCCCGAAGGCGTCGTCAACGTGGTGACCAACGCCCCCGCCGATGCTGCTGATGTTGTCGGCGCGCTGATCGATGCCAAAGATGTGAAGCGCATCAACTTCACCGGATCGACTGCGGTCGGGCGGATCATCGCCAAGCGTGCAGCCGAAAATCTCAAGCCTTGCTTGCTGGAACTGGGCGGCAAGGCACCTTTGATCGTGCTCGACGATGCCGATCTGGACGAAGCCGTCAAGGCGGCTGCCTTCGGCGCGTTCATGAACCAGGGGCAGATATGCATGTCTACCGAGCGGATCATTGTGGTCGACGCCATCGCCGACGATTTCGCCGCGCGCTTCAAGGCAAAGGTCTCGACACTGGCCGTAGGTGACCCGCGCGAGGGTACGACGCCGCTCGGTGCGGTGGTCGATGCCAAGACGGTGGCACATTGCGAGAGCCTGATCGCCGATGCCGTGGCCCACGGCGCGCAAGTGCTGACCGGCGGCAAAACCACGCACAACGTGCTGATGCCGGCACATGTCGTCGATGGCGTGACGCAGGAAATGAAGCTGTTCCGCGACGAAAGCTTCGGCCCGGTCGTGGGTATCATTCATGCCCGCGACGAAGCCCACGCAATCGAACTGGCGAACGACACCGAATACGGCCTGTCGGCTGCCGTGTTCACGCGTGACACTGCACGCGGACTTCGGGTTGCGCGCCAGATCAAGTCTGGCATCTGCCACGTTAATGGACCGACCGTGCATGACGAAGCGCAGATGCCTTTCGGCGGCGTCGGCGCATCCGGTTACGGGCGCTTTGGCGGCAAGGCGGGCATCGACAGCTTCACCGAACTGCGCTGGATCACAATGGAAACCCAGCCCGGACACTTCCCGATCTAAATCACTTCCCGATCTGATTTTGAATTCATCCCGAGAGGACAGACCATGACTGAACAGAAGATCGAGCGCGCGGAAGAAGATACCGTCGCTTTCACCGTCGAAAACGGCATCGCCTGGGTGAAGTTCAACCGCCCCGAGAAGCGCAACTGCATGAGCCCCAAGCTCAACCGCCAGATGGGCAAAGTCATTGCGGATCTCGAATTTCGCGATGACGTGAAGGTGCTCGTGTTGTCGGGCGAAGGCGATGCGTGGTCGGCCGGTATGGATCTCAAGGAATACTTCCGCGAGACGGAAGCCGAAGGCCTGGGCGCAATCCGCAAGGCGCAGCGCGAAGCCTATTCGTGGTGGGGCCGTCTGCGTTGGTACGAGAAGCCCACAATCGCCATGATCAACGGCTGGTGCTTTGGCGGCGGCTATGGACCCTTGTTCGGTTGCGATATCGCCATCGCTTCGGAAGATGCGCAGTTCGGCCTGTCCGAAATCAACTGGGGCATCCTTCCGGGTGGCGGTGCGTCGAAGGTTGCGGCTGACCTGATGCCGCTGCGCAAGGCCGTCTATCACGCGATGATGGGCGAAAACCTGACCGGCAAGCAGGCCGAGCAGCAGGGCCTGGTGACCGAAGCCGTGCCTGCCGACAAGCTCAAGGCGCGCGTTCTCGAAATCGCCGAGGCGCTGTGCAAGAAGGATGGCCACGCCCTTCGTGCGACGAAGTGGGCCGTGCGCCGCGTCACTGAAATGACCTACGACAATGCCGAGGACTACCTGATCCGCACTCAGGAAGCGCTGCACAACTTCGGCGGCGTTGAAGCGCGCAAGGAAGCGACCCGTCAGTTCCTCGACGAGAAGAGCTTCAAGCCCGGTCTTGGCACGTTTGACACCAGCAAGATCAAGCGCTGATCCTGCAGCAAAACTTTGAGTGGTTGGAGGCCCCGGTCGCGTAAGCGGCTGGGGCCTTTTCCTATGCGGTTCAGCGGAAAAGTTGTTGCCAGTGCAAAGGCATGAGGCCAGCGTTACGGCAAAGGAGTCGCAAACATGGGTCTCAAGTTCCGTTTCATTCTCGTCGCTTCGGTGGCGCTTTCCGTTCCGGCGGTGGCCAAGGATGCAAACTATCCCAAGGCCGAGGCGCAGACGCTGGATCTGGCGCAGAAGGCCATCGCCATCCGTTCGGTGCGGGGAGAGGGCAACCGCACGGCGGACGTGGCAAAGCTGTTCGGTGATGCCCTGATTGCGGGGGGGTGGAGCGCCTCGGACATCGAGATCATGCCGGTGGATGATACCGCATACCTCATTGCGACATGGAAAGGCAGCAACGCAGCGCTGAAGCCGCTGGTGATTTCCGGCCACATGGACGTGGTGGAGGCCAAACGCGAGGACTGGGAGCGCGATCCGTTCGTGCCGGTCGTCGAGAACGGCATCCTGTTCGGGCGCGGCGCGAGCGACATGAAGTTCGATGGCGCGCTGGCGTTGTCCACCCTCATCGAACTGCGCCGCCAGGGTTACAAGCCCAGGCGCACCATCGTCATCGAGTTTTCCGGCGACGAGGAAACCACGATGAAGACCAGCGCGATCATCGCCGAAAAGCTCAAGAACGCGGAACTGGTGATCAACGTCGATGGCGGCGGCGGAGCGCTGGATGAAGCTACCGGCAAGCCGCTCTACTGGACCTGGCAGGGCGCGGAAAAGACGTATGCCGATTACCGTCTTGAAGTGACGAACGCCGGTGGGCACAGTTCCGCGCCGCGCCCCGACAATGCCATCGTGCAACTTTCGCACGCGCTGGCGAAAGTCGGTGCCTACAAGTTCACGGCCGAGCAGAACGACATCACCAAGGGCTATTTCGAAAAGGCCGCGGCTTTCACCGAGAAGGCTGAGATTGCGGCCGCTATGCGCGCGTTCGCAGCCAACCCGGCGGATGAAAAGGCGCTGGCGACTTTGCGGGCCGACCCATCGATGGTGGGCAAGGTGGGCACGACTTGCGTGCCGACGATGCTCGGCGGTGGGCACGCGGAGAACGCGCTGCCGCAGCGCGCTTGGGCGAACATCAACTGCCGCATATTCCCCGGCCATTCCAAGGAAGCGATCATGGCCGAACTGGGGCAGGTGGTCGGCGATCCGGCGGTGAAGATTACTGACGTCACGCTGGGGTCAGTGGCATCGCCAGCCTCGCCGCTGCGCGCCGATCTGATGAGCGCGGTGACCAAGGCAATGGCCAAATCCTATCCGGGTGTAGCACTAATTCCGTCACAGGCATCTGGGGCATCGGATTCGATGTGGTTCCGCGCGGTAGGCGTGCCGAGCTACGGGCTTAGCCCCGCGTTCTCGAAGGATTCGGAAGACTTCTCGCACGGCTTGAACGAACGTACCCGTCTGTCGAACATCCGGCCGGGCATCACCTATTATCTGAGCCTGATCACCGATCTTTCGAAATGATCGTGGCGAGGTAGCGGCGGGCTATGTCCCGCGCTTCCTCGGGCGTGAAACAGCCAGGCGAGAGGCACAGTTCCAGCCACAGCCCGTCGACCATCGCGGTTATGCCGATGGCGGCGTGGTGGCGGCCTGTTTCGGGCAGGCCGCAATCGCCTAGCAGGGCTTCGAGCCTCGCACGGTAACCTGCGTATTGTTCGTCGTGCTGGCGGGCGATGTCCTTGCGTGCAGTGACGAGGCTCCAGAACGCGATCCATGTGGCGAGCAGTGCCGGGTCGGCTATCGGCGGGGCGAAGCTGGCAGTGACGAACGCTTCGAGCCTGGCGCGCGCGTCGGAGCCTGCGTTCGCTAAGGCATGGTCGAGCGCTTCCGCCACTTTTCCGTCAACGTGATCATAGGTGGCGGACACCAATGCATCGACGCCGCCGAAGTAGTGCCCGACCAGACCCACTGAAACGCCGGCTTCCTGCGCAATCGCCCGGACACTTGCTCCTGCCGCGCCGACGCGGGCCAGCACGCGCCCGCAAGCCTCGATCAGGCTGAGCTTTCGCGCATCGGGTTCGGCGCGACGAAAGGCGGGGGAAGGGGCGCTCGCATTGCTCACTTGAACATTCTGCCTGTTGTTGTACGATCGTTCAACAAGCAATTGTGGATTCGGCAATGATGGGCGATCTTTCCGGCGCGCTCCGGCACATTTCATCGGATGCGCCCGATCCGGACGCGGACTGGAGCCTGCCGGGCTGGCTCTATACCGATCCGGAATATTTCGGTGTGGAGATGGAGCGGGTGATCCGCCCTTCGTGGCAGATCGTCTGCCATGAGAGCGACATTGCCGAGGCGGGAGAATACCGCACGCTCGATTATCTCGGCGAGAGCGTCATCGCCATGCGCGGTGACGATGGCGTGATCCGGGCTTTCGCCAATGTCTGCCGCCACCGTGCGATGCGTTTGGTCGAGGGGCCATCGGGCTGCGCGAAGAAGCTGGTCTGCCCCTATCATGCATGGACGTTTGAGCCGGACGGGCGACTGTCGGGCGTTCCCATGAAGGCGGATTATCCGGCATTGAAGCTGGAAGAAAACGGCCTGGCACCAGTGTCGGCCGAAATCTGGCGCGGGTTCGTGTTCGTGCGTCTGGTTGATGCCGGCTTCCCCTCGGTTACCGAAATGATGGCGCCGTTCGACGAAGAAGTTGCGCCCTACCGCTTCGAGGACATGCGCAGGATCGGCGACGTGAACCTGCGCAAACGGGCGGTGAACTGGAAGAACGTCGGCGACAACTATTCGGACAATCTGCACATTCCGGTGGCACACGACGGTCTGACGCGCATTTTCGGCAAGTCCTACGAGATTTCGAACCACGGCTGGGCCGACCGCATGAAGGGCGATCTGGTCGACAAGCCGTCGGCCAATTTCTGGGAGCGGTTCTATCAGGCGCATTTGCCCGAGGTGCCGCACTTGTCCCCGCAAGCGCAGCGGCGCTGGCTCTATTACAAGCTGTGGCCAAACATGGCCTTCGATATCTATGCAGACCAGATCGATTTCATGCAGTGGCTGCCATTGACCCCGACGACCACCGTGCTGCGCGAGATGTGCTTTGCACTGCCGGATGAGCGCCGCGCAATGAAGCTGGTGCGCTATGCCAACTGGCGGATCAACCGCGTGGTCAACAAGGAAGACACCTGGCTGATCGAGCGCATACAACAGGGCATGGCCTCGGCTAGCTATGGTGCCGGACCGATCGGGCGGAGTGAAGTGTGCCTGCGCAGTTTTGCGCGCAAGATCCGTGCGATCACGCCCGAGGCAAGAGCGCATCATGCGCCGCCTGCAGGGTGGTCGAAGTCATAGAAGTTCAAGGAAATATGGGTTTTCTGGGAGCAATCGCATGACCAACCGTTACGACGCCATCATCATTGGCGGGGGGCACAATGGCCTGACTTGCGCTTTTTATCTCGCCAAGGCGGGGATGAAAGTGCGCGTGCTGGAGCGGCGTCACATTGTCGGTGGTGCGGCGGTGACCGAGGAGTTTCATCCCGGATTCCGCAATTCAACCGCGAGCTACACTGTCAGCCTGCTGCGGCCCAAGGTCATCGCGGACATGAAGCTGCACGATTATGGCTACCGCGTGATCGAGCGGACGATCAGTAACTTTTTCCCGTTCCCCGATACCTACCTCAAGCTGGGCGGCGGACCGGGGCGCACCGAGGCCGAGTTCGCGCGTTTCTCCAGGAAGGATGCAGAGGCCTATCCGAAGTATGACGCGGCGCTGGAGAAGGTCGCCAATGTGCTGCGCGACATTTCGTTGCAGACGCCGCCCAATGTCGGCGGCGGGCTTGCGGCGCTGAAGTCTGCAGCCATGCAGGGCTGGCCGCTGGCCAAGTTGGACATTTCCACGCAGCGCGACCTGCTCGACATCTTCACCAAGTCAGCGCGCGATTTCCTGGATGGCTGGTTTGAGGACGATCACGTGAAGTCGGCCTTCGGCTTCGACGCTGTGGTAGGAAACTTTGCTGGCGTTTCGACGCCGGGGTCGGCCTATGTGTTGCTGCACCACGTGTTCGGCGAAGTGAACGGAAAGCTCGGCGCTTGGGGCCATGCGGTCGGCGGCATGGGCGCAATCACGCAGGCGATGGCGCGGGCGTGCGAAGATGCGGGCGTCGAGATCAGTCTTGAAGCGCCGGTGTCCAAGGTGCTGGTCAACAACGGCAAGGCGGCCGGCGTGAAGCTGGAGGGCGGCGAGGAGCTTTACGCGCCAATCATCGCCGCAAATGTCGGCCCAGCGATGCTCTACCGCCAGATGGTCGATTCCAGCGATCTGGACGAGGATTTCAACCGCCGGATCAAGAGCTACAAGACCGGGTCGGGCACGTTCCGCATGAATGTGGCGCTGTCAGAGCTGCCGGACTTCACCGTGCTGCCGGGCAAGGACCTGGCCGAGCATCATACGGCGGGCATCATCATCGCGCCGGGCATGGACTACATGGACCAGGCCTTCATCGATGCGCAGCAGCATGGTTGGTCGAAGAAGCCGATTGTCGAGATCAAGATCCCAAGCACAGTCGACGACAGCCTCGCGCCTCCCGGGCAGCATGTGGCGAGCCTGTTTTGTCAGCAGTTCGCGCCCGAATTGCCGGACGGCAGATCATGGGACGATGCCCGCGAAGAAGTGGCTGACCTGATCATCGATACGGTCACCGCGCACGCTCCCAACTTCAAGGGCAGCGTGATCGCGCGGCAGATCCACTCGCCGCTGGACCTTGAGCGCAAGTTCGGGTTGATTGGCGGCGACATCTTCCATGGTACGATGGGGCTGGACCAACTCTGGGCCGCGCGTCCGGTTCTGGGCCACGGCGACTATCGTTCGCCGATCAAGGGCCTCTACATGTGCGGGTCGGGCACACATCCCGGCGGCGGCGTGACCGGTGCGCCGGGGCATAATGCTGCTGCCGAGATCATTCGGGACCGGTCAATGGTGTGGCGCTTGCTGCATCGCGCCTGATCAAAAGATACACCGGCAGCCCGAGCGCAATGAACCCTGCGCCATAGGTTAGGGCCTCGGTCCCGAGGCCCCACGCTGCCCATGCGATGAATGTCGCCCCCACAAGCGCGGCGGCGATGAGCAAGCGCTCGTCGGGCAGAAGGCGTACGGCGGCCAGCATCGCGATGAAATATGACAGCATACCGGCAGCGAGGCTGACCGAGGCGATGAACGCGAACAGATCGCCCATACCGCGTCCGTAGTTCAGCAGGGTGACGATGCTGAGCAGGATGCTGGAAACCACATGCGACCGGACCGGAGTGCCGCGCGGCCCTTCGGCGGCGAACCAGCGCGGAAACACGCCGCCACGCGCCATCGCCCATGGCACTTCGCCCTGCAGCAGAATGAAGCCGTTCAGGGTGCCGAACGCGCTGATCGCCGCAAACAGCGCCACGATCTGCCCTACGCCCGAGCCAAAGAACCGTGCGAGGAAATCAGCAACGGGGGCTGGCGACGCAGCAGCCTCGGCCAAGGGCATGTAGAGCGCAAATGCGCCCGAAATGCCCATGTAGATGAGGCCGGTCACAGCTACCCCGATCAGCGTGGCGCGCGGGACGACCGTGCTGGCGTTTTCCACTTTGTCGGCAGGGACGGTGGCGGACTCCAGCCCGAGAAATCCCCAAAACGTGAGCCCGGCCGCCGCTGCGACCATGTTGCCACTTATCGGAACAGGAGTCTGGTCGACCGTCGGCGTGCCCGAAAGCAGCATCCACAGCGCCAGACCGATCAGCCCGGCGAGTGGGACCAGCTTAATCACCGTGGTTATCAGCGACACGTCGCCCGCAGCACGCACGCCCCTGATGTTGACCCATGTCAACAGCCACACGAAACCCACAGAGAGCACTGCAGGCACCCCCGGGGTGGTTCCGATCCAAGGCAGGATCAGGCTGAGATTGCTGACCAGCGCTACCGCCACCGCGCCGTTGCCCGCCCAGCACATCGTCCAGTACGACCATGCCGTGACAAAACCCGGTATTGGCCCGAACGCAGCCTGCGCATAAGCATAGGGACCGCCTGACAGCGGAAGCCGCGCGCCCATCCGCGCGAAGCTGGCGGCAAGGCAAAGCGCGCCGCCCAAGGTCACCGCCCAGCCGACGATCTGATTAAGTCCAAGCGGAGCCAGGGTGGCGGGCAGGATATAGATGCCTGACCCGATCATGTTGCCCACGACCAGCGCTAGCGTCATCCAGAAACCAAGCTTGCGCGCTTTGCCCATCAGGCTGTTCTCCCTCCGCACAATCGCTCTGCACGAACAGAAGAGCGCGGCATTTATCGAAGACTAACGCTTGATTGACGCGCGTCACCATGTTTGTGATGCGGGCAATGGCCAACGTCACCACGCCCGCCCGCAGAATCGCTTCGTCTGCCTATGATTCGCGCCTTGTTCGCGCGGCAGTGGCGATGAACGAGAATGATCTGCCCACCGCCGAACCACTGCTGCGCGCGCTGCTCAAGGAAGATCCGTTCGATGTCCGCGCGATACGGCTCTTTGCCGAACTGGCCGGGCGGATCGGGCGCTATCAGGATGCTGAGCACCTGCTGCGCCGCGCGATCGAACTTGCCCCGCAGTTCACGCCTGCTCGCGCAAACCTTGCGCTGGTGCTCTACCGCACCAACCGCGCTGCCGAAGCGCTTGAAGAACTGGCCAAGGTCAGCGCCGACGATCCCGAGAACATCGGTCACGCCAATCTTCAGGCCGCAGCCTATGGCCGCATCGGCGAATTCGACGAGGCCCTGGCGCTTTACGAACTCGTGTTGAGACAGGCGCCGAACCAGCCGCGCGTCTGGATGAGCTTCGGTCATATGCTGAAGACCGTGGGGCGGCAGGCTGACGGCGTGGCTGCCTATCGCCGGGCGATTGAACTCCTGCCCAGCCTCGGCGAGGCGTGGTGGAGCCTCGCAAACCTGAAGACGGTGCACTTTTGCGATGCCGATATTGCTGCGATGGAAGCGGCGCTTCAACAAGCAGACATTGCGCCCGAGGATCACTGGCATCTCGATTTCGCGCTCGGCAAGGCGCACGAGGATCGCGGCGAGGCAGAGGCGGCATTCCGGCATTATGCTGCAGGAAACGCCTTGCGAAAAATACGGTTGCCCTATCAGGCTGCGGATATCACCGCGCAAGTTGACCGCAGCATCGCTGCGGTCACGCCTTCTCTTGTCGCAGGACTCGCGGGCAGGGGCTGCGACACAACAGGACCGATTTTCGTACTCGGTATGCCGCGCGCCGGGTCCACGCTGGTCGAGCAGATCCTTGCCAGCCATTCGATGGTCGAAGGCACCAGCGAACTTGCCGATATCGGCTTTCTGGCACGCACGATCGAAAACTATCCTGCCGGGCTGAGTGCGTTATCTCCGGAAGCTCTGCGTGACCTTGGCGAGCAATACTTCTCGCGAACGCGCATTCAGCGGCACACCGACAAGCCGTTGTTCGTGGACAAGATGCCCAACAACTGGATCCACGTTCCCTTCATCAAGCTGATCTTGCCGAATGCGAAGATCGTCGATGCGCGCCGCCATCCGCTGGGGTGCTGCTTCTCCAACTTCAAGCAGCACTTCGCGCGGGGTCAGGGATTCAGTTATTCGCTCGAGGACATGGGCACTTATTACCGCGACTATGTGCGGGCCATGGCCCATTTCGACCGTGTGCTGCCCGGCGAGGTCCACCGCGTGATCTACGAGCGCATGGTCGAGGATACAGAGGCTGAAGTGCGTGCCCTGCTCGGCCATTGCGACTTGCCGTTCGAGGAAGCATGTCTCGCTTTCCACCGGACCGAGCGCGCAGTGCGCACCGCGAGTTCCGAACAGGTGCGCCGCCCAATCTTTCGTGAAGGTACCGAGGGGTGGAAGCCTTTCGAGCCGTGGCTTGATCCACTCAAGCAAGCACTCGGCGATGTGCTCGACGCCTATCCCGATACCCCTGCCACCGCGTGAATGACATCGTTGTAAATTGGCCACGCATCCGACTTATCAATAGTTGCCCTTTGCAACCGTCTTGACGGCGGGCTTGGCAGAAGCGCAGCATAATGCCGCACAGAAACATGAGGGTGGGTTCTGAAATGCGTCTGAACAAAGCACGTTTCTCGCGTCTACTGCTGCTTGCCGGCACCGCGATCAGTTTTCCGGCAATGGCGCAGGAGGCGCAGACCGACGCGGCCGATGCCGACCCCAACATCATTATCGTCACCGCGCAGAAGCGCAGTGAAAACCTGCAGAACGTGCCGATTTCGATCCAGGCGCTGGGTACGCAGAAGCTTGAGCAATTGGGCGTTGCCAGCTTCACCGATTATGCGCAGCAGTTGCCTTCGGTCACCTTCCAGGCGTTGGGCGGAACGCCGGGCACCAACGTTGTCTATATGCGCGGCGTTGCCTCGGGCGGCGATGGCAATCACTCAGGCTCGCTGCCATCGGTCGGCGTTTACCTCGACGAGCAGCCCGTCACGACCATCGGCGGCAACCTTGATGTCCATATCTACGACATCGCCCGCATCGAAAGCCTGTCCGGACCGCAGGGCACCCTGTACGGTGCTTCGTCGGAAGCAGGCACGATCCGCATCATCACCAACAAGCCAGATACAACCGGCTTTTACGGCAGCGTTGATGCCGAGGTGAACACGGTCAACAAGGGCGGTGAGGGCTACAAGTTCGAGGGCATGTTCAACGCCCCGCTCTCGTCGATGGCGGCGCTGCGCGTGATCGGCTATTATGTGCGCGACGCGGGCTATATCGACAACGTCCCCGGCACGAGGCGTTTTCTCGGCACGCCGATCCTCGATGCGAACGACCAGTATGCCGGCAACCTGAACGACGGTATCGTCGTGAACAACACAGCCTTCGTAAAGAAGGACTACAACTACACCGACACGTACGGCGGCCGCGCCGCGCTCAAGGTCGATCTGGACGACAACTGGACGGTCACGCCGCAAGTCATGTACCAGAAGACCAAGAGCCGTGGCTCCTACGGGTTCGACCCTTCGGTGGGCGATCTGCAGGTGCAGCATTTCTTCCCCGAATTCCGCAACGACGAGTTTGCGCAAGCCGCGCTGACGATCGAGGGCAAGCTCGGCAATTGGGACCTGACTTATTCGGGCGCCTATCTTGACCGCAAGACCTTCCAGTCGTCGGACTATACCGACTACGCCGAAGCTTACGACGCGCTCTATTCGAACTATACCTCCGAAGGCACGTTCTACTGCAGCGGCCTTGCCGGTTGCTTTGCCTATCAGAACGCTGCCGGCGCAACGATCGATCCTCGCCAGAAGGTGATCGGCACGGACCACTTCCGCAAGCTGAGCCAGGAACTGCGCATCGCCTCGCCTGCCGACCAGCCGCTGCGCTTCGTGGGCGGACTGTTCTATCAGCGCCAGTCGAACGAAATCCATCAGGACTACCAGATTGCAGGCCTCGCCTCGAACCTGTCGGTCAACGGTCATCCCGGCACGCTGTGGCTGACCGAACAGAAGCGCGTCGACAAGGACTACGCTGCGTTTGGTGAGCTGAGCTATAGCGTGACCCCGACAGTCACCGTCACGGCGGGCGGTCGCTACTTCAAGTACGACAACTCGCTGATCGGTTTCTTCGGCTTTGGCCGCAATCCGGGCGCAACTGGCCAGTATGACGGCAGTCCGCCAAATGCAGCTTTCTCGAACCGCACCGGCGTGGCGCAGTGCTTCACTACTGCGGGCGAGCGTCTCTATGACCGCAATAGCGATACGTATAGCTCATCGCGCACCCTGCTCCCCGCAGCGGTAGCAGGTGGTCCTTGCACCAATCTTGCGGTCTTCGAGAATGGCTCGCTCAAGCCAGTGCGCACCAAGGATGATGGCTTCACCTATCGTTTCAACGCGACGTGGAAGCCCAACAGCGACCTCATGGTCTATGCCACATGGTCGCGCGGTTTCCGTCCCGGCGGCATCAACCGCCGCGCCGATGTCGATCCCTACAAGGCGGACTTCCTGACCAACTATGAGTTGGGCTTCAAGTCCACGTTGGCGAACGGTCTGGTGCGGCTGAATGGCGCGGTTTATCAGCAGAACTGGAAGGACTTCCAGTTCGCCTTCCTCGGCGCGAACAGCTTTACTGAAATCCACAACGGCCCGAATGCTCGGATCCGCGGGTTTGACATGGACGCCTCGATCGGCCGTGGTCCGTTAACCGTTAACCTGTCAGCAGCTTATACGGACACGAAGACGCTGCAAAACCTGTGTCTGTTCGACGATCCGACCTTTACCTGCACCGCGCCCGGCCCGGACGGACAGACCAACCTGATCTCCGCGCCGAAGGGTTCGCGCCTGCCGATCACGCCCAAGTTCAAGGCGAGCGGCACGTTGCGCTATGTTGTTCCAGTTGGTGATGCCAAGGCGCACTTCCAGCTCAACGGGACATATCAGGGATCGGCCTCGTCTGACATTCGCACGGCGATCTACGAAACCTTCAGCGGCAACGTTATCAGTCCGGCGGCGCAACTTGGCGACCTCGAAGCTTTCGCCACGGTCAACGCGACGGTCGGTGCGGATTGGGACAGCTACTCGGTCGAACTGTTCGTCTCGAACATCTTCGACGAGCGCGGCCAGCTTTCGCGCTTCCAGCAGTGCGGTTCGTGCGGCCAGCGGCCCTATATCGTGCCAACCACGCCGCGCATGTTCGGTGTGAGGGCTGGAGCGAAGTTCTGATCCGAAAAAGCCCGGCCGGATGATCCGGCCGGGCCTTTCATTACATGATGATGTTCAGGCCAGTACGTCGGTGATTGGCGTGTAGTCATACCCCAGTTCACGCGCCACAGCTTCGTACGTCACCTTGCCTTCATGGACGTTCAGGCCAGCGGCAAGGTTCTTGTCGGCGCGCAATGCCGCCTTCCAGCCCATGCTGGCTATCCGCAGGGCGTGGGGCAGGGTGACGTTGTTCAGCGCATAAGTGCTGGTGCGCGCCACTGCCCCTGGCATGTTGGCAACGCAGTAATGGACGACACCGTCGACCACATAGGTCGGATCGGCATGGGTCGTGGCATGACTGGTCTCGAAACAGCCACCCTGATCGATCGCTACGTCGACGAGCACCGCGCCGGATTTCATCGTGCTAAGCATATCGCGCGTCACCAGCTTGGGCGCCGCCGCTCCCGGGATCAACACTGCGCCGATCACGAGATCTGCCTCGGCCACGAGGCTGGCGAGGGCGGCCTTGCCCGAATAGAGCGTGCGTGCGCGACCCTCGAAATGGTTGTCGAGCCGCTCGAGCACATCGGGATCGCGGTCGAGAATGGTCACGTCCGCGCCCAGACCGACTGCCATCTGCGCAGCGTTGACGCCCACCACACCGCCGCCGATCACCACGACTTTGCCGGGAAGCACGCCTGGCACGCCACCGAGCAGTACTCCGCGTCCACCATGAGCCTTTTCGAGCGCGGTGGCACCTGCCTGGATCGCCATGCGCCCGGCTACCTGACTCATCGGCTTGAGCAGGGGGAGGGTATTGCCGGCGCCTGTTACAGTTTCATAGGCAATGGCAGTCACGCCCGACTTGACGAGATCGGCCGTCTGTTCGGGATCCGGTGCGAGGTGCAGGTAGGTGTAGAGGATCTGACCCTTGCGCAGCATCGTACGTTCCACCGCCTGCGGTTCCTTGACCTTGACGATCATTTCGCAGCCGTCGAACACCGTTTTCGCATCAGGCTTGATCACCGCACCTGCGGCTTCGTAGTCTGCGTCGCTTGCGCCAATACCGTTGCCTGCACTGGTCTCCACCCAGACATCGTGGCCGTGAGCGACAAGTTCGCGGGCACTTTCTGGGGTAAGGCCCACGCGATATTCGTGGTTCTTGATTTCACGGACGGTGCCGACGCGCATGACGATGCTCCTGTACCTTGGACAACATTTTGCCCTGCAAGAGTATCCCGCGCTGACTGATGGTTCTTGCCTATTTTGTGCTTTGCCGCGGCATCTCATGGTGATATTTCCCAGATATTCGATAGAGTACGGGAAAAATCATCGTGGATCGTGCTGATATCGCATTGCTGGAAGCGGTTCAGGCCGACTCGGCACTTTCGATCGCCGACCTTGCCGATAAAGTTGCGCTATCACCATCAGCCTGCCACCGGCGTATAAAGGCGCTTGAAGCGGCCGGTGTGATTGCTGGATATGGCGCACGGTTGGCCCCGCGCCAACTTGGGCTGACAGTCGAAGTGTTCGTCGAAATTACGCTGACCAGCCAAAGCCGCGAAGCGATGGACCGGTTCGAGCAGGCTGTGCTCGATTTCGACGACATCCTCGAATGCCACCTGATGTCCGGAACGGCTGATTACCTGTTACGCGTGGCAGCTCGTGATCTTGAACAGTATGACCGGATACACCGCGATTGCCTCGCCCGCTTGCCGGGAGTTTCAGCAATGCGGTCAAGTTTTTCGCTGCGCCGGATCAAGCAGATGCAGGGTTACCCGGTACGACGGTCGACCAATCCATGAGGGAGAAGGGCAAATATGGCCCTGATTGCTTGTCATTCGCGACCTGAATCAATTGCGCGACTCGGCCTTGGCGACGGCCGCGACGGAGCTGAATTGGCGACGCTGCATCACTAAATCGGTGCATCACCATTAACCATTTCTGTTAAACTTCTTCCACAATCGCAAAATTCCGAGCCATCAATTTTTGCGTTTGCAGAGCGGGGCAGCATTTCCGATTGTCTTGTTCCGTGCGGCTTTAGATGGTTAAGGCCGGGTCGGAAGCCGCCATTCCGGTGTAGCAAAAGCAGGAATTAACCACTGTAATTAATTCACCAAAACCGACCTATCCCTGCCTGAATTCATCCATTTTCAACTTATCACGAGTCACGCCCCGGTTCAGCAATGCGTTACAAGGTTACCAACGTGTTAATAATCTGTGATGCTCTGCTGAGACCTTATCTGTACCGAAGTTAAAGCGCCGAATATGGAAAGATAAGATTCCACTATTCTGCACATGACTTGTCCACGGCGCGCAGCATGCTTGCTGCGTGAAGGAGGAGGCTTTTGCTTAGCATCCGGTCGACCGACTTTTGGTCGAAGGGGTGTGTCCATGTCGTTTCGTCGGCTGATTTGCTGCATAATGCTGAGCGCCATTGGCTTCGCTCCTGCGGTGGCAATGGCGCAATCGACGATTGCAGGACCGACCGCCTATGTTGGCGGAAGCCGGCAGTTCTCGATACCCGTCATCGCATCAGTAGGCGGACGTTGCACGTTCGCTTTGAACGGCGCGCCGTCGGGCAGTTTCGACGCTGGGCAGCTCGATCAGGCGGGATGGTCGAACCAGTTTCCATTCGTGCTGGACTGCAATGGCGCGGCCCGTGTCGGGATTACCTCGGCAAATGGCGGCCTGCGGACAGGCGCACAGCCAACCGAAGCAGGGTATCTTGGCATTGCGCCTTATTCGGTTCGGCTCAATCTCGCCGGTGAAAATGGGGCCAATGCCAATGCGCAGTGCGATGTTGCCAACCTCAAGCTGAGCGCGGCGGCGCCATGTACTTTTATCGGACCCGCCACGCAAGCACAGGGACTGCGCATTGCGCCAAGCTCACGGAATCTGACGGGTTCGTACCTGGAAGTCAGCGCCAGCGCTTACGTCGGGCCGGGCGTGCTGGTCCAGGGAACATATTCTGACACGCTGACGGTGACTGTTTCTGCCGCGATCTAGCGGCTGCTCGAACGCGTGCGGAGATATTGCACGCACTTTGGAATGCCGGCCCGCCAAATCGGGGATGTCCGGCGGATGACTTGAAAGGAAAAGACAATGAAGAAGATCCTGTTGCTCTCCGCTGCTTCTATGATTGTAGCGGCGGCTACTCCGGCCGCAGCGCAAAGCGTGACCGGCACCGTCAACGTGACGGGCAATGTCCAAGGTCGCTGCTCGGTCGTCGCTGCGGGTGGTGCTGCGGCGCAGACCTTCACCGGCACGATCGGCCTTGGCCAGCTGGACGAAGATGATGGCACGCTCAAGGCTGGACTCGAAGGCACCAGCAGCGCTGCTTCGGGTGGCACGCCGTTTGCAACGCGCGTCGTTTGCACAGCTGCATCGGTCAACGTTGATGTCGCCGCTGAAACACTTGCCAACGGCACGCGCGGCACCGCTCCAGCGACCGGCTATGCGAACGAAATCAACTATACTGCTGAAATGGAAGTCGCCCTTGCTGCGGGAACGACCGACAAGGTCACCTTTGCGACCGCTTCGGCATCGAACGCCGGTGCTTCGAAGGCAGTGGGCCGTCTTGCGGCCAGCGGCAACAATGTGACCGTGCGTGCCTACGGGTTCGCCACCAAGGGTGCTTCGACGAACCTCCTCGTCGCAGGTGACTACACCTCGACGATCACCGTCAACGTTTCGCCGTCTGCCTGATCCGTCAATGAGGAGTAAAGTCGGATGATCAAGGTTTTTGCTGCAGCGGTGATCGCTGTTGCTGGGCTCCCGGCAATCGCGTCCGCGCAATCGGCTACTGGAACGGTCGATGTCAATGGTTCGGTGGAGGGGCGCTGCCTCTTCACCGTGCCCAACGAAACGATCAGCCTTGGTGAGCTAGCGCTGGGCGGGACTGACGGCACTGCCGGGCGCCTGGACACCGCAAAGGTCGATAACCAGTCCGCCACGTTGAGCGGTTGGTGCAACCATGCCGCAGCAACGATGAAAGTCGAAGCTTTGGCCTTGGTCAATTCTGCGGCCACCACCAGTGCGTCATTCACCAATCGGGTCGACTTTACTGCTTCGGCAGCCGCCAACGGCGCAACCGCAAGCGACACGACCACTGATACCGCCGTCGGCGCAGAAGAAGATGTCGGTATGTTCGCAGGCGACGTGGTCGTGACTCTCGCCAGCGCATCGGCCGGGGGCAAGCTGCTCGTCGCCGGTGACTATGCAGGCCAGGTGCTCGTGACCCTCGCGCCCAACTTCTGACCATGGACTTGCGCGACTGTCATATCCGGAGAGTTAGCATGAAGACGTTCAAGTATTTCGGCGCTCTGGCGGCATTTCCACTGCTCGTTGCCCCAGTCGCTTCGATGGCGGCTGAAGCGACTTCGGACAGTGACAGCGCGCAAGTTGCGGTCAATGGATCGGTTGCACGACTGTGCATACTGGGTGAACCGTCGCAGCCAGTCGTTGATCTCGGCCAAATGGCGCAGACATCGGGGGCCAATGTCGGGCGCGTCGCTGCGATTTCGGCGCGCACGGTCACATTGCCCAACAGCTTCTGCAATTTTGCAGGGTCGGTTGTCTCGGTGACGGCGGGCGCGCTCGTCGGCGATAGTGGCGGGACGCCGCCAGCGGGCTTTGCAAAGGCTGTGAATTACACCGCAACAGCATCGGGCTGGGCGTCGGGAGATGCTGTAGTGACGACTGCTGCGGCATCAGACGGCAGCGATCCCGAATCCACGACTTTCGGCGGAACGCAGCCCGATCCCAAGCTGGCAGACATAGACGTACAACTGGCCGGCTATACCGTGCCCGGAAACGCACTCTTGCTGGCTGGGAATTACACCGGCCTGGTGACTGTGACGCTCGGCCCTGTCTCGATTTCGGAGTAAGCTGAGATGAAACGCCATATCCTGCCCCTATTCGTTGCGATTGCCTTGCTGCCTTCGGTGGCGCTGGCGCAGTCCGCAACCGACACCAGCGAGTTTTCCGTGATCGGCACGGTCCCATCGATCTGCGTCGGCGGTTCGGTATCTGAGGCGGGGGGAGTGTTCGATCTGGGTGTTCTGGTGGACACTGCCACGGGGTTTATGCGCAACGATCTTGCCGCCCCAGCGCAAATCCTGAACGGTAGTTTCTGCTCATCGCGAAGCACCATTGCAGTCGCTGCAACGCCGATCGTGGCGCAAACTTTCACTGCAGCAGCGCCAGCCGGATTCTCGCGCAGCGTTGATTATGTCGCAACAGCGTCGGGATGGACCACAAATCCTGCGGTCTTCGGCACATCGGCCGCTGCAAATTCTGCCGCTTCGCAAACGCGGGAGACTGCCTTCAGCGGGCCGATAACGGTCGGTATTGGCAGCTTTGCCACCACGGGCGGAAGCGCGCTGCGGTTGGTGGCGGACACATCGTACCTCGGCACGGTGACTGTCACGCTGACGCCGGAGAGCTGAGCCATGGCCCGCTACGCCTGTATTGCATCTACCGCTATGGCAGCTGCGACGATGACACTGAGTTCGGCGGCGTGCGGGCAAGTGGCTCTTGCCTCCCGCGCACTGCCGGTGACCGGTTCCACTCCGCAGGTCTGCACGATTACGGAAGGAGATCTTCAGGCAGGACAACTCGTCAATTTCAACGGGGTTACCGGTGACACGCTCCAAATCACCCAGCTTGTCGATCAACAGAGCCTTGCTGCGCGCGGTGCCAGTGCCACGCTGACTTTCAGCGCTGTGTGCAATTATCCGCACCAGATCAGGATCGAGTCCGAAAACAACGGACTCTGGCCGACGGACGGCAGGATTGCGGTCGATGCGCCCGGTTTTGCGACAGCATTGCCCTACGATGCGCGTGTAACCTGGTCTGACCGGTCGGGTCTGCTGCAAACCGACGCACTTGTGCGAAGCAGCCGCGAACAGCGCATCTCGCTCGATCAGGCAGCCGCCGGCACAGTGACTCTGCGTCTGGCGATTGCTGCGGGGGCCTCGAACAACGGCAGCAACGCGCCGGTCTTGGCAGGCGTCTACGGCGATACGCTTCGCATCTTTCTGGAGCCACGCTGATGCGGTGCTTGTTCACTTTTTCCGTGATGACGACTGCTTTTGTCAGCGGCCCGTCGCAGTTGGCGCTTGCGCAGGACGTCTCACGGGCGTCGCAGAGTCTTGAACTGAGTGCCACCGCTCCGTCTGCTTGCGTGGTTCGCACACCGAGGATGATTTCCGCCGCGAATGCGACCTTTCAGCCAAATGGTAGTGCTGGCGGCCAGGTTACGATTACGCGGCTGGTCGATCCTGACACGGCGTTGGCGCGTGCAACCAGCGTAGAGATTGCCGTTCCCGCCACATGTAATTCCTCGCACCGTGTATCTGCATTGTCAGGGCGGGGGGGGCTGCAACGTATCGGTGCGACGGGCGCTCAAGGCACCGGCTTCTCCGAGTTTCTCACCTATTCACTGCGTCTTGGTTGGGCCGACGCCCAGCGCGAACAGGCCAGCAATCTTGGCCCGCTGGCGGTGTCCGTAGCCAATGGCGCAACCGGCGAGATCGCTTTGCGGGTTGCAACATCCGCAGGTGGAACGCCGCTCATCGCCGGCCAATACGACGATTCCATCGTGATCCAATTGCAGCCGGCGGACTGATCCATGACCGCACGTATCAGGAGCCTGCCTGTGAAGACGCTTCGAAATTGCTTCGTTGCAGCAACGATCCTGCTGGCGATGCCGACTACGTCCGTGATGGCGATGACGGTGCAGCCAGTGGTGATCGACCTCAAGACGTCGGGCCGCGACATGTCGCAGGTGGTCACGGTAGAGAACACTTTTGCCAATCCGTTGCCGGTAGAATTGACCGTACAGGAACTGACGCTGACTGAAATTGGCGTGTCGCCCACGGGCAAGGATCCAGGCGATCTTCTGGTTTTCCCGCCACAAGCCCTGATCGAGCCGGGCCAGACGCAGTCTTTCCGCGTGCAATATGTCGGTGATCCTGCGTTGGCGACCAGCAAGCATTACTACATCACCGTCGCGCAGCTTCCGGTCAAACTGCCTGAGGGGCAGTCTGCGATCCAGATTCTCTACAACTTCCAGGTCCTCGCGAGTGTCGCGCCTGCGGGGATGAAGCCGCAACTCGAGGTCCGGTCGGCAGAGGTCGGCAAGGATGCGCAAGGGAAGCCCGTTGCAGTGTTGACGGTTGCGAACGGCTCTTCCGCACATGGCTACCTGAGCGCCAACAAGCTGCGGCTGCTCGAACGTGACGCAAGTGGCAAGGAGCAATTCCGCCGCACGATGTCCGGGCCGGAAATACAGCAGACCATGGGCTTCGGCCTGATTGGCGGAAACCAGACGCGCAAGGTCACGGTGCCGGTCGAATTGCCACTTGCCGACGGCAAGGTCGAGGCCAGCATCAGTCCGGAGGGATGATCCCATGAAGGCCTGGGCAAAACGGGCATGGGCGCTTGGCGCCAGCGTGCTGATCATGGGAAGAGCTTCGTTCGAATGCGCGCAAGCTGCGGAAGCGGAGATCGGCGGCATCGAAGGGGCGGCGCTGGCACTGGCCACAGCCGCCGAAGGATCGGGCCAGCTTCCTGCGCCTGCGTTCCGCGCGCAGAAGCTGAACCCTACGGGCCGCGCCGTAGTGCTGACCGTTCCCGCCAAGGACGGCGGAAGCTTCCTTGGCGACATTCCGTTGCAGATCGATGCCGACGATCACCTGACGTTCCCGGCACAACGGGCAATTCAGGTTCTCTCGCCGATCCTCAATCCGGATGTACTCGAAAACCTGCGAACAGCATTTGGCGGCAAAGCGCAAATAGGTCCTGAGGATTTCGCGCCTGCCGGTATGCGGGTCGAATATGATCCGCGAACTCTGGAACTACAGTTTCAGATCCCGACCGAGCGCCGGGCGTCGCGAAGCTTCTCGGTTTCTGCGCTAGACCGTACGCAGGTCGGTGACTTGGCCAAACCTGCGGATTTCAGCGCATACATCAATATGCGCGGATCGCTCGACCTGATTGAAGATGGTGTGAACACCGGCCTTCAATCGCCTGTGATGCTGCTCGATGGCGCGATGCGGTTGGGCCCGGTTGTCGCGGAAAGCGATGCTGTCTGGCAGCCAGGTGGCTTCGGCACCGATTTCCAGCGTCTTGGCAGCCGACTTGTTTATGACGACACGAAAAACCTCGTGCGGATTTCAGCGGGAGATCTGGAAACGCAGGCCCGGGGGTTTCAGTCCGCGCCCGACATTGCGGGTGTTTCGCTGTTCCGGTCGTACAGCGTACTCAACCCGCAACAGATCGTACGCCCGCGCGGCGATCGCGCATTCCGCCTTGACCGAGCATCTACGGTCGAGGTGGTTGTCAATGGGCAGCAAGTTCGCCGTTTGCAACTTGCTCCCGGCAACTACAACTTGCGCGACTTTCCGTTCACGCAGGGCGCAAATGACATCCGGCTCAATATTCTGGACGATGCTGGGCGGACAGAAGTCGTTCGGTTCAACATCTTCGTCGATCAGACCCAGTTGGGCAAAGGGCTTAGCGAATTTGGCCTTTACGCTGGGGTCAAGGCGCCTTTGGGGCTGAGTGGCCCGGTCTATTCAAACGACTGGATTGCATCAGGTTACTACCGCCGCGGTCTGACCGATGCGATCACGCTGGGCGCGAACTTCCAGGCGGATGAGCGCAGCCGAATGGGCGGGATGGAGGCAGTATTCGGCACGCCGATCGGCACGCTTGGCGCCAACGTCTCGTTCAGCAAGGTGGATGGTGTTGGCTCCGGTCATGCTTTCAATGCGACTTTCCAGCGATTGATCCAGCGTCCAAGCGGGCTTGGCGACACGTTCAACCTGTTTGTCGAGCGCCGGAGCCGCCGGTTTGCGCCAGTCAATTTCTTCCTTCCGGACAACCCCTATCGTTACGAAATCGGCGGGGGATACACGCATTCCTTCACGACCAGTCTTTATGGCGGCGTCGATGCGCGCTTCTCGAAGGGACGCAACGGCCGGCGCGATGTGCACAACTACCGGATCAGTGCAGGCTGGCGCATATCTGACCGCGCAACACTCAATGCCGAAACCCGCTTTCAGCAGGATTCTCTGGGCAAGGACGTCAGTGGTTTCGTCTCGCTGATCGTGCGGCTCGGTCGTTACTCCACCGTCCGGTCGGAATTCGACACGCGCGACAATCGCGCGCGCTCATCGTACCAGACGCTCAGCGGTAGCGGCATCGGCAGCTATAACGTCAGCGCCGATGTGGAACGGTCGGACAATGGCGCAGGCGTCAGCGTTAACGCCAATTACTTCGCCAATCGCGGGGAGCTGGGCTTCAGCCATTTCGGTACGTATACGCGCGGCTTTGGCGATAGTGTGAACCAGCGCAGCACCTTCCGGCTTGGCACTTCGCTGGCGCTGGCCGACGGGGCGGTCTCGCTCGGGCGTCCGATCTACGACAGTTTCGCCATCGTCAAGCCGCACAAGAGCCTCGGCAAGGCTGATGTAATCGTCGATGCGTCAACCTTCGGCAATGCGGCCAACACCGGAATGCTTGGCGCGGCAACGATGCCTAGCCTTCCGTCCTACTCCGAACGGACAGTGCCACTCGACGTGAAGGACGCACCCGCGGGCACGGATATCGGGCAAGGCTCGTTCCGTGTGTTCCCCCGCTATCGCAGCGGTTATGTCGTGACGGTCGGCTCCGACTACAACGTCACCGCGCTTGGCCTGATGCGCGATGTTGATGGTGAGCCGGTTTCACTGGTCAGCGGCACGGCAACCCAACTCGCGCATCCCGAACGCCCGGCGCTGACTGTCTTCACCAATCGCATCGGCCGATTCGGCGCGACAGGCTTGGCGCCCGGCAAGTGGAAAATTGAAATGCTGGATGCTGCCCGGTCGAGTTTCATTATCGATATTCCAGCGGACGCGAAGGGCATCGTCCAGCTTGGTGAAATCAAGGCGAAAGAGGGCCAATAGCCATGTTGCGCGGTCTTAAGAGTGCTCGTGTTGCCCTTGGGCTTCTGGCCTTGGGTGCGGTGTTTGGCGCGCGGGCAGCCAGCGCTGCAACTTGTGGCATCACCGGATCAGCCGTGGCTACGGTGGCCACATATGACCCGTTCGAGACGACAGGGTTCACAACCAGTGTAACACTGACGCTCACGCGAATTAACGGCAATGGCGGCGAGAAGACTGACATCGTCAACTTCTACATCAAGGGTCGGGACGCAGATTCTGTCGGCACTTCGGTCGGGGCGAACTCGGCCGCAGTCGCAGGACAGGTGACCGGTTTGGGGCTGGATATCTTCTACGATTACAACGAGGCTGTGCCGACGGTCAGTCCAACGTCGCTCAGTCCGAGTGCCACCGCCCGTTTTCTCAAGGTAGCATTTACCGGCAACAATGGTGCGTCTGATACCGCAGTCGTAACTTTTACGGTTACTTTGCCGAGGAACCTTAATGCGACAGCCGCAACCGAATTGCCATTCGACGCCTATTTCGGTTGCAGCACAACCGGCGGTGGACAAGGCACGCAGCAAAGCGGCAACCTGCCGAACGCAATCCGCATGCCGATCAATATCTTGAGCGCTCTGCGCGCGGGCTTCGTGGGCACGGCACTCGACTTTGGCGAACTCGCCCAAGTGACTGCGGTTCAGGCGCCCACGGTCAAGACCTCGACGTCAAACTACGTCCGCGTGCAAAGCTCGGGGCCTTATCAGGTTTCACTGGCTGTCGATTCTGCCGATGCCAACCCTTATACGCTGACGCCAAATGCCTCGGCGACGACCGACCCGCTCCAGCGCATCCGCTATTCGCTGAAATTCCTTGGCCAGACGCGCTCAGCTACGGCGGCGACACCTATTACGCAGACTTGCGCCCGTGCCGGTGTGGGCGATGTGGTCGAGGATCGCCTGCCGCTTCAGGGAACTCTGATCGATGGCGGGACATCCAAAGCCGTATCGCCGAACTACTCGGAGTTCCTGGTCGTAACGATATCACCACTTGCAGCGGGAACCGCCGCACCGGTCGACTGCGGCAATATCGCCCTTTGATCGTCAGCGCGGTTCGATGCGAAAGCGGATCGAACCGCCCTTCTTGCCATTGCTGTCGATCACGATTTCGCGTGCCGAGATCGCTGCGTGCGAACTGTCACTGATCACGATTTCGCCTGAACCATCAAGATTGAAAACTCGGCCGTCGACGATCAGCTTGCCCGATGCGAGTTGCGGCGAGTAGCTGGCGAGGACACGGTAGCCTGCGCCACTGTTGCAGAATTCACGAAGGGTGCCTTGGATCTGGTTTGCCGACAACGTCGCGCTGGCGCCGCTCTCGACGCTCACGCGGCAGACGACGGGGACGGTTCCGCGAATATTGATGGTCGAAACAGCTTCGGTTGCCGAAACCGCACCGGCCATCCCGGCAGAGCCGGCGACTGTTGCCAAAAGGATTGCCGTTGAAAACTTCATAGTACGAACTCCATTGCAATGTTCGTACAATGCAGCTGCCATCCCAAACGCGAGGTTGTGTCATCTGGTTAACAATTGGCCTAAAGATGGCAGGAATTACGGTATTGCGCGGTTTTTCAGCCATAATGGTGCTAAGTATGACTACTTATCGGATCAAGTGGTCGGGGGTTATTCTGGGCAACTGTGCAGCGTTTGTGGGTGGTGAGAACAGAATCTGGTAGCGATCGATCACATATAAGGCGCTTGGCAATGGGCTAGACCATGTCCTGCGGTCGGACCAGACGGTCGAAGGTCGCGTTGTCGACCAGGCCCAGAGCCATGGCTGCTTCGCGCAAGGTGATGTCGTGCTCATGCGCATGTTTGGCAATCTTCGCAGCATTGTCGTAGCCGATTTCAGGCGCCAGAGCGGTGACTAGCATCAGAGACCGTTCGACGAGATCGGCAATGCGCTTGCGGTTCGGTTCGATACCTTCCACGCAGCGGATCGCGAAGCTCGTCATGCCGACCGAAAGCAAATGCACCGAGCGCAAGATGGCGGCGCCGATCATCGGCTTGAACACGTTGAGTTCAAGATGGCCCTGCAACCCGCCGATCGTCACCGCCTGATGGTTGCCGATCACTTGCGCTGCAACCATCGTGAGCATCTCGGCCTGGGTCGGGTTCACTTTGCCCGGCATGATCGAACTGCCTGGCTCGTTGGCCGGAAGGTCAAGCTCGCCAATTCCGGACCGTGGGCCAGAGCCTAGCAGCCGGATGTCATTGGCGATCTTGGTCAGCGCGACAGCCAACGTGCTCAATGTGCCGGAAAGCTGGACCAGCGCGTCGTTGGAGCCGAGTGCTTCGAACTTGTTGGGCGCGGTGATGAACGGGCGTCCGGTGAGTGAGGCGATCTCGCTGGCGATGTCATCAGCAAACCCCGGAGGCGCGTTGAGGCCGGTGCCGACCGCAGTCCCGCCTTGGGCGAGCCGCAGCAAGTGACTTTCGGCCTGTTTCAGGCGTTCGGTTGCGTCCTCCAATTGCTGAGCATAGCCCGAGAACTCTTGGCCGAGGGTCAGCGGCGTCGCGTCCTGCAAATGCGTGCGCCCGATCTTGACGATATTTGCCCAAGCCAGTGCAGCCCCCGCCAAAGCGGCGCGCAACCGCCCGAGAGCGGGAAGCAGGTCGCGGTTGAGGCCTTCTACTGCGGCGATATGTAGGGCGGTCGGGAACGTATCGTTGGACGACTGCCCCATGTTTACATGATCGTTGGGGTGGACGGGGCTTTTCCCGCCCCGCGTGCCCGTCAGCAATTCGTTGGCGCGCCCTGCGATGACTTCATTGACGTTCATGTTGGTCTGGGTGCCGCTGCCGGTCTGCCAGATCACCAGCGGGAACTGATCACCCAGCCCGCCGTCAGCAATTTCCGTGGCGGCTTGGTCTATGGCTTCGGCGATGTGGTCGGGCAGGCCATGACGACAATTGACGCGCGCTGCGGCGCGCTTGATCAACGCGATTGCCCGGATGATGCCCAGTGGCATCGCCTCGGAAGGCCCGAACGGGAAGTTCTCGATGCTGCGCTGGGTTTGTGCACCCCAGTATGCCTGAGCAGGAACGTGGACATCGCCCAAGCTGTCGGTTTCGATCCGGTACATCGCTTCACTCCTGGCTGCCTGACGTCAGGTCCGTCTTAACAGAGCTTCCACGCTGTCGTCGGCGGTTGCTTGCTTGTCGGTCAATCCGCCCACTTCCTTTTCGAGTGCGGTCCGCAACCGGCAGATTTCGTCATCGGTCAGATGCTCGATGCCGACGAAGCCTTCACGCGCCTTGTCGACCGCCCGCAGCAGTTCGTCCAGCTTGGCCTGCATGGCGGCAGCGTCGCGATTCTGGCTGTTCTGGATAAGGAACACCATCAGGAACGTGATGATCGTGGTTCCGGTGTTGACCACGAGTTGCCAGGTATCGCTCCATTGGAACAGCGGGCCGCTCAATCCCCAGCCGACGATGATGGCCAAAGCCGCCATGAACGTTGCGGGGCGGCCCGCCATCGCGGACACCTTGTTGGCGATTGCAGTGAAGAAGTGGTCCATCACGACCGACAATCCTTGGGTTCGAGTTCTGGCGAGCCGGTGGCGCGCGCCGTTGCATGCAACTTCGAGCGATAAACCAAGGCACGAACGTCTCGTTCCGGCAGGTCCTGTGCTGCGATGCGTCAATTGGCGTAGCAACGATGTTCTGCCGCGCAGGTAGCGTGTTCGTGAGGCCCAAGATCATGGCGCCGCGAGATCTGTGCAAGGTGAAGGACTGGCATCCGGACGTATGGGAAAGTTTGTCGAAGAATTCTCCCATCTTTCAAGACGCAATGCCGTGCAGCGTCAGCAGTTTCCTTATGATCTAGCCGCCGATGAGCGCTCGTTCGAAGCCTTGCGCTCGGCCTTTGCCCGCAGTTTGCCACTGATACCGGATAGCAACATCGGCGAAGCACCGATTTTCGTATTGGGATTGCCGAACACGGGCATTTCGCAGGTCGAGCGCATTCTGTCGTCGCATTCGGGGGTACATTCGGGCGGCGCCTTCCAAGCCCTGCCACTGGCGATCAAGCAGGCCTCGGGGACCGGCTCGCTCGAATTGCTTGGCGCCGATACGGTCGAGGCGGTGGCTGGTCGATCAGCAAGGCTGATTGGCGAAGAGTATATCAACTGCGCCGCTCAAGTCGCAGCCCCAAAAGGGAAGAGGGTTACCGACAGTTTCCCGCTGAATTTCCTCTATCTAGGCTGGATCGTCGCCGCATTGCCCAATGCGACCATCGTCAACCTCAGGCGCGGGACGATGGACAGCGTCTGGAACAATTTTAAAAACATCGTCCCGGCAGACGCAGCCAAATACCGCTGGTCAACCGACATCATGGACACGGCACGCTACGTGTTGATGTACCAGCGCATCATGGCGTTTTGGCGCCAGCGATTTCCCGGGCGCATCCATGAAGTCATCTATGATCTTCTGGTCACCGATCAGGAGGCACAGATTCGGCGGATGCTCACGCACTGCGGCTTGTCTTGGGATGACGCCTGCCTGGAGACAGCCACCACGGCTGCGCCCCACGCGGATGCTTCGGTAGATTCGCATGGCTCAGGAAGTTGGCGTGATTTTCAAGATCAGCTCGGCGAGGTCATCGACTTCTTTACCGAGAATGGAATTCCGCTCGATTGAGTTCGGGCGAAACGGCATCAAGGCGAGGGGACCCGCTCTCTCAATCCTTTCGCCTTGCTGCGGGAAAGGGGCTAAGCATCGCTCCATGACAAACTGGCTTCTTTCCCGCAGTCTAATGGTTTGCGTCCTGACGACGGGAGCCTGTCCTGCTCTGGCCGCAACCGCGCCCGATGTCACGATCACGCGCGACGATTGGGGCATCGCTCATATACGAGGCAAGACCGATGCCGACGCCGTATTCGGCGCAATTTATGCGCAGGCAGAGGATGATTTTCCGCGCGTAGAGGCAAATCTGCTCATGGCCTTGGGGCGCACGGCGGAAGCGGAAGGCGAAGACGCGCTGTGGCAGGATTTGCGCCAGCGCTTGTGGATCGATCCGGAGGCTCTGAAGCGCGATTACGCGGCGTCGCCTGCATGGCTGCGCAAGCTCATGGACGCTTGGGCCGGCGGCCTCAACCATTACCTGGCCAAGCATCCTGGTGAAAACCCGCGCGTGCTCAAGCGGTTCGAACCGTGGATGGCCCTATCGTTTACCGAAGGTTCCATCGGCGGAGACATCGAAAAGGTCGCGTTGAAGCCGCTTGCCGCATTCTATGGCGGCGAGCCTAGTGCGCTGGCCCTGGCTGCCGACGATCGGCGCGACCGGGAGCCGCGAGGGTCAAACGGCATTGCGATTGCGCCTAAGCTTGCTGCGGATGGCCATGCCATGTTGCTGATCAATCCTCACACGTCGCTGTTTTTCCGGTCCGAGCTTGGGATGGAAAGCGGGGAGGGACTTCACGCCTACGGCGCGTCCACTTGGGGCCAGTTCTTCATTTATCAGGGCTTCAACGAACGGCTGGGCTGGATGCACACCACTAGCGGCGCGGACAATGTCGACGAGTTTGTGGAGACGGTTTCGCGAAGGGGTGAGAAGTGGTTCTACAAAAAGGGAACTGCGCACAAGCCGTTTGCCGAACGCAACGTCGTCTTGCACTTCCGCAAGCCAGACGGGACGCTCGGCAGCCGCACGTTCACGACTTACGCCTCGCATCACGGTCCGGTTGTGCGCGGCGAGGGCGGACGCGCAAACTGGGTGACTGTTTCGCTGATGCACCGCCCGATTGCGGCGCTGAGCCAATCGTGGTTGCGAACGAAAGCGACTTCGCAAGCTGAATATCTCAAGACGGCTGCGCTGAACGCTAACTCTTCCAACAACACCCTTTATGCCGACGCAGATGGCAATATCGCGCTGCTGATGCCGCAGTTTGCCCCGCGCAGGGACGCGCGCTTCGACTATCGTGAGCCGGTCGAAGGCAGCGATCCGGCAGCGGACTGGAACGGGCTTTACACGCTCGCCGAAACACCCAAGGTTGTTAATCCAGCGTCAGGGTGGATTTACAACTCCAACGATGCGCCGTGGCGTGCGGCGGGTGTGGGGACGCTGAAGCCTCAGGACTACGCGGTAACTTTCGACCGGGTAGGGGCTAATCCCCGTGGAGACCACGCAACCGAACTGCTGGGCAAGACGAAAGGCCTGACTGTCGAATCACTCCACGCCTTGGCTTACGATCCGCACTTGCCCCTATTCGAGGACCTGATTCCGGGCCTTCCTGTTCCGCCTTCAGGTGATGTGCTGGCAGGGCCGGTCGCGCTGCTAAAGGGCTGGGACCGTCGCTGGTCTGCCAGTTCCGAGGCGATGAGCCTTGCGAACTACTGGGGCGATGAACTTGAGGTGGCCGTTCGCGCTGCGATGCCGAGCCACGCCAATGTGTTTGACGAGATGCGCAAGACCTCGCCCGACGCCCGCATGCAGGCGTTGCGCAGCGCCTTGGCCCGGATGGACAAGGACTGGGGCAGCTGGCGCGTTCCATGGGGCGAGGTCAACCGCTACCAGCGCACTACGGCTGATATCGTTCAGCCATTTAGCGACGCCAAACCGAGCCTGCCGGTCGTATTCGCTTCGGCTCGCTGGGGTTCACTTGCCTCGTTCGGTGCGCGGCAATATCCGGGCACGAAGCGGTGGTATGGAACCAGTGGCAACAGTTTCGTGGCTGTTGCCGAATTCGGCCCGCGCGTAAAGGCGATTGCGGTTTCTTCTGGGGGCGCCAGTGGCCGCGAAAATTCCCCCCATTTCAACGATCAGGCCGAATTCTACGCGTCTGGTAGGCTGAGACCGGTCTACTTCTACCAAAGCGACCTCGAAGGCCATGTGGAGCGCGCTTACCGACCCTGAAGCAAAGCCGAGGCACGGTGCAGGTCCTCTGGCGTGTCGACATCGAGCGCGAGCGACGGTTCGAGCTCCACTGCCGGGGCGTCGCGCAACATGGCACCAGCGCCCTTGTCGCCGGAAAGCGCGGTCAGCGCCTGAAAATGCGCAGCGCCAAAGATGGCCGGAACCATGATCAGATTGCCGACGCGCGTGCCCGTTCGGTCGCCACGGAAGTGGGCGATTAGCGCTGCAAAGTGGGATGGCGGAACGAGCGGCATGTCAGCCAGAGCGATCAGAACCGCTTGTTCGCCTTTCAACGCGGCGATGCCAAGGCTGATCGAGCGGGAGAGGGGCGCGCCTGAAGGATCAAGCAGGACGCGCTCGAAGCCGGGCAAGGCGGGCGTTTGGACCGAACACACTGCGATCCGCCGGGTGAACGGCAAGGCTGCCAGGTTGTTTGCGGCGTGCTGGGCGAGGGATCTACCGTCAAGGGGCGCTGCCAGCTTGTCGCCTCCGAAGCGCGTGCCCCGGCCTGCAGCGAGCAGAAGCAGGGCCGTCATGCGGAATTTTTCGTCGTCAATGCTTCGCCGGTCCAATACGTCCAGTGCGCGAGGGCATTATAGTCCGCGACAATCTCGCCAAGGATGGAAAGTGCAAGGGTCGCCGGGTCGCGCGTGGCCGGGATCAGGCCAATGTGCCCGCGCAATGCCTTGATCCGTGCAAGGGGTACGCCTGCGGCTTCAAGTGCTGCCAATCGTGCGGTGTGGGTTCGCCTGCTGCCGATTGCACCGTGGTAGAAGCCGGGGAGGCCAAGCGCTTGCGGTAGAAGGTGTTCCTCCCAGTCGCGGCCATGGAACAGGAACAGTACCGCGCTCCACGGGTCGCTGGCGATGACGGGAAGGGCATTTCGTGTCGACAAGTGCGTGCAGGATATGCCGTATTGCTCAAGCAACGTGCAGGTTGGCTGGTCCGGCGTGAGAGCATGGACTTGTGCGCCAAAGGCAGCGGCAAGGCGTGCAAAGGCAGACAGATCCTCGCCTTGTCCGAACGCATGGACTTGCAGGGCGGGCTGGTAGACCAGGGTCAAGGCCGTGCCATTCCAGGCGCTCGCAGCTGAATCCTGCGATTCCGCAACCGTGTCGCAACCGATCAACAGTGCGGCAGGAGTGCGGGCATCAAGTGCGGCGAGTGCCGATGCGATGGCCTGCGAATCTGGCTTGGGCGTGAACAGCAAATCGATCCCGCCACCACAGGGCAGACGAATGTCGATGTACGGCGAGCCGATGCCATAGCGGACGACGCGGCCCCAGCCTTCCTCCAGCGTTTCCAGCGCTTCGGTGGCGACGGCCTCCTCGATGCAGCCACCGGAAAACGATCCGATCCGGCGGCCATCGGTGGCAACAGCCATCTGTGCGCCTATTGCGCGCGACGACCCGCCCTCGATTCCGACGAGCGTGACGACAGTGCATTCCACACCTTCTGCGCTGCGTGCAGCGAGGAAGCGCAGGATCTCGACGGGAGTAGTGGCGACCATGCGCTGCGCGCTATAGCATCTCCAGCGGCAGACGGCGATGCCGCTTTCCGGTGGCGGCATAAATTGCGTTGGCCAATGCCGGAATGACCGGAGGAAGCGCCGGTTCACCAAGACCAGTTGGCGGGAAATCGGTCTTCACGAATTCCACAGTGATTTCGCGCGGCACCGCGTCGATCCGCATCAGCGCAAAGTCGCCGAAGTTTTCGGCCGTGATCGCGCCAGCTTCCTGCACGAGTTTCTGCCCTAGCATTGCCTGTCCAAGCCCTTCGATCGCCGCGCCTTGCGATTGGTGCAGCGCGTTGATCGGGTTGATGATCTGCGACCCCACGTCGCCCGCCATCCACACCTTGTCGACTTTCACCGCGCCGTTTGTCACGGTCACATCCACGACCTCAGCAAAGTAGCCCAAGTGGCTGAAATAGAAGCCGAAGCCGCGCCCCTTCTGGCGCCCCGTCCAACCTGCCATCTTGCAAACGGCATCTATCACGCCGCGTGCGCGGCCTGTGTGAAAGGCCACGCGCTCGCCCGGGACCTCACGCGGCGCGCCAAGCGTGCGGCGCATCAGCTCGGGCAGATCCAGTCCAGCCGCCTCGGCGACCTCGTCGAGGAATGACTGAAACACGAATGCCATCGCATTCGAACTGGGGGCGCGCAGCCAGCCCGTGGCGAGATTGGTTGCCATGTAGCTCACGCCAAGATCGACGTTGGCGACGACCGGCACCGGGAATTCGGCAGGCGTCATCTGCGCTGCCCGCAACGGCTTGCCGTCCTTGCCGAACGTTACGAAGTGATTCTTGAGCGCGACGAGCGCGCCGCTCGCGTCCAACCCTGCCGTGAAACGGTGCCAGCCGGCCGGGCGGTAGAAATCGTGGCGGAAATCATCGGTGCGGTCGAACAGCACCTTCACCGGCTTGCCCGGCAGAGCCTTCGCCGCTTGTCCGGCAATGACCATGTAATCGTTCATCAGCCGTCGCCCGAAGCCGCCGCCAATCCGCGTCATGTGGATCGTCAGCGCCTCGGGCGTGAGCCCGCAGAACTTCGCGGTGTCAGCGCGGCCTCCGGCCGGCGCCTGGCTCGGGGCCCAGATTTCCAGCTTGCCGTCCTGGAACAGCGCGGTGCAATTCTGTGGTTCCAGCGTGGCATGTGCGAGGAAGGGGTAGTCGTAGTCTGCCTTGACCACTGTGGCCGCGCTGGCAAGCGCTGCGTCGGCATTGCCCGCCTTGAACAGGCTGCCTTGCGGAGCGCTCGAGATCAGTGCTGCGGCATCGGCCTCATACTTGGCGGTCGAAAAGCCGTTAACAGCGCTGTCGTCCCACTTCACGGCCAGCTTTTCGCGGGCTTTGCTCGCCTTCCACCAACTGTCGGCGATAATCAGCACCGTGTCGGCTTTGCCTTCGGCGACAAAGCCACTGTTTACGGGAACGACTGCAAGCACGCCGGGGATCGCCTTGACTGCTGCGTCGTCAAACGACGCGACGGTTCCGCCGTGCGCGGGGCATTTGACGACGGCGGCGTGGACCATGCCCGGAAGCCGTGTGTCTATACCGAACAGTGGCTCGCCCTTGACGATCTTTGGAACGTCGATGCCGGGCTTTGACTGACCGATGATCGTGAATGTCGCCGGGTCCTTGAGCGGGACCTTGGCAAGATCGGGTGTGGCTTCGGAGGCAGCTGCCTTGGCGAGCGAGGTATACGTCAGGCTCTTTCCGCTAGCCTTGTGCAGCACCGCGCCTTTTGCCGTGGTCAACGTAGCCGCATCGACGCCCCACTGCTTTGCCGCCGCCGCGACAAGCATCGCTCGCGCTGCCGCGCCGACCTGCCGCATCGGCAGCCAGTTGCGCGGTGTTGCAGTGCTGCCACCGGCCACTTGCGGGCCGAAGCGCGTTTCGTCGGCATCGGTCTGCTCGATCCGCACCTGCTCCCATGCGAGGTCCAGTTCCTCGGCGATCAGCATCGGCAACATGACCTTGATGCCTTGGCCAATCTCGGGATTCTTTGCGCCGATGGTTACTGTATTGTCCGCGTTGATCCGCACGAAAGCGTTGAGGACTTCGGGGGGAGCTGTGCCTGCCGCAGCCAGCACGACGGAGGCGTCGAACGTCAGTACGGCTCCGCCTGCCAGTGAAGCGGCCATGAACGATCGGCGGTTGAGGAGGACGGACTGGCTCATGCCGCCTGCTCCTGATCCGGAGTGCCTGTGGACGCCGTCTCCACCGGAAGCCCGGCTGCCTGCCGGATTGCGGCACGAATACGCAAATATGTGGAACAGCGGCAGATGTTGCCGCTCATCCACCCATCGATTTCATCCGCGCTGGGTTTGGAATTCTGCTTCAGCAGCGCCGTTGCCGACATGATCTGACCGGCCTGGCAATAACCGCATTGCGGCACATCCAGTGCAGTCCACGCCGCCGTAACTCGCTTGCCGATGTCGCTGGTGCCGATGCCTTCGATCGTCGTGACGGCCTTCCCGGCGGCGTCCGCAATCGGCGTCTGACACGACCGGACTGCCTCGCCATCGAGGTGTACGGTGCAGGCTCCGCACAGGCCGGCACCGCAGCCGAACTTGGTCCCCGGCATGTCGAGATCTTCGCGAAGCACCCAAAGCAGCGGCTTGTCCGCCTCGGCATCAATCACGCGCTTGCGACCGTTCACGGTGAGGGAAACGCTCATCAATCTGATTCCTTGGATAATTCCGTACCGCGAACACGCGCACAAATGCACGGCACCCGGCCAAGCCGGGAAACTGGACAGCCATACAGGTATGGTCAAGCGCCTTGTTGGGCAGCGACAACCGTTCCAGCGCTTTGCCATTGGCGCGCGTGAAAATCTGATGTTATGCGCATGGCCATGGCCGCCCGTCCGGACACCGTTGAAAGCGATCTGCCCTCTGCGCCGCGCCCCGGAACATATGTTCGCGGGACGGAAACGGTCGACGCCATCATCCGGGCCGCTTTGCGCGTCCTGATCGATGAAGGGGCAGGGGCCTTCACCATCAGGCGCATCGCCGCCGAATGCGGGATGAAAGTCGGCAACGTCAGTTACCATTTCCCCAAAAAGGAACTGCTGATCCAGACGCTTCTGGACGACATCATCGGCAATTATGACAAGTTGCTCGAACGCACCGTGCGTCAGCCAGGTCTCGATGCCGAAGAGCGGCTCCGGCTCATCGTCGTGTTGTGCCTTGACGACATCGCGGGAAAGCGGACCACACGCCTGTTTACCGAGCTTTGGGCGCTGGCCAACCACAACGATTTCGTCGGTGACAGGGTTCGGGTGTTCTACCAGCGCGTGCATGACATTATCGCGGAGTATGTCGCCGAGTTGAACCCGGCGTTGAGCGAGGACGAAGTCCGATCGGTCGCCATCTACATCAGTGCATCGATGGAGGGTGCGACTCCATTTCTGGGCTATGAAAAGCCTTGGGCAAGCCGGATGCGGGCGTTCACTGCCATTGCAACCCACGCGCTGGTTCAGCTTGCCAAGACGATCACTTCGCGTGAGATTGCCGGACTTGCAGACCGTACCTGACGGGTGGTCCTCAAGCTAATTTTCGCAGGTGCGAAAAGGAACTTGACCTAATCTGGACGACCGTCAAGACTTCGGTCGTTCAAGCAAAGGGGCCTTGGTGATGCTGGTGCGCGGCAAATTGGCTGGTATGGGTTATGGTGCCGCGCTGGCGGTCGCATTGGTTTCCCCGGCAAGTGCCGAGAGCGTGGTGCCTGAAGCCGAGGAAGCCACGGTCAACACCCTCGCACCACCCACGTCGGCCTGGTTCTATGTGCGCGGAGGCTGGGGGTCCGCCGGTTCCAGCATATTCGATGCTGGGACGGGTAAAATGGTCGGCATGATCGCAACCAGCCGTGATTCGGACATGGCAATCGACCCGGCAGGCAAGGCTTATTATGTTGCCGAGACCATCTGGTCGAAAGGCAATCGCGGCACCCGACAAGACATCGTGTCGATCTACGATTCAAAGACGCTTAAGCTTGTCAGTGAGATTCCGACGCCGGGCAGGCTGGTTATCGGCGGCCTCAAGACAAATTTCGTTCTGACCGACGACGGCAAGACGGCTTACGATTACAACTTCGATCCAGCCTCGTCGGTCAACGTCATCGACCTGGTAAAACGCAAATTCGTGCGATCGATTGAGTTGCCCGGTTGTGCCAGCCTTATTCCCAACCCCGGCGTCGGGTTCTCTGCTCTCTGCGCTGACGGTACGATGGCGACGGTCGCCATCAAGGGGGCGGCGCAGGATATAACCCGCACCGAACCCTTCTTTGATGCGGCGGCAGACCCGATCTGGTCGAACTTCGCTTATGACCGCAAGAAAAAGCAGGCGGTACTGCTGAGCTATACCGGGCTTGTCCGCATCGCCACGATCGGTGCGAAGCCCACCGTCAGCGAACCATTTTCGATCCAGCAGGCCGCGGGGCTTCGCACAGCCGACACCAAGCCGCTCGATATTGCATGGTATCCCGGCGGCGGGCAGGTGATGGCCTTGCACCGACCCTCGGGCATGCTCTGGGTGCTAATGCATAAGGGCGAATATTGGTCGCACAAGGAAGGTGCCGAGGAAATCTGGGGCATCGATCTGGCGGCGAAGAAGGTCGTCAAGCGCTTCCCGCTGGAGGAAAAGGTCAGCAACATCGAGATCACGCAGGACGATGCGGCGACGATCATGGTCAACAGCTACAAGAACGACGCTTGGATCATCGATTCGAAAACCGGTGATATAAAACACACGATCAAGGACGCCGGCGGCGGCCACATCACCGTGATGGAGCCGATGTGACTGAGCTTGTCCAAACCGCAATGAGCGTTACGGGCGGGATCGGCGCGACCGGGGTAGGCCTGGTTTTCCTGACAGCGGGAATCGCCAAGCTTCGCAGCCGACGGATTTTTCCGGGTGTCGTCGCCAATTACCGCCTTCTTCCCGGTCCACTGGTGGCGCCCTTCGCTGCGGCCTTGCCTGTTGCCGAACTGGCTATCGGCGCTGGCTTGCTGGCCGGGCTGATGCTTGCCGCAATTCCCGCAATCGCCCTTCTTCTGGCCTTCGCCGTGGCCATGGCGGTGAACATTGGGCGCGGAAGGGCTCATATCGATTGCGGCTGCGGTAGGTCCGAACTGCGCCAGCCGCTCAGCCGCACACTGGTCTTGCGGAACATTGCACTGGCGTTGCTGCTTGTCCCTGCCACTGTCGCTTTACCCGCGTTCATGACCGCCGAATGGCTGATCGCGCTGGCGGGAGGTACCGCGCTCTATCTGCTGACACTGCTCGTCAACACTCTGGCCGCGCTGGCTTCGGGCCCGCTTGCAGCGCAGGAAAGGAATTCGCTATGATGACCGCACTGATTGTCAGTCAGGTGATTTCCTGGCTGGTCATCCTGGGGTTGGTGCTGACGCTGCTCGCGCTTGCACGGCAGGTTGGCGTGTTGCATATGCGTGTGGCTCCGGCCGGGGCGTTGACGACGAGCGGTGGTCCGGCGGTAGCCGGAAAGGGGCCAGCTGTCCCGGCGCGTACGCTCGATGGCAAGGACGTAATCGTCGGTGGTCCTGCGAAGTCTGTCCCACTGCGGTTGCTGATGTTTGTTTCGGCAACATGTCCGCTGTGCAAGGGGCTCATCCCTGCCGCGCGGTCCTTCGCGCACGACGAGCGTGTCGAGCTGACCTTCGTGGGTGACGATCATGCGACTGCGCAGCGCGGGATGATCGCGCAGCACGGGCTTGAGGCCTATCGATTCATCAACGGACCGGAAGTCGGCCAGGCCTACGAAGTTGGCAAGCTGCCGTATGCGGTCTTGCTCGATGCCGAGGGGACCATCCTCTCGAAGGGCCTCGTCAATAGCCGCGAACATCTGGAAAGCCTCGTGATCGCGCATGAAATGGGTATCGCGACGGTGCAGGACTACATTTCGAAGCTCAAGGTTCAGGCCGCCTGAGCACCGGGTAATCGTGAAAAGGGGGCATTCCATGAAAACTTTCAATCCCGACGCGATTGGCGAAAAGCTGCTCCGGCGCTTTGCCGGGCGTACGTCTCGCCGGAGCATCATCTCGAGGCTCGGCATTGCGCTGGTGGCCGCGCCGATCTTCCCTGTGCTGCCCGTCAGCCGCGCTGCTGCCGCAAAACCGGATCGCTCGCCAGAAGCCAAGACATCGTTCGCCCGCAATGCGCAGACCAAGGATGACACCAAGTGCGATTACTGGCGGTATTGCGCCATCGACGGGGCGCTCTGCACTTGCTGTGGCGGCGGTATCCACTCCTGCCCGGCAGGGGCTGAGCCTTCGCCGGTCTCATGGGTAGGGTCATGCATCAATCCCGATGATGGCAAGGCCTATATGATCGCTTATCGTGATTGCTGCGGCAAACCCGCGTGCGGCCAGTGCGGTTGTGACAACACCGACCGTGAGACGCAGGTCTATTTGCCGCAACTCAACAACAACGTGATCTGGTGTTTCGGCACGAGCAGCATGGAATACCACTGCTCCACCGCGATCATGATCGGTGCGGCCTGACGAGGTCGCGATGCGGCGGATCGTTCTTGCTGGTCTGGTAGCAGCGCTGGCGGCGCTTGCGCCGACGCTTGCAGCCAAGACCGATCCGCGCGCCGAAACGATTGCCCACGGTCTTGCTGCCATGACCGATCCCGACCTCGCGCGCGCCGATTATGTCGAGCATTGCGCAGGGTGCCATGGGGTGCAGGGCATCTCGGCCCCGGCGAAACTGCCGGAACTGCGCGGGCGGGTAGGCTACATGATGTGCACGCCCGCCACACGGTCTTACCTTCTGCGCTTGCCGAATATCGCAAAGAGCCGGTTGAGCGACAACCAGCAACTGGCCGACATGCTCAACTTCATGGTGTTCGGCATCGGCGGTGAAAGTGTGCTGCCGGGCACGCAACCATTTACCGCAGCGGAAGTGGGATATGAGCGCCAGTTCGCGCTGACGTCGGCCTCGCTGGTGGCCGAGCGCAAGCGCCACGTCGAAACCGCGATACATGAATGCGGTGCGCCCGCTTCCTTCCGCGATTTCTACAAGCCGCGATAGGGCCCGGGCACCCGAACCTGCATGTTGTGCCAGTTGGCGCGACCGTCCATCCTCCGCAGTGCAATTCGAACAACCGATCCCGCACTACAGGAGAGTACAGATGGCCGATGGCATTGGCATGGACGCCGCGCTGGAGATTGCGGATCGGGTGGAGAAGTTCGTGCGCGAGGTCGTCATCCCATACGAGAGCGATCCGCGCCGCGATGATCACGGCGCGCCGCTGGATGAGATGGTGCAGGAAATGCGCGTTCTGGCGCGCGAAGCAGGTGTGCTGACGCCGCACATCCTTCCGGATGGCCGCCATCTGAGCCAGCGCGAGACGGCGGTAGTGCTGATCCGCTCGGGCCTGTCGCCGCTCGGCATGCTGGCGTGCAACACACAAGCGCCAGACGAAGGCAATATGTACCTGCTCGGCAAAGTCGGCAGCCCGCATCTTAAGGAACGCTTCCTCAAGCAGCTTGTCTCGGGTGAATCGCGCTCGGCGTTTCTGATGACCGAGCCTGCCGAAGATGGCGGTGCCGGGTCCGATCCGATGATGATGCAGACCACCTGCAAGCGCGATGGCAACCACTGGGTGATCAACGGGCGCAAGGCTTTCATCACCGGGGCCAAGGGTGCCAAGGTCGGCATCGTCATGGCCAAGGATGAGCAGGGCGGAGCGTGCATGTTCCTGGTTGACCTGCCCGATCCGGCCATCCGCATCGAGCGCGTGCCGAACACCATCGACAGCAACATGCCGGGCGGCCACTCGACCATCGCCATCGAAAACTTGCGCGTTTCAGCTGACCAGATGCTGGGCGAGCCGGGGGAGGGCTTCAAGTATGCTCAGGTGCGTCTGTCGCCTGCGCGGCTGTCGCACTGCATGCGCTGGCTTGGCGGCTGCATCCGCGCGCAGGAAATCGCCACCGATTACGCGTGCAAGCGCATGGCATTCGGCAAGCAGTTGATCGAGCACGAAGGCGTGGGCTTCATGCTCGCGGAAAACATGATCGACCTGAAGCAATGCGAACTGATGATCGACTGGTGTGCGGGCGTTCTCGATACTGGCTCGCTCGGTACGGTGGAAAGCTCGATGGCCAAGGTCGCCGTGTCCGAAGCGCTGATGCGTGTGGCCGATAAATGTGTGCAGGTCATGGGCGGATCGGGCGTGACGAGCGACACTATCGTCGAGCAGATGTTCCGCGAAGTCCGCGCCTTCCGCATCTATGATGGCCCGACCGAGGTCCACAAGTGGAGCCTTGCCAAGAAGATCCGCCGCGACTGGCGGCATTCGCAGGCATGAGCACGGTAGCTCAGGACGCCAACGCCGGTACGACCGCGGTGAGGGAGGGCTACAGCTTCGACGAAGCTGCGCTCGCATTGTGGATGGGCCAGCATGTCGATGGCTTTGCAGGGCCGCTGGCGGTCGAGCAGTTCAAGGGCGGGCAGTCGAACCCGACATACAAGCTGGTCACTCCCGCCCGCAATTACGTCCTGCGGCGCAAGCCGCCGGGGCCGGTGCTCAAGGGAGCCCACGCGGTCGAGCGCGAGGCGAAAGTGCTGACGGCGCTGGGTTCGGCAGGCTTTCCGGTGGCGCTTGTTTACGGGCTGTGCACCGATGAAGCGGTCATCGGCAGCTGGTTCTATGTCATGGAAATGGTCGAAGGCCGCATCTTCTGGGACGCGACATTTCCTGACGTCAGCAGCGAGGACCGCCCCGCCTACTTTGACGCGATGAATGCCGCGATAGCGCAGCTTCATTCGATTGATCCGGAAGCGGTGGGCCTTGGTGATTACGGAAGGCCCGGCAACTACTTCGCACGCCAGGTCGGGCGCTGGTCGAAGCAGTATCTTGAGGACGATCTGGCGGGCCGCGATGCCAACATGGATGCGCTGGTCGAATGGCTGCCCACTGCCATTCCCGAGGGCGACGAGACCAGCGTTGTCCATGGCGATTTCCGCTGCGACAACATGATCTTTCACCCTACCGAGCCGCGCGTGATTGCGGTGCTTGACTGGGAACTGTCGACGCTGGGGCATCCGTTGGCGGATTTTGCCTACCATGCAATGATGTATCACATGCCGCCAAGCATCGTGGCAGGTCTCGAAGGCGCGGACCTGAATGCCCTCAACATCCCGAGCGAAGCGGACTACGTCGCCGCCTACTGCCGTCGGACGGGCCGCGAGGAGATCGCGTCATGGGATTTTTACATGGCGTTCAACTTCTTTCGTCTCGCCGCGATCTTCCATGGGATCAAGGGACGTTATCTGCGTGGCACTGCCGCATCGGCCAGTGCCAAGGATCGTGCAGAAGCCTTCCCTGTTCTTGCAAGGTTGGCAAAGGAAGCGATGGAACGCTGCAACTGACTTTTACGATCTCCCGATCTGATGCGGATTGTTCGGGTTCGGAAGTTTAATCATTGATGGACATCACCCGGCCTGCAGCCGACCGCAGGATGCAGCATGGATCATTTCGACCTCCCCCATATTGGTTGAAATGTGCGAATCATCACATTTTTCGTCAAGGCAGGTGATGGCCCGCAGGCTCCCACAGTCCACACCTTCCGGCTTTGCGGACGGTCGATCCATATCGGATTCGCTTTGCCGGGTCAGTGGCGGGTGTTTCTGCACACCGGGTCAAGTGCCTACGTTCTGCTAACTATAAGGTGTGTAAGTATTTTGCCGAGGCGGAGCCATCTTGTCCCGCTGACATGGTGCTGATTTCCTCATAAGCGGTGGATTCTTCGCTTTGGCTTGCCAAATTCGTCGCTACCAACTGCGGTTCGGTCGCACAGCACATAATGCGACCTTTGCTTTACCGATTTTATCGGCAATTTGACGAGGGAACCGCTGTCGCCATGCGAGCATCTGTAAAACCTATCGAGGATGTGGTCTGCACGCTCTCTGAAGCACTGGATGCGCTCGATAGCCATGGTCAGGCCATGGCGGCTCTTCACCTGGCAATGGCGGTCGATTGTCTTCGGGCGTCGCTGGATACCGGCGTCGTTGAAAGTGAAATGACAGAGCGGTTGCGGCCGCAATTGCGGCTTGTCGTTTCTTCCCGACGCACGGCAGGATAGCGGCGGGTACCGACCACAGAGGAAAATTGCTATTTTTTGAAACGGGAGCGCCAGCCGCTCCCGTTTTTGCGTTTGGGGGCGGTTTGTCTCCGGCAGAGTGCATTCCGTCGCACGGACATTGTCTATTTTATTGGTAGAGTTTAGTTGCGCGACCATGGCTGGTCGGGTACGCGCATGCCTTGATCGGCCCCATCGTTTGAGCTGAAAGAAGAATTTGAGGCCGGGACAGCCCTTCTTTAATGTCTATTGAATTGGTGGAGTATATAAGGCGTTCAACGGCGGACGAATCGCCGGACAGACAGCCCGGGGGCTGGGCTTCGTGCACAAGCAATCGCGAGCCTCCCGGCGCAGTAACAGGATCCAGACTGCGATGACCGAACCATCGAGCACTCGCATCGCCAACCCGGATCAGGGAACTTCTGGTCAGGATGGCGAGCGCCAGATCGAGGACAGCATTGCCAGCGTACGCGAGGCCTTGACCGGTCTGCGTTATGGAAATGTCTCACTCACCGTCCATGAGGGGCGGGTTGTACAGATTGACGTGACCGAGAAGCGACGGCTCAAGCCGAACTGATCGTTCACCGCGACTTTCAAAAAAAGAGCAAAAACCACCGTACCGCTGACCGGATCACCGGAGGCATCGTTCGGGAACACCCATGAGGTCCTACGATGAACTTCCGCGTCCTTCTCGCGGCGGGGGCTGCGCCTCTCGCCTTGGTCTCGCATGGCGTCTACGCTGCCGAGGCTCCCGCCACCGTCCCTGCTGAAACGGCTCCAGCCGATGCGCAGACCACATCGGTCGGCACCGGCGCAAGCGATAGCGGTGAAATCGTCGTGACGGCACGTCGCCGCCAGGAAACCGCACAAGATGTCCCGCTCGCCATTTCAGTCATTGGCGGAGAGCACATCGACAGCACCGGCAGCTTCAACGTGGGCCGCTTGCAACAACTGACGCCAACCCTGCAGTTCTACTCCTCGAACCCGCGAAACACCGCTGTGAACATTCGTGGCCTGGGTGTACCGTTCGGCCTTACCAACGACGGCATCGAGCAGGGCGTCGGCATCTACATCGATGATGTTTACAATGCCCGCGTCGCATCGGCCACGTTCGACTTCCTTGACGTCAAACAGATCGAAGTTCTGCGCGGACCTCAGGGCACGCTCTACGGCAAGAACACGACGGCAGGGGCGATCAACATCACGACCAACCAGCCGACCTTCGATTTCGAAGGCAAGGCCGAGGTCAGTGTTGGCAACCTCAATTACGTGCAGGCAAAGGCCGCGATTTCCGGCCCGATCACCGACACTCTGGCAGCGCGCCTTGCTGTCTCCTCGACCAACCGCCGGGGCACGATCTACAATGTCACAACCAACCAGTGGATCCAGAGCCAGGACAATCTCGGCTTGCGCGGGCAAATCCTGTTCAAACCGAGCGAGGCACTGAGCATCACGCTTGCAGGCGATTACAGCGAGCAGGACGCGGTGTGCTGCGGTTCAGTCTATGTCCGCACCGGTACGACTCAGCGCGCTCTCAATCGCCAGTTCGCGGCACTCTCTGCCGCACAGGGTTATGCCGTCCCCAGTACCAATCCGTTCGATCGTCTCACCGATCTTGATTCGCCGTTGCAAGCAGGTAACAAGATCGGCGGCGCGTCGCTCAAGGTTAAGTGGGACCTGGGTGCCGGAACTCTGACCTCGGTCACGGCTTGGCGCTTCTGGGACTGGAAGCCGCAGAACGACCGCGACTTCACTGGCCTTTCCATCGTCGCAAAGTCGCAGAATCCATCGCAGCAGGACCAATATTCCCAGGAATTGCGTTATAACTACAGCGCCGACGCATTCGATTTTGTGGTGGGGGCTTTCGGTTTCCACCAGCGGATCGATACGCAGGGCACAGAGTCCCATGGCAGCGCTTCTACCAAGTGGAATCTCGCTCCTAGCAACAGCCTCTACAATTCTAACGTGCTCAACGGCTTGACCGCGCTGAACACCCAGTATCTCAAGAACACCAGCGTTGCGCTCTATGGGCAGGCAAGCTGGAAGGTGACGCCGGAACTGACTCTTCAGCCGGGCCTGCGCGTCAACTACGACAAGAAGGATGGCTTCTACCAGCGGCGCGTATTTACCGCGGCAGGCACTGAAGTCCTTCTCAGCAGCCCATCAAGCTCGACCAAAACTGCGCAGCTTGGCATCTTCACGCCGCAGGAAATCGCACCGACGTTCAGCGACTGGAACTTCAGCTACGACTTCACCGCGAGCTACAAGGTGTCGCCGGGAATTCTGTTCTATGCGACTTATGCCAAGACCTTCAAGTCGGGCGGCATCAACCAGAATGGCGTGCCGACCGACACCGCGAACAACCCGATCCTTGCGGCGGCAACGGTCAAGCCGGAGTCGGTGCGTCACTATGAGGCTGGCCTCAAGACTGAATTCCGCGATCTCGGTGCGATCCTGAACCTCTCGATCTTCCGCACTGACATCAAGGACTATCAGGCCAATGTGAACAACGGTCAGTTCGGCGTGCTGCGCGGCTATCTGGCAAACGCCGGGGCGGTGCGTTCGCAGGGCGTCGAGGCTGACTTCTCGATCCGTCCGACCGAGCGCTTCAACGCTTATGTCAACGGCGCCTATACCGATGCTACCTATCGCAAGTTCGTGGACGCGCCGTGTCCGCCTGAACTGTCAGGCGGTACGGTGGCGACGGGCGCGCAGGTCCCCGGTGCCGCTGGCACGCCCGGCGCGCTCAGCCCAGCGAACTGCGACATCTCCGGTCAGCGTCTTCCGGGCGTTTCGGAATGGTCGTTC